>NZ_JAFNNL010000007.1:0-114157 GCF_026536805.1 Gilliamella sp. B3482 | reverse complement strand
TGCCGAACTCAGAAGTGAAACGCCGTAGTGCCGATGGTAGTGTGGGTATTACCCATGTGAGAGTAGGGTGCCGCCAGACTTTTAAATTAGAGCGAAAGCCCAGCAGCAATGCTGGGCTTTTTTGCATTTAGGGATCAGTATTTTTAATACTATTGAGCAAATAAATTCCTATATCTCTCTGATATTTTTAGCAGCTTAATAATCGACGAAAATCAAAGAATAGAACAAAACACTTCCTTTAAATAATTAATGCGTTAAATGCTACTTACCTATAACTTAAAAACATCATAATTTCTTTCATATTATCTTTAGTAACAAGATAATTTGGGGAAAAAGTAATCTTTTCTAAAATACTAAATACATCTAAATTAACAAAATTATTAAATTAAAAATTAAAGGGTTTAATGACTTCATGATTGGATGATTGGATGAATAACGCTTAAATGAAACCAAAGTTAATTTGGTAGATAAAATATGGATTTTGAGAATACTCACAAAATCAATAACCATTAATAGTGAGGGATAAAAGCGTGTTAGATTCTGTGTTAATGGAGATTGAATAAATGAACAATAGATTGAAAAAAGCAATATTCATTAAATAAATATTGCTTTAAATTTTTATTATTAGCCTAAAAGTAGGGCATCATCTGTTACTTTTTCACCGCGAGTTTTTTCGAACATCTCTAATAAATCATTGACGGTTAATTTATCTCGCTTTTCCCCTGAAACATCAAGCACCACTTGTCCTTGATGAAGCATGACTGTTCTTGTGCCGTATTCTAAAGCTTGTTTCATTGAATGGGTAACCATCATTGTGGTTAACTTATTTTTTAAAACAATTTCATTAGTGAGATCCAAAACGAATTGTGCTGTTTTGGGATCAAGTGCAGCAGTGTGTTCATCAAGTAATAAAATCTTAGATGGTTGTAATGTCGACATTAATAGACTTACTGCTTGTCTTTGTCCTCCTGATAATAATCCCATCATATCTGATAAGCGATTCTCAAGACCTAAATTGAGTGTTGCTAGTTTTTCTTTAAATAAGGCCCTCAGCTTGCGATTTAATGCTGGTAGTAAAGTGAAACTATTACCTCGGTTATAAGCAATCGCTAAGTTTTCTTCGATAGTAAGATTTTCACATGTCCCTACCATAGGATCTTGGAATACTCGTGCAACCATACCGGCTCTTTTCCAAGCAGGCCAACGAGTCACATCTTTATTATTAATAATCACATGTCCCGAATCAGCAATCAAATCACCACTAATCACATTAAGTAAAGAACTCTTTCCTGCGCCATTACTACCGATTATAGTAACAAACTCACCTTCACTGATATTGAGATTTAAACCTCGTAATACATGATTTTCAATTGGTGTTCCTTGATTAAACGTCAATTGCAGTTGCCCAACATTGATCATGCTTACTTCCCTCTTCTTTTTGAGTATTTTTTCAGTTGTTTTGGTAAGACTAAAGCTAAAACAACCAATATTGCCGTGATAAGATTTAAATCCTCTGTACCGACACCAATCTCTTGTAAAAATTCATTGCTAAGTGCAAAGGCAATAAATAAACGGTATAAGATAGCGCCGAAAATAACAGCAATCATAACCGCCCAAATGCGTTTTGTTGGGAAAATACTTTCACCTATAATGATTGATGCAAGGCCGATAACAATAGTCCCCACCCCAATAGTAATGTCAGCACCGCCTTGAGTTTGAACAAATAATGAACCACCAAGTGCGATTAATCCGTTTGAAATTGCCATACCTAAAATAGTGATACCACCTGTTGGAATTCCTTGGGATTTAGCCATTCGTTGGTTAGTACCAGTCGCTCTTAAAGCCAATCCGATTTGGGTATTTAAAAATAGGTTAAGTAGCAACCAAAATACAACAACAAAAGCTAAAACCATAAGTGGTTGTACTAAATATTGATTACTATAATCTTCATTAATAAATGGAGAGAAAATAGTTTTTGCATCGAGTAAAGATAGATTAGGCGAACCAGCCATTCTTGGTGTTTCATCCATGAGATAAGGTCCTAATCCTAAAATTCTTAGATTAATTGAATAAAGGCCTATCATCACGATAATACTTGATAGTAATTGTAATATGTTAAGTTTAACATATAACAGTCCAGTCATTGCACCGGCAATACAACCTGCAAACATACCTAGAAAAGTTGCAATCCATGGATCAATACCGACATACATACACAAACCACATACTGCCCCACCAAGTGGGAAACTCGCATCAGCGGTTAGATCGGGGAAGTCAAGTAGTCGAAACGATATAAACACGCCTAAGCTAACTAATGCGTAAATAAGTCCTATTCCAACTGAGCCTAATAAAAATTCAAATGACATGAAAATATCCACTAAAAAAAGTAACCGCCAAAGTAGGCGGTTTAGTTATTAAAACGGTTTAATAAATTATTTTTCAACAATTTTTGCTGCTGATTTTAAAACCTCTTCAGATAGAGTGACACCTTGGCGTTCAGCAGCCTTTTTATTAATAGTTAATTGTGTGATGATACCAACCTGTGGTGGAATATCACCTGGTTTTTCACCATTAAGAATTCGAATAACAATTTTACCTGCTTGGCGACCAAGGTCATAATAACTCATTCCCAAAGCAGCAATTGCACCTCGTTCAGCTGAATCAGGATCTGATGCAAGAAGAGGAATTTTGTTTTCATTGGCAACCTTCGCTAATGCTTCATAAGCTGAAACGACGTTATTATCGGTTGTTGTGTAGATCAGATCAACTTTTCCTTTTAAACTTATTGCGGCGGTTGAAATATCAGATGTTCGTTGTGCTGGTGCAGCAATAATTTTCATGCCGCGTTTTCCAAGTGCAACTTGTAATTCTTTAAGCACAATTGTGGAATTTACTTCACTTGGGCTATAAACATAACCAATATTTTTTGCATCAGGTTTAATTTTTAACATCATATCGATTTGTGATTCTAAAGATAATGCATCTGATACACCAGTTACATTGGTTTTAGAAGCTTCCCAACTAGGTGTTAATTTAGCAGCAACGGGATCAGTGACAGCAGTGAATACGATAGGAATCGTTTTGGTTGTCGCCACTAGAGCTTGGGTGCTAGGTGTTGCAATACCAACGATAACATTGGGCTTATTAGCAACAAATTGTTTTGCTATTTGGGCTGCATTAGCGCTACTACCTTGAGCACTAGCAAACTGTAATTTTAAATTTTGACCAACAATATAGCCATTATCTTTTAATTCATCTTCAACACCTTTGCGAACATTATCTAATGCAGGATGTTCTACAATTGCTGTTATCGCGACATATTTTTGCTCAGATTTATTATCTGCTAATGAAAAAAATGTTACTACAGACAAACTAAGTAACATAAAAAGCTTGATGATTAAATTTCGCATGTGGTGCTCCTGTAATATTTATTTTACAACCAACCTAATTATACGTTTACTATAAAGCAAAAACAGATAATTTTCTAGATTTAATAAAAAGTATATGTGTAAATATTTTAATACACTTTATTGCAAGGAATTATGAATAGAATAGACTTATCAATAATACTTTAAAAAATTTTGCGGTGAGGAACGGGGTTTTTGAACATTCTTTGCCCATTAAAATGGGCAAAGAATTGATTTTATTTAGATATATGATTTTATTTTTGACCAATAACTTTATAGGCAGACCCGATAACGTCAGGAGGTAAAGAGATTCCTTGTTTTTTGGCTGCATCAGTATTGACGACAAGGCGTAATGTTTGTCCGATTTCGGGTTTAATATTGCCAGGATCTTCTCCATTTAAAACTCTTGCCACCAGCTTACCTGATTGACGACCTACATCGTAATAGCTCATTCCATAAGCAGCAACAGCTCCTCGCTCAATGGCATCAGGAAACGATGCTAACAGTGGGATTTTATTTTCATTGGCAAATTTAACTAATGATTCATAAGCTGAAACAACGTTGTTATCTGTTGTGGTGTAGATCAGATCAACTTTTCCTTTCAATGTATTGGCTGCTGTTGAAATATCCGCTGTACGTTGGGCAGGCACCGCCACCAATGAAATATTTTGTTGGCTAAGTTCATTTTGAAGATTTTTTAACACTACAGTTGAATTAATTTCGCTAGGACTATAAATATAACCAACAGATTTTACATTAGGCACAACTTTTTTCATAAATTCAATTTGAGGGCCTATTTCTTGATAGTCTGAAACGCCAGTGACATTGTTATGAGAGGGATTCCAATTTTTAATTAATTTTGCTGCAATTGGATCAGTGATTCCTGCAAAAACAACGGGTATTTGTTTAGTTGCGGCAACTGTTGCTTGAGCACTTGGTGTTGCAATTGCAACGATGACGTCTGGTTTAGCTGCAACGAACTGTCTGGCAATTTGTGCGGCTGTTGCACTACTACCTTGGGCACTTCGATATTGGACATTTAAATTATCGTTTAACTTAAATCCATTTGCTGTTAACTCATCTTTTACTCCATCACGGATTTGGTCTAATGAAGGGTGTTCAACAATTGCTGTTATCGCAACATTTTTTACCGCATTAGCCAAACAGAAAAATGGCGTAATTACTAACATCAATATTAAAATTATAGCGCGTTTCATCATAAAGAACTCGTAAACTAGTACAGTGATATGATTCTAATCTTAATATTACAAAATGTTAAGTAATATTTTTAACTTTTGTAATTTCTTATTGGGCAAAGACAAAAGGATTTAACCCACTTTTTGCAAATCCTTCTTCTTCAGTCTTGATATCCAATATTAATGAGGCAATATCATCAGCAATGATTTCGATATGAGGATCTTTATCTTGGTCTAAGATTTTCAAATAGCTATGGCAAGCATCACAGCACTCGGTTTTTATTGCAGCTAATTCTTTATCCAAAGAGAAGTATTGAATATCTTGCATATTATCACAACAAGTACATTTCACTCGTGGTACATACCATTCGCTTTCACATAAGCTACAATGAAGGTATCTTAATCCATTATTTGCACCAAGCTGAATAATACTCGCAGCTGGCATACTATTACACACTGGGCATAGCCAGCTTTCATTGGTATTTTCAGCGACGGCTTTGCCTTTAATTTGACTAGCTAGTTGGCAATAATAGACTGATAAAGCTGACCAAATAAATATGGATTCATTACCGTCAACCAAAGTAAATTTACCATTGAGTAAGTTGCGTGCTTTCTCTTGAAGTTGATTGGAATCGTTTTGTTTTAATTGTTCAATAACAGATTGAATTTGATAGGTTGTATTTGAAAATGAATTTAATAATGTTAATAAATAATCTTGCCAAATATCATTTAATGGTAAGTTTTCCAAACTTAATGGCGGAAAATCATTATTAAGTGATGGAGAGATATCAATAGGTTTTTTGATTAAAATAGCCTGTTGCTCGACAATCTTAGCGCAGAAATTTAAATAATCACTTAAAGAATTGTTTCGTGCTAGCGTTTTTAAACGCTCGGCGCGATGAATATAAAGTGTTTTCGGTGATGGATAAAAGAGTAAGGGAATCTGTCTAATTACGGTGTTTTGTTGTTCAAGCTGCTCTCGTGGGATGATTTTTATACTCATTCTTGATTACCAATTTTGTTATTTTTTCCATCATTAATCTAATAGGCTAAGAATTCCGCTGATTTATATCAGCGGAGATTAATTATTCTTATAAAGCAGGTTTTTGTTCTGTTTGAGATGATGGCTCAATATCGTTCTTTTGATTGTCTTTAAGTTCTTGCTGATAGACTTTTTTCATTTCTTCTTCGTACCATGAGGAGTGGTTTTTAAATGCCCACGCTCGTGATACATATCCAGTTATCATCCCTTTTATAGACCCTTTAACCCAAATTGCCATATAAGCATGACCAATAGCCAGTAAAATAAGACAAATAGCAGCAAAAGAGTGGAAAAATATTGCGATTCGGACTATTTGAATAGGAAAATAATCAGATACATATCGGCGCCACATTATCAAGCCCGTAACGAATAGTACAAAGATTAAGCTCATAATGCACCAGAATAAAAACTTTTGGCCAACATTATATTTACCAATTGGGATACCTTCTTCTTTTCCCATAATCACGTTTTTAAAGTTTTTAATCCATAAAAGGTCATTTTTATTTGGAATATTGTGATGAGCTAATTTGATAAACATGAACATTAATAAAATGAATACCACACAACCAATTATAGGATGTAAAGCTCTCACCAATTGTGGTGTGCCAAGAAATAATCCAAATAACTTGATTGATGGAAAAAATAAAGATAAACCTGATAACGCGGTTAATATAAACAAACAGACCATACACCAATGACAGAAGCGTACAATAAGTGGTGTTCTTAATATCATTCCTTTCTTATTCATGACGAGCCTCCGATTGTGTTGAATTAGGACTATTTTTTCGACCTAAAATAGGTAATCCTAAACGTTTTCTTGCTTGTTTGTCCGCTTCTTTTTCGTGTTCAATATCTTCGTCATCGACTTCAACTGCACCTACCCCCATGTAGTGGAAGAGTAATCCGCCAAAAGTTGCAACAAAAGCAGCAGCTGATAGTGGTTTCCATGCGCCTTTCCAGAATTTAACGATTTCGCTAATTTGAGGATCTTTAGGTAATCCATGGTAAAGTTCAGGTTGATCAGCATGATGTAGTACATACATAACATGAGTACCGCCGACACCTTCTGGATTGTAGAGTCCTGCGTTTTCAAATCCACGTTTTTTTAAATCAACAATTCGGTGTTCGGCATGGCGAATCATATCTTGTTTGGTGCCAAAATGAATTGCTCCAGTAGGGCAGGTTTTTACGCAAGCAGGTTCTTGACCAACAGCAACTCGATCAACACATAATGTGCATTTATAAGAGTGGTTATCTTCTTTGCTAACACGTGGAATATTAAATGGACATCCTGCGACGCAATAACCACATCCAATACAGTGTTCTGATTGGAAATCGACAATCCCATTAGCATATTGAATGATTGCTCCTTCAGATGGGCACGCTTTTAAGCAACCAGGATCTGCACAATGCATACAACCATCTTTACGTATAAGCCATTCGAATTTGCCATTGATTTCAACTTCTGAATAACGCATTACGGTCCATGCTTTTGGTTCTAAGTCAGCTGGATTATCATAAACGCCGACGGTATTTCCTACTTCTGCTCGCAGATCATTCCATTCGCTACAAGCTACCTGACAAGCTTTACAACCGATACAGGTGGTCACGTCAATTAATTTAGCTACTTCCTGCTGATAATCTCTTGCCCTAGGTGCAGGTGTTAGGGCATTAGTTGCTGAGCGGCGAATAATATCTTGAGTTTGTAATGACATAATCTATCCTCCTTCTTATGCCGCTGTGGTAACTTTTTCGATGTTGACTAAGAAGGACTTGTATTCTGGGGTTTGTGAATTAGCATCACCTAAATGCGGTGTTAATTCATTAACCAAAAAGCCTTTTTTAGTTTGACCTGTGAATCCCCAAACAATTGGAATTCCTATGGTTTCGATCTCTTTACCATCAACTGTCAAAGTAGGTAAACGTTTTGTCACAACTGCTTTGGCTTTGATATAACCTCGATATGAAGTTACTTTTACTGTATCGCCCAATTTTATGCCTTTTTTATTCGCAAGATTTTCACTGAGCTCAATAAATTGTTCTGGTTGTGTTATTGAAGCTAATCTTGCATGCTGCGTCCAAAAGTGGAAGTGCTCAGTAATACTGTATGTTGTACCAACATAAGGAAAATCATCTGCTTTACCTAAGCGAGCTAAATCTTCTTTAAATGCTCGAGCTACTGGACTATTTATTTGTTTAGGGTGCATTGGGTTATTTGAAATTGGTGTTTCAAATGGTTCATAATGTTCAGGAAATGGTCCATCAACTAAACGATTCAAACAGAACAGCCCACCTAATCCATCATTGTTCATGATGAAGGCTCCCGCTCCAGAATCTGGTGATAATGTGGCAGTAAAATCTGGTACGTCATTGCCGACCCAACTTGTTCCGTTCCATTTGATTAACATCCGATTTGGATCCCATGGTTTTCCATTTTCATCAGTAGAAGCACGATTATAGAGTACACGTCGATTCATCGGCCAAGCCCAAGCCCAGCCAGCATGAATACCCTTACCTGATGGGTCACTAGGATCTCGGCGAGCCATTTGGTTACCTTGTTCAGTCCAAGAACCACAAAATATCCAAATTCCAGATGAGGTCGTTCCGTCGGCTTTTAATTGAGAAAAACCACTTAATAGTTGGCCTTTTTTAAGGATGATGTTGCCATTAGTGTCCGTTATGTCAGCCAATGCTCGACCATTACACTCTTTTGCTAACTCTTCGGCTGCCGGACCTTCAGGATCTTGATAATCCCAAGTTAAATTATTAATTGGTTCGTGATAAACGCCGCCTTCTTCTTCATAAAGCTCTTTAATTCTTAAATAGATTCGCGCAATAATCTCTGGGTCGTAAAGTGATTCATAAGGTGGTCTAGCTGCTGCCCAATGCCATTGTAATAAACGTGATGAGTTAACAATTGTCCCATTTTCCTCTGCAAAACAGTTGGCCGGAAGTCTAAAGACTTCTGTTTGTATTTTACTTGGATCAACATCATTTGATTCACCATGATTTTTCCAAAACTCGGCTGTTTCAGTTGGCAATGGATCGATATTTACCAAGAATTTGAGTTTGGATAATCCCTCACGAATACTATTTTTATCAGGTAAGGCAGCCAGTGGGTTAAACCCTTGGCAAATAAAACCATTAGCTTGTCCGTCACGCATCATTTTACTAAAACGTAAAATATCATAGGTTTTATCCCATTTTGGTAACCAATCAAATCCCCAATTATTATCCCCAGTTGCCTTATCACCATACATTGCTTTCATAAAACTAATAAAGAATTTAGGGTAATTACCCCAAAAATTAACCTCATTTGGACCAAGAGGTTTTGGTGTTTTTTCTGCTAAGTATTGTTCAAGCGATGTTTGAGAATCTTTTGGTAGATCAAGATAAGCAGGTAATCGATTAGACAGTAAACCTACATCAGTTAATCCTTGAATATTTGAGTGACCACGCAAAGCATTTATACCACCACCCATGACACCAATATTACCAAGAATCAGTTGAATCATTGCTGCAGTGCGGATGATTTGTGTACCATAAGTATGTTGAGTCCAACCTAATGCATATAGGAAAGTTGCCGCACGATCATTGGTTTTAGTACTGGCGAGTGAACGACAAACATGTAAAAAGCCATCTACAGGACTACCCGTTATTTTATTTACAATTTCTGGCGTATAGCGACTAACATGTTGTTTTAGTAAATTCCAAACACAGCGCGGATGACTTAATGTTTTATCTCTTAATGCAAAACCATTTTCATCTTTTTGATATGCCCAACTGGTTTGATCGTATTGACGGTTTTCTGCATCGTAACCACTAAACAATCCACTATTATTATCAAAGTTGAAATCGTCACGCACAATTAAGCTAGCATTAGAGTGTGTTATAAGATATTCAAAGTTGACTTCGTTATTAGTGATAAGGTAATTAATGATACCAAGTAGAAAAGCGATATCTGAACCTGCACGAATAGGTACATAATGATCAGCTACCGAAGCGGTTCGATGAAAGCGTGGATCAATCGCTATGAGTTCTGCACCGTTAGTAATTTTGGCTTCAATTGCCCATTTAAAACCAACTGGATGGGCTTCAGCTGCGTTACCCCCCATAACAATAACCACATTAGCATTTTTAATATCGTTCCAGTTATTGGTCATGGCGCCTCGACCAAAGGTCGCACCTAAACTAGATACTGAGGGCCCATGGCAAACTCTAGCTTGAGTTTCAAGGCTTAGCATTCCTAAAGAACGGGCAACTTTAAATGCTAACCAACCCGTTTCATTACTCGCAGCAGAAGTCACTAGCCAGCCAGTAGTTGTCCAGCGGTTAACCGTCGTTCCTTGTTCATTTTTTTCTTGAAAATTTTTATCACGGTCAGCTTTCATTAAGCGAGCTATGCGGTCAATTGCTTCATCCCAGCTGATTCGTTGCCATTTGTCAGAACCTGGCGCACGATACTCAGGGTATTTAACTCGTTGTTCGCTTTTAATATAGTCGAGTACGCCAGCACCTTTCGGACAAAGTGAACCACGACTAACAGGATGGTCAGGATCGCCTTCGATATGAAAAATAGACGATTCGGCATTCTTAGCGCCATCTCCTCGGCTATAAAGGAGCATTCCACATCCAACAGAACAGTAAGTACAATTATTTCGCGTTTCTTTTGATTTTAACAATTTATATTGGCGAGTTTGTGCAAGCGCTACATTCGGCATTAATCCTAAAGTAGCGACAGTTGTTCCTGCCATGCCACCAGCACAGATCTTAAAGAACTGTCTACGGTTAAATAGCATATGAACTCCTTAAAAAGCTGACATTACATTTTATTATCTAATTTTTTCGATGTTATAAACATCCTTACTAATTGTAATGATAATATTTAATTGAATGGAAATAAAGGTATACTTTCACAAAAGTTTGACATATGTCAAAAAAACAATGGTGCTATTTATTAAATTAGTTAATGAAGATTATAAAGAATAAAATTATTTAGAAAACAGTGATAAAGCATAAAAAAAGATACTTTATTTAATGATTGAAGTTTATTCGGCTTACCCAAAATAATCAAGTAAGCCCAAGATAATTTAATTTTTAAGGATTGATTTCATCAATTGTTTGCATTACACGGTTAGTAATTAATGGTTTAAGTATATTATTCATAGTTTCGATTTTCGGTAAATTTGCATCACCTTTATCATCTAAATAACCTTGTTCCCGAAGCGAAGCAACTAGTGTTGAAAAAACACCTTTATCAAAAAATTCAGGAGCATTTATACCATGTAATATTGAAAGCCGTTCTGCAATTAAACGTCCTTCTTTTTCTAAGGTTGCACGACTAATTGTTGGATCTTTTTGCAACAATGAAAATGCAATGACATAGCGTTGTAATGTATCTCTTGATGATGACGCTAACAACTGTAATCCTGACATTTTTAAGTAATTCAATGTTAATTTATCAGGTGAATAACTTATTAGATTCAAATCAGCATAAGTTGCAATAATTTTATTAACGTATTCAGTTAATTGATCTTCATTATGATATAAAAATAGCTCTGATTTTATTAAAGGGAAGAGCAATTTAATCTGCATAAGTACTTCATCAATTGAAATGCGATTATGTTTAAGTAAAATTCTAGCCACAATTGCCGGTATAATCAGTAAATGCTGAATATTATTGCGATAATAGGTCATCAATACTGCTTGTTCGGTAGTTAACCCCACCATTTCACCAACTTCATCAGTAGTAATGACAAATTTACCCATTTCTTTGGCATGTTCAAACATCTCTTCGGCAGTTTGATCGGGAATGGTAATCAAATCAGAGTAAGGAATGTTTTTTAATAATTTTAAAAGATAATCTAAATGCTCTAATAATTTTACTTTTGTTAATGTGCATTGATCAGCGGCTAATAATATTGAACAACATAAATTCATAGCATTAATCGCAGCCGAAGAATTGATGTGCTCCATAATTTGTTTCGCAAGCAAATTAGTTGTTGGTGTTAACCAATTAGGGCGCTGTGTTCCTGTAGGATCAATAGCATCTCGCCATTCAGGTATATGCTGATTTAAAAATTGATTTAAAGGTATTGGGCTACCAAAGTTAACGTAGCCAAAGCCTAGTTTTTTTAATTTGAAGAAGGCTTTAATTGTGCTCCACAAGCTTTCTTTTTCTTTTTTAGCGCCACGCAGCTCGTTAGCATAAGTGGCAACTTCTAAAACATGTTCATAACCAATATAGACCGGGACAATTGTGATTGGGCGTGTATCACCTCGTAATAAAGTTTGGATTGTCATCAACAACATTCCGGTTTTAGGGTCGAGTAGTCTTCCTGTGCGTGAGCGCCCACCTTCAATGAAATATTCGACGGCATAACCGCGGATAAATAACTCTGCTAAATACTCTCTAAATACGGCGGTATAGAGTTTGTTACCTTTAAATGAACGGCGGATAAAAAATGCCCCTAAGCGCCTAAAGATAGGGCCTGCTGGCCAGAAATTTAAATTGATACCAGCTGCAATATGTGGTGGAACTAATCCTTGCCGATAAAGTACATAAGACAATAACAAATAGTCCATATGACTTCGATGACATGGTGCATAAACGATTTCGTGTCCATTTTCAGCAAGCTCTCGAACTGGATCAGCGTTTGTTACTTTTAAACCTTGATAAAGTCTGTTCCAAGCCCAAGTAAGAACAAAGTCAGTCACTCTTAGCATGCGGTAAGAAAAATTAGCCGCGATTTCATTTAGAAGTGATAAAGCATTTTTCTTGGCTTTATCCAGCCCAATATGTTTACTTTTAGCTTCTTCTTGTATTGCTTCAGCAAGAGCTGGGTTAGTTAATAATTTATTAAGCATTTCCTGTCTAACAGGCAATTTAGGACCAACAGAAGCCGCTCTTTGTTTAGCAAAGTGAATACGTGCTACACGCGCAAGTTTATGAGCTAAAACAGAAATATCTTGTTTATCGTCGACTTTAATATCTTTAAAAGATACGGTTCGAGAAAATCGAGTATAGCAGTCACGACCAGAAATTAAGATTTTATAAAGTTTATAGGTAGCACCTAACACTTGCAGTGAAGGCATTTTTTTGCCTTCTTTATCTGGTTTACGACCAAACATTACAGATACAGGCAACATTTGAACATCAAGTTCATCATTTTGTTGATGCGCTGAAATGTATTCCCTTAAAATTTCGATAGATTTATTTTTTTGTTTACTTGAAGCAAAAATTCCTGGCCCTTTATCGATATAAATATAAGCAGGTACAGTTTTATCATTAATATCAATTCCTAATAAAGGATCTGGTAAATGATATTTTAGACAAAGCGACCTAACTACCATTAAATCAATTTGAGAGTTATAAGGAAGCACATACAAAATTGGACGATGGATATCGAGGTCCAGTTCAGTAATGGGATCGGTAGGAATTGGTTTACTTTTAACAAAAAGTTTAACAGGAATTTGAATTAGTGAAAAATAAATTTTTGTCCACCAAGAAAACATAAAAATAAACCTCATACTTTGTTGCTAACTATATACTTAAATCATTTTAAGTTATTTATTTACCAACCTAATAATGAATGTTTAAGCTGTAAATTGATATGATACTCTAATATAAAAAACATTAATCCAAGTATATATGCGTTACAGTATAGCAAATTTGCATAATCTTGTAGTGATTACATTATGATAATGACAACGTATTATAAAGGTTTATTTCTATCAGCACCATATCAGCATGAATTGAATATTACCGTTAATTAAAGCAAGTTATTCACACAATTTTCATTAAGGATACAAATCGGTTATTCTTTATTTGCAATGTTAGCATTAAATTTATTATAAGTTTTCTTTAGTCTTACCTAAAAAATAATTTACGCTAGTAAGCGTATACTAACAATTGCACTTTATATATCTATCGCCTAGAATAACTATCTTTATTTTGCTACGAAGAATCTATTTATGAATACTATTCTTGAGCTGTTTTCCTCGGTAAATGCAGTGGTTGTTGCAGTTATTTTAATGTTAGTCCTTTCGCTTTGCCGTGTTCATGTGGTTATTAGCTTAATCATTGGTGCTTTTGTCGGTGGTTTATGTAGCCATTTAACATTAAAAGAAACAATTGACGCTTTTAATACTGGGATTAGCAACGGCGCTAATATTGCGCTTTCTTATGCTATGCTTGGTGCTTTTGCAGTAGCAATTTCAAAATCAGGATTACCAGAATTGTTAGCTGACAAAGCCATTAAGCAGTTAACGACTAATGATGCTAAGACTCGAATTAAATGGTTGTTAATTATCATAATCGGGTTAGTTAGTATTTCCTCACAAAATATCATCCCAATTCATATCGCCTTTATACCGTTGTTAATTCCGCCACTTTTATATGTGATGTCGAGATTGCAACTAGATAGACGAATGATTGCTTGTATCATGACATTTGGTTTGATTACACCATATATGTTTTTACCTGTCGGATTCGGTAATATTTTCTTAAATCAAATCTTATTAAAAAATATTATTTCATCGGGGATGGATGTTAGCCATGTTAATGTTATGCATGCTATGGCTATTCCGGCTTTTGGTATGTTTGTTGGTCTACTTTGGGCTATTTTCGTTAGTTATCGTAAACCGAGACAATATAAACTGATTAATGAAGAAAGCCATGCCGAAGAGTTTAGTAATGTAAGTACTCGTTCACTTGTCGTCTCATTATTAGCAATTATTCTCTCTTTTACTGTCCAACTTTATACTGGATCGATGATTTTGGGTGCTTTAATTGGCTTTATCTGCTTTATTGCTTCAGGCTCAATTAAATGGGGTGAGGCAGACGGAATCTTTACCGATGGTATCAAAATGATGGCGATGATCGGCTTTGTGATGATATCAGCTCAAGGCTTTGCTGAAGTATTAAAACAGACTCATGAAATAGAACCATTAGTTGTTAATAGTGCCTCATTATTTGCGGGGAATAAAGTAGTTGCATCTTTTATGATGATGTTAGTTGGCTTGATCATTACACTTGGTATTGGTTCATCTTTCTCTACTGTACCAATTATTGCAGCTATCTATGTTCCTTTATGTGTTCAGTTGGGCTTTTCACCAATAGCAACCGTTTGTTTAATTGGTGCGTCAGGAGCGATTGGCGATGCAGGTTCACCTCCTTCAGATACTATTTTAGCAACATCTGCTGGTTTAAACAGTGATGGTCAGCATGATCATATAAGAGATAGTGTTATTCCAACCTTTACCCATTTTAATATTCCATTGTTTATAGCTGGTTGGGTGGGATCATTAATTTTATAAATATTTAGATTGATGAGTTAAGGTCATTATTGGTTATGAATAAAAAGTCACACTCAAATATTCGAGCTATTTGTGCTAAAGCGATTTTTAATGTACTTGAAGAGGGGCAATCGCTTAGTACGGCCTTAACGTTATTTAGCCATAAAGTAGCAGAAAAAGATCGCGCGCTAATGCAAGAAATCTGTTTTGGTGTGATGCGTGTTTTACCTGAACTTAATTTTTATATTCATACTTTGATGAATAAAGTTCTTACCGGGAAAAATCGAGTTCTACACTATTTATTGTTAGTGGGTATTTACCAAATTTTATATACCAGAATACCTGAACATGCAGCTGTAGGTGAAACAGTTAATGCAGTAAATGATTTAAAAAAATCAGCGCTCAAAGGATTAGTAAATGGCGTATTGCGTGAATTTTTACGCCAACAAGAATCATTACAACGAAAATTTGTACAGGATGATAAAACACCTCAAACTTTGCATCCAAGTTGGTTAGTTAATCGTCTTAAGCAAGCTTATCCCGAGAAATGGCAAGCAATCATTTCTGCCAATAACCAAAAACCACCAATGTGGTTACGCGTTAATCTTAATCACTATTCAGTTAGTGAGTATCAACAATTGTTAACTGAACGGCAAATTGAATCAGAAGCTTTTGCTGATTTGCCTTGTGCTATTAGGGTATTATCGCCTGTAAATGTAACGAAATTACCTTATTTTGCTGAAGGAGCCGTTACCGTACAGGATTTGTCTGCTCAATATGCTGCATATTTGTTAGAACCCCAAAATGGTGAGAAAATTTTGGATATGTGTGCCGCTCCAGGTGGAAAAACAACCCATATCTTAGAAATTGCACCTAAAGCAAATTTATTAGCGGTAGATGTTGATGCAGGTCGTGCTAAACGTATTGAAGAAAATCTGGCTCGCCTAAAACAAGTAGCAGAAGTTAAAGTGGGTGATGGTCTTACACCGGAAAAATGGTGCTTGGGTAAACAATTTGACCGAATTTTGCTTGACGCACCATGCTCGGCAACAGGCGTAATTCGTCGCCATCCTGATATCAAGTGGTTACGGCGAGATAGTGATATTGCGCAACTCACTGAATTGCAACATGGGATCTTAACCAATATTTGGTCTTATTTAAAAACAGGTGGCACTTTAGTCTATGCTACCTGTTCAATCCTACCTGATGAAAACAGATTGCAAATTGAGCGTTTTTTAAAAGAAAACAGCAATGCCCAACTTGTGGGTGATACGAAACAATTTTTACCAACTATACACGGCGGCGATGGCTTTTTCTATGCTGTTTTAAAAAAAAGTAGTTAATACATTTTTACAATGCCAGCTCTGTTTAAAAATGATTAATGTATTAACGCTGAGCATCCAGCTTAAAAAGTTGGAGGAAGATGAACTTATCACTCGTAGTGTATATGGTGAAAAAACACCACTTAAAGTGTTATACAAATTACCCCCTTTGGGTGAAAAAATTGGCCCAGCACTTGAACAGCTTTGTATGTGGGGACTATCTGTTTAGTATTCTTTCTTCATTTCTAAACTGAAGCTAATTAATATTGATTAACAATGAAATTTCTTGCAAAAAAAGTTGAGGAACAGGGTTTTTGAGCCGTAAAATTTAAGAAATAACTTCTTATAATCCTTACTTGGACAATCTTTAGTAGATATGGTAAATTCCGAATCTGTTTTACATTTTTAAGACTTTCGATATATGGCTTATACATTAACCTATAATGATCTCCCAGAAAATATTCAATACTGGCAAGGTTTACCTTTGTCTTTAAATGGTTGTGAAGTTGTTCCATTGGATTACAATGCGGGTAAAACGGGTTGGATTATTTATGGGAAAAAGTTAAATAAAACACTGCTTTCAAAATTTCAAAGACAACTTGCAATGCCAATGGTTGTAGTTTCATCTTGGAAAATTAAAACCTATCAAATAGTACGTATTGCTGGCGTAATGCCAAAAAAAGCCAAATCGATTTCGCTAACATTAGGTATTGATGTTTCACCAATTGATAATTTACCCACATTGCATTCTCCAGGTTTATTAGTCATGGATATGGACTCGACCGCAATTGGTATTGAGTGTATTGATGAACTAGCAAAATTACACGGTGTCGGTGAACAAGTTGCTGCAGTGACTGAGCTTGCTATGCGTGGTGAACTTGATTTTGCTACCAGCTTACGTAAACGAGTTGCTACATTAAAAGGCGCACATCAAGATATTTTAGAACAAGTAAAAGAGAGTCTACCATTAACACCAGGATTAACTTATTTAGTTAAAGAGTTGCATAAAAAAAATTGGCATGTTGCCATTGTTTCGGGTGGATTTACCTATTTTGCAAATCATTTAAAACAGAAGTTAAAACTAATTGACGCTCACGCTAATGAATTAGAAATTAAAAACGGTAAGCTGACAGGTAAAGTTAATGGGCAAATTGTTGATGCTAAATATAAAGCGCGGATGTTACAACAATTAGCCACCTCTTTAGATATTCCTATTGAGCAAACTGTTGCGATTGGTGATGGGGCAAATGATTTAATGATGATTAGAATTGCAGGGCTTGGTGTTGCTTATCATGGAAAGCCTAAAGTCGTTGAAAAAGCAAGAATCAGCATCAATTATGCTGATTTAACCGGTTTATGGTGCATCTTATCTACCAGTTTATTAAGTGAAGGCTAGGAGAAGAATTTGGCAAAAACAGTAAAGCGCGCTTATGTCTGTAATGATTGTGGTGCTGACTATCCTCGTTGGCAAGGTCAATGTAGCGCTTGTCATGCATGGAATACCATTACTGAAGTTAGGTTAGCTAGTAGTTCATCACGCAATGACCGATTAACCGGCTATGCCGGTGGTGCAGGGCAAACTAAAATCCAAAAATTATCTGAAATTAGTCTGGAAGCCTTACCCAGATTTTCAACTGGATTTTCTGAATTTGACCGTGTACTTGGTGGTGGTGTAGTACCAGGTAGTGCTATCTTAATTGGTGGTAACCCCGGTGCCGGTAAAAGTACTTTGCTACTGCAAACCATGAGTAAACTGTCAGCACAAATGAATACCCTTTATGTAACTGGTGAGGAATCATTACAACAAGTAGCGATGCGTGCACATCGTTTAGGTTTACCGACAGATAATATTAATATGTTGTCTGAAACCAGTATTGAGCAGATCTGTTTACTTGCTGAACAGTCACAGCCAAAGTTAATGGTTATTGACTCAATTCAAGTTATGCATCTTGCTGATATTCAATCTTCGCCAGGTAGTGTGGCTCAAGTTCGTGAAACTGCAGCTTATTTAACGCGTTTTGCGAAAACCAAAGGCATAGCTATTATTATGGTTGGCCATGTGACTAAAGATGGCTCACTAGCAGGCCCTAAAGTACTTGAACACTGTATTGATTGCTCAATTTTACTTGATGGTGATGCTGACTCTCGATTTCGAACTTTACGTAGCCATAAAAATCGTTTTGGCGCAGTCAATGAGTTAGGTGTGTTTGCTATGACTGAACAAGGATTGAAAGAAGTCAGTAATCCATCTGCAATCTTTTTAAGTCGTGGTGAAGAGATGTTATCGGGCAGTTCGGTAATGGTGTTATGGGAAGGTACTCGTCCATTGCTGGTTGAAATTCAAGCGTTAGTTGATCATTCTGTATATGGCAATCCAAGGCGAGTGACTGTCGGGCTTGATCAAAATCGGCTGGCACTTTTACTCGCGGTTTTGCATCGCCATGGTGGTTTACAAATGGCTGATCAGGATATTTTTGTTAACGTTGTTGGCGGGGTAAAAGTGACCGAAACTAGTGCCGATTTAGCATTGATTGCTGCATTGGTATCCAGTTTTCGAAATCGCCCTTTACCACAAGATGTGGTTATTTTTGGTGAAATAGGTCTGGGAGGAGAAATACGACCAGTACCAAGTGGTCAAGAGCGTATTTCTGAAGCCGCTAAACATGGTTTCAAAAAGGCAATAGTGCCTATAGCTAATATGCCAAAGAAAAAGCCAGAAAATATGCAGATCTTTGCTGTTAAGAAAGTGTCGGAAGCGTTAGATATTTTAAGTGATCTTTAGAGTGTTCAAATATTGCTAAATACTCCGCCGATTTTTGTATCGGCGAAGTATAACTGGCTAATATTAAGGTTAATTAATAACAAATTTCATAACAAGGTTGATAGGCACTACCGCCAGGAAGCTTCATGCGATCTTGTTTTACATAGCTAAGCAGTAAATTATCTAATTGCTTCATGATTTCAGGATCACCTTGCAATTTATAGCGACCATGTTCAGCAATTTGCTTCATACCAAACTCTTTAACATTACCTGCAACAATTCCAGAAAAAGCACGGCGTAAATCAGCAGCTAATAATTCAACTGGCTGATCTTTATGTAGATTAAGTGATGCCATGTTTGCATGGGTTGGTTCAAATGGGTGCTGTAATGCTTCATCAATTTTGAGTAACCAGTTAAACCCATAAGCATCACCAGTTGCTAACCGTGATGATTTAACCTGTTTTACCCCATGTTTCATTATGCGTGCAACTTGTTCAGGTGAATCAATGATAATTTCATACAATTTAGTCGCTTCTTCGCCTAAAGTATTACGAATAAATTGATCAATCGCGTCAAAATAATCTTCACACTCTTTTGGACCCGTTAGAATAATTGGTAAAGTCTGATTTTTATTAGCAGGATTGAGCATAATCCCCAAAATATAAAGTAGTTCTTCAGCAGTACCAGGTCCGCCAGGAAAGATAACTATACCATGCGCCATTCGAACAAACGCTTCAAGTCGTTTTTCGATATCTGGCATAATGATGAGTTCATTAACTAATGCATTTGGTGGTTCGGCTGCAATTATCGATGGCTCAGTCATACCAATAAAGCGACTATCTTTTATACGTTGTTGTGCATGACCAACAGCGGCGCCTTTCATTGGTGCTTCCATTATTCCCGGACCGCAGCCTGTACAGATATTAAGTTCTCGTAATCCAAGTTGCATACCAACTTGACGAGCATAATAATATTCACTTTCGTTAATTGAGTGTCCACCCCAACAAACAATTAGATTAGGCTCTTCGCCAACGTGTAGGGCATTGGCATTACGCAGAATAGAAAAAACAAGATTGGTGATGTAATAGGAGTGCTCTTTTTCAAGCTTCTCGTTAGGTACCAAGTGTTTAATTGCCGTAATTTGGCCATTTAAAAAAAGAATATCACGTAAAACCGCAAACAGATTAGCTTGTATGGAGCGAATAATGCGTTTGTCGACAAAAGCACTTTCAGGTGCATCAATAAGCTCTAATTTAACTCCACGCTCTTTACTGATAACGTTAATTTCGAACGATTTAAATCTATCTAGTAATTCTTTAGTGTTATCCGTTTTACTACCCGCATTAAGAGTAGCTAATGAGCAATTTCTAAACAATTGATAAAGTTCGCTATTTGCTGATTTTTTTAAAATATCAACTTCAGCCTGCGCAAGTAAATCCATTGATCCTAACGGACTTATATGGGTAATCATCACAACCTCCATTTGACGGTTTTATCGACAAGGAAATCATTATATACCGAAATATAATGAATACTAAGCAAAGCTGTAAATAAGCTAAAAATATGAGGCAATAGGGTGAATTAAAAAATTTTTTCTAGTTATGAAATAAATACCTCATAATAAGAAAAAATAAAAAAATTAGAATATTATTCAACCTTCAAGGTGTTTGTCAGGTTAGTGAGTTATCAATGAAAAAGGAATTTATTTGTTTATAGGGGTTGTCAGTAAGTTAAAGAAGAGAGAAAAGGGCGACCGAACGCTTTTATTAATCTTGTCGAAGGGCAACTTACTTAATTACATCACGGTTATTTATACTTAAAAGAAAAATGATGAAATTGAATCATCTAATCAATTATCGAATAGTGATAATTGTCCGTAGTCAATAAATAGTGTCTATGCTAGACTTAAACAAACTCTGAAGCTTTTTCACCTAAGTGAATTCATATGGTGGACTAGCCGCGGTATAGCGCAGAAATGGCTATGCTTCCCGATTTGGATAAGGTGTTTGTGATATGCAATTAATGGATAATTATCAGCGTCGATTTCAATATCTACGCTTGTCGATTACCGAGCAGTGTAATTTTCAGTGCCAATACTGTTTGCCTAATGGTTATCGACCTAATAAAGATCATCAATTTTTATCGTTAAATGAAATTGACAATGTTGTGTCAACGTTTACTGAACTTGGTGTACATAAAATTCGGCTAACGGGCGGTGAACCGACTTTGCGTCGAGACTTTATTGATATTTTGTCAATAATTTCTGCTTATCCCAGCATCAAACAACTCGCTATCACAACCAATGGTTCACGGTTATTAAAAAATGTGCATTATTGGCAACAAGCAGGACTTAATGCTATTAATATTAGTATTGACAGTTTTTCTCCTTACATTTTTAAACAAATAACAGGCCAAGATAAATTACGTGAGCTGATTCAAGGCGTTGAAAAATCATTAGAAGTAGGTATTAGGAAAGTTAAAATTAATACCGTTTTGATGAAAAATATGAACGACCATCTGGCTGATTATTTAACTTGGATTAAAGATCGTTCAGTTGAGTTACGTTTTATAGAATTGATGGAAACAACAGAAAGCCGTGAATTATTTAATCGTTATCATTTAGCTGGTCATGTGATGGAATCACAACTTATTGAACAAGGTTGGCAATTACAGTCAAAAGAGGCGTTCTCTGGACCTGCTAAAGTTTACGCGCATAGTGATTATCGAGGTAAGATTGGTCTGATTATGCCGTATTCAAAGGATTTTTGTAAAAGTTGCAATCGATTACGTGTCTCGTCTATCGGTAAATTACATTATTGCTTGTTTGGTGATGCAGCGGTTGATTTACGGGATTTACTACAAAGCTCTGAGCAAAAAGCGCAACTTAAAGCTAGAATTTTATCTTCACTATTAATAAAACCTGAAAAACATTTATTACATACCCACCATTTAGGTATCACACCTAATTTATCTTATATTGGTGGTTAACATACAGTCTTGTTTGGGAATATGATTAATGTCCCAGTGTGATATCGCCCAATCTAATAACGCTTTCTGTGTGGCATCTTGCCAATTTTCGGGTATTTGTTGATCTAAAAATTGTAATGCTTGCACCGTTAATAATTTGGTTTTTTTTATATCAATTGGAGAGGCATGATTTTGCTTCGAGAGTTTATGACCATGACTATCTAAAGCTAATGGTAAGTGGCAGTAATTTGGGATTGTAAAATTAAATAATTGATAAAGTGAAATCTGTTTAGCGGTCACAGGTAATAGATCTGCACCACGAACAATTTCGGTTATTCCTTGATAATTATCATCTAATACAACAACTAGATTATAAGCAAATAATCCATCTTTTCGATGAATAATAAAATCTTCTAGTGCATTGATATGATCAATGCTTTGTTGACCTCTAATTTTATCATCAAAAGAGAAAATCGGATGATTTTGCTTTAAACGAATAGCAACGTTATTTAATGCTAAATGTCGCTCACGACAAAATCCATCATAAATATTGTTTTTAAGGCTATGGATCCGTTGTCTGGTACAATCACAATAGTAAGCTTTTTGCTCAGAAATTAATGATGCTAACACTGATCGATAACGTTCACTACAGTTAGACTGATATAAAACTTGATCATCCCAATAGAGATTAAAAGCTTCTAATGTTTTTAATATTAAAGATGATGCGCCTTTGACTTCCCTTGGGGGATCAATATCTTCAATACGAACAAGCCATTTACCATTGCTGGCCTTGGCTTGTAAGTAGCTACCGAGAGCTGTCACCAACGAACCAAAATGTAATGGTCCAGAAGGTGACGGAGCAAAACGACCAATATATTGCATGGGCGTATAGGATAGAAAAAATAGTTAAATGAGAATCACATACCCATTTGTTTTTCACGAAGTTCAGCTAATGTTTTACAATCGATACATAAATCAGCGGTAGGTCTTGCTTCTAAACGACGGATACCAATTTCAACACCACATGATTCACAATAGCCAAAATCATCGGTTTCAATTTTCTTTAATGTTTTTTCAATTTTTTTGATAAGTTTGCGTTCTCTATCACGCGCTCTTAGTTCTAAACTGAACTCTTCTTCTTGAGTTGCGCGGTCAGCTGGATCTGGGAAATTAGCAGCCTCATCTTGCATATGAGAGACAGTTTTACCCATTTCACCTTGTAATTGTGAAAGCCATGCTTCTAAGATTAGTTTAAAATGTTTCAATTGCTTAGGATTCATGTACTCCTCACCTTTCGCCTCTTTATAAGGCTCAAGTCCAGCAATTGATAGCAGACTAAGAGAAGATGTATTTACTTTTTGTTCCTTTTTCACAGCAATCCCCTTAAATACACATTATTTTCAAGCGCTAAACTATAGCAATAAATTAGCCTTTGGCAAATTTTTTTTACTATTTTTTTTGTGCTAAAAGTGCAGAATATTACAACTATATGTTATTAATAAGATTAATTATTCATCCCATTTTTTTAAATTATTCAAAGGACATTTTTTAATTAAATCAAACAGCTTATCGTTATCAGGTAAGATGAGTTCTGGTGAAATATCAAATAAAGGATAGAGTACAAATTCTCTATTTTTCATATGATAATGAGGAATTGTTAGTCTATCGTTGTCTATTATTAAGTCATCGTATAATAATATATCTAAGTCTAATGTCCTTGCTCCCCATCGATTATCTTTGCGTACCCGACCTTGTGATTTTTCTATTGCTTGTAGTTCATCTAATAAAGCTATAGGTTTAAGTGAGGTGGTTAACTTTATAACTGCATTTAGGTAATCATTTTGATCTTGTGGACCGAGCGGTTTACTGCGATAAAATGGTGAAATGTCAGTAACTACGGTATTGGGTAATTGTTTTAGGGCTGCAATAGCTTGATTAGCTTGAGCTAATGGATCGTTAAGATTACTGCCTAAGGCAATATAACATATTGACATAATTGGATGTATTTTTTCGTGATGTTTAAGCGTAGAGATATTTTAGCACATATAAAGTGTTATCAAGCTAGATTGCTAAATAATGATTATTTCTAGTTATTAAGATATAGCGATATAATCTTTTAAACGCACATATGTAGCATCCACTATTTGCTCAATATTTATTGAGATTTGTATGAGAGTTTATAATGCATCTAGGTCAACAATTGAGTTTGTTAATAAAAAATACGCCAATTATTGAGCAACAATCAGTCCTTGAATGTGCAATTAATGGTGTTATTGATTATTTTGCGAGTAGCTTACAGGCATCTAATGAAACTAATGTTCAGCAATTACTGGCCTGGATAAATGATGAAGGTGGCAACAATCGAGCTTGGCTAATTGGTCAAAAAAAGTTAGCAACCAGCCGGCAAGCAGCATTATTTAATGCTTTTCAAGCTCATTGTTTAGATTATGATGATGTGCATATTGATGTACGTGGTCATCCATCAGCGGTTATCTTATCAGCCTTATTTTCTAGTATCCGCTTAGATGATTCATTAACGCGTTTAGATGGTCGTCGTTTTTTAACTGCCTATGTAATAGGTATTGAAGTTATGGCCTTATTGGGACGATGTGTCAATCCTGAACATTATGAAAAAGGTTGGCATACAACAATCACTTTAGGTGGTATTGCCGCAACAGCTGCTATTTGTTATTTATATGATGAACCATTTCTTGCTCAAGCATTAACTTTAGCTGCGACGCAAGCGTCAGGTCTGCGATTAATGATGGGGACACCAATAAAATTTTTGCATGCGGGATTGGCTGCACAACATGCTATACAATCGGTTGAATGGTTAAGAGCTGGGATTTCAGCAGATAAGGATTTTCTTGATGATAACCTCGGTTTTTTATCAATATATGGTCAAGGCAATGATAATTTAGATTTAACTATCTGGGCTAAGCCATGGAAGATTGTTGAACCAGGGTTATGGTTTAAGACTTATTCATATTGTTCTGCCGCTTCATATATTGCTGATGCGGGTAAGTTAATTTATAAGCATCCTAAGTTTAATGTAGATAATATTGATTATATCACTCTTTTCTTTGCACCAATTAATAGTGATGCAGCACTGATCTATAAAAAGCCATTATTAGCTGAGCAAGGACGTTTTTCAGCAGAATATATTTTGGCATTGATTTTACTTGGTATACCTATCGATTTTGAACAATTTGCTTCAAAGCCAATAGCTGACAATATCCTACAATTAATCCAAAAAATGCAGCGTAGTTATGATATACAATTAACCCCTCATCCTGATGCATATAATAAGCGCTATGTCGTTATTGAAATAGTATTAAATGATGGACAAAAAATTAGCCAACGAGTGGATATTCCTAAAGGATCACCTAAAAATCCTTATAGCCAACAAGAATTGGCCACTAAGTTATTTGGAGCATTGCAAAATGAAATTAAAGCACAACAATTATTGTCTGATATCTATGCTCTAGCCAATGGTATGGATATTAAACAATTACTCATATCGCATTGGAAAATGCTTTGATATCTACTATAAACAGTTAATTATTTTATAAATATAAGCTTAAATTTCAAAATCAATATCATCATTGAGTTGCCGTAAAAAGCGTTGAGTTAACTCGTGTTGTGGGTTATCAATTAATGATTTTGCTGGCCCTTCCTCAACAATAATACCATTAGCCATAAAGATGATGCGGTCGGCCACATACTTTGCAAACTCCATTTCATGGGTTACGATTAGCATAGTTATCTTTTCTTTGGCTAGTTTCAGCATCACTTGTAAAACTTCATGAACTCTCTCGGGATCTAACGCAGAAGTTGGTTCATCAAATAATAATACTTTTGGTCTTACAGCTAATGCCCTAGCAATTGCAACACGTTGTTGTTGCCCTCCCGATAATGTTACAGGATATTGATCAGCATAAGCTAACATTCCAACTCGCTCTAACAATGATATTCCGTACTGTTGTGCCTCACTTTTCTTCATTTTCTGTGCAACAATTAATGGATAAGTAATGTTTTCTAAAGCTGTTTTATTTCTAAATAAATTGTAGTGTTGAAAAACCATTGCTGATTGTTTGCGTAAATTGGTCTCTTGCTTATGGTTGTAATGTTCACTATTGAGTATTACTTTATCAATACGAATCGTTCCTGTATTGGGTTTTTCAAGTAAATTAAGACAACGCAATAAGGTTGATTTTCCCGATCCGGATGGTCCAATAATGGCAACGACTTCACCTTCTTTGATATTAAGATTTATTTCTTTTAAAACTTCATTATTTCCAAATCGTTTTGATAAATGAGATACACTAATCATCATGCTCTCCTTAACGATGATATGGTTTAGTTAGTTTACGTTCTAACTGCTTTTGTAACCATGAATAGGCGACAACAGTTAGCCAGTAAACAATACCGACGGCTAAGTAAGTTTCAAAATAGAGAAAAGAATTAGCAGTTAACATTTTTCCTGCTGCTAATAATTCTTGTACCCCGACAAAAAATGCTACAGAAGAGTCTTTGAGTAGTGAAATAAACATATTCCCCGCATTCGGTAAAGCATTAATCATCGCTTGAGGTAATATAATTCCTCGATAAACCTGAATTGTACTTAATCCTGAGGTTAATCCTGCTTCTTTTTGTCCAAGATCAACCGAAGTTAAGCCAGCACGAAATATCTCGGCTAAATAAGCTGAATATTTTAAACTAAAACAGATAATAGCCGCCGTGGTTGCGCCTACCTGTTTCATAATTGGAAATATTTGTGGTAGGCCATAGTAAATAATAAACAGTAAAACGACAGATGGAATTCCACGAAATAAAGAAATAAACAGCGCCAAAAAAGAATCAATTACAATAATTTTATTGTTTCTAATCAAAGCAATAGCAAGCCCTAATATAGTGGCAAACACAAATGATATAATGGCAATAAAAAGTGTAACTGGTAGATAAGGTAATATCTGCGGGAATACACTAAAGAAATAGTTTATATTAAAATTCATGAGGTAATATCTTCACCAAAATATTTAATTGAAAGTTTTTTTAATGTTCCATTAACACGTAATTTTTCGATGGCTTGGTTAAATTTTTCTCGTAAAGCTTTACCTTTTTCATCCTTACTAAATGGGAAGGCAACTTGTTCAATAGTAATTGGTTCGCCCACTAATTTGAATGGTAGATTTTTTCGTTTAATTTCTGCCAATAAAATTGGTTTTGAATTGACATAACCATCGACTCTTTGAAATTCTGTATCATGCATTGCACCATCTCGAGTTTCATAGGTTTTGATCGTAATTTCGTTATTAGGAAATGCTTTTTTAAGATTATTAATATGGTTTGAACCAAGTACCCCTGCAATAGTTTTACCATTAAAATCAGTTAACTGATTAATATTGTTATTATCTTTGTGTGTAACAATTTGACTACCATAAAAACTATACGGCTGAGAAAAATCATATTTAGCTTGACGAGTTGGTGTAACTGCCACCGCATTTGCTACCGTATCTAAACGACCTGAGTCAAATTGGCCCATTAATCCACCAAATTCAGCAATTACCCATTCAACTTTAAAACCTAACTCATTGGCAATTGCTTCTGTGACTTCGACATCAAATCCAACTAACTTTCCATCTTGTTTATAACCATTCGGGTAACTTTGACCGGTTGAGCCTACTTTTATAATGTTTTGTTCCGCCGCCTGATTGTTTGATTGATTATCACAACCACTCAGGGTAATTAATAAAATAGCAGAAAACCATGTTATTATTTTTTTCATTATTGATGACTCCTCTTTTTCCATTCGGAATAGTTTTTGTGATTTAATATTTTTTTAAAATAAAGGGTAGTGTGATCACTGGTTAAATTTACTTGCCCTATTTGTTGATATCCTCTTTTGCGATATATATTGGCTAGCCATGGATGATTGGCTGCTGTACCTAAAGTTACGGCGGGAACCTTAAGTTGGTTAATTAAAACTTCTTTTTCAACCCAATCCCATAAAGCATTACCATAGCCTTGTCCTTTATAAATTGGATCTGTTGCAAACCAGCCTAAATGTGGTAATCCATAAGGTCCTGGGTTATTTCCCCATGGAAAACGTATGCTTAAGGTTGATATTAATTTATTGTCCTTTTCTATTATATAAACTGCATTCGAATCAATATGATGAATTATTTCTTCAGGTTCGACAGTAGCTGCTGCAAAATGAATGCCTAACTGTGACGTAGCTTGATATGCTCGGTGCAATAATTGTTGATATGCTGGAATATCGGAACAGCTGATTAAGCGAAAATTCATAATAATACTCCGCTTTGTTCCGCATATTTGATTACTTGGTCGACTTTTTGTGGTGCAGAACCCAGATAATTAATTGGATTTAACCAATTATCAAGTTCAGACTCGGTAAATTGTTCACTTAAACGTGGATCATCCAATAGGAGGGATTTAAATGGTCGGTTTTGTTCAAATGCTTGCATAGCATTTTCATAAATTAAATGGTGAGCAGTTTGTTTTCCTAATCGCTTGCCAATTTCGAACATTATTTTTTCTGATAACAGTAAGCCATTTTGTTTTTTTAAATTAGCTAACATTTGATCAGCATTGACTTTTAATCCTTTTAAAACAGCTAAAGCGGTTTGAAGTTGTGCTGAAATATAAAGATTAATTTCTGGCAGGGCAATCCATTCTGCCCGCCAGCTCATGGCATCACGTTCATGTTCAACTTTCATTGATTCATGAATAAGTGCCACACTTTTTAATAAAGGCGCGGTAAGACTCGCTAAACCTTCTAAGGCGGCTGGATTACGCTTATGAGGCATGGTAGTCGAACCAATTTTACCATCAGAAAATGGCTCTTCCACTTCATTAATTTCCGTTCGCATAAGGTTGTAAAATTCGTTACCAATTTTGCCAAGCGAACCGCTAATAAGAGCAATAACTGATGCGTATTCAGAAAAACGATCTCGTGCAGATTGCCAACCAATATTGGGTGTATTTAGTCCAAGTGAAGTTAATGCACGATTTTCCACTTGTGGACCTAATTCACCCATTGATGCATAAGTGCAAATAGCTCCGCTAATATTACCGACTAAAACTCTTTGTTTTATTTCAGATAAACGTTGTAAATGACGAACAAACTCGTCTAACCAAACCGCTAATTTAAAACCAAATGTTGTCGGTAATGCTTGCATACCATGGGTGCGACCTACCATGGGTAAATATTGATATTGTTTAGCCAACCGTTTTAATTGATGCGCAATTAATTTGGTATCCCGTTCAATTATATCAAATGACTGTTGTATCTGGAGAACAGTTGCGGTATCGACAATATCTTGGGTGGTTGCTCCATAATGAATGTATTGACCAGCATCACCTACTTGTTTTTGTAATGCGTTGATTGTTGACATCAGTGAATGTTTCGCTTTGGCTGCTTCTTGAGCAAGTTGTTCAAGTGATAATTTTGATGCATCAGCTTTGGCAATAATTGCATCAGCAACGTCAGCAGGAATTACACCTAATTCACCTTGAGCTTTTGCTAAAGCTACTTCTACTTTTACTTGCTTTTCTAAGCGATTTTGTTCAGACCATATTTGGCGCATTTCGCTAGTGCCAAAATTATTGCCTAAAATTAAAAAATCTAAAATATGTGATGCCACAAAACCGTCCTCAATGAAAATTAAATAAATTGATAGCAATTATTATTAATTATTGATTTAACGTCTAATAGCTAGTTTTCCTAAATATATAACTAAAAGGAATAATGGAATGAATGACACGACTCTTTATCGAGTTTAAAAAGAGTGTTATTTAGCAAAAAATTTTGAGGAGAGGCTTTTTTAGATTGATAATATAAATTATTTAATAATATTCAAATGGTTGATGGGGATATCAATTCAGGACAAAACATAATTTAGATAGAGCTTATAAAAAAATTCTTATTGTTAATATATCGAATACATTGGTGATTAAAATTTAAATTAATTGCTAATGTATTCGACTATTACTAGAAATATTTTATTAAACTTGAGGTTTATAATACTTCGACAATTGATTCACAAAGTCTAGACATATTATCGATAGTCATTCCCGCAACATTGATGCGACCTGAATTAACCATATAGATACCATACTCATCACGCAATTTTATTACCTGTTCTTCACTTAAACCACTAAATGAGAACATACCATTTTGTTTAGCAATAAAGCTGAAGTCTTGGTTAGCACTTTTATCTTGTAGTGTTTTTACAAATAACTGTCGCATACGATGAATGCGTTGTCGCATACTGGTTAATTCGTCAATCCACTCTTCTTTTAGCTCATCATTATTTAAAATATAAGAGACAATTTTTGCGCCATGTGCTGGTGGATTAGAGTAATTGGCTCTAATAATAGTTTTTACTTGACTAAATGCTCGATCGGCAATTTCGCTATCAGCAGCAATTAAAGTAAATGCCCCAACACGTTCATTATAAAGTCCAAAGTTTTTTGAGTAAGAACTAGCAATTAGGAGTTCTGGTTGGTTATTGGCAAATAGTCTAAGTCCATATACATCTTCTTCTATTCCTTGTCCAAATCCTTGATAAGCTAAGTCGAATAGTGGTAACCAACCGTTTTTTAACGCTAATTCCGAAATAGCTTGCCATTGTTCAGGCGTTGGATCGATACCAGTTGGGTTGTGGCAGCAGCCATGAAATAGTACCGCATCACCAGCGACAACTTGACTTAAATCAGTCATTAAACCATCAAAATCTAGGTCTCGCGTTAATGGATTGTAGTAACGATATTCACGAACTTCTAAGCCTGCGGTTTGAAATACGCTACGATGATTAGGCCAAGATGGATTACTTATCCATACTCGTTTTACTTTGGTACGTCGAGATAAAAAATCAGCCATAATTCGTAATGCACCAGTGCCTCCAGGTGCTTGAGCTGTTCTAGCTCGTTGATTTTCAGTACCAAATAGTAGAATTTGGGTAGCATCATTAAATGAGTTAAGACCATCAATTGGTAAATAACTTTTTGTGATTTCATCATTTAAAATCAGATGCTCAGCTTTTTTTACACTTTCTAAAATAGGTGTTTTGGTCGTCTCGTCTTTATAAACACCAACACTTAAATTGATTTTGTTAGTGCGTTCGTCCTTGTTATAAAGATCCGCTAAACCTAAAATGGGATCTGCAGGCGCTGCTAATAAATATTCAAACATAATATACCTATTTCTTTTTTTGAGCTTCAATGCATTATATACACATTGTTTGGCAAGTTACAATTTCGTTAACAATCAGGCTTCGAAGCAATAATTTTACCACTATTGGTGTTTTCAAATACAAATTGTTAACTTTCAATTTTAAGTTTTTCAAGAAATGATTTTAAATCAGGTGCCAATGTGATTAATTGTCCTGTTATTAAATTTTCTTTAACAATTTCAGCAGTTAAATTATTTATTGCAATAATTTCAGTGTCCTTATTAGTTGAGCCAATAAAAAGAGTCGGATGGCGTTTTAATTTTTTTTGCTGTGATAAATGCGCAATTAAATTCTGCTCTAAATTAGAGAAGTCGTCATCACTCCATGGTTGAAGTAAAATTACATCAATATCGGCAAACTTTGCAGCCATATTAGCCGCATATTGTGTGCCATAATAAATATGAGTGCTTTGATGTATTTTTATATTAATTACTTGTTCAACGATGGTTAAATTTCTTGGTGGAATAAGTAAATAAGGCTGCCAATAAACAATAAGATTTTCGGTTTTTGTAATACAAGGAGAAGGTAATGAATGTAACTCTTCACTTTTGGGTGCACCATCAAATTGAGCAATCCAACGATGGGTAAAATCAATTAAGGCAATTTTTTCAGGTAATTCCATAGATAAATATTCGTTCATTTTGTAAGCAAATCTAAATTATATTATACGGATAAAATTGGGATATGCACCTGTGTTAATGTTAGGTTTGTAAATTACTAAAATAGGTCATAAAACTATCAGTAATGATGTAGAAAATTTAGACAAAATCAAATTTAGAAAACTAGCGACTAATGCTGCATTTTATTATACTTTTAGCCTATTTTATTGAGCGTTTAAAATTAATACTTAATTGTTTATAAAATAATCACTTTAATTTACTTGCTATCCTCTGCTGAAACGTGAATAATAGACAAGGATAATTTATCCTTGTAATGCAGCAATGGCGTTAGACATTACAGTTTGTCAAAATAAAATAGCGTAAGTAGAATTATTATAATTAATTAATATGTTTATTTTAAACAATCATATAAAGATTTAGTGGTTTGTTAAATTGTAGAAATTTGCAAACTCATCATTGAAATAATATCAATAATTGTATGTTTAGTGGTGTTCAAAAAGTATATAAGTGTTTTGAATGTAATATTACCTCTAAAAATGTATTGATGTTGTATATACGGATTTCACATAAAATAATAACAAAAATAACATAAATAAAATAATGAAATACTGTATACAAAATATTAAGTTAAGTACTATTGTTTATCATTGTTAAAATAAGCATTTATTAATAATAAGATTCTACCTACAGTTAATTTAGATTAATGAAGAGTGTAGAATAATGAAAAGAATGCTAATCAATGCAACCCAGCAAGAAGAGCTGCGAGTTGCCCTTGTTGATGGCCAACGCTTGTATGATTTAGATATCGAAAGCCTTGGTCACGAACAAAAAAAAGCCAATATATATAAAGGCAAAATCACTAAAATCAACCCTAGTTTAGAAGCCGCTTTTGTTTCATATGGTGGTGAGCGAGATGGTTTTTTACCATTAAAAGAGATCGCAGAAAGCTATTTCCCTTCAAATATTTCTGGTCGGCGTAGTATTAAACATCTGCAAGAAGGCCAAGAAGTCCTTATCCAAATTGAAAAAGAGATTCGTGGTAAAAAAGGTGCTGCTTTAACGACTTATATCAGTTTAGCCGGTAGCTATTTAGTATTAATGCCAAATGACCCAAGAGCAGGTGGGGTTTCGCGCCGTATTGAGGGAGAAGAGCGTGCAGATCTAAAAAGAGTTATCGATGCACTAGAAAAACCAAAGGGCATGGGTGTAATAGCTAGAACAGCGGGTGTTGGTAAAAGCCAAGAAGAGTTACAACAGGATTTAAATGCGTTAGTTAATTATTGGACAGCGATTCAAAATGAGTCAAAAAATCATCCAGCACCAAGCTTAATTCATAAAGAAAGTGATATTATTACTCGAGCATTTCGTGATTATTTACGTGATGATGTGGGTGATATTCTTATTGATAATCCAAAAGTACTGGAAATTGCCAAAAAACGATTAGCTGATTTAGGCCGAGTTGAATATGTTAGTCGTCTTAAACTTTATGAAGGTGATGTACCATTATTTAATCATTTCCAGATCGAAGGTCAGATTGAATCGGCATTCCAACGGGAAGTTCGCTTACCATCTGGTGGTTCGATTGTTATTGATGCAACAGAAGCATTAACTGCGATCGATATTAACTCTGCTAAATCTATTCGTGGTAGCGATATTGAAGAGACTGCATTTAATACTAATCTTGAAGCGGCAGAAGAGATTGCTCGCCAATTACGATTACGTGATTTAGGTGGCTTGATTGTTATCGACTTTATTGATATGACGCCAATTCGTAATCAACGCGAAGTGGAAAATCGCTTAAAAGAAGCGATGAAAACAGATCGAGCAAGAATTCAAACCACCCGTATTTCCCGTTTTGGTTTGCTTGAAATGTCTCGTCAACGTTTAAGCCCATCTCTACGTGAAGCAACTCATCATATATGCCCTCGTTGTCAAGGAACTGGTACAGTTCGTGATAATAATTCATTATCGCTTTCAATTCTTCGCTTAATTCAAGAAGAGGCGATGAAAGATAATACTGTTCAAATTGATGTGATTGTGCCAGTACCAATTGCTAGTTATTTGCTTAACGAAAAGCGTCGTGCGATTAATAATATCGAAAGAATGCATCCGGATGTTAAAATCGTCATTGCTGGCGATGAAGAAATGGAAACACCACTTTATAAAGTGATTCGTAAACGTACTGGTGAAGAGACAGATGTATTAAGCTACAATTTACCTAAACTAATCCGTGAGCTTGAAGAGGAAGAAGAAGATCAAGTCGCTGAACTAGTGGTAGAGCAAGCTGTATTATCTGGTCCTAAAGTAGAAGCGAGTAAAGCATCTAAAGCGAAAAGTGAACCGAAAAAAGTTGAAAAATCTAGTGGCTTATTTGGTGGTTTATTTAAGAAAATCCGTCAGTTATTTGTTTCCGAAAAGGTAGAACCTAAACCGGAAGTTAAGCCTCAATCAAATAAAAAACGAGATAATCAACGCTCAAACAATCGACGTCAGCGTAATAATCGTAACAATTCAGCTGCAAATAATAATGTTGCAACTGATGAAGTTAAAGAGACTACACGTTCTAATCGTCGTACAAAACAAAATAATAATTCATCTAATGCCGCGAATAATATTAAAGCTGATAAAGTCGATAATGAGGTTGCACAACCACCTAAACAAAAAGAAGCGAAACCAAGACGTCAACAGCGTGCATTAACGAAGAGTGTTCGTGTTAAAAATAGTGATGTACCTGCTCAAGCTGAAAAAGTGTGTATTCCTACTTTATTATTGCCGGTTATTGTTCCTGAAACAGGCGATAATGCTGCAACTAGCGATTCACAACCGAAGCGTCAACGAAGAGCATCTCGTCATTTGCGTATGAATACACCACGGACTAAACGACGCGGTAAAAATAGCGAACTAAAACAGTCTGCAATGCCATTGCAATTTGCTGCTGCGTCATTAGAGCTTGCATTAGGTCGTGTATCGGTTGATTATAGTCAAGTTAGTCATGATGAATCGTGTGGTCCTGTTCCAGTGATCCCTTCACTTTTATTACCAATCGTAATTAAAGATGATGTAGACATCACAAAAAACGTAGTTGCTAGTGGATCTCAATCAAATATCACAACTCAAGCCAATATTGAAAAATCACCTACAACTCAGGTAACAACAGAATCTACAGCTGATTCTGCAGCGGGTTATTCATCATCAATAATGACTAAGGCTCCAGCTCCGGACTATGTGGAATCTGATAGTGGAATAAAAACACGAGAAGAGTTGGATTATCGTTATGACGGTAAAGGTAATGCTGGTGGATTAAGTGCTCAAGATCATGCTTATGCCGCAGCAAGTAAACCGGTCATACCTGAATAGCAGATAACTAAAACAACAGTGATGGATATCACTGTTGTTTTTACTCATAATAAAGATAAACAATGATTATCTATATTTTAAAAAAAATAGTGACGTTTTCATTTATTATCTGCGTACTTGCTCAGATCAGCTTTTGTCTGGTCTATTTTGATCCTCAATCTATTTTTAGTGATTTAACTTTTGTTGATGCCTATAATGCTTTTTTTAAACAATTACTAGAAGGTCAATTTAGATTAGCATCAGGTGAAACTTTACCGTTTTTAGATACCTTATTAACAACGTTTGAACTTTGTATTTTAGCATTGCTTGTAGCTTTACTTATTGGATTACCTTTGGGTATTTTTCTAGGTTTAAGTAATATAAATTGGTTGAATACTACCATTCGTTTAGGCTGTTTAATCTTTTATTCTTGCCCGATTGTTATGCTCGCAACAATTGTAATGTTTTATCTTTCCTCGACAATGCCGATTTCAATGAACTTTGATATCGCACCATCAGTAACCGGTAGTTCTTTGCTAGATATTTTAATTTCATCAAGGCCAGATAAATTCACTGCATTGTTAGATCAGCTTCACTATTTATTTTTGCCAACAATTATTTTAGCTATTCAACCAAGTATTATGACCATTCAACTAGTTAGTGAAAATGTCAAAAATACTTCAAGACAAAATTATATTAAAATGGCAATTATCCGGGAACGTTCACCGTTTAAAGTGTTACGTCGACATTTATTACCAAATTCAATTCCGGCAACAATTCCACAATTGACATATAACACCACGACTTTATTATTTTTAACTATGGTTATTGAAATTTTATTCAATCGAGTTGGTTTAGGCCAATGGGTGATGATGGCTTATCGTAACCATAATTATTTTATTATTGCGATAGCAATTCTTGCGTGTGGAACAGTAATTAGTTTATTGACTTTATTAGGTGAGATAACAGCTATCGCTATTTATCCATTACGTCATAAGGAACATTATGTCTAGGATAATTTTGTTAGGTAAGCGAATAAATTCATGTTTCCAAAGACTTCATAGCAATTTATACCTGATCATAAGTTTTTATGGGGTTTTAGCAATTGCTTTTATTGCATTATCAACCAAATGGCTTTTCCATGCTCACTTGAACCCTATCTATGCAACTTCATTGCCTCCTGCTTGGTGGCCTAATGGAGATATTAATCACATATTAGGAACAACTGATCAAGGGCAAGATATTTTTGATTACTTATTAATTGGTTATCGGTCAACCATTTCAATGACTTTAAAAGCGGTTTTTTATGTCATCATAATCGGTGGAGTGATTAACTATTTAATGTTTTTTGTTTCATTTATTAGGCCTTTTATTTTATTTATTTTTAGATTTTTTATGGTCGTTCCGCCATTACTTGGTGTAATTGTTATTAGCTTGTTATTGGAAGATGATATTACCAATATTTTAATTGTGATTGGTTTATCCTATTCACCGCGCTTCATTTATAATATCCATCAACGTGTTATTAAGGAATGGAATAAAACCTATATTACTGCGTATCGACTCGATGGATTATCCTCATTTTCTATCTTAAATCATTATATTATCCCTAATATTTTACCCGTTTATTTGGCTGAAATTGTTTCATTATTTGGTTCAGTTATTTTAGCGATAACAACAATTACCTTTTTGGGTTTTGCTAATGATTTTTCTCGGCCAGATTTAGGCATGATGATGTTTAAGATGAAAGATATGATGGATGTTAATTTGCTTGCTTTTTTAGCTCCGGGTATTGCTGTGTCTACTACAATTACTTTGGTTTATTTATTCAATTTTGGATTATTTGGCCAGCGAGTAGGACATTAATTATGGCATTATTAGACATTCGTAATTTAACTATTGAGTTTATTACTGCTGATGGCCTTTTACGCGCAATTGATCGCGTGAATTTGAAGCTGTCTGAAGGCGAAATTCGAGGTCTAGTTGGCGAGTCTGGTTCTGGTAAAAGCCTTATTGCTAAAGCTATATTAGGTGTGACAAATCATAATTGGAAAATATCTGCTGATCGTTTTCATTTTAATGATATCGATTTACTTAAATTGACACCAAAACAACGTCGAAAAGTCATCAGTGACCATATTTCGATGATTTTCCAAGAACCGCAGTCCTGCTTGGATCCCTCAATGAAAATAGGGCAACAGTTAATCGAGGCTATCCCACGAAGAACCTTTAAAGGACATTGGTGGCAGCGTCTATTTTGGCGTAAACATCGAGCTGTTGAATTATTACATCGTGTTGGAATTAAAGATCATAAAGAAATCCTTAAATCATATCCTTTTGAATTAACGGAAGGTGAATGTCAAAAAGTGATGATTGCAATTGCATTAGCAAACCAACCTAAATTACTTATTGCAGATGAACCAACTAATGCTATGGAAGCAACAACTGAAGCGCAAATCTTCAGGTTATTAGCGAGTATGAATCAGAATATGGGGACGACTATTTTACTTATTAGTCATGATTTACAAATGGTTACTCGCTGGACAGATCGTATCAATGTCCTTTATTGTGGACAAACCGTTGAGGTTGCGGATAGTGAAGATTTAATAAAATCGCCTTATCATCCTTATACTCAGGCATTAATTTATGCCATACCTGATTTTGGTAAAGCCATGCCACATAAAAGTCCATTGAACACGTTACCAGGGGTTATCCCATCATTGGAGCATTTACCTATTGGTTGTCGATTAGGGCCACGTTGTCCTTATGCTCAAAAAAAATGTATCCAAGCACCTGAACTTACTCTGATAAAGGATCATTCTGTGGCTTGCCATTTTCCATTAAATACTGATGAGTAAATATAGGAATAGTTAATGAACCCAATATTAAAAGTCCGAAATTTATCAAAACGATTTAAAATTCCTAAAGGGCTCTTTGGTCATTTACAAATTGATGCAGTTAAACCATTGTCGTTCTCGCTCAACGAAGGTAAAACACTCGCCATTATAGGACAAAATGGTTCAGGAAAATCGACACTAGCCAAAATGCTGGTGGGTATGATAAAACCAGATAGTGGGGATATTTGGATTGACGGTAATAAAGTTGAATATGGTGATTTTGTCCATCGGTCACAACTTATTAGAATGATATTTCAACATGTTGAAAGCTCTTTTGACCCAAGACTTCGTATTGGTCAATTACTTGAAATTCCACTTAAACGCAATAGCAATTATAGCGCTCTTGAACGAGAAAAATTGATTAGTGATGTTTTAAAACAAGTAGGCTTACTGCCTGAACATGCTTCTTATTATCCATCAGTGATGGCTGCGGGGCAAAAACAACGCGTCGCATTGGCTAGGGCCTTAATTCTGAAACCCAAAGTTATTATTCTCGATGAAGCTTTAGCTGCGTTAGATATTTCAATGCGTTCACAGATTGTTAATTTGATGTTGTCTTTACAAGAAGAACAGAATATTTCTTATGTCTATGTAACACAAGATATTGGTATGATGAAACATATCAGTGACCAAATTTTAGTTATGCATAATGGTGATTTAGTTGAATATGGTAATACTGCTGAAGTCTTAGCTTCGCCATTAAGCGAAATCACACAAAAACTGATTAATAGCTATTTTGGTGAGGCTTTAACCGCAGATACTTGGCGGACCGATACTCGAATCATTTAAATTTTATTTTTACTATTTATATTACTATCATCACACTTATTTGTTAATTCATATAATCTGCTATTGTTCTGATTTTGTTTAAAATATTATATCTATTTTTTCTAACAAAACGCTCGACAATCTTACTAAAAAACACTATATTTAGCTATATGGATTTCTAGACGTCTATTTGAAATGTTATAAAAAGTAATTAATAGGAGCTTTTAATATGCCTATATGTATTCCAGATTCATTACCGGCAGTAGATGTGTTACGTAATGAAAATGTATTTGTGATGACTTCAACTCGTGCTAATACTCAAGAAATTCGTCCACTAAAGCTTCTCTTCTTAAATTTAATGCCTAAAAAGATCGAAACTGAAAATCAGTTTTTACGTTTGCTTTCCAATTCATCTTTACAAGTCAATATTCAACTCTTGCGTATTGATCAACGTGAATCCAAAAATACCCCTGTAGAGCATTTAAATAGCTTTTATTGTGATTTTGAAGATATTCGTGAGCAGAATTTTGATGGTCTTATCATAACTGGCGCACCATTAGGTAAAGTCGCATTTTCAGATGTAGTGTATTGGCCAAAATTAGCTGAAATAATTACTTGGGCTAAAGATCATGTTACTTCAACAATGTTTGTTTGCTGGGCTGTACAAGCTGCATTAAATGTACTCTATGATATGCCAAAATTTACTCGCTCACAAAAATTGTCAGGCGTCTATCAACATCAAATCATACAACCTAATGCACTTTTAACTCGAGGTTTTGACGATACTTTTTTAGCGCCACATTCACGTAATGCTGATTTTCCAATAGATAAAATTAAAAGTTATACTGATTTGACGATTTTAGCTGAATCAGATTTAACCGGTCCATATTTGATGGCAACTGCGGATAAACGTATGGCTTTTGTAACAGGGCATCCAGAATATGACTCCTTCACCTTAGCTAATGAATATAATCGAGATTTGAAAGCAGGAATAAATCCGGAAATTCCTTACAACTATTTCCCTGAAAATAACCCAAATTTAACGCCAAAAGCCACATGGCGAAGCCATGCATATTTATTATTTAGTAACTGGCTCAATTATTATGTTTATCAATTAACACCATTTGATTTAACAACTCGCAATTTGACAATTGATTAAATGGGAAAGTGAATAAATTTATAAACTAGATACCTACTGGTAAGAAAGTTTGCTTAATTACCAGTAGATAGAATTTTTCAACTAACTTAATTTGAAAGAATAAATCCTTATCTTGCATCATGTTATCCATAGTTATATCATGGTTAATAGTGCTATATTAATTAAGGAATAAGTTATGTTAAAGTCAATTGATCCAACTACCACTTCCGCTTGGAAGGCCCTTCAAGCTAGTTATCAAAAGCATCATAATAAAACGATTGCTCAAATTCTAAAAGATGAGCCTAACAGAGTTGAAAAGTTAAGTATTCATTTTGAAGATGACTTTTTGGTTGATCTTTCAAAAAATCGTTTAACGCAAGAAACATTAGAAGTACTTTATAAACTTGCCGATGAATGTGATTTGAATGGTGCTATTAAGGCAATGTATAGCGGTGAAAAAATTAATCGTACCGAAAATAGAGCCGTTTTACATATTGCGCTTCGTAATGTATCAAATTCACCAATTTATGTTGATGGTAAAAATGTTATGGATGACGTCAATGCTGTGCTGGCTAAGATGGAATCCTTTAGTAAAAAAATTATTAGTGGTGAATGGAAAGGCTATACTGGTAAAGCGATTACCGATGTAGTTAATATCGGAATTGGAGGTTCAGATTTAGGACCAGTGATGATTACCGAAGCATTACGGCCTTATAAAAACCATCTAACTATGCATTTTGTTTCTAATGTCGATGGTACTCACATTGTTGAAGCTTTAAAAGGTTTAAATCCAGAAACAACACTATTTTTAGTTGCATCAAAGACCTTTACAACTCAAGAAACCATGACTAATGCACAAACCGCTCGTCAATGGTTACTTGATGCTGCAAAAGATGATAAAGCTGTTGCGCTTCACTTTGTAGCTTTATCAACCAATGCCAAAGAAGTAGAAAAATTTGGTATTGATACTGCCAATATGTTTGAGTTTTGGGATTGGGTTGGTGGTCGTTATTCTTCTTGGTCTGCAATCGGTTTATCAATTGTACTTTCAATTGGTTTTGAAAACTTTAAACAGTTTTTAGCTGGTGGACATGCGATGGATAAACATTTCCAAAGCACACCAATTGAAAAAAATATCCCAACATTACTTGCTTTAATTGGGATTTGGTACAATAACTTCTATGGTGCAGAAACCGAGGCAATTTTACCTTATGATCAATATATGCATCGCTTTGCTGCTTATTTTCAGCAAGGAAATATGGAATCAAATGGTAAAAGTGTTGATCGTAATGGCAATAAAACTACTTATACAACAGGTCCTATTATTTGGGGTGAACCAGGGACAAATGGTCAACATGCGTTTTATCAATTAATTCACCAAGGTACTAAACTTATTCCTTGTGATTTTATTGCACCGGCAATTAGTCATAATCCAGTTGGCGATCATCATCCTAAATTGCTTTCTAACTTTTTTGCTCAAACAGAAGCTTTAGCCTTTGGTAAGACTGCACAACAAGTAGAACAAGAGTTTCTTGCTGCTGGTAAAAAGCTTGATGAAGTTAAATCTATTGTTCCATTTAAAGTTTTTGAAGGCAATAAACCGACTAACTCTATTTTAGTGAAAAAAATCACACCGTACACTTTAGGCGCATTGGTGGCGATGTATGAGCACAAAATCTTCACGCAAGGCGTTATTTTAAATATCTTTAGCTTCGATCAGTGGGGGGTTGAATTGGGTAAACAGTTAGCTGGTCGCATTTTACCTGAACTTGCTGATGATAAACCAGTCAGCTCGCATGATGAATCAACCAACAGCTTGATTAATCAATACAAAAAATGGCGTTAAACGAATTATTTGAACTCTATGTTTGATTATTCTCAATAAAAAACCTTCAGTGAAAACTGAAGGTTTTTTTATGAGTAGTAACTTTGCGCGATGTTATTTTTTAACACGCATAATTGGTGTTTTACCTGCCTCAACTGAGCCGGATAACTTAGTTAATTCAACAACAGTTTCCATATTAGATATTACAACTGGTGTTAACACTGATTTGGCTTTACTTTCAAGTAAAGGCAGATCGATTTCGATGATAGTATCTCCAATTTTAACTTGTTGTCCTTCTTCGGCAACTCGTGTAAAACCTTCACCTTTTAATTCCACCGTATCTATACCGAAATGAACAAAAAGTTCGATACCTTCATCTGATTCAATAGCAAATGCATGATTGGTTTCAAAAATTTTACCAATTTTACCATTTAATGGTGCTACAATTTTATTACCAGAAGGTTTTATAGCAACACCATCACCAACGATTTTTTCTGCAAAAACTACATCTGGCACATCTTCGATCTTAACGATTTCACCACTAAGAGGTGCAATAATTTCGATGCTATTTTTGTTATCATCAGATACAAATTGCTTTATTTTATCGAATAAACCCATCATTGCCTCCTAACAAATTTGCTTTTCAGCAGTATATTTTTCAATTAAATCGGTTATTTCTTTGGCTGTTGCTTTTTCAAGAACAGTATCAGCAAATTTCTTCGCTTCTTCATAATTAGTATTACGAATTAATTTTTTGATTTTAGGAATTGATACCGCACTCATACTGAACTCATCAAGTCCCATACCTAGTAATAAAATTGTTGCTCTTTCATCACCAGCAAGCTCTCCACACATTCCTGTCCATTTACCTTCTTTGTGAGAAGCATCGATTACATTTTTAATCAATGTTAATACTGATGGTGAAAGTGGATTATAAAGATGTGAAATAAGCTCATTACCACGGTCAACAGCAAGTGTATATTGGGTTAAGTCGTTAGTTCCAATACTAAAGAAATCAACTTCTTTAGCTAAATGTCTAGCAATAACCGCAGCGGCTGGTGTTTCGATCATCACACCAATTTCAATGCTTTTATCAAATGCTTTACCTTCAGATGTTAATTGTTCTTTAAGGATATTAATTTCAGATTTTAGAATACGAATTTCTTCTACCGAAATAATCATTGGGAACATAATACGCAATTTACCAAATGCAGAAGCACGTAAGATTGCTCGTAACTGTGTATGTAGTATTTCTTTACGATCTAAACAGATACGAATTGCTCGCCAACCTAAGAATGGATTTTCTTCTTTTGGTAAATGCATATATGGTACATCTTTGTCACCACCGATATCCATTGTACGAACAATAACTGATAGGCCATTAGTTGATTCAGCAACTTCTTTATATGCTTTGAATTGTTCATCTTCATTAGGATAAGCTTCACGATCCATGAATAAGAATTCTGTACGATAAAGCCCAACACCTTCATAACCATTACGATCTGCTCCAGCAATATCACGAACAGTACCAATATTTGCACAAATTTCTACTTGATGACCATCAAGTGTAACAGCTGGTAGATCTTTTAATTTTGCTAACTCTTCTTTATCAGCAAGATATTTTGTTTGTACTTGTTTTAGTTTTTCTTGAGTTGCGTGATCTGGATTAATATAGATAGCATTGTTGATTGCATCTAAAATAACAAAATCACCTTGTTTGATTTCTTGTGTTGCATTAGATGTTCCTACGATTGCTGGAATTTCTAATGAACGAGCCATGATTGAAGTATGTGAAGTACGACCACCCGCATCAGTGATGAAACCTAACACCATATCTAAATTTAATTGAGCAGTTTCAGATGGTGTTAAATCAGTTGCAACTAAAATACAAGGTTGGCTAATAGCACTTAGATCAACAATTTCGATGCCTAAAATATTTTTTAGCAATCGTTTACCAATATCACGGATATCGGCAGCACGTTCTTTTAGATATTCATCATCTAAATTTTCTAACTCTTTTGCTTGGGTTTCAAATACAGATTGGACAGCTGCATCAGCACTTGAGTGTTTACTTTTGATGCGTGAAATAACTTCTTGTTCAAGATCTTCATCTTCAAGAAGCATGATATGACCTTCAAAAATAGCAGCTTTATCTTCACCTAAAGTGGTTTTAGCTCGTTCCATGATCGCATGTAATTGTTCGCTTGATTTTTCACGTGCTTCTTTAAACCGATCAATTTCAGCGTCAATTTTGTTATCAAGAATTTGCCTATTATTAATAACAATAGGTTCTTCTTTTAATAATAGCGCTTTTGCAAAAGCGATACCTGGGGAAACAAGTATACCTGATACCATAACATTTAATCCTTATCTAATATTAAAACCGTTCAACGCTAACATGGGAGTATTATTCCAATTCAGGAATTAATTTTACTAAATGAGTTACTGCTTCTTTTTCATCTTCACCTTCGGCTGAAATAGTAATAGTTGTACCTTGAGTTAAGCCTAATGTTTGTAATTTAAATAAGCTTTTAGCACTTGCACTTTTTCCATTTGATGTGACAGTAATTTCAGAATTGAAGTTTTTAGCTTCCTTTACAAATTGTGCAGCAGGGCGGGTATGAAGACCGTTCGATGCAGTAATGGTTACATCTTGCTTGTACATAATTATTTTACTCCCAAAAATATATTTGTTCATGCGACAATATAAATAAAAACAGCTTGAAAGGCTAGTAAGATTTCACGGATATGTGACAATTAGTCAATCTTATTAGCGATACTTTACAAAGTAAGCTGAAATATTTATTAATATCGGTAAATTCGAGTGACTCTATCACTACATTTTTTAAATTCAACCTGACCGTGAATTCCTCGTTTGATATTTTCAAATACCATCTCTTCGCTACCATCTAGTTGTGAGGCACGGATCTCGTCTCGGCAGAAAGCTTCAAACTTATCAAGTTCTTGTTCTCCATTGCCTAACTGATAATCTTTAGGTAAGTCTTGGCTGGTTATATAGGTATTATTCTGTACATCAAGAACAATCACACCTTTATTTTTCAGCCATGAACTACAAGCAGTTAACGATATAACTATATATAGTGATGTTAAAATTAATCTAAAAATGTTCAAAATAATTCCTTTATAAAGCACAATAACCTGTTTATTATTTACAGCTAGGCACAAATTATATACTAATAATGAGTGAAAGTGCAGAGGGATGTATTTTCACTATTATTATAAACTAATAAGGTGGAGTTAATGACTAATACCAAGATTTATGACGAGCTTAATCGTCAACTTATCCAAAATAAAGTTGGCATAACTGCAGCTGAATTACATGGATTCTTATCTGGCTTATTAGCTGGAGGAAATCATGACGAAAGTTGGAGAGTGTTAGTTCAAGACATGTTGAATGATGGGCAAAAAATAGCTGAACCTTTAAATAAGGAAGTGGAAGAATTATATCATATAACTAAACAACAATTTATTGATGAAGATTTTGAGTTCCAACTTCTACTTGGTGAGCAAGATTTGTTTACGCAAATTGACGATTTAGTGGGATGGGTAAATCATTTTTTATTGGGTATTGGTTTAGTTCAACCAAAACTTAATCGAGTTAAAGGTGATGTGGGTGAAGCAATATATGATCTAAGACAAATAGCTAAACTCGGTTATGATGAAGATGAAGATCAGCAAGAACTGGGCTTTGCATTTGAAGAGATCAAAGAATACGTTCGCATTACGGCGATGTTATGTTTTGATGAATTTAATGAACCCGATATCACACCAACAATTCACTAATATTCAATATTACTGATTATCAAGGTAAACGCTATGATAGATATTCAGACCAAGACAGAACTGCTAGATCGGCGAAATAAATTATTGGCTCAGATGGAGCCAAATAGCATTGCCTTATTTTTTGCTTCGCCAGAAGTTAAACGAAGTAATGATACCCACTACCCTTATAGACAAGATAGTGACTTTTGGTATTTTACTTTTTTTGCAGAGCCAGAAGCGCTTTTGGCAATAATTAAACAACAAGACGGTCAAGGACGATATATTTTATTTAATCGCAAGAAAGATCCTTTAGCCGAAACATGGACTGGCTACCGCTTAGGCCAGCAAGAGGCATTAACAAAGATTTTAGTCGATGAGGCTTATCTTTTCGATGATATAGAGAGTGTTTTACCAAATTTAATAAATGGAAAAAAAGCAATTTATTATGCAGACCAACTATATGATTATGCTGACGAGATAATTAAGAAAGCAATCAATACATTACGGCAAGGTGCTCGATTCAAACTTTCTGCGCCGAGTACAGTTATTGATTGGCGACCAATTGTTCATGAAATGCGAATGTTTAAGTCTGAATATGAAATGGCTCTTTTACGTAAAGCGTGCGAAATCAGTGCTCAAGCACATATTCGGGCAATGCAAAAATGCCAGGCTAATTGGTATGAATATCAATTAGAAGCTGAAATATTACATGAGTTTGCATGGCATGGCGCTCGATGGCCGTCATATAATACTATTGTTGGCGGAGGTAATAATGGTTGTATATTGCATTATGAAAATAATAGCGACACGCTCAAAGATGGCGATTTAGTCTTAATTGATGCAGGTTGTGAATATCATTATTATGCAGGTGATATTACTCGAACATTTCCGATTAATGGTAAATTTAGTCAAGCACAACTCGAAATATATAACATTGTGTTAACTGCGCAATGTACAGCTATCAAATTATTGAAACCAGGCACCTCAATATCATTAGTTAATCAAAAAATTATTCGGATTATGGTTGAAGGATTAGTTAAGCTTGGAATTATGCAAGGTGATGTTGAAACATTGATTACAAACAAAGCTTATTTAGCATTCTATATGCATGGATTAGGTCACTGGTTAGGTATTGATGTGCATGATGTTGGCAGTGATCGTGATCGCATACTCGCTCCGGGTATGGTCTTAACCGTTGAGCCTGGACTTTATATTAATAAAGATGCTGATGTGCCAGAATGTTATAAAGGTATTGGGATTCGTATCGAAGATAATATTTTGGTTACCGAAGCTGGCAACGAAATTTTAACCTCAACGGTACCTAAACAACCGCAGGAAATTGAACTTTTAATGCAAAAGAATAGATAAACTATTTATCAACTAAGCACTAATTGAATTATAAAATTAGTGCTTTTACAGTTTTTTATTTAATAATAGTTATTGATTGAGGAATGAGTGATTAATTGCTTCCTAAGCTAATTGAACTATCACGATTGAAAACAATTTTTATTTTGAGATCTTTTCCAGCAATCGGCTTATATTTCCACATTTTCATTGCAGAGATAACCGAGCGATTAAAAATATTATTAGGTTGGGCTTCAATAATCCTAATATTTTCAACGCGACCTTCACTAGTTACATCAAACATAGCAACAACATAACCTTCTAAGCGCATATCTAGTGCTCTTCGAGGATATTCTGGTCGATTACGACTAATTGGAGAGGGATTACCAGAATATTGTCGATTATCAGATACTTTAGGAGCTACTGAAGTATTTGCTATATTATCACTTACCACATCTTGTCTAACTTGTTGACGAGATGATTTTTGTGTCGGTGGTTTTTTCTTATTTGGTTTAGGTTTAACAATAACTGGTTTATCTGGCTCTGTTGCTGGTTTTTTTTGTTCTATTTCAGGTGTAGGTTCCGGAATCTTTTCTTCAACGACTTCTGGCTCTACGACTGGTTCTTCAATTGGTTTATTGTCAATGATTTCACTGTTTTCAGCACCTTTGATTTCAGGTGTTTCTTCAACCAATGATTGTTCCGGAGCTGCTAACTGAGTAAGGTCAATCATAACAGCTTTAATTGAATTATCACCTTCATCAACAACGATATTATTTGCAAACAGTGCAGAGCTGAACAATAATCCAAATAAAAATAAATGTGATATTACAGAGATCGATGTATATATATAGGCATCCTTTTGCTTATTAGAAGCAGGTGATTGCGGCTCTTTTTCGTTGTTGATATCTATATCAAAGTTGATCTTCATAACAGTAATTAATGTTCATTTAAGGTGTGTATTCTAAATGAAAATGCTTATCATTTGTAGTATTTTTTTAAATATGATTTAGCAATACTTGTTGCTTAAAAATATTTATCAGATAATAGTAAATAAATATCTCCCATTTGTAGTGGTTAGACTGATGAATAATCCATCGATAAAACAAATACTCGATCTAGTGCAAGATGATTTAGTTAAAGTTAATGAAGCAATACAAGCAGAACTTAGTTCTGATGTTGTACTAATTAATCAATTAGGGAATTACATCATTAGTAGTGGTGGAAAATGGATTCGCCCAGTTATTGCCTTGTTAATAGCTAAAGCGCTTAATTATCAGGGTGATAAACATATTATTACCGCAGCTTTTATCGAATTTATTCACACTGCAACTTTATTGCATGATGATGTTGTTGATGAATCTGATTTACGGCGAGGTAAATCAACCGCTAATGCGCTATTTGGTAATGCGGCAAGTGTCTTAGTTGGCGATTATATTTACACAAGATCTTTCCAAATGATGGTACGCACAGAATCATTCAAAGTATTGAAGATAATGTCAGAAGCAACAAATATTATTGCTGAAGGTGAAGTTCAACAGCTGATAAATTGCAATGATCCTGATATTACTAAAGAGCAATACCTACAAGTTATTTATCGCAAAACAGCAAGACTGTTTGAAGCAACATCGCATTCAGCAGCAGTATTAGCAGGAGCAACACCAGAGCAAGAATTTGCACTGCAAGAGTATGGAAAATACTTGGGTACCGCCTTTCAAATTATTGATGACTTATTAGATTATAGTGCGGATAGTAATCAAAAATTAGGTAAAAATTTGGGTGATGATCTCAATGAAGGTAAACCAACCTTACCATTATTGCATGCAATGCATCATGCTAATTCAGAAGATGCGACGTTAATCCGTCAAGCTATCGAGCAAGGTAATGGCAGGCATTTATTAGATCATATTTTAAAAGTTATGCAGTCGTGTGGATCTCTTGAATTTACTTTAAAAACGGCTCAACAAGAGGCCAATAAAGCATACAATGTTATTTCAATCTTACCTGATTCCCCTTATAAAAAAGCGCTACAAGATCTGGCTTTACTATCAGTAAAAAGGGATAACTAAACGTGATGTGATATTGAAAAAATATTATTTATACGATTCGTTTAATAATAAAGCTTTTAGCGAAATATCGTAATAATCTTAAATTGATTTTACGTTGCTTTGTAAACAAATTGCTTCCCTTAATATGCAATTACTTTAATCTAGGTAGTCATTATGCTCAAAAGATCTTGGCCTGTTTTTTTAATTTTTATTTCGATGATATCTGTGCAAGCAAGTGCTTCATTTGCTAAATACTTGTTTCCTGTACTAGGGCCTGAGGCGATGACAGCATGGCGGTTGTTTTTCTCAGCGATTTTATTGGTAATAATCTTTAAACCTTGGCGTAAAACTATTACTAAGTCAGCCATTAAATATATTATTCTGTATGGTGTCGCTATGGGATGTATGAATTTGGCTTTTTATAATGCCATATCTCGAATCCCAATAGGAATTGCTGTGGCAATAGAGTTAACTGGACCAATTATGGTTGCGATGTTTTCTGGACGCCGATTAACTGATTTTGTTTGGTTAGCTATTGCGATCATTGGATTGGTGATGTTGCTTCCTATTCATCAGGCTTCTAACGATTTGGATCCTATTGGTATATTACTAGCTTTATGTGCAGGAAGCTGTTGGGCTGGTTATATTGTTTTTGGGCGAAAAGCGGGTGAAATTTATGGTGCCTCAAGTGTTGCGGTAGGTTCGATTATTGCCTCAATATTACTCTTTCCTATTGGTGTATGGCACAGTGGTAGCACCATGTTTTCGATGGATCTGTTGCCTCTCGTTTTTGTCGTTTCATTATTGGCGTCTGCTATTCCATATGGCCTGGATATGATCGCTTTGCCACGATTACCCGCACAAACTTTTAGTACTTTGATGAGCTTGTCACCTGTATTTGCTGCGTTTTCTGGATTAATTGTTTTACACGAACAGTTAACTCATTATCAATGGATTGCTATTCTATTTATTATAGTTTCATCGATTGGTACTGTATTAACTATGCAGCGTCCAACTAAAATTAAAGCGCTAAATCGAGAAAATTGAGTTTATTGAAATACTATCGTGTAACTTTGCACGATAGTATTTTATTGAAAGAAAAGCGAAGTAAAATGTTATCTAGGTGGGAAGCCCATGCCTCCACCCATTAGACCTTTCATTTGGCGCATCATCTTCATCATGCCACCACCTTTCATCTTTTTCATCATTTTTTGCATATCTTCAAACTGCTTAAGCAGCTTGTTAACATCTTGCACTTGGGTTCCAGAACCATTAGCAATACGGCGTTTGCGTGAGCCTTTGATGATTTCGGGATTGGCTCGTTCTTTTAATGTCATCGAACCAATTATGGCTTCCATCTTGATGGTGATTTTATCATCCATCTGTGCTTTGATATGATCAGGAAGTTGACCAACGCCAGGTAGTTTAGCCAGCATAGCGCCCATTCCACCCATATTACGCATTTGTCGAAGTTGATCTTGGAAGTCATTAAAATCAAACTTATCACCTTTTTTGAGTTTTTTGGCGATTTTCTCTGCCTTTTCACGATCAACATTACTCTGTAACTCTTCAATTAAAGAGAGTACATCACCCATCCCTAAAATACGTGAAGCGATACGGTCAGGATAAAAAGGTTCTAATGCATCCGTCTTTTCACCCATCCCTAAGAATTTGATTGGTTTACCGGTGATATGACGAATCGATAACGCCGCACCGCCACGAGCATCACCATCCACCTTAGTTAAAATAACCCCGGTCAAAGGTAATGCGTCATTAAATGCTTTTGCCGTATTAGCAGCATCTTGCCCGGTCATGGCATCGACCACAAATAACGTTTCAATTGGATTGATTGCATCATGCAGTGCTTTGATTTCATCCATCATCTCGCTATCGACATGTAATCGACCAGCGGTATCGACAATAAGGACATCAAAAAATTGTAATTTAGCATGTGAAATTGCTTTGTTAACAATATCAATAGGTTTTTGATTGATATCTGACGGGAAGAACTCCACATCAATAGCTTTAGCTAGTGTTTCTAACTGTTTTATTGCCGCAGGGCGATAAACGTCGGCAGAGACAACTAACACTTTCTTTTTCTGTTTTTCTTTTAAAAATTTTGCTAGTTTTGCGACGCTGGTAGTTTTACCCGCACCTTGCAAACCTGCCATGAGAATGACGGCTGGAGGCTGGGTGGCTAAGTTAAGTGAACTATTAACTTCACCCATAGCTATAGTAAGTTCTGCTTGAACGATTTTGATGAATTCTTGGCCTGGTGTTAGGCTTTTATTAACATCTAAACCAACAGCTTTTTGTTTAACTTGGTTAATAAATTCTCGTACCACAGGTAGGGCAACATCAGCCTCAAGTAATGCCATACGGACATCACGTAGGGCATCTTTGATATTATCTTCAGATAAGCGTCCACGCCCACTAATATTGCGAAATGTCTGTGATAAACGGTCAGTTAAATTCTCAAACATGCTAACTCTCAACAAATGAAAAAATTTTCAACTATCATATCAGAAAATTGGCAGAAGTCCCATGATCATAAATTTACCATGACTTGACACCAAATTTGGTTCCTGTTGAAATGAGATGCATAACAAGATGAAAGGAGAAATCATATATGGTAAAAGTTGTTAATACCAACAAAGCACCAGCAGCAATAGGTCCTTATGTTCAAGGTGTTGATTTGGGCAACATGTTATTTGCATCAGGTCAAATTCCAATTAATCCAGCTACAGGTGAGATGCCAAGTTGTGTCAAAGAGCAAGCTAAACAAAGTTTAGCGAATGTAAAAGCAATTGTTACTGAGGCAGGATATCAAGTTAAAAATATCGTTAAAACGACGATTTTTTTAGCCGATATGAATGATTTTGCGGATGTGAATAGTGTCTATGAGGCATTTTTTACAGAGAATCAGGCAACATTCCCTGCTCGTTCTTGTGTGCAAGTTGCTCGCATTCCTAAAGATGCGAAAGTTGAAATAGAAGTTATTGCGGTTAAATAATCGACTTATAATTGTTAGCACCGAAAGGTGCTAATGAAGTAAAAAAAGTTGAGGAACGGGGTTTTTGAGGTTTTTTTTATTTAAAATCTCTTTTTTGACCATCTATTCTAACGTTTTATATCCAAATCAGTCTTTTAAACGGTCTATTTTAGTATCCTAAAATTATTTATATTTAAACTATTATTTAGTGATTGATTGCCAATTAAGTTGGTGCAATAATCTACAATTATCTATTGATATTTACTGATTTAATTAGGTTGGGAAAATGTTTGAAAAAGTAGAGTCGTACGCAGGGGATCCAATATTATCATTAGTCGCTGAATTCAATAATGATAAGCGCGAAAACAAGACCAATTTGAGTATTGGTTATTATTATGATGAAAATAGTGTGGTTCCTCAATTATCGTGTATTAAAACGGCTTGTGACTATATTTATCATCATCAACAAGGCGCACAACTTTATTTGCCGATGAGTGGCTTACCGAGTTATTGTCAGGCAATCCAATCATTGCTTTTTGGTGAAGATAATCCTGCTTTTCAAACAAAGCGGATAGCCACTGTTCAAACATTAGGGGGATCAGGTGCGCTGAAAGTCGGTGCTGACTTTTTATATCGTTATTTTCCTGATTCTCAAGTTTGGGTTAGTGATCCAACTTGGGAGAATCATATTGCCATTTTTAATGGCGCAGGATTTAAGGTAAATAAATACCCTTATTTTGATCCTCAGACTTGTGGCGTGAATTTTGATGCGATGCTTGAAACACTTAATACTTTACCCGCTAAAAGTATTGTGTTATTGCATCCTTGCTGCCATAACCCAACTGGTGCAGAATTAACAAACCAACAATGGGACAAAGTGATTGATGTTTTACAAAACCGAGATCTCATTCCATTTATGGATATCGCTTACCAAGGTTTTGGCGAAAGTATCGAAAGTGATAGTTATGCAATAAAAAAAGTGGCTGAGCGAGGATTGTGTGGGTTTATCAGCAATTCGTTTTCTAAAACTTTTTCACTTTATGGTGAGCGAGTGGGCGGTTTATCCGTTTTATGTGATAATAACCAAGTGGCTAATCGAGTGTTTGGTCAATTACAAGCAACGGTTCGTCGAAATTATTCTAGTCCTGCCGCTTACGGTGCACAACTTGTATCATACGTATTAAATAATGCTGAACTTAAAGCTTTATGGTTTAAAGAAGTCGAATCAATGCGTAATCGTATTGTTATCATGCGCTCAACATTAGTCGATTTATTAAAAACAGCAGCACCTAAACAGAATTTTGACTACCTACTTAAACAAAGAGGTATGTTTAGTTACACCGGTTTTTCTAAAGAGCAAGTCGCACAACTAAAAGATGATTTCGCTGTTTATTTGGTGGGCAGCGGGAGAATGTGTGTGGCGGGTTTAAATCACCATAATATACATCGTGTAGCAGAAGCATTTGCCACAATCAAATCATAATGTGACTAACTAGAGGAGAATCACATGTTACGTAAAGTATTTATTTTATTGGTAAGTATCGCGATGACAACACTTGTAGTAGGTTGTAACACGGTTAAAGGTGTAGGTAAAGACGTGCAATCAGGCGGTAAAGCTATTACCAATACTGCCGAAGATGTTAGTGAAAAATTGTAAATAATAAATGGGTTTGCTTATAGCTTCTTAAAAGCAAACAAAACCATATGTATCGACTATTTATTTTAGCATTTTTACTTGTAGGGTGTGGTTCGTTGAACTTTCGAACTGCACCTTTAATCATGGATAATTGCCAGTATCAAAATCGTTCTGGTGTTGAATTTAAGTTAAACCAACTTGAATCCAATCTTACACAATATCCCCATATTTATCTTTCACAAAGTCGAGCTAGTCGACACTTACCCATGAGTTATGCTGGCTTAAAAGGCAAATTAACAGGTCAAACTTTTGAGCGAGATTATCCAAAAGAGACTTTTTGGCGTAGTACTAATATATTTGAAAGAGCATCAATGTATGATGATGGTTATGATGATCTTTACATTAGCGCCAAACAGAAAGAAGAACGCGATCGTAAAGCAAAGTTTGTTGTTAAAGAAGCTGTGTTAGAAACGTGTCAAATTGTTTATATTTCCATTGATTCTTTAGCTAAAGACAGTGATAATTCGTCATTAATTAAATTTAATGATTTATCTATTATTAATTAAGGATCTTTATATGACGGATAATCCAAAACTTAAAGGATTAGGTGGCTGGCTTATAGTTGTTGCAATATTCATCGTATTTACGCTTGTACTAAATCTATTCACTATTGGCTTTATTGTAATGACTTTGAAGTTCCATGGGAGTGGTTTTATTAATCAAGTTTCTGACCAATATATTCCTAATATTAGTTGGATTTTATCTGTAGAAATAGGTCTAAACGCAATTTTAATTCTTTTTGCTATTTATTTGCTTTATCTTTTTTTTACTAAAAACTATAAATTTCCTTATTATATGCTAGGTTATCTAGTCACTTCATGTTCATTTCTTCTTTTGGACCAATATCTTTGTTATCATTATACTAAACTTCCGATCGAATCAAGAGAGATAGCTAAAACAGTAAAACAACTCATTTGGAGCGGTATTTGGGCTGCTTATATATTAAGATCAGAGCGAGTTGCAAATACCTTTGTTGAAGGACAATGTAAAAGTCATAACAATATAATTAATTAATTTATCATTTTATTATTTTAAGGAATTAAAATGCCATTAAATTTTGAATCATCTGCTAAAGGAAAAGTTAAAAAAGCAGTTATTCCTGTTGCTGGTCTTGGCACAAGAATGTTACCTGCAACCAAAGCGATTCCTAAAGAGATGTTACCTGTGGTTGATAAACCACTTATTCAGTATGTTGTCAAAGAGTGTATTGCGGCAGGGATAACTGAAATTATTTTTGTAACGCACTCGTCTAAAAATTCTATAGAAAATCACTTTGACACCAGTTTTGAGCTTGAAGCTATGCTTGAGGCCCGAGTTAAACGTCAACTTTTGCAAGAAGTACAAGGGATTCTGCCAAAAAACGTGACGATTACTAGTGTTCGCCAAGGATTAGCAAAAGGACTTGGTCATGCTGTACTTTGTGCTTATCCTTTAGTTGGTGATGAGCCTTTTGCTGTAGTATTACCGGATGTGATTATTGATGAGTATGATAGTGATCTTGCTCAAGATAATTTAGCGGCGATGATTAATAATTATCATAACACTAAACATAGCCAAATCATGGTCGAACCTGTACCAAAAGATCTTGTTTCATCTTATGGTATTGTTGACTGCCGTGGTGAAGAGTTATCAGCTGGTAATATAGCGCAAATGTATAGTGTAGTTGAAAAACCGTCAATAGAAGAAGCTCCATCTAACCAATCAGTTGTTGGACGTTACGTTTTATCTGAAAAAATTTGGCCACTTTTAGCTAAAACGCCTTTAGGTGCTGGTGGTGAAATTCAATTGACTGATGCAATTGCGATGTTACTTGATGAAGATCGAGTGGATGCATACTGTATTAAAGGCCGAAGCCACGACTGTGGAAATAAATTGGGTTATGTACAAACTTTTGTACAATACGCAATGCGTCACAAAAGTTTGGGTGATGATGTTAAAGCATGGTTAAAAACCATTTAATTTTGTTTTTCCGCTGATATAAAAAGACGCCAATTGGCGTCTTTTTGTTAATTAAATTAAACTGAAAATTATCTTTATTGTTAAACTTCAGACTGTTCATTATCCAAAGTCACATTAGGATCATTATAAATATCCATATTCATTAATCCAACTTCATGATCGGTTGCTATTGCAGCGGTCATTGATCCAGATACATTAGCTAACGTTCTGGCCATATCAATGATTGGATCGACGGCTAACACCATACCAATTAATGGGAAGTATTCAGCCATACCCATGCCTGAAAGTACGACAGTCGCTGCAACTGTTGCAGTGCCTGGAATACCAGCGATACCAATTGATCCGATAACTACCACAATGACTAGCATTATATAGAATTGAATATCAGTATTAATACCCACCATATGAGCAACCATAACCGCAAGTAAGGCTGGGAAAAAGCCAGCGCAGCCATTCATTCCCATTGTACTTCCGAGTGAGCCAACTAGATTCGCTGTACCTGTATTTACGCCCATTCTGACGGTCAATGTTGAGATAGTCATCGGTAATGTACCAACAGATGAGCGGCTAGTGAAAGCAAGTAACCATGTGCCAAGTGCTTTTTTGATAAATACGATAGGTGAAATTCCATGAAGCATGACAATCACAATATGCACAACAAGCATTATTATGGTTGCAAGGTAAATCGCTAATACAAAGCTTGATACATCAATAATTGCTGGGATACCGTTTGAAATAATTGTACGAGCAAGTAAAGCAATCACCGCATAAGGCATATATTTAATAATCGTCATGGCAATTGACATGATAATTTTATAGAGCGCCTCAATAAAGGTTTTAAAAAGAGCAATAGGTTGTGGATTCTTTTTTTCCATTCGGTTAGCGGCAAGTCCCATCAATGCTGAAAAGATAACTAAGCCTACAATATTCTCTTTTACCATAGAGCCGATGATATTACTTGGAATAAGATTCACGAAAGTGTCAATAATATTGGTATATTGTTTGGCGGTAGCCGTTTTGGTTGATGCTGAACTCAACTCACCTAATGATAATAAATTTGCTAAAATAATACCGACAATACAAGCGATGGCTGTAGTGAATAGTAACCAAAAAATTCCTCTGAATGCTATTTTCGGCAAATTGTCTTTACCAGAAAAATCAATAATCACTTTTACAATTGAGACAAAAATTAATGGAATCACTAACATGCGTATGAAGGCAATAAAGGCACGACCAAACAAACCATACCATGTTGCTGTTTCTTGCATCCAAACAGTTGAACTTTCTGGAAAACCGGCTGCAGCTTGAATACCTAAACCAATAACAGCACCAAGCACCAATCCGACTAACATTCTAATGGAAAAATTAACTTTTTTGGTTTGCATCGGTCGCATGACGGCAAAAAAGCAAAGCAGTAATAAACCAATCCCGATTAAAGTTTGATAATGGGTGATGGATAAGAACTTTTCGAAAAAAGTGCCCTGAAAAATGGCATCTGACATGTTTACCCCCAGCTTTTGGATAAAATTGAATTAATTTTTAATAATCTTTTATGGTTTGGATTAAAACCAAACCACATATTTTGAATTTTAATAATTTTGCAAATATTTGAGATATTTCAATACTATTTAGCAATGCCCCCAGCGATATTTAAAATATCCCATGGTCTTGAAAAAGGTGGTGCATATAAAAAGTCCATCATGGCTAATTCATCAATTTTCATATTAGCCCAAATAGCGGTGGCTAAACTATTCGTTCTTAATACAGCACCACTGCCCCCAGCAATCTGTCCACCTAATAAAATACGAGTTTCGGCGTGATAAATAAGTTTAGCCGTGACGCTAGTTTGCCCTTCAACATAGTTACTATGATTTTTATCTTTAACTACTACTGTTTTATATGGGATACCAGTTTTAATAGCTTGTTGTTCGGTTAATCCTGTTCGACCGGCTTCAATATCAAATACCCTTAATGCTGATGTCCCAAGGGTTCCTGGGAATTGATTGTTACCGCCTGCTAAATTGTCACCAACAATTTTACCTAATTTGTTCGCTCCGGTCGCTAATGGAATATAAGTCATTGATTGGCTAACGCGATGATGAAGCGCGACACAGTCGCCTGCAGCATAAATATCAGCTATGTTAGTTTGTCCATAATTATCAACGACAATTGCACCATTACTAAGAGTTTCAATATTAAGGTGTTTATAAACTTCGCTATTAGGCTTTACTCCTGTGGCAATAATGACAATGTCGGCGGGATATTTAGCTTTATCGGTGATAACATGAGTAACTTTTTGTTCACCTTCAAAACCTTGTACTTGCTCTTGTAGATGTAAATCACAATGTTGTTTTAGATTTTCTTCAATTATCTCAGTAAGTTCTGGATCGAAGGCATCGGTCAAAACTCTATCATCTAATTGAATTAATTTTACGTTTTTATTCAATTTTACTAACGATTCGGTTATTTCTAGCCCGATATAGCCAGCACCAATGACCACGACATTGGTATTTTGGTTTAAGGCTTTTTTTATTGCTAGACCATCATACATATCGCGTAAAGTGAAAATATTTTCCAGTTGTCTATTTTCTAAAGGTGGAATTATTGGTATCGCCCCAACGGAAATGAGTAACTTGTCATAATCATCGTCAAAGCAATTATTGTTTTTGATATCTTTGACGGTGACTTTTTTTAAATTAGGATCAATAGCGATAACTTCATGTAATGTTTTGATTTCAATGCCATCTTTAGCAAATTGTTCTGGCGTTCTGGATATCATTTCATTTTCATCGCCAAAATGATTGCCAATAAAATAAGGTAATCCACAAGCTCCAAATGAAACTATATCTGATTTTTCATAGATACAGATTGTCGCATTGGGTTCCCTTCTTTTGGCTTTTGCAGCAGCACTTGCTCCAGCTGCTTGAGCGCCAATGATGATTATTTTCATCGATAATTCTCCTTTGAGCGCAGATAATTTTTAACTATCATCCTAACACAGGTTATCATTTAGGTTAAATTAGTTGGTTATTTAGCTTTAATCGTAATCAATTTATGGTCAGTAGATAATATTTGGGATAGCGAGTTATCGTTAAAATAAGTTTTAATTAATCAAAAAAAGTTGAGGAACGGGGTTTTTGAAGTATATTTTTGATTAATTCCACCTGTAATAGCGTATCGTTTAAGGCTGGAATGTAATAAAACTGTTTACCGCCCGCATTTAAAAATATTTCTCGGTTTTGCTCATCAATTTCATAAAGTGTTTCAATGCAATCCGCCGAAAAACCAGGGCAGATAACATGAACATGTTCAGTCTCGGTTTTAGCTAGGTTTTCTAATATATCGCTGGTGTTTGGTTCAACCCATTTCCCTTTACCAAATTTTGATTGATAAGCCATTTTGATTGGTAAGTCGATTCCATTATCTTGGCATTTTTTTATCAATAACTGGGTTGTTAACTGGCATCTTTGCACATAGTCATCTTGCCGTTTATCAATATAGCGTTGAGGTATGCCATGATAGGAAAGAAGCAATACATCAGGTTGTCCTTGCGTTGAAAAAGCTTGTTGCACTTGTGAATAGAGCGCATCGATATAACTTTCATCATCTGCATAATCACGAATATAGTTAATCTTGAACGCAAAATCACGAGTAAGTTGCTTAACTTTATCTAATACCGCCTGAGTTGTAGTTGTAGAATATTGTGGAAATAACGGTAATAGTGTTACTTCATCACATGATTTTAAATTATTTAGTGCGGATTGTAAGCTCGGTTCACCATAGGTCATGGCTAATTCGCATTGTATATCCGGTAATGCTTGTTGTAATTGATTCATCAAGCGTTTACTGTAATGGAGTAATGGTGATTCCTCATTTATCCATATTTTTTGATAATGGTTAATGATGTAGGGAACGCGTCTAGGTAATACTAGGTATTTTAGTATTGGATAGCAAATAAAAGCAGGAAGATCGACAACATGACGATCGAGTAAAAACTCTGTTAAGTAAGAGCGAATTGCCTCTGGCGTTGCAGCACTTGGCGTACCTAAATTAACAATTAATACTCCCTGTTTGTTTTTCATCGGTTATCCTTATATGGTTCAAGATAGTGATGGATAACCTTAAGTAGGCGATTTAGTGCTCCTTGGTTTCTTTTTAATACTTGATATGCGTTTTCGCCCATTTGCTGACAACGATTGTCGTCATTCAATAAGCTGTTTACAGTTGAATAGAGTGAATCAGCTGTGCTGTCACATATCAACATACCATTAGCTTCAATTAACTGTTCACAAATCACTTTAAAGTTAAAAAAGTATTTACCGCTAATAATTGGAATATGGTGTAGTGCCGGTTCTAATGGATTGTGACCACCATGTTCAATTAAGCTACCGCCAACAAAAGCGATATTAGCTAAACCATAAAGTTCTAATAGTTCTCCCATGGTGTCGCCCAAAATCACTTGCGTCTGCTCAGTTGGGATTTGCTTCGTGCTTCGTTTGATATAATTTAACTTATTGTCGGAAATTAGTTCTTCAACAGTTTTAAAACGTTCTGGATGACGCGGAACTAAGATAAGTAATAAGTTAGAGTGATTTTTTAGTAGTCGTTGAAATGCTGATAAAATGATTTCATCTTCACCTGAATGTGTGCTCGCGGCTATAAGAACTGGTCGATGTAATTGCCATTGCTGTTTTAATTGCGCAAGACTTTGTTTATCAGTTAGTTCAATATCAAATTTAATACTACCGGTTACGGTTAAATGCTCTTTTGGCAAACCTAACGATAAAAATCGCTCTCCATCTTGTTCGTTTTGAGCGGCGACAGTGCTGATTTTAGTTAATAGTTTACTAATCGCTTTTCCTAATTTGTGATACCTATTGGCTGAACGTTCAGATAATCGCGCATTAGCAATAATTAATGGGATTTTTTGGTTATGGCATTGGCTAATTAAGTTTGGCCAAAGCTCGGTTTCCATGATTATGACTAATTTAGGTTTAACTGCTTTTAGAAAACGATGTATTGCACAGGGCAAATCATAAGGTAAATAGACATGGCTAACGCTATCTTTGAGTAGCGTCTTAACTTGTTTAGAGCCAGTAGGTGTCATTGTTGTAACGGTAATTGGTAACTGCGGATATTGTTTTTGAAGTGTTTTTATCAATGGAATTGCTGCGAGTGTTTCGCCGACAGATACCGCGTGAACTAAAATTCCACCTGATTTGACTTTATTTTTACAAAATCCATAGCGTTCTAACCAACGCTTACGATAATCTGGTGCTTTGCGACTGCGCCAAAGCAGTCTAAACCAGACAAGCGGTTGGATTAAATAAAGTAAAATCGTATATAAAATATTCATGATTACTCATTAGTTAGATTGAAAAAGTGTTCTCGGTAATAAAGTAATTCGGCGATTGAGTCGCGAATATCATCTAACGCTTGGTGAGAACTCTGTTTACTGATACCTTTTAATATTTCAGGTTTCCAGCGTCTGGCTAATTCTTTAATCGTACTGACATCTAAATAACGGTAATGAAAATATTTTTCTAGATTTGGCATATAATTAAACAGAAAACGTCGGTCTTGACCAATCGTATTACCACAGATTGGTGAACAGTTTTCGGGAACCCATTGTTTTAAAAACGCAAGAGTTTGTTGTTCAGCTTGTTGTTCTGAAACCGTACTTTGACGAACACGATCGATTAATCCTGACTTGCCATGCGTTTTTTGATTCCAATCATCCATAAGCGCAAGTTGTTCATCTGTTTGATGAATGGCAATGACTGGACCTTCAGCGAGAATATTTAAATTAGAATCAGTTACAATAGTTGCGATTTCGATAATGCGATCGCTATTTGGATTGAGGCCTGTCATCTCCAGATCAATCCATATCAGATTATTTGATAGAGTAGTCATAATTTGTGGTATAAATTTTCTTTTTAATGCTGAGTAGTGTAGCATAAGTACTAAACTGTTTGACCAAAAAAATTAGCAACCGTGGCAAAAAATCAACTTTCAAAAAATCAAAAAAGGCGTATGGCCGCTAAGCATCAACAACGTTTAGAAACTAAGATGGATGAAAATCTATCAAATTTCTCTGCGCCTCGTGATGGGGTGGTGGTAAGTAGGTTTGGCAAATCAGCGGATGTTGAAGATAATGCTGGGATTATTTATCGATGTAGTATTCGCCGTACTTTACCGTCATTAGTGACGGGAGATAAAGTATTGTGGCGTGAGAGTTTGGAACCGAATACTAATGGTATTATTGAAGCAGTTCATCCTCGTCATTCCGAGTTAGTACGGCCTGATTTTTATGATGGAGTTAAGCCTGTTGCAGCAAATGTCGATCAAATTGTTATTATTTCAGCCGTTTTACCTGAATTATCGTTTAATATCATCGATCGGTATTTAGTCGCTTGTGAGGCGACGAAAATTAAACCTATTATCGTATTGAATAAAATTGATTTACTTGATGAGCAAAAAAAACAAGAAATTGAGCAACAGTTTCTTATTTACACTAAAATTGGTTATCAGGTTTTATTTGTTTCATGTCAGTCACAACAAGGTATTGAACCTTTACAGAAGGTTTTAGATGGTAAAATTTCTATTTTAGTTGGTCAATCAGGTGTCGGTAAATCCAGTATCATCAATTTACTATTGCCTCACAACCAAGCTACGCTAACTGGTGAAGTATCTGAAATATCTGGGCTTGGCCAACATACCACAACTTCAACTCGGCTTTATCATTTACCTAATGGCGGGGATATCATTGATTCACCAGGAATTCGTGAGTTTGGTTTATGGCATTTAGAGCCAGAGCAAGTTATTGCTGGTTTTGTTGAATTTGATGATTATTTAGGAGGTTGCCAATTTCGTGATTGTAATCACTTAGATACACCTGGATGTTTACTCCAGAAAGCTGTTGCACAAGTCGCGATTGCACCATCAAGGTTAGATAATTATCATCGAATATTACAGTCAATGCGCGAAGTCAAAGCGAAAACCAATAAAAGTTATAAATAATTGCTTTTGGTTAGAAGGTTTTATTTTTGAACTGTTGAGGCTTATTGCTCACAACATGACTTGTGAGCAATAAAATGAAATTTAAGATCTATGATTTTTTAGTGCAAAACCAATTGCAATATAAGCAAAGCCTTGGAAAACTAAATCTATACCTAAAAACATTCCTAATACCCAAACGCTATCATATGGCCAGCCTGCCATTAACATAAGTCCTAAAATGATGTTAATCACCCCAGAAAAGACGACCCATCCCCAACGAGGTATGTTGCGGTTGCTCATTGCAGCAAAAATTTGAGTAAATCCACTAATCGTCAATAATAAAGAAATTAATAATGTTAATGCGCTTGAGACCGCGATCGGTTGGAAAAACGACATAGCGCCAATGAAGATATATAAAATCCCCATGATTGCCCATAAAGCAGTTTGGCCAAATCCTTTGATGTTAAAAGAGTGGATTACTTGGATAATCCCTGCGATAAAAAGGAGTGAACCGATAAAATAAACAGAAAAAACGGTGGCTATGAATTGATACCCTAATGCCAAGCAACCGAGAATAATTAAAACTATACCAATAATAATAAACCAATTTGATTTTTGTTTAAAACTTTGAATAGTGTTTTCATTAGCTATCATATTTATTTCCTGTTGTTAATGTAATGTATTAAATGAACACCATCTTTCTGAGTTAATCTTGACTCATATGAAAAAGGGAAGTGTACATAGCTGATAAAAAATACTTAGTGAAAACTCGGACGATTTACTTTCACTAAGTATAATATTTAATCAATATAATAAAATCAATTTTGATATTAAATTTTATCTTTCAGTGCTTCATCTAAAGTTGAATAAAACATTAATTTATTTGATACAGGTACAATTCTCGCCCGAGCTAAGGTTTTTAATGGTTGGAATTGCAATTCGCAAATAGATAGATCAACTGACTCTGGTAATTCATCAATAAAATGGATAAGTGCATTTAAGCCTCCTGCATCTAGGATAGGTACCGCATCCCATTGTAAAACAATATGTTGATAACCATTGATTTTTTGGTATAACTCTAAAAAAGTCCGTTCAGCAGCCGCAAAGAATAATGGACCATTAATTCTTAGCACTAACGTCTTTTCATTGCTTTGGTTCAATTCGACCAAACGAGTCATACTAGCAATACGACGCATAAACAAGATTGAGGCTAATACAATTCCAAGCGTAATAGCGATTACCATGTCGAATAATACGGTAAGGGACATGCAAATAAGCATGATCATGATATCGTCTTTAGGTGCGCATTTAATAATGTAGATAACGCGTTGAATGGCACTCATATTCCATGCAACAATTAATAATAATGCTGCCATAGCTGATAATGGAATAAATGATAAAAGTGGGGCAAAACAGATAAGTGCCAATAATACGATTAATGAATGCAATACGGCGGCAATTGGCGATGTTGCGCCCGCTTTGACATTTGCCGCTGAACGCGCAATAGCCGCTGTTGCTGAAATGCCACCAAAAAATGGCGCAATGATATTTCCTAAACCTTGGCCAATCAGTTCGCTATTTGAATGATGTTTGGTATGGGTCATTTCATCTAATACAACTGCGCATAGTAGTGATTCAATCGCACATAACATAGCCATCGTTAATGAGATTGGAATTAAAGCGGTTATTGTTGACCAATCCCATGTGAAACTTGCATGTTCCCATGGTAAGATAAATTCTGGTAAAACAGGCGGAATACCATGACCAACAGTGTTATCGGCTAATGTATAAGTGAATCGTGAACCGATTGTTTCGATTTGATAGCCAAATTGATTGAATACTAACATGGTTAGTATGCCAGCAATTAAAGCCGGTAAATGGCCAGATATTTTTACTCGAAATTTTGGCCACATGATTAAAACAATCAGTGTAACTAAGCCAACAAAGGTATCTGCGATATTAATGGTTGGAAAAGCTTTAACTAGTTCAATAACTTTATTAACATAATTTTCTGGCATGTGTTCTAGCGTTAAGCCAAAAAAATCTTTTATCTGCATGGTGGCGATGGTTATTGCAATACCAGAAGTAAAACCTAGCACCACTGGTAGAGGAATGTATTCGATTAATCGACCTAAACGAATTACACCCATCAATATTAAAAAAATGCCTGAAAGTAGAGTGGCAATTAATAGACCTGATAAGCCAAATTGTATGGAAACAGGATATAGAATGACCACAAACGCCGCAGTTGGGCCGGAAACACTAAAACGTGATCCTCCAGTGAGAGCTATCACGAAGCCTGCTATAATTGCGGTATAGAGGCCATGTTGAGGGGCAACACCACTTGCAATAGCTAAAGCCATAGCAAGCGGGATAGCAATAATGCCAACCGTTATTCCGGCAATTAAATCTTTAAGAAAACGAGTTGTGTTGTAAGGAGTATTTATGCATGCAGATATAAACGCACAGCTTATTTTAATACCAGAAAGGCCATATAATTTCATTATGTTTTAAAGCAGTTAAATGAGTTATAAAAAGTAGCTAATAAGATAATCTTTTTTTAAAAAATTGAAAGAGTATTCTAAAAATAATTGTATGATTTTCAGTTAAATTATGTGATTAATGGTATAAAATGCTTTAAAAGCACGCTCTTGTTATTTTGCTCTTATATTATTAGGTAGGAGTCATTATGTCTTTTATAAAACAATCTTTTTTTATCCAATTTTTAATCTTAGTCATCAGTTTACTGATGTTTTCACCATTAAGTTTTGCAGAAATGATAACATCAGGTTCAAAGACCGCGTATCAGTATGATAAACAACAGACTCCTGCACCAGATGGATATCAAGCATTTTATATTGATCATATTGGTCGGCATGGTTCACGTTATATTAGTAAACCTAAATATGAAGATATTGCTTATAACGTATTAATTTTAGCTGATAAAAATAATCAATTAACCGAAATGGGAAAATCATTATTAAGGCAAATTATTCGTATTAAAGCATTGAATAAAAATCATTATGGTCAGCTTACTGATCTTGGTCGAAAAGATATTAGTTTAATTAGTCAACGCATGTTAGCCAATAACCCAACGGTTTTTAAAGGACAAAAAATCGAAGTGATATCATCAACCTCACCAAGAGCTAAAGAAACAGCAGAAATTTTTATTAAAACATTTAAAAATAACTATTCTGATATCAATATTTATCAACAACCAGAAGATCAACAAACTCTATTACGTTTTTTTGAATATTCTCCGACTTATAAAGAATATAAAAAGAGTAAAAGTGTTAAAAATGCCTTAAAATCGCTAGAAAATTCGACTAAAACAGTAGAGATGAGTCAAAATGTTGCAAGTTTGATATTTACTCAAGGCTTTTGTAATGAGTTGAATAATGGGATTTCTTTACCTGAAAAATCTTCAATTAAAACAGCAGATTTTGTCATTGCAGTTTATCAACTTTACCAGGAGTTATTATCATTTTCTCCTGAAATTTTAGCTGATAACCATCTTGATTTTAGCCTTTATTTCACTAAAAATCAGTTATCATGGTTTGACACGGTAGTCACTTCTAAAAATTTTTTACAAATTGGTCCAGCGTTTGATGCGAATGGTATCCAGATTAAAATTGCTGCGCCATTATTGTTGGATATGTTAAAAACAGCTGATAAGGCAATAACTGATAAAAATATTGATGCTAATTTACGGTTTGCTCATGCTGAAACTATTTCGCCATTAGCAACATTGCTTGAACTTGAAGGCACTTATACTGCTGTTAACTCAGTCGCGGATTATCCATTCGTTTGGCAAGCAGAAAAAATTATTCCTATGGGCGCTAATATTCAATGGATTTTTTACCAAAGCAATCAACCCCATCAACCCATTTTAATCAAAGTGATGTTAAATGAAAGAGAAGTGCATTTACCATTGAAAACCGATAATTATCCGTACTACCGTTGGGACGAGGTAAAACAGTTTTATAAAAATAAGCTGAGTAAACTAGGTTTTACTGATAATAACGCATCTTTAGAATGGCTAAATAAAGTAAAATAATTTTTAAACTTGTAGCCAAAAAGTTACGGGTCCATCGTTAATAAGAGAAACCTGCATGTCAGCGGCAAATTGTCCAGTTTGTGTCTCAATTTGTTGCTGACATTGTCTAACAAAAAATTGATAAAGTTCATTAGCTTTATCGGGTGGAGCACCTTTTGTGAAACTTGGGCGCATACCTTTTTGAGTATCAGCGGCCAGGGTGAATTGAGAAACAACCAACAATTTTCCATTTATTTGCTGAACATTGAGATTCATTTTGTCATTAATATCACTGAAAATACGATAGCCGAGTACTTTTTCACTCAAGCGTATTGCTTTTTGCTCGTTGTCATCTTGTTCAACACCGAGTAAAACAAGTAATCCCTGATCGATTTGACCAATAATTTGATTATCAACAGAAACCGATGCTTGTTTTACACGTTGGATTAAGGCAATCATAATTTATATTATTCCAGTTAAGATTGGGGCTTTAATAGCGCTTTTTGTTGTTTATTATAGTCAGCGAGTGTTGCTGCAAATTCGGCGCCAAACAAAACAATACACCATGAGCAGTAGATCCAAACTAACATAATGGGAATTGAGGAAACTACCCCATAAATAAGTTGATAAGTCGGAAAAGAAGTAACATACAGCGCAAAAGCACGTTTACCAATTTCGAATAATATTGCTGCAACTAACGCACCAACTGCTGCTTCTTTAAATGGAATTGATTCGGTTGGAATAATGCTGTAAAGCAACCAAAAGCCAACAACCGATATGATAAATGGTAAAGTACTTAGTAGGAGATCACCACTAGCTGCATTCGATAACCATTTTAGGGAAAATATATAAGAACTTACTGCAACACTTGAACCAACTAAAATAGGACCTAATGTTAAAATTGTCCAATACATGGTTAAATTATACATGAATGAGCGTTTGCGTTTGGTTTGCCAGATACGGTTTAGTGCATTATTAATAGAGTTAATAAGTAGTAATGATGTTATTATTAAACCGATAATTCCAATAAATGTCATTTTTTTTGTATTGGCAATAAATTGTTCTAGGTAATTTTGAATGGTGTCACTTGCAGTAGGGACAAGATTGCTATAAATGAGCTGTTTTAATGATTGGCTAACTTCATTAAACATAGGAAACGCAGAAAGTAAAGAAAACACAACAGTTATTAATGGGACTAATGCAAGTATTGTCGTATAAGCTAGTTCTGCCGAGGATGAGGTTAAACGATCATGATTTATACGAGACCATAACATTACCAAAAAGGTCTGTATATGCTTAAGTATATTCATAATATATCTTATTTAATTAGAAATAATACAGTTATTAATTCCATTCGTTTTTAAAGTGTTTAATGCTTTTTGCACATCACCTTTATTTGTATAAGGCCCAACGGTAACTCGATATAACTGCTGACTTAAAGATATGTTACCACTAATACCGGTCATTGCCAAAGATGCTTTTAATGTATCTGCATTTGTTTTATCTTTAAAAGCACCACATTGTAGTAACCATTTATTATTATCATTACTTGATGATATAGTCGATGTGGTCGTGGTGTTATTCATAAAGCTATCTAATATTTGTTGCCGTTCACTTGCCATTTTATTTGAGTTGCTACTAGCATTTGGTGTTTCCAATTCTTTAAGGTAAGTCCAGCGTTCTTGTGGTTTTTCCGGCAGGGTTATTGCTGGAGATTCAGTTTTGACTTTTGGTTTTTCAACTGGTTTTTCAGAAGAATTGGTTGAAAGATAATATAGAATAGAAGAAAACAAAATAATAATGATGATTGCAAGGAATATCATTAAAGATGGGAATAATCGTGACTTATTTTTTTTAGCTTTTCCTTTTGATTGGCTCTTTTTTCTTACATAATCACGCTGAACCACAATACGCTCTCTTTTCTTTTATTCACATAAATTTAAATAATAGTATATAAATAAAAAAAGTGGCTTACACCACTTTTTTTTAATTTTCTTTAACTCTATTGTCAACAGATTAGAAAATTAAGCTAATGCTTTAATCTGTTTAATTAAATTCGCTTTATGACGTGCTGCTTTGTTTTTGTGGATTAGACCACGAGCCGCTTGACGGTCAACAACTGCTTGCATGTCTTTGAATGCTACTTCAGCTGTTTGTTTATCACCAGCTGCTACAGCTGCGTAAACTTTTTTAATATAAGTACGCATCATTGAACGGTTACTAGCATTATGTTTACGGCGTTTTTCGGACTGAACCGCACGCTTCTTAGCTGATTTGATATTAGCCAAAGTCAACTCCCAAGTTTAGATAAAAAATACATATTAATAAGGCGGGGAAATATGCCTGATTTTCTTTCTATTGTCAATGCTGTTACATAAAAAAATTTCCTATATAGTATAAATAACTAATTTCTACTAAATGTTTACTATATAACCGATAATGGATGTAACCTAAAAAGAAATTTTATGTTAGAATAGCAAAAATTTTATTGTTTTTATATTTAAAAGAGGAAGTCTCATGTCTATCATTAGAATGCAAGATCTTGATCTAAAAGGGAAACGTTTATTTATTCGCTCAGATCTTAATGTGCCGGTCAAAAATGGTAAGGTTACTTCTGATGCTCGAATTAAAGCATCATTACCGACTATTGAAGAAGCCATTAAAAAAGGCGCTAAAGTAATGGTTACTTCTCATATTGGCCGTCCAACTGAAGGCGAATATAACCCTGAGTTCTCTCTACAACCAGTGGTTGATTATTTAAAAGAACATGTTTCTTTCCCTGTTCGTCTAGTAAAAGATTATCTTAACGGTGTTGACGTTAAGGAAGGCGAACTAGTTGTTCTTGAAAACGTACGTTTTAATGTAGGCGAAGGTAAAGATGATGAAACTTTATCTAAAAAATATGCAGCACTTTGTGATATCTATGTAATGGATGCATTTGGTACTGCTCACCGTGCTCAAGCTTCAACTCATGGAGCTGGTAAATTTGCGCCAGTTGCTTGTGCCGGTCCATTATTAGCAGCTGAACTTGATGCTTTAGGTAAAGCGTTAGATAATCCAGCTCGTCCAATGGTTGCGATTGTTGCTGGTTCTAAAGTATCAACAAAATTGACTGTTCTTGATTCTTTATCAAAAATCGCTGACCAAATTATTGTTGGTGGTGGTATCGCAAATACATTCATCGCAGCTGAAGGCTATAATGTGGGTAAATCACTTTATGAAGCTGATTTAATTCCTGAAGCAAAAAAATTAATGGCTAATTGTCATATTCCAGTTCCTACTGATGTTCGTGTAGCAACAGAGTTTAGTGAAACTGCGATAGCTACTGAAAAATCAGTTGCTGATGTAAAAGAGAATGAACAAATTCTTGATTTAGGTGATAAATCAGCTGAAGCATTAGCAGACATTATCAAAAAAGCCAAAACTATATTATGGAATGGCCCTGTTGGCGTATTTGAGTTCCCTAATTTCCGTCGTGGTACCGAGATTGTTGCTAAAGCAATTGCTGACAGCCAAGGTTTCTCAATCGCAGGTGGTGGTGATACATTAGCTGCAATTGATTTATTTGGTATTGAAGATAAAATCTCTTATATTTCAACTGGTGGTGGTGCCTTCCTAGAGTTTGTAGAAGGTAAAAAACTTCCTGCTGTTGCAATGCTAGAAGAGAGAGCAAAAGCGTAATAATTTTCTATATGAAGGATGAGCCAATCACTCATCCTTTAATTTTTATATAAATAAATCTATAGGTATTAAAATGGCTACAAAGATTTCTGATGTCGTTAAACCTGGTGTTGTAACCGGTGATGATGTTCAAAAAGTGTTTCAAGTTGCTCGTGAAAATAATTTTGCATTACCAGCTGTTAACTGTGTTGACACTAATACAATTAATGCAGTAATCGAAACTGCGGCTAAAGTTGGTTCTGCTGTTATCGTTCAATTCTCTAATGGTGGTGCTCAATTCATCGCAGGTAAAGGATTGAAATTAGATGGGCAAGAAACTGCTGTTTTAGGTGCAATTTCTGGCGCTAAACATGTTCACCTTATGGCTGAAAAATATGGTGTGCCAGTTATCGTTCATACCGACCACTGTGCTAAAAAACTTCTTCCATGGGTTGATGGATTACTTGACGCAGGTGAAGCTCACTTTGCTAAAACGGGTAAACCTCTATTCTCTTCTCACATGATCGATCTTTCAGAAGAATCTTTAAAAGATAATATTGATATTTGTTGTCAATATCTTGCTCGTATGTCAGCAATGAAAATGACATTAGAATTAGAGCTTGGTTGTACTGGTGGTGAAGAAGATGGTGTTGACAATAGCCATATGGATAGTTCAGCACTTTATACTCAACCTGAAGATGTTGCTTATGCTTATGAGCGTTTAAGTGCAATTAGCCCACGTTTCACTATCGCAGCTTCATTCGGTAACGTTCATGGTGTTTATAAACCAGGTAATGTTAAATTAACGCCAAAAATTTTAGATAACTCTCAAAAATATGTATCTGAGAAATTCAATTTACCAGCTAAATCATTGAACTTTGTGTTCCATGGTGGTTCTGGCTCTACTCCTGAAGAAATTGCAGAAGCAGTAAGTTACGGTGTTGTTAAAATGAACATCGATACTGATACGCAATGGGCAAACTGGGCTGGTGTTTTAGAATATTACAAAGCAAATGAAGCTTATCTTCAAGGTCAATTAGGTAACCCTGAAGGCGTTGATGCTCCAAATAAAAAATATTATGATCCACGCGTATGGTTACGTAAAGGTCAAGAATCTTTAGTTGCTCGTTTAGAACTTGCATTTAAAGAACTTAATGCGATCGACGTACTTTAATATCATTCATTATTATATAAAAGCAGGGCTATTCCTGCTTTTATTTTATCCGCTAATAAAAAGTCTTGCATTTTTGTATTAGTTGTAGGATAATTTCGCCCTCATTTAACTTAGGGGAGCTGTCTATTGATTAATAGAAGCGTTTGCACCCGAGAAAAAGGAAACTAAAATGGCAAAAAAAGTACAAGCCTACATCAAGTTGCAAGTTGCAGCTGGTGCAGCAAATCCTAGTCCACCAGTTGGTCCAGCACTTGGTCAACATGGTGTTAACATCATGGAATTCTGTAAAGCATTTAACGCTAAAACAGAAAGCATGGAAAAAGGTCTACCTATTCCTGTTGTTATTACAGTATATTCTGACCGTTCATTTACTTTTGTAACTAAGACTCCTCCTGCGGCTGTATTATTAAAGAAAGCAGCTAAAATCAAGTCTGGTTCTGGTGAGCCTAATAAGAAAAAAGTAGGTAAAGTAACAAGCGCTCAAATTCGTGAAATCGCTGAATTAAAAGCTGCTGATATGAATGGTGCAACTATTGAAACGATGATGCGTTCTATTGAAGGTACTGCTCGTTCAATGGGCTTGGAAGTGGAGGGTTAATTCATGGCTAAATTATCTAAGAAAGCTAAACTTATCCGCGAAAAAGTAAACGCGACTAAACAATATGAAATCAATGAAGCAATCGCTTTATTAAAAGAATTTGCTACTGCTAAATTTACTGAAAGCGTTGATGTTGCAGTTAATTTAGGTATTGATTCACGTAAATCAGATCAAAATGTGCGTGGTGCTATCGTTCTTCCTCACGGTACTGGACGTAGTGTACGTGTTGCTGTATTTACTCAAGGAGCAAACGCTGATGCCGCTAAAGAAGCTGGTGCTGAATTAGTTGGTATGGATGATCTAGCGGATCAAATCAAAAAAGGCGAAATGGACTTTGATGTTGTTATTGCATCTCCAGACGCAATGCGTGTTGTTGGTCAATTAGGTCAAATTTTAGGGCCACGTGGTTTAATGCCAAACCCTAAAGTTGGTACTGTAACTCCTAACGTTGCTGAAGCAGTGAAAAACGCTAAAGCTGGTCAAATCCGTTACCGTAATGATAAAAATGGTATTATCCATACTACTATCGGTAAAGCTGATTTCGATGCAGATAAGCTTAAAGAGAATTTAGAAGCATTACTTGTTGCATTAAAACGTGCAAAACCAGCATCTTCAAAAGGTGTATTTGTGAAGAAAGTTAGTCTTTCTACTACAATGGGCGCTGGTGTTGCTATCGACCAAGCAACTTTAAATGCATCTGTTTAATTAATTGTTAAACAAAGAATCGGTTGGTGTCTGGCCTTAACCAGACCCCGTCCAAGACCGTAGGTGTAATTGATATTTAATTACTTAATCTTCCTACGTAGACGGTGACAGAACCTGATAAGATATAATACAGGCATTCTGCTCATCGTGATTGTGCTAACTACATTTGTAGTTAGTTTAAATAATTCTAGGCTTTGCCTAGTTTAATCCAGGAGCAATACCAATGGCACTAAATCTTCAAAATAAACAAGAAATTGTTGCTGAAGTTAATGAAATCGCCAAAGGTGCGCTATCTGCAGTTGTAGCTGACTCTCGTGGCGTAACTGTAGAAAACATGACTGCATTACGTAAATCTGCTCGTGAAGCTGGTGTTTATATGCGTGTTGTTCGTAACACCTTATTACGCCGTGTTGTTGAGGGAACTCAATACGAGTGCTTAAAAGATTCGTTTGTTGGTCCAACTCTAATTGCATTTTCAAATGAGCACCCAGGTGCTGCTGCGCGTATTTTTAAAGCGTTTGCAAAAGAAAATGATAATTTTGAGATTAAAGCCGCAGCCTTTGAAGGTGAGTTAATTACTGCAGCGAACATTGATCGCTTAGCAACATTACCTACTTATGAAGAAGCATTAGCTCGCTTGATGTCAACCATGAAAGAAGCCGCAGCTGGCAAATTGGTTCGTACTCTTGCAGCGGTTCGCGATCAAAAACAAGCTGCTTAATAGCTCTGTGATTGTGAATTTTATTAATTAAAAAAATGTAAATTTGGGAAACTATATTATGTCTATCACTAAAGAACAAATTTTAGATGCAGTTGCAGAAATGTCTGTAATGGATGTTGTTGAACTTGTATCAATGATGGAAGAAAAATTTGGCGTTTCTGCAGCAGCAGCTGTAGCAGTTGCAGCAGCTGGTCCAGCTGAATCAGCTGAAGAAAAATCTGAATTTGATGTAATCTTAAAAGATGTTGGCGCTAACAAAGTAGCTGTTATCAAAGCAGTTCGTGGTGCAACAGGATTAGGCTTAAAAGAAGCAAAAGACCTTGTTGAATCAGCTCCAGCAACAGTTAAAGAAGGTGTTAGCAAAGCTGACGCAGATGAACTTAAAAAGGCACTTGAAGAATCTGGTGCAGTTGTCGAACTTAAGTAAGTTTATCAATAGCAAGCTAAACGGCTGGGGGTTTTATACCTCCAGCCTTTTTGCGCTGTAATAAGTCAAATAATTTTATTTGAAGATTATCAATAAAAAGTAATAAAGAAATAATATATTTATTAAGCCTAATCAATTGATATTTATAGATATTTTCGATGAGGTGTCAGGCGTTATCATTTCGTAGTACCCTGATGAATATTTAATCATGCTAAAATAGCAGATAAGCAAGTTGAGGAACTAATGGTTTACTCTTATACCGAGAAAAAACGAATTCGTAAGAATTTTGGTAAGCGTCCACAAGTCTTGGATATACCGTATCTTCTTTCTATTCAACTTGATTCGTTCCAGAAGTTTATTGAGCAAGACCCAGAAGGTCAATATGGCTTAGAAGCCGCATTCCGTTCAATATTTCCGATAAAAAGTTATAGTGGTAGCGCTGAGTTACAATACGTAAGCTTTAAAATGGGCGAACCTGTGTTTGATGTAAAAGAATGTCAAATCAGAGGGATCACTTACTCAGCACCATTGCGCGTTAAATTACGTTTAGTTATTTATGATAAAGATGCGCCAGAAGGAACAGTTAAAGATATTAAAGAGCAAGACGTCTATATGGGCGAAATCCCTTTAATGACGGACAATGGTACTTTTGTGATTAACGGTACTGAACGTGTTATCGTTTCACAATTACATCGTAGTCCAGGTGTGTTCTTTGACAGTGATAAAGGTAAAACGCACTCTTCTGGTAAAGTTTTATATAATGCTCGGATTATTCCTTATCGTGGCTCTTGGCTTGATTTCGAATTTGATCCAAAAGATAATCTTTTTGCTCGTATCGACCGTCGTCGTAAACTTCCAGCAACAATTATTTTACGTGCGTTAGGTTATGAAACTGAAGAAATTTTAGATATGTTCTTCGAAAAAACTATTTTCGAAGTAGGCAAATCAAAATTAAAAATGGAACTTGTGCCAGAGCGTTTACGTGGTGAAACAGCGCTATTTGATATCGAATCTAAAGGCAAAGTTTACGCAGAAAAAGGTCGTCGTATTACAGCTCGTCATATTCGTGAGCTTGAAAAAGATAAAGTAACTAAAATCGACGTTCCAGTTGAATATATTGTAAATAAAGTTTTAGCAAAAAATTATGTTGATGAAGAAACTGGTGAGGTTATTGCTTTTGCCAATACACCAATTTCTTTAGAACTATTACTTGAATTAACCAATGCTGGTTATAAGAAAATTGAAACATTATTCACTAATGATTTAGATCATGGACCATTTATTTCTGAAACATTAAATGTTGATTCAACACGTGATCGATTAGGTGCATTAGTTGAAATTTATCGAATGATGCGTCCAGGCGAGCCACCAACAAAAGAAGCAGCCGAAGCGTTATTTGATAATCTATTCTTCTCCGACGAACGTTATGACTTATCAGCGGTAGGTCGTATGAAGTTCAATCGTTCTTTAGGACGAGACGATATTGAAGGCGAAAGTGTCTTAACAAAAGCTGATATCGTTGATGTAATGAAGAAATTAATCAGCATCCGTAATGGTCATGGTGAAGTTGATGATATCGATCACTTAGGCAATCGTCGCATCCGTAGTGTTGGTGAAATGGCTGAAAACCAATTCCGTATTGGTTTAGTTCGTGTTGAACGAGCTGTAAAAGAGCGTCTATCTTTAGGTGATCTTGATTCATTAATGCCACAAGATATGATCAATGCTAAACCAATTTCAGCGGCAATTCGTGAGTTCTTTGGTTCTAGCCAATTATCTCAGTTTATGGATCAAAACAATCCATTATCTGAAATTACTCACAAACGTCGTATTTCTGCATTAGGTCCAGGTGGTTTAACTCGTGAACGTGCAGGCTTTGAAGTGCGTGACGTACATCCTACACATTATGGTCGTGTATGTCCGATTGAAACGCCGGAAGGTCCAAATATCGGTTTAATTAACTCATTAGCGGTTTATTCACGTACCAATGAGTATGGATTCTTAGAAACGCCATATCGTCGAGTGATTGACGGTGTTGTGACTGATGAGATTAACTATTTATCAGCAATCGATGAAAGTGAGTTTGTTATAGCTCAGGCTAACTCAAATCTTGATGACGATGGTCGCTTTAAAGAAGATTTAGTGACTTGCCGTTTAAATGGTGAATCTGGTTTATATAGCCCGGAACAAGTTCATTATATGGACGTATCAACACAACAAATCGTTTCTGTTGGTGCTTCATTAATCCCATTCCTTGAGCATGATGATGCGAACCGTGCCTTGATGGGTGCGAACATGCAACGTCAAGCTGTACCAACATTAAAAGCAGAGAAACCTTTTGTTGGTACTGGTATGGAACGTGCGGTTGCTGTTGACTCAGGTGTAACTGCGGTTGCTCGTCGTGGCGGTACAGTACAATATGTTGATGCTTCACGTATTGTTATTAACGTTAACGATGATGAAATGTATGCCGGTGAAACAGGTATTGATATTTACAACTTAACTAAATATACCCGTTCTAACCAAAATACTTGTATTAACCAAATTCCATGCGTGGAATTAGGTGAAAAAGTTGAGCGTGGCGATGTACTTGCAGACGGTCCATCAACGGATTTAGGTGAGTTAGCACTTGGTCAAAATATGCGCGTGGCATTTATGCCATGGAACGGTTATAACTTTGAGGATTCTATTTTAGTCTCTGAAAAAGTGGTACAAGATGATCGTTTCACTTCGATTCATATTCAAGAACTATCTTGTGTATCTCGTGATACTAAACTTGGTGCTGAAGAAATTACTGCTGATATTCCAAATGTGGGTGAAGCAGCACTTTCTAAACTTGATGAGTCTGGTATTGTTTATATCGGCGCTGAAGTAAAAGGTGGTGATATTCTTGTTGGTAAAGTAACGCCTAAAGGCGAAACGCAATTAACACCAGAAGAGAAATTACTACGTGCTATTTTCGGTGAAAAAGCATCTGATGTTAAAGATACTTCATTACGTGTACCAAATGGTGTTTCAGGTACGGTTATTGATGTACAAGTCTTCACTCGTGATGGTGTACAAAAAGACAAACGTGCACTTGAAATTGAAGAGATGCAACTGAAACAAGTAAGAAAAGACTTAACTGAAGAACTTAAAATTTTAGAAGCAGCATTGTTTGCTCGTATCCGTGATGTATTAATTTCTGGTGGTATTAAAGCAGACAAATTAGATGCTTTACCACGTGAAAAATGGTTAACCATTGGTATTTCTAATGAAAGTAAGCAAGCTCAATTAGAACAACTTGCTGAACAACATGATGAAATCAAAGCTGAATTTAATAAGAAACTTGAAGCTAAACGAATGAAGATTACTCAAGGTGATGATTTACAACCTGGAGTTCTCAAAATTGTTAAAGTTTACTTAGCCGTTAAACGTCAAATTCAGCCTGGTGATAAGATGGCGGGTCGCCATGGTAACAAAGGGGTTATCTCTAAAATCAACCCAATTGAAGATATGCCATATGATGATAAAGGACGTCCGGTTGATATCGTATTGAATCCACTTGGTGTTCCGTCTCGTATGAATATCGGTCAGATTTTAGAAACTCACTTAGGTATGGCGGCAAAAGGTATTGGTCAGAAGATCGATGCAATGCTAAAAGAACAGCAAGAGTTAGCTAAATTACGTGATTTCATTCAAAAAGCTTATGACCTTGGTTTAGGGGCAGCACAGAAAGTCAATGTTGCTGAATTTACTGACCAAGAAGTGATGACATTGGCACAAAATTTACGTAATGGTATGCCTCTTGCAACGCCAGTCTTTGACGGTGCAAAAGAGCAAGAAATCAAGTCATTACTTGAGCTGGGTGATTTACCAACTTCAGGTCAAATTACATTGTTTGATGGTCGTACAGGTGAGCAATTTGAACGTCCAGTAACTGTAGGTTACATGTATATGCTGAAATTGAATCACTTAGTTGATGATAAGATGCATGCGCGTTCTACAGGTTCATATAGTCTGGTTACACAACAACCATTGGGTGGTAAAGCTCAATTTGGTGGTCAACGTTTCGGTGAGATGGAAGTATGGGCACTTGAAGCATATGGTGCTGCTTATACTCTACAAGAAATGTTAACTGTTAAATCAGATGATGTGAATGGTCGTACTAAGATGTATAAAAATATTGTAGATGGTGATCATCGTATGGAGCCTGCGATTCCAGAATCATTTAATGTATTATTAAAAGAGATTCGTTCGTTAGGTATTAATATCGAGTTAGATGAAGAGTAATCTTAACTAACTGAAATGATTTCTATTTATAGGGATAACTTATCAGCAATGATAAGTTATCTAATTGGTTTAACTCCATAGGAGTCAATTGTGAAAGACTTACTAAAGTTTCTAAAAGCACAAACTAAAACTGAAGATTTTGATGCTATCAAGATAGGCCTTGCCTCTCCTGATATGATTCGTTCATGGTCTTTTGGTGAAGTTAAAAAACCTGAAACAATTAACTATCGTACGTTCAAACCGGAACGTGACGGATTGTTTTGTGCTCGTATTTTTGGACCAGTAAAAGATTATGAATGTTTATGTGGAAAATATAAACGTTTAAAACACCGTGGTGTGATCTGTGAAAAATGTGGTGTTGAAGTTACTCAAGCCAAAGTACGTCGTGAGCGTATGGGGCATATTGAGCTCGCATCACCTACTGCACATATCTGGTTTTTAAAATCATTACCATCACGTATTGGTCTATTATTAGATATGCCACTTCGTGACATTGAACGTGTGCTTTATTTTGAATCATTTATGGTTCTTGACGGCGGAATGACAAACTTAGAACGCGGTCAAATTTTAACAGAAGAACAATATTTAGATGCGTTAGAAGAGTTTGGTGATGAATTCGATGCTCGTATGGGTGCCGAAGCAATTCAAGAATTACTACGTAATATCGATGTGCAAGCTGAATGTGAAGCACTACGTGATGAGCTTGAAACTACCAATTCTGAAACTAAGCGTAAAAAACTGACTAAACGTATTAAGATTATTGAAGCATTCATTCAATCAGAAAATAAACCAGAATGGATGATCTTAAACGTATTACCTGTGTTGCCACCCGATTTACGTCCATTAGTACCGCTAGATGGCGGACGTTTTGCAACATCAGATTTGAACGATCTATATCGTCGAGTGATTAACCGTAATAATCGTTTAAAACGTTTATTAGATTTGGCAGCGCCAGATATTATCGTACGTAACGAAAAACGTATGTTACAAGAATCTGTTGACGCATTATTAGATAATGGTCGCCGTGGTCGTGCTATTACCGGTTCAAACAAACGTCCATTAAAATCACTTGCCGATATGATTAAAGGTAAGCAAGGTCGTTTCCGTCAAAACTTATTAGGTAAACGTGTTGACTACTCAGGTCGTTCAGTAATCACTGTAGGTCCATACTTACGATTACATCAATGTGGTTTACCGAAGAAAATGGCACTTGAATTATTCAAACCATTTATTTACGGTAAATTAGAGCGTCGTGGTTATGCAACTACCATTAAAGCAGCCAAGAAAATGGTTGAACGTGAAGATGCAATTGTTTGGGATATCTTAGATGAAGTTATCCGTGAACATCCGGTATTACTAAACCGTGCACCAACACTTCACCGATTAGGTATTCAGGCATTTGAACCTATCCTAATTGAAGGTAAAGCGATCCAATTACATCCATTAGTTTGTGCGGCATTCAATGCTGACTTCGATGGTGACCAAATGGCGGTTCATGTACCATTAACGTTAGAAGCGCAATTAGAAGCGCGTGCGTTAATGATGTCAACCAACAACATTCTTTCACCTGCGAGTGGTGAGCCTATCATTGTTCCTTCTCAGGACGTGGTATTAGGTCTTTACTACATGACTCGTGATAAAGTCAATGCGAAAGGTGAAGGCATGATTTTAACCGGACCTAAAGAAGCAGAAAAACTGTATCGCTTAGGTCTTGTTGAGCTACATGCTAAAGTTAAAGTACGTATTACTGAAAGCCACCGTAATAGTATTGGTGAGTGGGAAGATACAACTTCTGTAGTTGATACTACAGTTGGTCGTGCTATCTTATGGTTAATTATGCCTAAAGGTATGAGCTTCTCTGTCATCAATCAACCACTTGGTAAAAAGGCGATTTCACGAATTTTAAATATTTGTTATCGCCAATTAGGCATGAAAGAAACTGTTATCTTGGCTGACCAAGTAATGTATACCGGATTTGCTTATGCAGCACGTTCTGGTGTATCGGTTGGTATTGATGATATGGAAATTCCAGCTAAAAAATTACAAATCATCAATGAAGCTGAAATTGAAGTTGCTGAAATTCAAGAACAGTTCCAATCAGGTTTAGTTACCGCTGGTGAACGCTATAACAAAGTTATCGATATCTGGGCAGCAGCCAATGAACGTGTTGCTAAAGCGATGATGGATAACTTATCAACTGAAAAAGTGATCAATCATGAAGGTAAAGAAGAAGTTCAATCTTCATTTAACAGCATCTATATGATGGCCGACTCTGGTGCGCGGGGTTCTGCAGCTCAGATTCGTCAGTTAGCTGGTATGCGTGGATTGATGGCAAAACCGGATGGTTCAATCATCGAAACACCAATTACGGCAAACTTCCGTGAAGGGTTAAACGTTCTTCAGTACTTTATCTCGACCCATGGTGCGCGTAAAGGTCTTGCCGATACCGCATTAAAAACTGCGAACTCAGGTTACTTAACTCGCCGTTTAGTTGACGTAGCTCAAGATCTAGTCGTTATTGAAGATGACTGTGGTACGTTAGAAGGTGTAGTGATGACACCAGTTATCGAAGGTGGAGATGTTAAAGAGCCACTTCGTGAACGTGTATTAGGTCGTGTAACAGCAGAAGATGTATTAAAACCAGGTAGTGCGGATATTTTAATTCCTCGTAATACGCTACTTGATGAAAACTATTGTGATTTACTTGAAGAAGAATCTGTTGATAGCGTTAAAGTTCGTTCAGTTGTTTCGTGTGATACTGACTTTGGTGTTTGTGCGAAATGTTATGGTCGTGACTTAGCCCGTGGTCACCTAGTAAATAAAGGTGAAGCAATCGGTGTTATCGCTGCTCAATCAATCGGTGAGCCAGGTACACAGTTAACCATGCGTACGTTCCATATCGGTGGTGCGGCATCACGAGCAGCAGCAGAATCAAGTGTTCAAGTTAAAAACAAAGGTAGCATCAAATTATCTAATGCTAAATTTGTAACTAACCCAGATAAGAAACTGGTTATTACATCTCGTAATGCTGAATTAACGATTATCGATGAATTAGGTCGAATGAAAGAAACTTATAAAGTTCCTTATGGTTCGATTCTAACTAAAGGTAATGGTGCAGCGGTTGATGCCGGTGAAACAGTTGCTAACTGGGATCCACATACCATGCCAGTTATCTCTGAAGCGAAAGGCTTTGTTAAATTTGTTGATATGGTTGATGGTCAAACTATCACCCGTCAAACCGACGAATTAACAGGTTTATCATCAATTGTTATTTTAGATGTCGCTGAACGAACAGGTGTTGGTAAAGATTTACGTCCAGCAATTAAGATTGTTGATGCTAAAGGTAAAGATATTTATGTTGCAGGTACAGAGATGCTTGCTCAATATTTCTTACCAGGTAAAGCATTAGTACAATTAGAAGATGGTGCTGAAATCAATGTGGGTGATACACTTGCACGTATTCCACAAGCATCGGTTGGTACTAAAGATATTACCGGTGGTTTACCACGCGTTGCTGACTTATTTGAAGCACGTAAACCTAAAGAGCCAGCAATTCTTGCTGAAATCGATGGTATTATCTCGTTTGGTAAAGAAACCAAAGGTAAACGTCGCTTAATTATCACTCCATTAGATGGTAGTGATCCATATGAAGAGATGATTCCAAAATGGCGTCAACTCAACGTATTTGAAGGCGAACAAGTTGGACGTGGTGATGTGATTTCTGACGGTCCAGAATCTGCACATGACATTTTACGTTTACGTGGTGTTAATGCAGTGACACGTTACATCGTTAACGAAGTTCAAGAAGTTTATCGCTTACAAGGTGTAAAAATCAATGATAAACATATTGAAGTTATTGTTCGTCAGATGTTACGTAAAGCGACAGTTATTCATCCGGGTGGTTCTCGTTTACTTGACGGCGAACAACTTGAAGTTTCACGCTTGAAGATTATTAATCGTGAGCTTGAGGCACAAGGTAAAGAGCCAATTGTTTACTTGCATGATCTGCTTGGTATTACTAAAGCATCACTTACTACTGAATCATTTATTTCTGCGGCATCGTTCCAAGAAACGACTCGCGTATTAACTGAAGCAGCAGTAGCTGGTAAAAATGATGAGCTTCGTGGCTTGAAAGAAAACGTTATTGTTGGTCGCTTGATTCCAGCTGGTACTGGTTATGCTTATCATAAAGAGCGTTTGCGTAAACGTACAATGCCTATTGATGATGAAATTCAACCAACTGTTTCAGCTGAAGAAGCAACAGCTAACTTAGCAGAATTACTCAATTCTGCAGAAGAAAATCAATAGTCAGTAGGACTAAGTTATTAAAATAGCACGTGTAAGCACGTGCTATTTTTTTATGTGTATTTAAAAAAAGGAGTTTTGATATGTATATTGTCATGAACCGATTTAAAGTAAAACGAGGTAGTGAAGAGGCTTTTATTGAAATATGGAGTAATCGTGATACCCATTTAAAAGAGATGAAAGGCTTTAATCGTTTTTATTTTTTAAAGGGGAAAACGGAGGAAAATTATACGTTATTTTCATCATTTGCTGAGTGGGAATCAAAAGCCGATTTCGACGCTTGGGTAAACTCAGAACAATTCAAACATACTCATCGTAATACCGGAAATAGACCAAATAATAACGATATTTACTATGAGCCAGCACAGTTAGAATGCTTTGAAAGTGTATTATAAATAATTATCAAATAATAAACCGCTTATTATAAATTGGTAAAATCTACCTAAATCATCATTAATAAAAGTTTTATGATCAAGAATAAAAATAAGCGGTATATTTTTTATGCGTAAATTAGGATTATACATAGCATGCATTATAAAAATGGCTATAATAATATTGAGTAAATTATCTTAAACGGTGTGGATTAAGGCGATATTAATTTGCAATATAGCCAATTCAATATTAGTGAGTCCACAGATTGATAACTTACATTCCTTGTTTTTTTCAGAGCTTGTTCTTTTTATCGAAATATCGGTATAAATTTGTTAGTGAGATTTAAACTTGAGGTATAAATAAGTGTTTAAAAATCGCAGATAGCTTATTTTAATTCTATTTTTTGATGTATTCATTTGTTAAGCTATCCATAAATTCAACTATTTATAGGAATATACAATGAAATCAAAATTTCTATTATGTGTTTTGGTATTAATTATTGTTGGAGCATTTTTCTGCTTTAGTCGATACAATGATATCCAAACCCGTGACGAAGGTGTAGCAGCTGCATGGTCAGAAGTTGTCAACCAATATAAGCGTCGGGCTGATTTAACTCCAAGTTTAGTTAATACGGTTAAAGGTTATACTACACACGAAAAAGAAGTGTTAACTCAAGTGACCGAAGCAAGAAGTAAAGTTGGCTCAATTCAAATCAACGCTGATCAGCTAACCGATCCGGCTTTATTTGCTAAATTCCAACAAGCGCAATCAGAATTAAGTACTGCCTTAAGCCACTTAATTGCTGTCAGTGAAAACTATCCAGATCTTAAAGCCAGTTCACTTTTTCAGGATCTTATGAGCCAGTTAGAAGGCACTGAAAATCGGATCGCAGTTGCCAGAGGACGATATATACAAGCAGTTCAATCGTTTAATATTTATATCCGAAAAATACCAAATAAGTGGATTGCTGGCTTTATAGGTGTAGAACCTAAACAGCAATTTACGGTTGATAATGAAAAAGAAATTTCAAATGCACCCGCAGTTAACTTTCAATAAACATAATTGCTCAAAAAATATTGAGTGTTAAGTTTGCTGTTAATCATCAGTTGGTATCGATCAACTGAAATTCTCTTCCTTTAAGATCGAGTTATGACCATACCTTAACTCGATCACATAGAAATATTGTACAATAAAGCTCTATTAAGTTTCCCCCAATACAAAATAAATAGTGCCAAATTTCCATGACGGCAAAACTTGATAAAAAAGCAGATGTTAATAGCAAAATTGTTATCTGGCTATATAATAGTCATTTCTACCCATTGATGTCTTATACTACTTAAACCTAAAATAGAGTAGATTAGCTTTTGATATGCGTTTTTTAAAAGTAATAATATTATTCTATTGCAGGTCATTTTGGTCAAAATATAATGAAAAAATATGTTTTCTTTAGTATGTTGTTAATGCTTAGTTGGTTTAGTTATGGTTTGACTGAAATTCCTGCTTTTAATAGTCATATTATTGATACAACCAATACTTTAAGTGCATCGCAAGTCAAGTCTTTAGAATCAAGCCTAATTCAATTTGAACACTCGAAAACTGATGGGGCGCAAATAGCGGTTTTGATGATCGCAAAACTCGACAACGAAACCATAGAGCAGTACGCGCAGAGAGTTTTTAACCAATGGAAAATTGGAAGAAAAGGGCTGGATAATGGTATTTTATTGTTAGTAGCAAAAGATGACCGACAGATGCGTATTGAAGTGGGGTATGGGCTTGAAGGCATTGTTACCGATTTAGTCGCTAGCCACATCATTCGGGAACAGTTAGCCCCACAATTTAAGCAAAATAATTATTATCAAGGTATTAATGATGCAATTTCGGTATTAAAAGATGTCACAATAGGTAATGAAATTCATCCAGAGAAACAAACCCAGAATAATCATAGAATTGGGTTAAGTGAAATGTTAGATATGTTGTTTAACTGGATTATTCAACAAAGCTGGAAAGTGTTTTCCTTTTTTGTTTGTTTAGCCTTCACGGTTAAATTCGAAAAAAATGTATTTAAACGCATTATCATTACATCACTATCAAATAGTTTATTTATCCTAATTGTAACTTGGTGTGTTCACGGTTTTACTTACTTATATCTAATCGATGTCGTTTTTATTTTTGGTATAAATTATGTAGTTGCTAACTTGCTATTCATCGCTATCAGTTTTAAAAACGGCACTAGAAGAAGTCGTAGCGGGAGTGGCAGTAGCAGCCGATCTTCATATAGCCATTCGAGTAGAAGTTCCCGAACCGGCGGAGGCGGCGGCCGCAGTGGTGGTGGCGGTGCATCTGGTCGTTGGTAATGAGATGAACAAAGATAATACTCATTAAGTTTTAATAGTAAGATTTTGATTCGGCTATATACTAGTTTTAGTTAACCAATGATATCTTGTCTAAACGCTTTATTAAATGGATCGCAATTAACTGTTTGTTGTAAAAATTAAAATTTTATTTAGCGTTGTTAATCATAAGGCAAAAAATACAATGAAAAGATATTTTCTAAGTAGTTTATTGTTAATATTCAGTTGGTTTTGTTATGGGCTAACAGACATCCCGGAATTTGCACATCGTGTTATCGACACGACTCATACTTTAACCGATTCTCAAAAAGAGTCATTAGAATCAAGCCTAATTGGCTTTGAAAAGCCTCGAACAGATGGAGCCCAGATAGCGGTTTTAATGATTCCCAAACTGGATAATGAAACGGTAGAACAATACGCAGATAGAGTCTTTATTCAATGGAAAATCGGTCGAAAAGGACAAGACAATGGTATTTTATTAGTTATTGTTAAAGATGATAAACTCATGCGAATTGAGGTTGGTTATGGGCTTGAAGGAACTATTACTGACTTAGTGGCCAGTAAAATTATTCGTGAACAATTAGCGCCAGAATTTCGACAAAATAACTATTATCAAGGAATTGATAATGCCTTATCTGCACTGAAACAAAAAATCGATAATCCTTCCCCGAAAAGTGAAGATAACGAACAAGGCTTTAACTTGTTATCATCAGAAGATTTTACTTCCATGTTGAGTAATTATGCGCTGGTGTCATTCGTTATTTGTCTTATAGTTGTCAAATTATTGTATCGTAAAGATAAAACCAATCAATGTCTTCTTACTGGTTTATTTAACGCACTATCTGTTGGTGGATTTACTCTTTGGCATATGCGCGATGTATTTATTATAGTATTTATCATGTTTGTGGTATTTATTTTGAGTACCATTGCCAGCCGCATTGTGACTCCCGGAGCTGGTGGCGGAAGAGGAAATCATCGAGGAGGAGGCGGTTTTGGTGGTTCTAGCGGTGGCTTCGGCGGAGGTGGCGGCTTTAGCGGCGGCGGTGGTGGTCGCAGTGGTGGCGGTGGCGCTTCCGGTAGCTGGTAAATAGGATAAAAAATAAGGCGCTATATGCGCCTTAATCATATCGATTAATAGCAGTTTATTTTTTACAACAATCGCTAGCCACATCATTCGAGAACAGTAAGCCACACAATTTAAGCAAAAGAACTATTATCAGGGTATTAATGATGCAATTTCGGTATTAAAAGATGTCACAATAGGTAATGAAATTCATCCAGAGAAACAAACCCAGAATAATCATAGAATTGGGTTAAGTGAAATGTTAGATATGTTGTTTAACTGGATTATTCAACAAAGCTGGAAAGTGTTTTCTTTTTTTGTTTGTTCGTTTTCACGGTTAAATTCGAAAAAAGTGAATTTAAACGCATTATCATCACATCACTATCAAATAGTTTGTTTCTCCTTATTGTAACTTGATATGTTCACGATTTTAGTTACTTATATCTTACCGATGTCGTTTTTATTTTTGGTATAAATTATGTGTTTGCTAACTTGTTATTCATCGCTATCAGTCGTAAAAACGGCATAAGAAGAAGTCGTAGCGGGAGTGGCAGAAGCAGTCGATCTTCATATAGCTATTCGAGTGCCGAGGTGGATGTGGCGGCCGCAGTGGTGGTGCATCTGGTCGTTGGTAATGAGATGAACAAAGATCATACTCTTTAAGTTTTAATAGTAAGATTTTGATTTGACTATATAATAGTTTTATTTAGCGTTATTAGTCATGAGGCAGAAAATATAATGAAAAGATATTTTCTAAGTAGTTTATTGTTAATATTCAGTTGGTTTTGTTATGGGCTAACTGACATCCCGGAATTTGCACATCGTGTTATCGACACGACTCATACTTTAACCGATTCTCAAAAAGAATCATTAGAATCAAGCCTAATTGGCTTTGAAAAGCCTCGAACAGATGGTGCCCAGATAGCGGTTTTAATGATTTCCAAACTGGATGATGAAACGGTAGAACAATACGCAGATAGAGTCTTTATTCAATGGAAAATCGGTCGAAAAGGACAAGACAATGGTATTTTATTACTTATTGTTAAAGACGATAAACTCATGCGAATTGAGGTTGGTTATGGGCTTGAAGGAACTATTACAGACTTAGTGGCCAGTAAAATTATTCGTGAGCAATTAGCACCACAATTTCGACAAAATAACTATTATCAGGGTATTGATAATGCCTTATCTGTGCTAAAACAAAAAATCGATAATCCTACCCCGAAATGTGAAGATAATGAACAAGGCCTTAGGATTGAACAGTTATTTACAGAAAACTTTGCTTATTATGCGCTGGTGTCATTCGTTATTTGTTTTATACTTGCCAAATTATTATATCGTAAAGATAAAACCAAACAATGTTTACGTACTGGTTTATTTAACGCATTATCTGTTGCTGGATACACTCTTTGGCATGTGGAATATATACTTGAGATAGCATTTTTTCTGTTTTTTATAATGTGTGTCGTATTTTGTTTAAGTACCATGGCTAGCGGCATTTTAACTCCCGGAGCTGGCGGAGGAGGAAATAATCGCGGAGGAAGTGGCGGTTTTGGTGGTTCTAGCGGTGGTTCTCGAGGTGGCGGATTTAGTGGTGGCGGTGGTGGCCGCAGTGGTGGTGGCGGTGCATCTGGTCGTTGGTAATGAGATGAACAAAGATCATACTCATTAAGTTTTAATAGTAAGATTTTGATTTGACTATATAATAGTTTTATTTAGCGTTGTTAGTCATGAGGCAGAAAATATAATGAAAAGATATTTTCTAAGTAGTTTATTGTTAACATTCAGTTGGTTTTGTTATGGGCTAACTGACATCCCGGAATTTGCACATCGTGTTATCGACACGACTCATACTTTAACCGATTCTCAAAAAGAGTCATTAGAATCAAGCCTAATTGGCTTTGAAAAGCCTCGAACAGATGGTGCCCAGATAGCGGTTTTAATGATTTCCAAACTGGATGATGAAACGGTAGAACAATACGCAGATAGAGTCTTTATTCAATGGAAAATCGGTCGAAAAGGACAAGACAATGGTATTTTATTAGTTATTGTTAAAGATGATAAACTCATGCGAATTGAGGTTGGCTATGGGCTTGAAGGAACTATTACAGACTTAGTGGCCAGTAAAATTATTCGTGAGCAATTAGCACCACAATTTCGACAAAATAACTATTATCAGGGTATTGATAACGCCTTATCTGTGCTAAAACAAAAAATCGATAATCCTACCCCGAAATGTGAAGATAATGAACAAGGCCTTAGGATTGAACAGTTATTTACAGAAAACTTTGCTTATTATGCGCTGGTGTCATTCGTTATTTGTTTTATACTTGCCAAATTATTATATCGTAAAGATAAAACCAAACAATGTTTACGTACTGGTTTATTTAACGCATTATCTGTTGCTGGATACACTCTTTGGCATGTGGAATATATACTTGAGATAGCATTTTTTCTGTTTTTTATAATGTTTGTCGTATTTTGTTTCAGTCTCCTAGTTAGCAACTTTTTAACTCCCGGAGCTGGCGGAGGAGGAAATAGTCACGGAGGAAGTGACGATTTTGGTGATTCTAGCGGTGGTTTTAGCGATAGCGGCGACTTTAGCGGCGGCGGTGGAGGTTCTAGCGGTGGCGGTGGCGCTTCCGGTAGCTGGTAATTTTTAATAAAACGATCTTGGTTATATATCTTCTCCACAATAATCAGCTTTAACATTAAAACCCCGATCATCAAAAAAAAGTTGAGGAACGGGGTTTTTTAATATTAATTTAGGGCGTTAATGACGTTTTTAATCGTTTTTAATGATTAAGTTTGAAATCAATTTACTCAATTACTTATCCAACACGACAATCCTTGTTAGTTACAGAACTCACTCATCATGACAATAAATTTCCTTTTGCAATAGGAAAAAGTCTCTCTCCACATTGATTGTTATTTCATTTAGGCTAAGTCATCTTATAAATAAACAAGAGAATAATAATGACTATGCCACAATTCCGAATGGTCGAAGATGATTTAGATCCCGAAGTTGTTACTGAGCAAACGATAAAAATCATTAATCATTGGTTAGCTGAGCATCAAATCACTCAAAATGATGTGCAAAAAGCGATGCTGTTATCACATGTTAAAGCGATGGTAGAAAGAGCAAAAACTTTAGAAAAACTCCCCGAAGTCGATCCCACTATATTTGATGAATTATCAGAGCAAGCTTTAGCTCTTTCGCGTAAAACAGTAGAACTATTCAATAATCTTCCAATGGAAGAGGTTTATTTATTGGCTGTTCATTATGAGGTGGCCATGGCCAACTAAACAAGTTACTAGATATAAAAAACGATAATTAATAGGAGAACAATTATGGCTGAATTAGTCATCGTAATCGGCGATAGAATGGGAAAAGGACAAAAAATTGCAGAAGGAATCAATTCTATTGATGGATGTCGCGCAATTGTTATACCAGGTATGGCCGCCGATATGAAATTAGGTGATGTGATGAATCAAGAAAATGCGGATTTAGGGCTTTCGTTTTGTGGAAGTGGTGGCGCGGGTGCGATAACAGCCCAAAATAAGTATGGTTATTCACAACGACATGGTATGCGTTCGATTGAAGAAGGTGAAACTGCCATTAATGATGGTTGTAAAGTGCTTGGTTTTGGTTTTATGGATACGGTAGAGCTTGGTCAGCGTATCGCCCAAGCATTTTTAAAAAAATACCCTCGTTCTTAAATAGGTTTGAAATATGAAAAAAACTGAGCAGATACAAGTAAGAGTAACCGGGCAAGGGGATTCAAAGCAGCGTGCATTTGCCATAGCCTTAAGCCAAGTGCAGAAACAGGTGCTTAAAAATACGAATAATGTAATGTTACGAATTGAACCCCTAGATATTAGTGTTGTTTCTGCTACAGAAAAGATAACTACAGAACGTTTTTTATTTATCTTTTTACCTAGAAAAAAAGCATTTTATGACATCACTCTTGATGTATCAGTAAATGTTACGTTTATCGATCTAAGCGATATTAAATTTATCTCTAAATAACGTAAAAGGAAAGTCATGGAAATTCTAATTATAGCGTTAAAGTCTATTGTAATTGGTGGACTGTGTGGATTTGGAGTAGGAGCGGGTGCCGCTCGAATGTTTCATGCTCCAACCTATCAAGGTATGGGGGCATTTCGTACCCTAGGTGAGCTCAATTCATGTGAGGGTGATCCAGCTGCTCACTTTTCATTTGGTTTAGGATTCTTTTTTAATGCATGGGCTTCATCAGTTGCTGCGGGTTCATTCACGCAAGATGTTGATCATCGTATTATCCCGAACTGGGGAGCTGCATTATTGATGATAAAAAACCGAAATTTAGCTCAAACGCTACATGATCCTAAGAAAATGGCGATTGCTTGTGCATTTATCGGTGTGATTGTTGTGTTATTTTTAAATACAACGACATCAGTTATTCCTGATTCATTAAAAATCACTGCAACAAAAGTCCTAGTTCCAGCTGCGAATTTGCTTGTGGCTACAGTGATGCCAGTTATTTTCTGGTTAGCTGCCTTAGATGCTGGTCGTAGAAGTGGTTTTTGGGGCACATTGTTTGGAGGCCTTGCCCAATTAATTATGGGTAATGCAGTGCCAGGATTAGTTCTGGGAATCTTGATTGGCAAAGGTGTAGATGACAGTGGTTGGAATCGAGTAATGAAAATCATGCTTGTTGCAGTAATCATCTTATTTGTCATGAGCGGATATTTCCGTGGTTTTGATATGAAGATGATAAATTCATTTCGAGATGGTTTGTCTTATTGGTTTAAATAATATAGGGAACAACACATTATGAATACTCAAACAACCATTAATAAAAGTTTTTGGTATGCAGATTGGTCTTTCCCTATTCTTTGTGGATTACTCTCTGCTGGTATTTTTGCTGGGACGCATACTTTCTATGTATATGGTATTGGCGCTTTTAATGAAATTGCCTTTGTTGCAATGCTTAAATCAGGAATGACAACGGGCGACTATGGCGCTGTAGCAGCTTTTGGGGCGAGCTTTTTATTTGCACGTGTTATTGAAGGATCGCTAGTTGGTATCCTTGATATCGGTGGTGCACTACAAACCGGTATTGGTTTAGGGGTACCTGCGCTGTTATTAGCTGGTGGCTATACATTGCCAATTGAGAATTTTTTTGTGGCATTAGTAACAGGTTTAATTCTCGGTTTAGCAATAGGCTTAATTATCATCCTGATACGTAAATTTACCGTTAACAGTGGCGGCGGCTCAACCTTTGGGGCTGATGTCATGATGGGCGCGGGGAATGCTTCAGGTAGATTTCTTGGTCCAATGATTATTTTATCAGCTATGGTTGCTTCTATTCCAATCGGTATAGGTTCACTGCTTGGTGCACTACTATTTTATGTGTGGAAAAAGCCTATTACTGGTGGTGCAATCTTGGGTGCCATGATCTTTGGTGGTATCTTCCCAATTATATAACGTCATGTTCCCCTCTATTTATAGCATGGTGGAGGGGTTGGATTAAATTATGTATGACTTAATTATAAAAAATGCCAAACTTATTAATGATTCAGTAACTGATATCGCGATTAACCATGGCAAAATTGTTGAAATTGGCAAGGATATAACAGCACCATCTGAACGGATGTTGGATCTAAAAAGTCAACACTATATCAGTGCTGGTTGGATCGATTCTCACACTCACTGCTTTGCGCGCTCACCTATATATCATGATGAACCCGATCTAATTGGTGTTAAGGCTGGGGTGACGACAGTGGTTGATGCCGGCAGTGTTGGTGCCCTAGATATTGATGAGTTTTATGATTTAGCTATGCAAGCTAAGACTCATGTTTATTCTTTTTTAAATATCTCAAAAATTGGCTTAATAAGGCAAAATGAGCTTGCTGATATGCAAGATGTTGATGTTGCGTTATTTGACAAATCACTCGCTAAATATCCTCATTTTATTATTGGAATAAAAGTTAGGATGAGCCGTAGCGTTGTTGGTGACAATGGTATTTTACCATTAATCAAAGCAAAAGAGATGCAGAAAAAGACTGGTTTACCACTGATGATTCATGTTGGTAATAATCCTCCTGAACTTGATGAAATTGCAGAGTTATTAACTAAAGGTGACATTATTACTCACTGTTTTAATGGTAAACCAAATCAAATATTCGATAAACAAAATAATCTGCGAGATTCAATTAAACGCGCTATTGAGCGTGGCGTCATTTTAGATATTGGTCATGGCGGTGAAAGTTTTAGTTTTGCTGTTGCCGAGCGCGCTAAATGTTTAGATGTTTATCCTAACACTATCAGTTCTGATATTTATTCTAAAAATCGCTTACAAGGCCCAGTATTTAGCTTGGCTAATGTCATGAGTAAATTAATTTGTTTAGGTTATAGCAAAACTAGAATTATAGATAGTGTGACGAAAAATGCGGCACAAATATTGCATTTAAAAAACAAAGGAGAAATAGCAATTGGCTATGATGCTGATTTGACTATTTTTGATGTAAGAAAGCAGACTGTTTTGTTTACTGATTCAGAAGGTGATGTGCGTGAATGTCATGAGCAGTTTGTTCCTTTGGCTTCTATCGTTAATAATATTAATGAAATAATACAAGAAGGTAGTGAAAATGAGCTCAGAATCTCAAACTGAAAAAGAAATATACAGTAAATACCATTTGAAAAAAGTGATTAATGCTTCCGGGCGAATGACTATTTTAGGTGTATCAACCCCTAGAGCAGAAGTGGTAGATACCGTATCTCATGGTTTGAATGAATATTTTGAAATAAAAGATCTTGTTGATAAAACAGGTCAATACATTGCTAAATTACTTAATGTAGAAAATGCTGTAGTTGTGTCCTGTGCTTCTGCTGGAATTGCGCAAGCTGTCGCGGGTTTAATTGTTAAAGATGATCGTGATTTGCTATTTAATCTCCATAGTTCTGATAAATATGTACCTCGTGAAATTATCGTTCCCAAAGGACATAACGTTAATTTTGGTGCTCCTATCGGTACGATGGTGTCTTTGGGTGGTGGGCTTGTCGTTGAGGCGGGGTATGCGAATGAGTGTAAACCAGAGCATATTGAATCACTAATTAATCCTGATACTGCAGCTATTTTATATGTTAAATCACACCATTGCGTGCAAAAAAGTATGTTATCCGTAGCTCAAACCGCCACGATTGCCAAAAAATATAATATTTCATTAATTGTTGATGCCGCTGCAGAAGAGGATTTACAAGCCTATTATCAACAAGGTGCGGATTTAGTTATCTATAGTGGTGCAAAAGCTATTGAAGGGCCGACTAGTGGATTAGTCATTGGTCGTCATCAAGCAATTGAGTGGCTTAAACTTCAGTCCCAAGGTATTGGAAGACCAATGAAAGTGGGGAAAGAAGGTATTTTAGGTTTAACAAAGGCTATTGAATTATATATTAATGATCCAAAACAAGAAACTGGACAAGAAATGGTTTCTAAAATGACACCATTTATTGAAAAATTAAATTCAATTGATGGCATATCAGCAAAAGTTGTTTGGGATGGTGCAGGGCGCGATATTGCTCGAGCAGAAATATCATTTGATTCAAAAGTTATTGGTAAAACCGCAATTGAAATGATTGAGCTGATGAAGCAAGGTGAAGTTGCAGTCTATTTTAGGGAATATAAGGCCAATGAAGGCAAAGTAGATGCAGATGTTCGCAGTGTCACTGCCGAACAGCTTGATATTATCTATAACAAAATTAAAAAAATTATCCAAGGAGTAAAATAATGCAATTAACACCAAATTATTTTAATGACCGTGTTTGTTTGAATGTACTAGCCAATTCAATTGATAATGCGCGTGCTATTTATGAAGCCGCTCAAACTTATGTTGTTGTTGGCGTCTTATCAAAAAACTATCCAGATAATGATCAAGCAATCACTGATATGAAAAAATATGCTTTAGCCATTGATAATGCAATTTCAGTTGGCCTTGGCGCGGGTGATCCAAATCAATCTAACATGGTGTCTGAAATATCAGCCGTTCTTCAGCCTCAACATGTCAATCAAGTTTTTACTGGAGTAGGAACAAGTCGCGCTTTATTAGGGCAAAAAGAAACCGTAATCAATGGACTTGTATCACCAACAGGTAAAGTGGGCTTAGTTAATATCGCAACCGGACCATTAAGTTCAAAATCACCCGCTGCAATCGTACCTGTTGAAACCGCTATTGCGTTATTAAAAGATATGGGAGGGAGCTCTATAAAATATTTTCCTATGGGTGGTTTAAAACATGTAAATGAATATGAATATGTAGCTAAATGCTGTGCTGAATTTGATTTTTATTTAGAACCTACAGGGGGAATAGATTTAGACAATTATGAAGCCATTTTGAAAATTGCTTTAGATGCAGGTGTAAAAAAAGTGATTCCACATATTTATACGTCAATTATTGATAAAGAAACTGGTGCGACAAGAACTGAAGATGTTAAACAACTTTTAGCTATTACGCAAAAATTAGCAGGATGAGTAATGGCATCTAAATTGCTATTCCCTTATCAACGATTAGCTTATATTTTTGATACGATAAAAAATGAATTGCTACCTCAAAAAGAGCTAGCAAATCGTTTTTCAGTATCGATAAGAACTATTCGTTCGGATATTTCTGCTTTAAATGATGTGTTACAAACTTATGGTGCGCAGGTTGATTATATTAAAAATATTGGTTATCGCCTTGTAATAGTTGATTCTAACCTTTATGCAACAATACCCATCGTTCAGCAAATTGAACGGGTTCCTCGCACTAATAAAGAACGTGTTTCCGCCTTACTTATTGCATTTTTAACACAATCTAAATCTGTAAAATTGGATGATATTGCTGGTGAATGGTTTTTAAGCCGTAATACATTGCAAAATGATGTTATTGAAGTTAAGCAGTATTTAGACAAATACCATTTATCGCTCGATAATCGTCCTTATTCTGGTATGCGATTAGTCGGAGAGGAATCAGCTATCCGAGCTTGTTTAACTGATATTTTATGGCAACACCATATAACGGGCGATACTATCAATGTTAATCGTTTAATACAGGCAATATTGCCTGATATTGATTTAGAGTATCTTGAAAGCCTATTACAAGACCAGTTTGAACGTTTTGAATTGAAATTAACTTCGGAAGGGCAAGGGTATTTGCTCTATTGTTGTGCAGTTTCGATAACTAGAATTACGCAAGGTCATGAATTATTGGACTATCAAGTGGATCATATTGATTCTACAGTAATTGGAGCTGCACGAGAGGTCTCTGAAGGCTTTTCTTATTTTTTAGGCAGTGCACTTTCAGATGCTGAATTTAATTATTTATGTGTGCAGATTATGTCGCGCACTATTATGCAATCACCTAATCAAGCTAAAAGTCTAGAGTTATTTGAACATATCTTGTCTTATATCAATGATTCTTATCACTATAATTTGAAAGATGACATGAAACTTCGCCAAGATATGTTAATCCATATTTCATCGATGCTATCTCGGATCAAGTATAAAATTCATACTTCCAATCCATTACTACATGAAATTAAGCAATATTACCCTTTTGCCTATGATATTACTTTATCAGCATTAGCGAATATTCATAAATTTACTGATGTTAAAATGACTGAAGATGAAATTAGTTATTTAGCAATTCATATAGGCGTCGCATTAGAGCGTAACTATAGTGCTGGATATGAAAGATTAGTGCAAATTTTACTCGTTAGTGAATTAGGTAATGCCACCTTGCGTATGATTGAATCAAAGATTAAACGAGATTTCCCTCATATTTTAATTAAACGAACGCTTTCTTATCGAGAATATGAACAGTTAACTCATATTGAGGAAGATTTTGTTGTCTCTACCGTTCGCTTGACCGAAAAAGATAAGCAAATAGTAAAAATAGCGCCATTTCCAACACCTTATCAACTTGAACAATTAGGGCGATTGTCTATGGTAGATCGCACAATGCCATATATTATTGAGCGCTTTTTTAATGAAAAGTTTTTCCTAATTATTGATAAGCCAATGACACAAAATGAACTGTTTCAGATAATTTGTCAGCGCCTTGAGAAATCAGGATATGTTGGATCAGATTTTCATCCATCGGTGGTGGAGCGAGAGAATATTGTATCAACCTTAATTGGTGAAAATATTGCTATTCCCCATTCAGTAGGGTTGTTGGCTAAAAAGACAGTGGTAACAACTATTTTGGCTCCTCAAGGTATTGAATGGAATAAAAATGAGATTGCGCATGTCATTTTCTTATTAGCAATCAGTAAAGATGAATATGAAGATGCAATGCGAATCTATAATTTAGTGGTTAATTTTGTTAAAGAAAGATCAACTAAGCGGTTACTAAATAGTCGAAATTTCGATGATTTTCAAGCCATAGTAAAAGACAGTTTTGGGCGGCTATCATAATTAATTTGCTTTAAATTTGAAATTGAGAAAGCGATTTCTATTAAGTGAATAGAATTTCAATGATCAAATAAATAACGATTTTGGATATTAAAAAACCCCGCTCCTCAACTTTTTTTTCTAATACTAATGTCAGGAAATAAAAATGATAAATATTAAAGGAATAATTAATAATGAAAACAAATTATCTTGTGCTTACCCATTGACGAAACAGTGATTTAAAGGTAATATGCGCGCCTTATGGCTTTGTGTGGTTTTTAGCTGCACTTAATAATTTTTAAGGTAGACATGCATATCTTATGCAAAATAAATTACCATTAACAATTGACCCAATTAAAGCAGCACAAAAAAGACTTGATTATGTTGGATATTATCCAGCAAAAAGTGCAACGAGGATTGAAAGTCCAAAAAGTGATATCGAATGTCATCTATCTTTTGATTATGATGAACAAAAACTTTGCGTTATCACCATTGATGCAAAAATGACGCTTGAGTTGATTTGTCAGCGTTGTTTTAAACCTTTTATCACTGAAGTCCATGTGATGAATAAATTCAGCCCTGTTAAGAGCGATGCTCAAGCAGAGGCATTACCGGAACATTATGAACCCGTTTTAGTTAACGAGTTTGGTGAAGTAGATATATTAGCGTTAATTGAGGACGAAATTATTCTCTCATTACCAATTGCGCCGGTGCATGATAGTAAACACTGCGAAGTGTCAGAGGCAGATATGGTATTTGGTGAAATTCCAGCGGAGAATGAAAAACCAAATCCATTTGCAATTTTAGTTAGTTTAAAGAATAAGGGGTAAATCCATGGCTGTTCAACAGAATCGTAAAACTCGTGCAAAACGTGGTATGCGTCGTTCTCATGATGCATTAACTGTTGCTAATATCTCAGTTGATGAATCAGGTAAAACACATTTACGTCATCACGTAACCGCTGATGGTTATTATCGCGGTCGTAAAGTGATTTCTAAATAATTATTTAGTAACTAGAAATCTTCAGGTGACATTTTGGATAATCTAACCATTGCGTTAGATGCTATGAGCGGGGACTTCGGTCCTCGTATTGTTGTTCCTGCTGCAATTCAAGCATTACACCATTATCCAAACCTTTCTATCTTTCTTGTCGGTGATTTAAAGGAAGTTGGCTTTTTTTTGTCTAAAGAAAATGCAAAGCTGGTTACTCAATATCAAGAAAATGGTCGTTTGATGTTAACTGAATCTACTGCGATCATCGCTAACGATATGAAACCATCATATGCAATTAGGCATAGCCAAGGTTCCTCAATGAGGATTGCATTAGAGTTAGTGAAAAGTAGTAAGGCTCAGGCTTGCGTCAGTTCCGGTAATACTGGTGCGTTGATGGGGCTATCTAAGCTGTTGTTGCATTCTTTAACTGGTATCGATCGCCCGGCATTAGTTGCCACCATTCCTGCGTTAAATAACCAAAATACTGTTGTGCTTGATTTAGGTGCTAATGCAGAATGCGATAGTGATATGCTAGTGCAGTTTGCCATAATGGGCGAAATACTAGCAAAATCAGTCCTTCATATTAAAAATCCGCGCGTTGCTCTGCTTAATATTGGTGAAGAAGATATTAAGGGGCTAGATAAAATTCGTGCCGCGGCGTCTATTTTGAAAGCCAATGATCAAATTAATTATATCGGTTATTTAGAAGGCAATGAGCTGTTGACCGGTAAAACTGATGTGCTTGTTTGTGATGGTTTTGTTGGTAATGTGACGCTCAAAACAGTAGAAGGATTAATCAAAATTTTCATGTCATCATTTAAAATGCTATTAGGGCAAAACTCATTAATTATGAAATTTTTGAGTAAATGGCTTCAACGAAAAATAGTAAAAAATTTTGGTTATTTAGATCCTGGACGATATAATGGTGCCTGTTTACTTGGACTTCAAAGTATTGTGATTAAAAGTCACGGTAGTGCCAATCAAAAATCATTTTTTGCAGCAATTGAGCAAGCTATTTTAGCTATCGAAACGAATATACCTGAGAAGATTGCCAATAGTCTTTCTTCTGCACTACCTAAGAGCGAATAATTAGATGTATACAAAGATATTAGGAACAGGAAGCTATCTTCCAAAACAAATAAGAACCAATGCCGATCTTGAAAAGATGGTCGATACTAGTGATGAATGGATAACTACCCGTACTGGTATTAAAGAAAGACGCATTGCTGCACCCGATGAAACCGTTACTAGTATGGCTTATGAAGCGGCGATTAATGCGATTGAAATGGCGAAAATCGATAAACAAGAGATTGGTTTGATTATTGTTGCAACAGCAACATCGGTTAATGCTTTTCCAAGTTCAGCTACTGAATTACAGGCCAAATTGGATCTGGGTGATGTAATTGCATTTGATGTATCAGCTGCTTGTTCAGGATTTATTTATGCGCTTGATATTGCGGATAAATATGTGAAGAGTGGTGCAATTAAATATGCCTTAGTGGTTGGCTCAGATATGTTAACTCGTGGTGTTGATCCAAGTGATCGCGGGACAATTATTATTTTTGGTGATGGTGCAGGAGCTGTTGTAGTGGGTGCTTCACAAGAACCAGGAATTATTGCTTCTCATCTTCATGCTGATGGTCGTTATGGTGAATTGTTAAAATATCCATATGTCGATCGTCGTTCACTTAATGATCCAGTTTATATGACAATGCATGGCAATGAAGTATTTAAAATTGCAGTCAAAGAACTTTCAAATTTAGTCGATGAGCTATTATCCGAGAATGCATTTAATAAATCAGATTTAGATTGGTTAGTTCCTCATCAAGCTAATTTACGAATTATTTCAGCTACGGCTAAACGTCTTGATATGGATATGAGTAAGGTTATTGTGACGCTTGATAAACAAGGTAATACTTCTGCTGCATCGGTACCTTGCGCTTTAGATGCAGGTGTGCGAGATGGCCGTATTAAACGAGGGCAGTTAATATTGTTAGAAGCTTTTGGCGGTGGTTTCGTTTGGGGCTCTGCACTCGTTAAATTTTAATTTATAACTTATTTTAAGTAATCAAGGATTTCAAAATGACCAAATTTGCAATGGTATTTCCAGGACAAGGCTCACAAGCTGTAGGTATGTTAAAAGATCTTGCTGAAAACTATCCAATTGTGAAGTCAACTTTTGATGAAGCTTCACAAGTGTTAGGTTATGATTTATGGGCTTTAGTGCAAGATGGTCCTGCTGATGAATTAAATAAAACTTGGCAAACTCAACCAGCATTACTTGCTTCATCTGTTGCTATTTACCGTGTTTGGCAAAGTATTAATGGCGCTCAACCAGAATTTATGGCAGGCCATAGTTTAGGCGAATACTCAGCATTGGTATGTGCTGGTGTAATTGATTTTAAAGATGCAATTAAATTAGTTGAGCTACGTGGAAAACTAATGCAAGAAGCTGTACCAAGTGGTACAGGGGCAATGTTTGCTATCATTGGTTTAGATAACGATTCGATCCGTAAAGCTTGTGACGAAGCGGCTCAAGGCCAAGTCGTTGCACCAGTTAATTTTAATTCACCGGGTCAAGTTGTTATTGCGGGTAATAAAGAAGCGGTTGAACGAGCAGGTGCTCTGTGTAAAGAGGCTGGTGCTAAACGAGCATTACCACTGGCAGTTAGCGTGCCTTCACATTGTGCTTTGATGAAACCAGCCGCTGATAAATTAGCGGTAGCATTAAATAATATCACATTCAATGCCCCTAAATTTGCAGTAATTAATAATGTTGATGTTAAAGTTGAAACATCAGCAGACAAAATCAAAACAGCATTAATCGCTCAGCTATATAGCCCTGTTCGTTGGACTGAAACAGTAGAGGATATGGCAAAACAAGGTGTAACAATGTTAGTTGAAATCGGACCAGGCAAAGTTTTAACTGGTTTAACTAAACGAATCGTTGATTCATTATCGGCTTATGCTGTTAATGATAAAGCATCATTAGATGTTGCGATAGAAAATACTAAATAGAAGGTAAAAGGGGTAGTTATGAACCTATCAGGAAAGATTGCTTTAGTTACTGGCGCAAGCCGTGGGATCGGGAAGGCAATTGCAGAAAAATTAGTTGCTTGTGGCGCAACCGTTATTGGAACTGCAACAACCGAAAAAGGTGCTCAAGCTATAAGTGAATATTTAGGCACTAAAGGTAAAGGTTTAGCACTAAATGTGACCGATGAAGGATCTATTGAATCAGTTATTAATACAATTAAAACGGAATTTGGTGATATTGATATTCTCGTTAATAATGCAGGTATCACTCGTGATAATTTATTAATGAGAATGAAAGAAGATGAGTGGCAAGATATTTTAGATACTAATTTAACGTCTGTATTCCGCTTATCAAAAGCATTAATGCGTACAATGATGAAAAAACGTTATGGTAGAATTATTACTATAGGATCTGTTGTTGGTACTATGGGTAATGCAGGCCAAGCTAACTATGCGGCTGCAAAAGCTGGATTGATTGGGTTTAGTAAATCATTAGCTCGTGAAGTTGCATCTCGAGGTATTACGGTTAATGTGGTAGCACCAGGGTTCATTGCAACTGATATGACAGAAGCATTGACTGATGAACAAAAGGCGTTAACATTAGCACAAGTGCCAGCAGGGCGTTTGGGTGAACCCGCTGAAATTGCTAATGCAGTCGCGTTTCTTGCTTCTGATGAGGCATCTTATATTACGGGTGAAACTTTACATGTCAATGGCGGCATGTATATGGTGTAATTGATCAGAATAGTGTAAAATGAGTCAATAATTTCACGTTTTGAACAAAAAATAAGCAATTGGGTTGAAAAATGATTGGCATCTTTTTCAACATTTTATAAACTTACATTCACCGCCACTTTCGGCGATATTTATAGGAAAAAAAAGAGTATGAGCACTATTGAAGAGCGAGTTAAGAAAATTATTGTTGAGCAACTTGGTGTTAAAGAGGATGAAGTTAAAAATGAATCTTCTTTCGTTGAAGATCTTGGCGCTGACTCTCTTGATACAGTTGAATTAGTTATGGCTTTAGAAGAAGAATTTGATACTGAAATTCCTGATGAAGAAGCTGAAAAAATTACAACTGTACAATCAGCAATTGATTATATTACTGCAAATCAATAAGGTTAGCAGAGTTTTCATAATAGGCGGTCAAATGATCGCCTAGTTTGTATTTATATCTCTATTTTTATAGAGTGGATTCCAATTTAATTTTGAAAACTCATAAAAAATTTTCAATGATTCAAATTTCATTTCAATCCTTTTCTGGAGGACAATGTGTCTAAACGCAGAGTTGTTGTTACTGGAATGGGCATGATATCTCCAGTAGGTAATACAGTTGATTCTACTTGGCAAGCTTTATTAGCCGGTCAAAGTGGTGTAGAACTTATAGAACACTTTGATACAGCCCCTTTTGCAACACGCTTCGCAGCGATGGTTAAAAACTTTGATGGCGAAGATTATAATATTTCACGTAAAGATGCTCGTAAAATGGATTATTTCATCCAATACGGTATTGCGGCAGGTATGCAAGCAATGCAAGATGCGGGTATTGAAATTACGGAAGAAAATGCAGAGCGAATCGGTTGTGCTATCGGTTCAGGTATTGGTGGACTAGGATTAATTGAAGAAAATCATAGTGCATTAGTTAATGGTGGACCACGTAAAATTAGTCCTTTCTTTGTACCATCGACTATAGTAAATATGATCGCTGGTCACTTATCAATTATTTACGGATTAAAAGGTCCAAGTATTACTATTGCTACCGCTTGTTCTTCTGGCGTACATAATATTGGTCATGCAGCGCGTATGATTGCATATGGTGATGCCGATGCGATGTTAGCTGGTGGTGGTGAAAAAGCGAGTACTCCTCTTGGTATCGGTGGTTTTGGGGCTGCGCGTGCATTGTCAACGAATAATGACAACCCAAAAGCTGCAAGTCGACCATGGGATAAAGATCGTGATGGTTTTGTGCTTGGTGATGGTGCAGGTATCATGTTCCTAGAAGAATATGAACATGCTAAAAAACGTGGTGCTAAGATTTATGCTGAAGTAGTTGGTTTTGGTATGAGTGGTGATGCTTATCATATGACTTCACCTCCAGCGGATGGAAGCGGAGCGGCATTAGCTATGAAATGTGCGATTCGTGATGCAGGAATAACACCTGAACATATTGGTTATATTAATGCTCATGGTACATCAACTCCTGCTGGTGACAAAGCTGAGACTCAAGCAGTTAAAAGCATTTTTAAAGAAAATGCCAACAAAGTAATGGTAAGTTCAACTAAATCAATGATTGGGCACTTATTAGGTGCAGCTGGTGCGGTTGAGTCTATTTTTACTGTACTTGCATTACGCGATCAGGCTGTTCCTCCAACAATTAATTTAGATAATCCTGATGAGGGATGTGATCTTGATTATGTTCCACACACAGCTCGTCAAGTGAAAAACTTAGAATATGCACTTTGTAATTCATTTGGCTTTGGTGGTACTAACGGTTCAGTCTTATTCAAAAAGATTTAATCTCCATTTTTCCCATCACGATTTGGTGATGGGAAGCAACTATTTCTTTTTTTCATTTTTCAATAATACATTTCACAATAAAAAATGTGGCATACACCTCATTTTTTAAAATATTTAGTAGTATATTAATGATAAAAGCGTATGTTTTAATCTAATAATATAGATAGAAATATTTCTTAAAATAATAAGATTTATCTATGCAGGATTTTTTATTTTTTAGGAGTTGTTATTATGATTACTACTGCACTTTTTCCAAATCGTTACATTCAAGGTTTTAATGCAATTGAAAATAGCCTAGGCCAAGAGTTAGCAAGGCTTGGAAAAAAAGCATTATTACTTGAAAGTCCATCTGCACATAAAAATTTATCTAAAACTATCGAAAAATCACTATCAGGTAATATTGAAAGTATCGTAGATATATTTAATCGAGAATGTAGTGATGAAGAGATTGCAAGGATAATTGAGTTAGCTAAATCTCAAAATATTGATGTGATTGTAGGTATAGGTGGGGGGAAGGTTATTGATACAGCGAAAGCGATTGCAGCAACTATTAACTACCCTTGTGTTGTGGTCCCTACGCTTGCCTCTACAGATGCGCCTTGTAGTGCTTTATCAGTAATTTATACGCCAACTGGTGAATTTAAAAGATATTTTGTGTTACCCAGAAATCCTGATGTAGTATTAGTTGATTCAAAAGTTATCGCTAATGCTCCTGTAAGATTTTTAGTTGCCGGTATGGGAGATGCTTTAGCAACATGGTTTGAGGCCGAAGATTGTAGACAATCAAAAGCTGGGAATATGACTGGACGACCAGGTCCAATGACTGCATTTGCGTTAGCAAAATTTTGTTTTGAAATATTACTTAACTATGGTGTTCAGGCAAAAAATTCTTGTGAACAAAAAGTCGTAACTCCAGCCCTAGAACATGTAATTGAAGCTAATACACTTCTTTCCGGATTGGGGTTTGAAAGTGGTGGGCTTTCAGCTGCCCATGCCATTCATAATGGATTTACAGCATTAGAAGCAACGCATAATTATTGGCATGGTGAAAAAGTAGCATTTGGTACGCTTGCTATGTTAATGCTAATCGATAGCGATCCTGAAATGATCGAGACTGTTTATCATTTTTGTGAGTCAGTTGGATTGCCAACTACGCTAGCAGAAATTGGATTAGCTAATGTTAGCGATGATAATTTGATGCAAGTGGCAATTTTAGCTTGTGCTGAAGGTGAATCAATTCATAATTCTCCTGCAGAAATTTCTCCAGAAACAGTATTTGCTGCGATAAAAGCAGCTAATGCTGAAGGTTTACGGCGCAAATAACTTTTTATAATTTTTAAGACTAATTTGATTAACTTCCGTTCTTTATAACGGAAGTTTTATTTATTGTTTTATTAGTCGATTTTTTGATAAATAAAGCAATAAGAATATTCGTCTGGTTTGTGCTATAATTGTGGCTAATTTTTTGTGTAATTACTTTTGGTAAATATGACCGAACCTAAGTTTATTCATCTTCATTTGCATAGCGATTTTTCAATGGTTGATGGTATCGCTAAAGTAGGTGCTTTAGTCAATGAAGTAAGTAAATTGCAAATGCCTGCTTTTGCAATTACTGATTTTACCAATCTCTGTGGACTAGTTAAGTTCTATGGATCAGCCATGGGAAAAGGCATTAAACCTATTATTGGTGCTGACTTAGCAATTAAAAGTTCACAACTAAGTGATGATATTTATCGATTAACAATATTAGCCGCTAATAATACAGGCTATCAAAATCTTACCTTATTAATTTCAAAAGCTTATCAACGAGGCTATATTGGTGATATGCCTGTTGTTGATCAAGAATGGCTAACTATCCATCGAGAAGGTTTAATCATATTAGCTGGTCGTGAAAGTGATATTGGTATTGGTGTTATTCGCGATAATCAAGCGATTATTGATGAGGCGATCACTTACTATTTAGAAAATTTTAATCAACATTTCTATTTTGAATTAGTCCGTACAAATCGCGCCAATGAAGAGTTATTTATTCATAGCGCAATTAAACTCGCTGAACAATATTCCTTACCGGTTGTGGCGACTAATGATGTGCGCTTCTTATCATCTTCTGATTTTGAAGCGCATGAAATTCGAGTAGCTATCCACGATGGTAATACACTTGAAGATCCAAGTAGGCCGAAAAACTATTCATCCGAGCAATACTTACGATCGGAACAAGAAATGTGCAAATTGTTTTCCGATATTCCAGAGGCATTGGAAAATAGTGTTGAAATAGCTAAACGATGTAATGTGACTATTCGACTCGGCGAATATTTTTTACCACAGTTTCCTACGGGTGATATGTCAACCGAAGATTTTTTGGTGCATAAATCACGTGAAGGTTTAGAAGAGCGGCTTGAGTTTCTTTTTCCTGATCCAGAAGTTCGAAAACAGCGACGTTCTGAGTATGATGACCGGTTAGAAACTGAATTAAACGTAATAAACCAAATGGGCTTTCCTGGGTACTTTTTGATCGTCATGGAGTTTATTCAATGGTCAAAAGATAATGATATTCCTGTTGGCCCAGGACGTGGTTCAGGAGCCGGTTCTTTAGTTGCTTATGCTCTAAAGATAACTGATTTAGATCCATTAGCATTTGACCTACTTTTTGAACGTTTTCTAAACCCAGAACGGGTTTCAATGCCGGATTTCGATGTTGATTTTTGTATGGAAAAGCGTGATATGGTTATTGATCACGTTGCTGATATGTATGGTCGCGATGCAGTATCTCAAATTATTACATTTGGTACAATGGCTGCTAAAGCAGTTATTCGCGATGTAGGACGAGTTCTTGGTCATCCTTATGGATTTGTTGATCGTATTTCAAAATTAATTCCACTTGATCCGGGTATGACATTAGCTAAAGCATTTGAAGTTGAGCCTCAACTTCAAGAGCTTTATGATAACAACGAAGAAGTTAAGTCTCTCATTGATATCGCCAGACAATTAGAAGGGGTAACTCGAAATGCAGGTAAACATGCCGGTGGTGTAGTAATATCTCCGACTAAGATTACCGATTTTTCTCCTATTTATTGCGATCCCGAAGGTCATCACCCAGTAACACAGTTTGATAAAAATGACGTTGAATACGCAGGGCTTGTTAAATTTGACTTTTTAGGGTTACGGACCTTAACCATTATTGATTGGGCTATTAAAATGATTAATGAGCGCCGATTAAAAGATGGAAAACCACCAGTTGATATTACTTGCATACCACTTGATGATGACGAATCATTCCAATTATTATTAAAAGCTGAGACAACAGCTGTATTCCAACTGGAATCGCGCGGAATGAAAGACTTGATCAGACGTTTAAAACCTGACTGTTTTGAAGATATGATCGCTTTAGTTGCGCTATTTCGACCGGGTCCGTTGCAATCAGGCATGGTAGATAATTTTATTGACCGTAAACATGGTCGGGAGGAGGTATCATATCCTGATATAAATCATCAGCATGAATCACTTAAACCAATTTTAGAACCGACCTATGGTATCATCCTATATCAAGAACAAGTTATGCAGATTGCTCAGACGCTATCGGGTTATACACTTGGTGGCGCCGATTTGCTTCGAAGAGCAATGGGTAAGAAAAAACCAGAAGAGATGGCCAAACAGCGTTCGGTCTTCAAAGAAGGAGCTGAAAAACAAGGTGTTGATGGTGAACTTTCCATGCATATCTTTGATTTGGTTGAGAAGTTTGCCGGATATGGTTTTAATAAATCTCACTCAGCTGCTTATGCACTTGTTTCATATCAAACATTATGGTTGAAAACGCATTACCCCGCCGAATTTATGGCAGCCGTAATGACTGCTGATATGGATAATACAGATAAAATTGTGGGTCTTGTTGATGAGTGTTTAAGAATGGGGCTGCAAGTAAATCCTCCTGATATTAACAGTGGTCTTTATCATTTCCATGTGAATGATAAAGGCGAAATTGTATATGGTATTGGTGCAATAAAAGGCGTTGGTGAGGGCCCAATTGAGGCTATTGTCGAAGCACGTAATAGTGGTGGTTATTTTAAAAATATCTTTGAGCTTTGTGCTCGAACAGATATGAAGAAAATCAATCGGCGCGTGTTAGAGAAATTAACTATGGCTGGGGCTTTTGATAAATTAGGTCCTCATAGAGCGGCTATTTTGCATAGTATCAATGACGCCATGCAAGCAGCAGATCAGTATGCTAGAGCTCAAACCATTGGGCAAGAAGATATGTTTGGTGTATTAGCTGAGGAGCCAGAACAAGTTGAAAATGCTTATGCTGCTGTTCCTGAATTACCCGAACAAGTATTACTTGAAGGTGAACGAGAAGCCTTAGGTTTATATTTAACCGGCCATCCAGTTACGCAATATTTAAAAGAACTTAATCGATATTCTGGTGGAGTTAGAATAAGTGAAGCGGCTCCAACTGGATGGGGGAAAATGGCAACATTTGCCGGTATTGTTGTTGATGCCAGAGTTCGAATAACTAAAAAAGGTAATAAGATTGGATTATTCACTTTAGACGATAGATCTGGACGAATTGATGGCTTGCTTTTTTCTGACGCATTGGAAAAGTTTGGTCATTTGTTAGTGAAAGATAAAATTTTAATCGTTTCAGGTCAAGTTAGTCATGATGATTTTAATGGCGGATTTAAGATGTCGGTTCGCGATATTGTCGACTTAAAAGATGCTAGGGCTAAGTATGTTAAAGGATTATCTTTAACCTTATCTGACGCTGAAGTTAACCGTCCAATTTTACAGCGATTACAACAAATTATAGAACCTTATCGACATGGTAGTGTCCCGATTAATCTCTATTATCATAGAGAAGATTCTGTGGTACGTCTTCAATTTGGTACAACTTGGCGGATTGTGCCTGAAGATGCGCTAATAATAGAGTTGAAAACTTTATTAGGAAATGAGCGAGTGGACTTTGAATTTGATTAATTAAAAAACAGATTTTTTTATTTAATGGTTGCAGTTAACCTATTAAAAGCTAGCTGTGCCATTTGGAATGTTGATGTTCATTAATAATAAATATTGGTGACTTCAATGATTATTACATAGTAAAATTGACTTAATTTTATTTTAATAAATAGTCAGTATACTAAATTTAGTAATGTATTTTAACTAAATACAATTAATACAAGAGGCAATCATAAGCGTTATGAATAATTTTTTGGAATTTGAAAAGCCGATAGCGGAATTAGAAGCAAAAATTAATTCCTTAAAGAATATTGATTCGCAACAAGTTGAATTGGATATCAATTTAGATAAAGAAATTAAACAGTTGAATCAAAAAAGTCGTGAGTTGACTAAGAAGATATTTTCAAATTTATCACCTTGGGATGTAGCTCAATTAGCCCGACATCCTAATCGCCCTTATACATTGGACTATATTAATGAAATTTTTACCGACTTTGATGAGCTGGCCGGTGACAGAGCTTACGCAGATGACAAAGCAATTGTTGGTGGAATAGCTCGTATTGATGACCGACCTGTTATGGTTATTGGTCACCAAAAAGGTCGTGAAACTAAACAAAAAATTTATCGTAATTTCGGTATGCCTGCTCCTGAAGGTTATCGTAAAGCATTGAGATTAATGCAAATGGCTGAGCGATTTAAATTACCTATCATTACCTTTATTGATACACCAGGTGCTTATCCTGGTATTGGCGCAGAGGAAAGGGGGCAAGCTGAGGCGATTGCTCGTAATTTACGTGAAATGTCTCGTTTAAATGTACCAACAATTTGTACTGTTATTGGTGAAGGTGGTTCTGGTGGAGCACTTGCAATAGGTGTGGCCGATAAAGTTAATATGCTCCAATATAGCACTTATTCTGTTATTTCTCCTGAAGGTTGTGCGTCTATTCTTTGGAAGAGCGCAGATAAAGCACCAGTGGCGGCTGAAGCAATGAATATGACTGCAGATAAATTGATAAAACTAAAACTTATTGATGCAGTTATCCCTGAACCTTTAGGTGGCGCTCATCGAGATTATAGTGCTGTTGCAGCCTCACTTAAAAAGCAATTATTATCTGATCTTGATGAATTAGGTAGTTTGGAGTTGCCTGTGCTTCTTGAAAGAAGGTTCCAGCGTCTGATGAATTATGGCTATGTAAGATAATTTTAAATTTGGGAAGTTATTGTGAAAAAAGCAACAGGACTACAACGTATTATCAATGCGACGAAGTACTCATTAAAGGGATTTAAATCAGCTATCATAAATGAAGCAGCGTTCCGACAAGAATTAATTTTGTTAATTCTTGCTTATGTTATTGTAATGCTTATTGATTTTTCTATTTATGAGCGAATTTTATTAGTTGGTTCAATAGGCTTTGTGATGATAGTTGAACTCATTAATAGTGCTATTGAATGTGTGGTTGATAGAATTGGAAGTGAGCGACATGAATTATCTGGTCGAGCAAAGGATTATGGCTCCGCGGCTGTTTTTCTTTCATTACTTTTGACTTTAATATTATGGATTTATCTCTTTGCTTGCCATTTCTTCCCTTAATAGAGATTTTTGAAGTTTTAATAAAAAATGCGAGAAAATCTCGCATTTTTAACTTAAAAATAGATTAAATTATTCACTAACAAGTTCTTTGATAAGATAATTTCCTGTTTTCTCTGTATCAAGAATGTTTTTTAACCAAGGCATAATTGTTTGCATTTGCTCATTTAACTTCCAAGGTGGATTAATCACAATCATACCTGAAGCTGTCATTCCCTTCTGATTATTATCGGGTTTTACTGCCAATTCGAATTGTGAAATTCTTTTAATACCTGAATTAATAATTTGCTCAATCATCTTTTGTGTTTGAGTTCTAGAGACAACTGGATACCAAATTAAATAAACCCCGGTTGCAAAACGTTTATATGCTTCAATTAATGCTTTTGGGATTTTTTGATAATCATCTTTTATCTCATATGATGGATCTATCAAAATAATACCACGTCGTGATTCAGGGGGTAATTTTGATTTGAGTTGTGCAAATCCATCTTCTTTAAATACTTTAGCTCGCTTATCTTTACTAAATTCTTGTCTTAATAAGGAATAGTCAGTTGGGTGAAGTTCAGTAAGATTAAGTTTATCTTGCTCTCTTAGTAATTGCTTAGCAATTAAAGGTGAGCCTAGATAATATTTTAAATTATCGAAAGGATTATAACGCTTCAGAACAGATAAATAGGTGTTAAGTAGTTCTGGCGTATCAGATTGTTGCCAAATTAAATTGATTCCTGATAAAAATTCTCCAGTCTTTTCAGCATGTTCACTTTGTAGTAAATAGCGACCAGCGCCAGAATGTGTATCTAAATATAAAAAAGGCTTTTCTTTTTCTTTCAATGCATTAATACATAACGTCAATACAATGTGTTTTAACACATCTGCATGATTTCCCGCGTGATAGCTATGACGATAGCTTAACATGGCTTGTTTAACCTCTCTTGTTCATTTTTTTGCATATAAATAGTTATTAATGCAAGACTTAAAAGACAAGGTATTTCCATTAACTCTTCAATAAGATCTTTTCTTTCGTTGCTTAGGACTAAAAATTGATGACCAATACGATGATGTTCAGCAATATCAGCAATTCCTAGAAAGAGGAAAGCAAAAAAGATGTGCCAGACAGGAATTTTTTCAAATTTATAACGGCGAACTATCTCTTGACGGATTGTCGGTAAAAATATTGTTAAAAAAGGTATTCCAATTAAGATACCAGCAATTATTTTATAGTAGAAACGGGGTACCTCAGGGAAAAAGTCACGGCCCCAGCTGATTCCTCTGCCAAAAAGCATAAACCACCAGAAAATTGTCCAAACCCAAAATTTGTAAAGATTTACATGATTCTTGACCTTTTTAGCATATAAATATGTGTAACAGCACATAAATAATAAGAAAAGAGACTGTAAATGTTCGACCAAGCTAACTGTCAATTTTCCATACAATGGAATGAAAAAGTTACCTGCTATATATAAACAAAAGCTTAAAATCACAATAATTGTGGAACTTTTGTAAAAATGTGTATCAAAATTAGGCATGTTTTACTTCAAAATTAAATAGATATTTTTAGTTTTAGTATAGTACCGCATTTACGGCATTGATAACTAGTTTTATTCTTTCGAATTTTGTTATGTCGTATTGGTGATAAATAATGTTCTTGGCAATTACAAATATAGACATATTCGTTACGTTTAATATTAAAATTATGAGTAACTTTAGGTTCCTTTTTCATTATTTCAGACATGATATATTGCCATTCTTGTCCATGTGGTTTTACTTTTCCAAATTTTTGAAAGGTAATGAGATGTGCTAATTCATGAGGAACAACTTCATTAATAAATTTTTCTCCATTCTCATTAAGCATTATGCTATTGAGCTGAATTTCCCAGCGAGTTAAAAAAGCACATCCAGCAACACTACCTTTAGGTTTATAACTGACTTTGGGTTCTTTATAATTAGTATTTAATATATTATTGGCTTGAGTTAAGTGAGTTCTTAAACAAGCCAATACTTGATTATGGAGATAAATTGGAATTCGTTTATAATCCTGCTGCATCTCTAAGAATGGTTGCTTTATCTGTTTTTTCCCAAGGGAATATATCTCGACCAAAATGGCCGTAAGTTGCAGTTTTTTGATAGATTGGTTGGATGAGATCTAGCATTTGAATTAATCCGTAAGGTCTTAAATCAAAAAATTCTTTAATTAAAGATATAATTTTATTATGTTCAATTTTTTCAGTACCGAAAGTATTGACATAAATCGATGTTGGGTTAGCAACACCAATTGCATAAGAAACTTGTAGCTCGCATTTATCAGCAAGTCCCGCTGCAACAATATTTTTAGCAACATATCTTGCTGCGTAGGCAGCGGAACGGTCTACTTTTGAAGGATCTTTTCCAGAAAACGCACCACCACCATGACGTGCTGCACCGCCATAGGTATCAACAATAATTTTTCGGCCGGTTAAACCACAATCTCCCATAGGTCCACCAATTACAAAACGTCCTGTAGGATTGATAAAATATTTCGTTCTAGAAGTTAGCCATTCCGCCGGTAACGTTGGTTTAATGATTTCTTCCATGACGGCTTCATGTAGAGCTTTTTGTTCAATACCTTCTGAATGCTGGGTTGATAAAACCACAGTATCAACACCTTGGATTTTTCCGTTTTGATAAATTAAAGTAACTTGGCTTTTTGCATCAGGTCTTAACCAAGGGAGGGTGCCATTTTTTCTCACTTCAGCTTGGCGTTGCATAAGGTCATGGGCATAACTAATTGCTGCAGGCATTAAATTAGGCATTTCGTTTGTAGCATAACCAAACATGATACCTTGGTCACCAGCACCTTGTTCCAATGGATTCTGCCTATCAACACCTTGATTAATATCTGGTGATTGTTTACCAATAGCATTTAGAACAGCACAAGAATTAGCATCAAACCCCATTTCTGAGCTGGTATAACCAATATCATTAATCGTTTTTCTAGTTAATTCTTCAATATCTACCCAAGCAGAAGTTGTAATTTCTCCGCCAACTAATGCCATACCAGTCTTTACGTAAGTTTCACAAGCCACTCGAGCTTTAGGATCTTGCTCTAAGATAGCATCTAAAACTGCATCAGATATTTGATCGGCTATTTTATCAGGATGACCTTCTGATACAGATTCTGAAGTAAATAAAAATTCTGACATGTGTTACCTTCTTTAACTTATTTAGAGCAATGCTCTAAATATAATCGTATGAAATACTTATGTTTGGCAGTTTTACCATCTAGACGTCTATTTTAATGATTTATTCTGTAAAAAGCCAGTACTACCTTAAACAAAATTGCTTGCATAAAATTTTAATCAATTTAGGATATGGCTCGATTAATTTTTTAACCTTCGTTAACTGCATATGAATATTGTAAAAAAAACTCCAACAGTATTAGTTTTTGATTCGGGTATTGGTGGGTTATCTATTTATAACGAAATTTACAATAAAATACCCTATTTACGGTATATCTATGCCTTTGATAATGAGATGTTTCCTTATGGTGACAAATCCTCTGAATTTTTAATTAAACGAGTAAGTCATATAATAGATACAATTATAGAATCATATTCAATTGATTTAGCCGTCATTGCATGTAATACCGCAAGTACTATTTGTTTACCTAGTTTACGCTCAAAGTTTTCTTTTCCTATTGTCGGTGTTGTACCTGCAATTAAACCTGCAAGCATAATTACTAAAAATAAATGTATTGGGTTATTAGCGACGAAAGCTACAATTCAAAGAGCATATACAAGTAATTTAATTAAAGAGTTTGCTCCTGATTGTAATGTTAAATTACTTGGTTTATCTGAATTAGCTTATATAGCAGAGAATAAGTTACAAGGCATTGCTGTTGATATGCAGCAACTTGAGATACTAATGCAGCCATGGCTCAATCTACCAGTCATTCCTGATACAATTGTGCTTGGTTGTACTCATTATCCATTTATTAAAGATGAACTTAAACTACTTTTCCCTAATACGACTTTTATTGATTCGGGAAATGCGATCGCTTCTCGAGTTTATTCATTACTTAATGAGCGATTTGATCTAAAGAATGTTACAGCACAATCTTCAACAGACAATATTGTCTTGAGCACATTATGTAACCAACAAGTTAAAAAATTGATGGAAAAATTATCTAAATATAATCTTGATAAATATCAGAGAATTAGTGTATTAGATGATTAAAGCTTATTCGAACGATTAATGAATTGCTGTTTTTCACTTGCCAAAAAAAAAGAAGTGCCTATAATGCGCATCCACTGACACGGCGTCAGCGAAAGCAGACGATAATGAAGTTGG
>NZ_JAFNNL010000006.1:0-159961 GCF_026536805.1 Gilliamella sp. B3482 | reverse complement strand
TTCGATCATCATTTGGATCATCATTCCGATCATCTCTCAGATCTAAATTACTCCGACAGATCTTTTTACCGCTAGGCCTTTTACTAATACCTTTTTATTCCAGCCATGCATTAACTTCACAGACAACAAGAAATCATATTCAGGGTAGTGCGCCTTATTTTGTTTATAAAAATGTCGGCGCTAGTATGCTTGCAGTTGATACTGATGGTTTGCTCAGTATTGCTTTTAACAATGGTGTGCAATACACGCCTTCAACTAATACTTCATCTCCTGAAAATCCAATCGTCTTGCCTATTGCTAACCAACCTGTTAGTGGCATTCACATGTTTATTCCAGTTGACAAAGATTCAGTGGAATTCAATATGCTTGGTTGGAAGGATGATGATGGCGATACAAACGTTATAGCTACAGGTACTTTAAGTTTATCTGTCACCGATAAATACAGCCGAGCTGTACCACGTGATCGAACATTAGGGCCTTGTGGTGCCCCTTATAGTCTTAAATTAACCAGTACGAATGGTTCTCTATCCACACGTTATGGGGTTCCACGTAGTCGTAGTTTCAATGCAAGTAGTGTGACTTATTATGTTACTCCTAACCCTAAGACTGAACCAGAGGTTTGTTTTGCCAAACCCGTTTCGGTTGCAGATGTAGCTAATAACGATGGTCCATCTTCTATTTGGAACCGTTATAAGGGTTTTTTCACTCAGGATACTAGGCCTGATTATTATGGTAAAAACTTTCCGACTACGGGTGCTAATAACATGTACTTTGATTTAGAAATTGCTGGTAATAGTCAGCTATTGGCTTGGTCTTCTGTCACTCGGGGAGGTATTACTGCTACTGTGGGCAATTTTACACCGACAAGCGTACGGGTTACCTTAACCGGTCCAGTTGCGAAGGCATCCCAATGGAATTCTAACAATCCTGGTCTTATTGCTAAGCCTACTTTGCCGCAGACTTTCGAGTTAATAGGTCATTATGTCCATAATGGTAAGAAAGCTGTCAAGTATGGATTTGAGATAAAACAATGGTTTGTCAACCGAGGTAAAGGTTTTTATACCTATTCTAATATGGATTCTTGGTGTAATAAAATTGGTTACCGTATGCCTATGGTTAAAGATTTAACTAATGCAAAATATTATGGAGTGACTGCTGCTACACCTTCCTCACCTGATAATCATTATCAGCGTAGAATTGGTGCCAGCTTTATTGCGGAGTGGGGTAATCTAAACAAATATGAAAAAGCCGACTTTGGTGTTACCAGGTTCTGGACCAATGTTATAGCTCCTGGCAGCGATAATCGGTATGTTGTTTACCCTGAGGATGGTCATATACATTGGTTTTATACTGGCTATGAAAGCATTTTGGAAGGGATTTGTACTTTACCTTAGCATCATTACTTGGGTGAAAAAATAATTATATTCACTAAAGAATCGAAAATTCAACGTAATCGAGCGATAACAAGCAATTTTATAGTGTCTAACTCTTAAACCATCCGCCCCAACTAGGGCGGATTTTTTTAGGCATAGGGATTCTTTTGCCTTGCTATATCGCAGCTTTAGAATTTCATACTGGCGCTAATGATAGCGTGGAATTTAGCTGCTGGTATTGATTCGTAAGCTGTGGTGTAGTTTCTGTTTAAGATATTGTTGAGGTCTAACCCAATATGGTACTGGCGATTAGCGCCAAATGAGGTTGTGGTTGATAAGTTTAATGTTGACCATCCGCTGTAGTGATAAACAGATGAATCACCGCGTTTTGTTGCGTTGGTGGCAAATCGCATAAATAGGTCTGAATCAATATCAAATTTATCAAAATAAGCTGTATGTTTTATCCCTGCACTCCCTGTAAAGCGTGGGTTGCCGGTGTCACGAGTGCTGTAGGTATCTGTCTCGATTTTACGGCTTAGGTAATTCCCTTTTAGATAAGGATTCACCGGAAGGTCTAGGTATTCAACACTTAATTCTAAGCCATGGGTTTTGGCTTTGTTGGCATTGCCATAATAAGTAATAGAACGTCCGGATGCGCCACTACAAATCGATGAGCCATTACAGTTCATTTGAGTGATATAGTCTTTTGCATCCGAGAAGTAGATCGCCCCATCAACTAATAATTTGTTATTGTTATAACGTAAACCAATTTCGTAGTTGTTGGATTTTTCAGCTTTTAGATGCGAGTTTCCATAAATCGTTTGCGAAGCAGCCGAGGTGACGGCATAAAGATGTGCAAGGGTTGGGTAAACATAACCTTGTGCAAACGAGGCTCTTAGTTGGGTGTTTTTAAAACCTGAGTAGGTTAATCCTGACGATACAACAAAGTTGTTATCATGAGTTTTCTTTTTTCGATCGATACTGTGGCTGGTTGTTGCCGATCCCATAACCGGGATTTTATTTATGGTGGTATTGCCGTTTTTTAGTTTTGATTCGACCCAATATTTACGAGCACCAAGATTCCAAGAGATATCATCGGTTATTGCCCAATCATTTTGCCCAAATAGTGCGATACTCGATTGTTGCCATTTGTTAGTTAGGTATTTATGTTGGGTATAACTAGCTGGTGGTGCAGGCATTTTTGATATCACGACATTATGTGAGTCTTGGTCAACATTATCTTGTTGATACTGTACACCAGCAATTAATGTCATATCTTTATGTGGTTGCATGTCTGATTGGAATGTCATGCCATAGGTTTTTTGTTCGTCATTGGTGGCCGTGTTGGTCGTTACTTTCATTATCGGTCTAGGTGATACTACGACATGGTTTCTAAATTGACGATTTAGTTTTTGGGCGTAAGCATCATAATGCAGTTTTTTTAAGAAACCTGCATCGACGTCATAATCATAAAAGAACCCCACTTTTTCACGTTTTAGTAGTGGAATGTTTACCCAAAATTCTTTTATTTCTGGTGAGTTATCATCGGTGTAGGTTTTGGTATTCAGTTTATAACGATCTAATGATATACCAAATTTGTGTTTATCAAGGTTGAGACCAAACCATGAGCTTATGCTGTTATTATCAAAATCGGTATTATGCAGTTTGCCTTGATACGCTTTGCGATCATTGTTTTCAGAGTAGGTTCCACTGATTCGGTAATCAAATATTTCATCAATCGTGCCGTTTACCGTGCCCATTTCGGTAAAGCCATTGGTCGATTGGTTATAGATTAATTTGGCATCTCCGGCTAGTGGTTTTCCATCTTTACTTCCTTTACGGGTTATAAAGTTAACGACGCCACCAATCGCTTGCGAGCCATATAATACTGAGTGAGGCCCTTTAATCACTTCGATGCGTTCAACTGATTCCATGTCGATTAATACACCAGCACTTGAACCGTGTCCGGAACGATGATAAGTCACTTCTTGACCATCAATTAACATTAAAATACGGGAAGGGGCTTCACCACGAATCATGATTTGTTTGCGTCCTGCTAGTGCGTTATCGGTAATTTCAACGCCTGGAATATCACGCAGTGCTTCAACCACAGAATCGCCATTGAGTTTTTCAATCTCGTCACGGTTGACTGCATTAACAGATACTGAGCTATCCCATACTGTCTTTTCATTCCGATCAGCGGTAACGATAATGGTATCTTGTGGATTGCCTTTTTTTTCTTCTGCATAACTATCTGCACAAAAACAGATAGTTAATATTGCAATATAATGTAATTTTGGGGTCATAAAACTTCTCTTTGTCTCTTTTGTATAACGTTGTATTGATATAAAACGCAAATGATAATCATTATTATTATTGATGTAAATAATTAAATTAATTCGAATTGTATTAATTGCGAGGATAAGTGTGGATTTTTTAACTTTGTCACATTTTTAACAACAAAATCACGCAAATTGCCGATTTTTTATTTGTGATTATCGATAACAAATTTTACAATAACCATTCAATATATAAGTTAGGTTATGCAAAATGTCTATTGCTGTTGTAGAAGTTAATCGTAAATCAATTTTACACAATGTTGAATTTTTTAAACAAAAATCTCCAAACTGTACTTTAATGGCAGTGGTTAAAGCGAATGCTTATGGCCATGGCATGGAAGGGGTTGCTCAGTTGTTGGATGGTAAAGTTGATTGTTTTGGTGTTGCACGAGTTTCAGAAGCAATAGCTTTGCGTCAAGTTGGTATTCGTGGTCCTATCGTGCTTTTGGAAGGTTTTTTTCCGCATGATGACATTAACGATTTGCTTGATTTTAATTTGCAACCAGTTATCCATTCAAGTTGGCAAATCGATGTTTTAAATACGATCCCTTTTGCAAATGAGATCACAGTTTGGTTTAAGATTGACACTGGTATGCACCGTTTAGGTTTTCATTTTGATGAAGCAATAAACGAGTTTAATCGTTTAGCTAGCTGTAAAGCTGTTCGCCAGCCGATCAATATTATTAGCCATTTTAGTAGTGCAGATGAGTTAGGTTCTTCACAAACCAATACCCAAATAGCACGTTTTAATGAATTTGCTCGTTCGGTTAATGGCTGTCAACAATCGATTGCAGCATCAGGTGGTTTGCTTGCTTGGCCTGATTCTCATCTTGATATGATTCGAGTTGGTATTGCGTTATATGGGGTTTCGCCATTTTCTGATGCAGTCGCTGATTTACAACCCGCTATGACGCTCAAATCTGAATTAATCGCAGTACGTAAGCACGAAAAAGGACAATCAGTTGGTTATGGTCAAACTTGGACAAGTGAAAGTGACACTGTACTAGGGGTTGTGGCGATGGGATATGGTGATGGTTATCCGCGCGATATTCCAGAAAATACACCCGTGAGTATTAATGGTCGCTTGGTACCGATTGTTGGCCGTGTTTCTATGGATATGATTGTGGTCAATTTAGGACAACACTGCCAGGATAAACCCGGTGACGAAGTCATTTTTTGGGGCAAGGAGTTGCCGGTTGAACAAATCGCTAAGCACACGGGAATGAGTGCTTATGAGTTATTAACGCGCTTAACTTCACGCGCAAAAATTCGTTATAAAGACTAGGTTATGATTAAAAAATTTATTTTGTATACGTTACTGACGGTAGTTTTGCTCGTCGGTGGCTCGTTAGCTATTGGTTATTATTATTTACAGCAATTTTCTAAGCAACATATGAATGTCACTGATGATAATCAGATGTTTGTATTGAAAAAAGGCACCTCTTTGCATCAATTAGTTGAGCAAGTTAAGGCGAGTGATTTAATGCAACAAGCGTATTTGTTGCCTTATTTGTATAAACTCGATCCTTCTTTAAGCTCGATTAAAGCAGGAACTTATCAATTGCATCCTCATATGACGGTTGAGGAGTTTTTAAAGTTGTTGGTATCGGGTAAAGAGAGCAGTTTTTTTGTGCAATTTGTTGAAGGTAAGCGTGCTAAGGATTGGTTAAATGTGCTTAGTAATACGCCTTATATTAAACAAACATTAACCGGAAAGTCACATGATGAGATTGCGAAGATATTGGGCATTGATGATGGAAAATTGGAAGGTTGGTTATCACCCGATACCTATCAATATACCGCAGATAGTTTAGATATTAATATTCTTAAGCGCGCCCATTTGACTATGAAAAACAATCTACAAAAAGTGTGGGATAACCGCGATAAAGATCTGCCTTATAAAACACCTTATGAGTTGCTAATTATTGCCTCGATTATAGAGAAAGAAACAGGCATAAGCTCTGAACGTGCTAATGTTGCTTCGGTTTTTGTTAATCGTTTAAAAGCAAATATGAAGTTGCAAACCGATCCCACCATTATTTATGGGTTAGGGGATAATTATACGGGTACGATTAGGCGTGTTGATTTGACTGATACCAATAATCCTTATAATACTTATGTGATTGAGGGGCTACCACCAACACCAATTGCTATGCCAAGTTTAGCATCACTTGAAGCAGCCGCACATCCAGCTAAAACGAATTATCTATTCTTTGTTGCTAATGGTACTGGTGGCCATACATTTAGTAGCAATTATAGTAATCATCAACAAGCGGTTAATGAATACCGCAGAATGAACAATTAATTTTTCAATTTTACAGCCACGGTTGTGGCTGTCTCTCTTTTCGATTATTCATCTGTTGACCGAGTGGTGGTTAATTCATCAAGTTGTTTAATTAGCGCTAATAAATCATCTACCTCTATTTCTTGCTGTTTGAATGCCTCTTCAAAATATGGGTGAAGAGCAAATTTAGGTATTTCGCTTTTAGCATCGATTAACGCCTGTATGCGCGGAATAAAGATCCACTGTAACCATTCATGCGGTTGCATGGTGTCGAGTGCAAATGGCTGCTCACTTAAAAAAGCTTCTGCCTCAGGGGGTGAGGGTTGCCATAAGTTAAGGTTTTGCAGTTCATCTTTAATTAGGTTCAGTTGTATTGAAATTGTTTTCATATTAATCAGTGTTTGATAATAATTCCAATCAAAATAAGGACCAGGATCGGTTTTGCGATCTGGGGCGATGTCACTATGTCCGGTTATATTTTTGATTGGGTAGGTTTGTTGTAATAGTATGGTAACGTTGGCAAGTTGCTGGTATTGTGCCTCGGTAAAGTTGTCGGTATCACATCCTTCCATTTCTATGCCAATTGAGAAGTCGTTGCAGTTTTCTTTACCTTCAAATACTGATTTACCTGCATGCCAAGCACGTTTATTAAATGGCACAAATTGAATAATTTCGCCATCGCGTCTTATAAATAGGTGACTTGATACTTGTAGTTTATAGATATCGGCAAAATAAGGGTGCTGATTCGGATCGAGCTTACCGGTAAAAAGTTGTTCAACATAAGGCCCGCCATATTGGTTGGGTGGCAGGCTAATATTATGAATAACTAATAATGTGATGGGGTCAGTGCGATCATTATAATACGGCGATTTGACCTGTTTGATATTGCTTATCCAACCATCAACTATTTTTAACACTTTCAAGGTCATTATGGCTCCAATAGTGTGTATTGCGATCTTGTTCACAACTTTGATTAATACAATGTTGATTGTGGTAATCAATTTGTATTTTAACTTCCAAATCTTTTATCTGGTTATTATTTCATTTTTTCAGTTTGCTATAAAGTCACTCTATCTATCATTTGATTAATCTTTAGAGGAATTTATGTACAAGCAGTCTGGATTTACCTTATTTGAGTTAATGATCGCCATTGTGGTAGTCGCCATTTTAACAGCTATCGGTTTGCCAGCCTATCAAAGTTATGTCAAAAAGGCCGCTTTAACCGATATGCTTCAATCAATGACAGCCTATAAAACAGCGATTGAAATTTGTTCTATTGAGCAGGGCGCATTAAATAAATGTAATGCTGGAGCAAATGGTGTGCCCACGACAAGATCGACTAACTATGTTACTTCGATCAATGTTACTAATGGCGTGATTACTATTGTCGGTAAGAGCGCGTTATCTAACTTAACCACAACTTTAACACCTAAGTTGAACTCATCGTTAGGCAATTTAGATTGGTCACGTACCTGTGTCACCAATCCTGTTGATGACAGTTTAAAAGCTGCTTGTGAAGATATTTTTAAATTTTAATAAATTATGATGCAAGAAGATCAATTGGTTGAAAGTCTCGATAAGCTATTATTATCAGCACTGGATAAGCGAGCATCTGATATTCATTTCGAGCCTTATCAAAATTACTATCGAATACGCATGAGAATTGATGGCGTTTTGCAAAATAGGCTAATACCACCACTTAGCCTTGCTAAGCAGATCACCGCCCGATTAAAAATTATGGCTAATTTAAATATTGCTGAACACCGCTTACCGCAAGATGGTCAATTGGTAATTAATAACTATGCAATGCGAATTGCTACCTTGCCGGTGATCAATGGTGAAAAGATTGTATTGCGGGTTATGGATAATCATGAATCTGAGCTAACCATTAATGATTTAGGATTAACCGAACAAGATCTTCTCACACTTAAACAGATTTTAGATTATCCGCAAGGGTTGATTTTGGTTACTGGCCCAACCGGCAGTGGTAAAACTATGACTTTATATAGTGCGTTAAAGCATCTAAATAAAGCTGAATGTAATATTTGTTGTGTTGAAGATCCGATCGAAATACCTTTAGAAGGTATTAATCAAACTGCGATTAATCATAAAGCCGGTCTAACTTTTTCGGTGATATTACGCGCTTTATTGCGCCAAGATCCAGATGTGATGATGATTGGCGAAATTCGTGACCATGAAACTGCCGAAATTGCCATTCAAGCAGCTCAAACAGGCCATTTAGTATTATCCACTTTGCATACTAATTCGAGTGTTGAAGCAATAGTTCGGTTAAATCAAATGGGCATCAAAAATTATCTTTTATCGTCCAGTTTGAAATTGGTTATCGCTCAACGCTTGGTGAGAAAGCTTTGCCAACATTGCAAAGTCGTTGCTAGTGAACTAACCCTAATTGATAATCAACCTTCACCACACTTTATCGCCATGGGGTGTGACAAGTGTGTAGGTGGTTATTTAGGCCGAGTAGGTGTATATGAACTGTTAATGGTGACCCCAGAAGTGCAACAACAGATTATAACTAATCAACCAATCTCACCCCATAATAGAGTCACATTACTACAAGCTGGCTTTAAATTAGTACAACAAGGTATCACTACTTTGGCTGAATTAAATCGGGTTTTAGGTGAAGTAGTCATTGGGTGATAGTGTATGAAGCGGATCTATTTTTGGTATGACATTAATTTTCATCAAAATAAGATTATTGCCACATCAAAGCAAGATGTGAAAAGACAGCTTTTATTGCAAGGTCAAATCGCGATTAAAATTCGTGCCGGAAATATTATTACTAAAAAAAGTTTTAATCCTAGCGATCTGCTAATTATCACAAAACAGTTAGCCACTATGTTAAAGGCTGGATTATCGATTGTTGATAGTTTGAGATTACTTCTTGATGATCAGCCTAAACCTCAATGGCAGTATTTGTTATCAGACATTAGTCAGCAAATCGCCAAAGGTGAATCACTGTCCTCTGTTTTAAAACAATATCATTCGGTATTTCCTGCGCTTTATTGTGAAATTATTGCTATTGGTGAATTATCCGGACAACTCGATCACAGTTTTGAACAACTAACCGCGCATCTTGAAAAATCATTGCAATTACAAAGACAGATTAGAAAGGCAATGCGTTATCCGCTTTTTTTATTGTCAGTGTCAGTAGTGGTTATTATCGTGATGATGTTTATTGTATTACCAAAATTCGCCGACATTTATCAAAGTTTTGATGCTCAATTACCTTATTTTACCCAGCTAGTGATTGATATTGCGAATAAGGTTCAGCAAAATGGTATACTCATATTATTAGTGCCGTCGCTGGGTTACTTTTTATTCCAGCGTTTTTTTAAAGTCCGCTATCAACTCACGATTGATCGGCAAAAATTAGCATTGCCGTTATTGGGGCAAGTGATTCAATCACAGTGCTTAATGCAGATTTTCCACACATTAGCAACCACTCAGCAAGCAGGTATTCCATTACTAACAGGACTTAGTGCTTCGGCAAATACTACAGGAAATAGTTACTATCGTGACATTATCAATAAAATAATTAACGGTATTGAACAAGGTAATGCCTTTAGTCAAATGCTATCGTCCTATTTTCCTAAACTTTGTGTACAGCTAGTTCATGCTGGCGAAGAGTCAGGATCATTAGATGTTATGCTTAATAACTTGTCCCTCTACTATCGACAACAAAATCAAACCTTAACCGATAATTTAGTCAAAGCATTTGAGCCGATTTTGATGTTATTTTTAGCATTGATAATTGGAGGATTAGTGATCTCGATGTACTTACCCGTATTTCAAATGGGAGATGTGATTCATTAATGGCTGTTTTGGTTTTTTGTGTTGGGCTTGCGGTCGGTAGTTTTTTGCAAGTTGCTTATTGGCGATATTCGCCTTCACAATCTTTGTTTGATTATTTAGTCGCTATCACGTTTCCTCGTTCTTCGTGCCCACATTGTCAACACCCCCTTTCTGCTTGGCAGTTAATTCCAGTGCTATCATGGTTAATATTAAAAAGGCGATGTTATTTTTGTCAGCAAAAGATCGCTTTTTGCTATCCAATTTTTGAGTTGGCTGTAGCGGGATTATTTTTACTAATATATTTGAACAAAGATCTCAATTTTCAAAGTATGTTATTAATGCTACTTGCGAGTTATTTTTTGCTTTTAGCACTGATTGATTTTCGCTATTTTTTACTGCCTGATTTTTTTACACAACCGTTGATGTGGGCTGGGTTGATGATGGCTTATTTTGATCTAAATTCGTTAACCATCAGTGACGCCTTAACGGGGGTTTTTGGTGGTTATTTAATGCTTAAATTACCTGCTGTCTGTTATTTTTGCCTAACAAAACGAGCCGGTTTAGGTGGTGGGGATATTAAGCTTGTCGCGGCTTTGGGTGCTTGGCTACCTTATCAATTAATTCCATTATTGTTAATTATGGCATCATTGTCAGGCATACTTTTTTTTATTTTGGCAAAATATAAGCAAACAATGCATGACATGATCGCCTTTGGTCCTTTTCTGTTGTTATCTGGTTATTTAATCATTTTCAGTTTGTGATCTTGATTGTTTTTTTAATTACATCTCTTTGGGTATTCACATAAATTCTTGCACTCCTTGGCTTATAACTAAAAAAGATAACGATAAAAGAATTAGTTATTTTTACTTTATTCAAATTAAGATTATAGTGCGATTAAAGTCTTTTCAGATTTATAGCTAAATGTAAGGAATAATCAATGACTAGTACTACCGCGAAAAGCATTGCTGCATTAAAAGATGAGATGATTGAATGGCGTCATCATATTCATTCTCACCCTGAAACTGCATTCGAAGAGAAGCAAACAACCCAGTTTATTATTGAAAAGCTAAAATCGTTTGGAATTACCGAACTGTATACCGATTTTGCGCCAACTGGTGTAGTAGGGGTTATTCATGGTAAGAATAAAGGTCGTACTATTGCTTTACGTGCAGATATTGATGCGTTGGATATCGTTGAAGAAAACAAAATTGGCTACTGTTCAAAAATCCCCGGTAAAATGCATGCTTGTGGGCATGATGGTCATACTGCAACATTGTTAGGCGCAGCAAAATATTTAAGTGCGAATCGTAATTTTTCCGGTACGGTAATAGTGATCTTCCAACCCGCTGAAGAAAACGAAGGCGGAGGACGAGTGATGGTGGAAAATGGTCTATTTGAAAAATTTTCTATCGAAGCTGTTTATGGTATGCATAATCAACCTAATTTTGCGTTGAACCATTTTTTAATTAATCATGGTCCAGTCATGGCATCTTATGATGTTTTTGAAATTAAAATTACTGGTGTTGGTTCACATGCTGCTGCACCACATTTAGGTAGAGATACCATTTTAACCGCTACCAATATTGTCAATAGCTTGCAAACAATTGTCAGCCGTAATTTAAATCCAACTGATTCGTTGGTTATTAGTGTGACACAGATTCATAGTGGCGATACTTGGAATGTGCTTCCACAACATGCGGTGATTCGTGGAACAGTTAGGGCATTGAGTGCTGAAGATCAAGATTTAGCAGAAGAAAGAATCAAACATATTTCAACTGGAACCGCTTTAACGTTTTGTACAAAAGCCGAAGTTAATTATCAACGCCGTTACCCAGCAACTATCAATCATGCTAAACAGGCGGATATAGCAATTAAAGTTGCCCAAAAACTTGTGGGTAACGATAAGATTGTGATTGATTCACCACCAACAATGGGGTCAGAAGATTTTGCTTTTATGTTGCAAAAAGTGCCGGGCGTTTATATCAAAATTGGTGCGGGAGATGGCGCGAATCTTCATAACCCGTCGTATAATTTTAATGATGAGATCTTAACAACTGGTGCAGAATATTTTGTTGAAATTGTTCATCAAGAGTTAGGAAATTAATACATTGAAAAGCAGGAATAATTATAAAACTATTCCTGCTTGATCGATATTAAATTATAACTTTAATTCACTATCAGGTTGGCCTTTGACTCTGAATTTTGTTTCACTATCAAAACCATTTGCTAACACTATTTGAGCATAAACTTCATCATTTTGCCCAACTTTTAATGCCGCTAAGATCTGACCACCTTCACGCCAGTTTCCTTCAAGTTCATATTCAAGTTTATCACCGATTTCCGGTAATGCTTTACTATGACCTTTTAATAGATAAAGCCCGCGATTATTTGCACCTCGGAATTGCGCTCTAGCTACCATTTCTTGCCCACAATAACAACCTTTATCAAAGCTTATTGCTTTAAAATGTTGTAAATTACAAGCTTGAGGAAGCAGACTTTCAATATTAGGAGCATCGATAATAGCGTGACCAGCTTCTAATTCAAGTTGTAACCAGTGATCAGATGGCTGTAAATCAGTAGGTAATGGTTCAGACGATACTTTTATCACTCGCAATTTAGGCGATGTGAGTTTAATATAAGTCACACCACCAATAGTAATACAATTGTGATCGCCCAATGCTGAAATCACAGAAGGATCTATTGCATCATCTTCCAATCCGACTAGATTTAAATCCAGAACGGGCTCTATAGTTACTTTAGAAAAAACTGCCGTTTTTTTCAATTCACTAATTTGTCTTTCGGCAACACTTTTACGTAAGATATAGAATATATCTTCACCTCGTTGGAATAATATAAAATTACTCCACATACGTCCTTTTGCATCACAATGTGCTGCGAATGATGCTGAGTTTTCGTTAATACGACTAAGGTCAGCTGTTACTTGTCCCTGTAAAAATGTACGGTTATCCATACCTGATACTTTGACTAATTGCCAATCAGATAGGGAGGTTTGTTTGTAATAAGAATTGGCCATTAAAAACACCTTTTAATTATAATGAGCCCTAATATAGATATATAAAAGAGCGTAAACAAAAGCGAAAACGCCTTTAATAATTCAAAATTAATCAATTAGTCGATCGATTAATTTCTCACTATTATTGCATTAAAATAGATAAAATAAACTTTTACAAGTTATTTCTTTCAAAAATGAGTACTAGTACCCAAAATTGAGAATAAGTTAACTTATATTGTTGACTTTATTGATTTTCTGTATTAGTTCATGCAAAATGGGGAAAAATGACAAATTAGTTATAAATGGAGGCAACAACCATGGCAAAACTGTCAGGCGCAGAAATGGTCATTCAATCCTTGATTGATCAGGGAGTTAAGCAAATTTTTGGTTACCCAGGAGGCAGTGTTCTAGATATTTATGATGCGATTCATACCCTAGGTGGAATTGAGCATATTTTAGTCCGTCATGAACAAGCTGCTGTCCATATGGCTGATGGTTATGCCAGATCAACTGGTGATGTCGGTGTCGTTTTGGTTACCTCTGGTCCTGGCGCAACGAATACTATTACCGGTATTGCTACTGCTTATATGGATTCTGTGCCTTTAGTTATCTTATCAGGTCAAGTCGCCAGTAATTTAATTGGTAATGATGCTTTCCAAGAGTGTGATATGGTTGGGATCTCTCGCCCGATTGTTAAACATAGCTTTTTAATAAAAGATAGCAAAGATATTCCAGAAACGATAAAAAAAGCATTTTATATTGCCTCAACAGGGAGGCCAGGTCCAGTTGTGATTGATTTGCCAAAAGATATTGTTAATCCGGCAAATAAATATAACTATAGCTATCCACAATCAGTCTCAATGCGCTCTTACAATCCAACCATTCAAGGGCATAAAGGACAAATCAAAAAAGCATTAACTACATTATTATCAGCTAAAAAACCTGTTCTTTATATTGGTGGCGGTGTAATTAGTGCCAATGCTAGCGACGCGGTTAAATCTTTAGCCGATAAATTAAATCTTCCTGTTGCCTCAACATTAATGGGAATTAGTGCTTTTCCAGGAACTGATAAAAAATATTTAGGTATGATTGGTATGCATGGTGTCTATGAAGCGAATATGGCCATGCATAACGCCGATGTGATTTTTGCTGTCGGTGCTCGCTTTGATGATAGAACGACTAATAATGTTGAAAAATATTGTCCCAAAGCAAAAATTATTCATATTGATATTGATCCAACGTCAATATCTAAAACAGTATTCGCTGCAATTCCGGTAGTTGGCGATGCTAAAAAAGTACTTGAGACAATGTTAACTCAACTCAATGAAATTAATGTTGATCGTGATTTAGATGCGCTAATCGATTGGTGGAAGCAAATTGATCATTGGCGTGCGCGCAAATGTTTAGCATACAGCCACAAAGGTAAAAGCATTAAACCACAAGAAGCCATTGAAGTTTTATATAAATTAACCAAAGGTGACGCATATATTGCTACCGATGTAGGTCAACATCAAATGTTTACGGCGCTTTATTACCCATTTGACAAACCGCGTCACTTTATTACTTCTGGTGGACTGGGTACTATGGGATTTGGTTTGCCAGCGGCATTAGGTGTTAAACTTGCGTTTCCTAAAAAACATGTAGTTTGTGTGACTGGTGATGGAAGTATTCAGATGAATATTCAAGAGCTGTCAACCGCATTGCAATATGGTTTGCCAGTGATTGTATTAAATCTTAACAATCGCTTTTTAGGGATGGTTAAACAGTGGCAAGATATGATTTATGCAGGTCGTCACTCTTCATCTTATATGGAGTCACTCCCCGATTTTGCAAAAATTGCCGAAGCTTATGGTCATGTAGGTATGAGGATTGATAAACGTGAAGATCTGGAACCGAAACTGAAAGAAGCGCTTTCGATAAAAAATCGTTTAGTCTTTATTGATGTCATGACGGATGCTACGGAACATGTTTATCCAATGCAAATTCGTGGTGGAGCAATGAATGAAATGTGGCTAAGTAAAACGGAGAGAACCTAATGCGTTATATACTATCAATTTTAACAGAAAACGAACCGGGTGCTTTGTCACGAATCATTGGTTTATTTTCACAACGTGGATTCAACATTGAATCGATTACTACTGCACAAACCGAAGATCCAACCATGAGTCGTATGACGATTCAAACAACGGGGGATGAGCATGTCATTGAGCAGATCCAAAAACAACTGCATAAGCTGGTCAATGTTTATCGGGTGAATGATTTAACCGAAGGCCCTCACGTTGAGCGTGAAATCATGCTGGTTAAAGTGGCGGCGAAAGGTTCTGATGCGCGTGATGAAGTAAAACGCTGTGCTGATATTTTTCGAGGCTCGATAGTCGATGTAACTGCTACTCATTATATTGTACAGTTATCAGGAACGAGCGAAAAGTTAGACTCGTTTTTAGCCTCAATTCGTGAAACGTGTAATATTGTTGAAATTGTGCGTTCTGGAATTATCGGTCTATCCCGGAGTGAAAAAACAGTCAATCATTAATTTTATAATTAAAAGTTAAATTTTTACTTTATTATAAAATAAGACTTATAAGGAATAAGTTTTAATGCCATTTATTGTTTTTTTGACGATAATTCAATTAATTATTTCATTTATTTATTCTATTATTTCTTATCCAATAAAAAAATTTAGAATAAATAAATATAAAAATAAGCTAATAGCCGGTAGTTTTACTGACCTCAAACCTTTTAGAATGTTAACTAAACAGGAAAGAGATGGTTTAGAAACCTATTTATCGATGAACCAATCTTCTGGGAAAAAAAAGTCATCATTAGTTTCTCGAGAAGTGATGTTAATATCCGGTAGTTGTGTCAAACAAACTAAATTTTCGCATACCGAAAACACTTGTTCCTATAAAATCCAAAATATTGATGTTGTATTTCCTTTCAATATGGATCGTTACCTTACTGATTATAGCGAAGTTGAAATTGCGCTTACGCAAAATTTCGCTATTGCTGTTAAGGTCAATGATCACCAAATAGGTTCAGCATTATATGCGACCTATTTGGCTGATGAAAAAAATGATAAACAGAGTTCGGTATATTGGCAGAGCGGCGTTTCAAAATACTCCAAAGACGAAAACTTCGATGAAAATGCTATTCATACAGTAAGGCCAAACGCTAAACTCAGTAAAAAATTGGGTTACGAAATTTTATCAGTTCGAAAAGAAACATCTCAAGAATCAGCTTCCCGTAACAAATTAAATAAAGGAATACTAACGGTATTTTTTTGTTCTTTTGTCGTAAGCTATTTTAATCGTTTTTGGGACACAAAAGAATTAAACGATCTGTTTTGGTTTGCAGTGAATTTGCTGGTTGCTATTTACTTTTATTTTCGTAAACCAAAAAATAAAGCTAAAGTGCGATTTATTAATCAAATAAAAGGAAAAATAGATAAAAAAATTGTTAAATCTAATGAGATTATAATTGGCCATGGTTTGAAATTAAAGTATTCCAAAAATTGGCAATCATTTATCCCTGAAAATAGCGCTTTTGATGTTGATTTAGATGTTGATGTTGAGAGTAAAAAAATTGTCCGTTATGGCTACGATATGTCGGTTAATAAAGAGGTTGAACAATTTGGGCCACCAAAATTTTGGGGACGTAATCTATGGCTTTTTTTAGCTGGCATGTTCTACCTTTATGCTATCAATAATCAAGCAAAGGTGAGTGACAATTTCTTATTTGCTTATCATCAATACAATCACGATTCTAAAATTTGGTTTTTTGATGATCCATCAAAATTAGTTACTAGCGACATCAAGTCGGGTGATGTAGTGAAATTAAATTTTTTAGATGTGTCATGTGAAGTACCTGTTAAAAATAAAGCCGATAGATGTATTGAAGCATTAATTCAAAGTGCCGATACCTCTTTTCATTTAGCCAGTTCCTCAAGCTATTTTCTTCTACATGGTTTAAAAGAAAATACAACTTCTCAATCGGATGAGAGTGAAGATCCACAATCTATCGTTCATGCAGATCATGTCACGGTGTCGGGATTCGTTTCGAATGTTGATTATGACGCTAATCATACCATTTCAACATTAACCATAAATACGCAAGAGTTATACCAAAAAGATATAAGCGAAAATCTATTACCAATTTGTGTAAACCTGCTGTTATTTTTGCTTTTCGCTTCAGCCACCGTTTTTAACGGTATTATGTTGTTATTGAAACCCATTGTGAATCGAATTCGTAACTTTAAAATTAAAAATATCTATACTTATCGTCTACTTTAAGTTGATTTTTACCATTATTGAGATTTTTTTTAAAAAAAATTGGCAGATTAAAGACGAGAAAATTTAAATCTAACGGCGCATTAAGCGCTTTTTTTATCAATAGTCATTTATTTCCAAATTAATTTCTAAAAATGTGGCATAGAACATTGGCTTCGGACTTATGTCCTAGTTAACTGAAAAATTTCCTTATTATAATTAATTCAAATCACTAATTATTTAGGAAATATTATGACCGCACATATCAATGCTAATCCCAACGACTTTGCACAAACCGTTATCATGCCAGGTGATCCTTTACGGGCGAAATTTATTGCAGAAAATTACTTAACCGACGCTAAAGAGGTTTGTAATGTACGTAATATGCTTGGATATACTGGTTTATATCAAGGAAAAGCCGTGTCAGTAATGGGGCACGGAATGGGAATACCATCAATAACCCTTTACGCACATGAACTGATTAATGACTTTAATGTTAAACGGATTATTCGAGTAGGTTCTTTAGGTGCCACACAGCAAAGCGTTAAAATGCGAGATGTTATTTTAGCTGTAGCAGCAGGAACCGATTCGATGACAAATCAAAAAAGAGCAAATGGTTATAACATTGCTACATCAGCGACATTTTCCTTATTACATCGAGCTTATGAAATGGCTAATAACATGAATTTACCGGTTAAAGTAGGAAATGTATTTAGTGGTGATCTTTATTATGATCCTGACGAAACATTAATAAGTACACTCGAAAAATCAGGGGTGTTAGGTATCGATATGGAAGTGGCTGGTCTATATGGAATTGCTCAACAATTCAATGTCGAATCGTTAGCAATTTTAACCGTTTCAGACCACTGCTTAACTGGTGAAGAAACAACTGCTGAAGAGAGGCAAATGACATTTAATAATATGATCAAACTTGCTTTAAACGTGGCTGTTAACTCTTAATTTATTGCGTTTCTCGGATGGAAATATGAAAAATAAATTATCGCTCACTCTTATTAGTTTTTTAGCTAATTTTATTATGGCTGGCTTTGCCAGTCAGTTTGGTATGCTAATAGAACCCATAGCGCAAAGTTTTAATGCAGATGTAAACAGTGTCGCATTCATTTTTTCTTTATTAAATGGTGGGGCGTTAATAGGCACCATTTTGGCATTCTTTTTAATCGATATCATTGGGATTAAACGTATCACCTTGCTTAGTTATACGATTATAATTGCCAGTTCACTTATTTTATATATCACAAGCTCTCTTTTGATACTTCAAATTTGTATGACTTTGATTGGTTTGTGTGGCGGAATAGGATTGTGCATTGCCGGTACTATTGTGGTATCAACTTGGCAAGATAAGATACAAAGTACAATGTTAGTCGTACAAGACGCTACTTTTAACATTGCTGGTGTAATCTTCCCACTTATTACTACCTACGCTTTAACGCATGACTTATCTTGGGCAAGTAGCTATTTGATGGTTGGGTTGGTCGCGGTATTGATGTTATTCATCATTATATTGACTAATTTCGATTTAATTAGTAATCCAACAGTCAAACAGTCTCAGCCATCTGAGTGGAATTTTGGGATATTATCTGCTGGTATTGGATTATTTTTGGCAATGTTAGCGTTATATACTTTCTTAACTTGGGCCCCGTTATATCTTAGCCAAGAATTTTTTATTTCGTTTGAATTGGCTGGCATCATCATTACCCAATATTGGGCAGGAGCTTTAATTGGGGCATTTGTTTCTACAGTAATTGTTACGCGAGTTAAAATTGAGTACTTTTTTATCTCAATTATTTTATTAGCTTTTATTATGACATTGATGATCGTCAACACCGAATACAGTGATAACGATAGCCTTGATCGCATTGGCTACTTAACTTATGGATATGGATTCGTCTGCTCTGCTTTATATAATGCCTTTGTCGCTTATGGTGTAACCTTTGTAAAAAATGCATCAAGCAAAAATGTTTCATTTATTTTAATCAGTGGCAGTGCAGGGGCGATGTTTAGCCCAGCTATTAGCTCAATACTGCATAACTATTTAGACATTCAAGTTATTATGAATACCATACCAATATATTATGCCGTTATTATCGTTATGTTGGCTATATCAATGTTCTTAAAGAAAAGAGCTCTAAAAAAGTAATCAATGAAATTAACTTAGGATATCGCTTTTATTACAATTGTTGACTATAATGATGCCTCTTCAGAATGAGATAACGCGATAGATAATTAACTATCAACATGTTATCGATTCTGATGGGGTATATATTTTGTGGTTAAAAACTTCGGTGATATGCAATTAAAATCATTAAATAAAGGTCGATTTAGCCGTCATTGGCAAGAAAACAATAAATTACTCGAATCAATTATAGAACAATGCATTGTAGAAAAGAAAATTGTCGATGAAAAAACCACGCTTTTTCATCAAGGATGTAAAGTCGATAATTTAGTTGTTGTCTATAATGGTACGATTTCGATACGCTATCAGGCCAATAATGGTCGTCGATTCCATCTTGGTACAGTAGATTGTGATGAGCATATATTTGGTGAAATGGAGTTTTTTACCGACTATTTATGTCAATTTGATATCATTGCCGAAGAAGCCCTAACTGTCGCTATCGTCAGCATTGATAAATTATATCAATCATTACTCAAATATCCTAAATTAGCACTGTTTTTTGCTAGTGCTATTGCTTTTGATTATCAAGAAACATTAGATATCTTCTTAAAAAGAACTTTATATTCAATTTGTTATAACATTGCTTATGATATATATCAGCATCATCTAAATATTCATCCCGTTAATAATTTTCAAAAAAACTACTTAGAAGCAGAACGTTTTGGCACTACCGATCGTGTCTATCGTCGGGCCGTTAATGAATTAATTCATTTAGATATTATTCATAAAGTTGCTGGTAAATTGGAAATTAAGGATATTGATAATTTAAAAGATTTTATCGAATTCAAAGGAAAATTCGCTAAATAGAGTAGGAATAGATTAAAAATAAAGTCGCTTTTAAAAACGCTGTTTGTCAATAAAAGAATTATTGGATTAAGGAATTACTATGGATTGGTTTACGCTTGTAAAAATTGGCATTTTAATTTTTGGAATGGTTAGCTTTATTCTTTTTAAAGGCGAGCGCAGTATAAATATGGATAATTTAAACGACCACTTAAGCCTACGTGAACCAATAAGAGATCTAACGGATGAAGAGCTAGACCTATTACAACCGTTTTTAACCAGTAAAATGGCGGTTTATCCCTATAAATTTCAATCCTCACTAGTTGATAACAAAGTATCACAACTTCAAGGGATTTGTTGTCGTCATAGTCTTAACAAAAATACTGATGAAATTGACTATTATTATGAAATAGACGATATAGAGCTGTTCTTTCCATATAATATGGATAAGCATATTGATCAATTTAATATTATAGAAATTGTATTTACCAAACGGTATGGGATTGTCGTTAACATTAATGATCACGATATTAAGACAGCACAAGAAAACTATGATCCAAACGAGGAATATGAATTTAAAGATTTTGGGCATTTAAAAGAGCATGCTGACAAATTTTATGAAAAACGCAACGATAATATAGATGCTTTTGATATTGAGTCACTCACTATTTATGATGGTGAGCGCGATTACACGCAAATTGATCAAAAAAATGATTTGAAAAACCTCGATAAGGTAAATTCAGACGATTTAATTAATAAAAAACTCTACCAACGAGAATAAACACCATTGGAAGCCACAATTCGAAGCAAATTTAGAAATTATTTACCATTTGCTATTAGCAATGTTTTTATTGATATTGTCATGTCATTAACCACGATGATTAACGGTGTTAAAAGAGTTAATAAAAAAAGTTAATCAACACCGAATTAAAGAAATTAAAAAATATTATGAAAATAGATTAGGTACTATCATTAATCTTGAATAAACCGTTTTAATATAAAGTTTAAATAAAAAGATCTTAAAATTATGTTAACTATTTTAGCCACTTTAGCCACTATTTTTTTCGTATTCGTGATGGTTTGTTCAATCATCTTGATACGACAAGTAAAGAAAGATTTAAATAAAAAAAGGCCCACTAAAAAAGAAACCTTTATCCGTGAAAATGCAACTCGACAACTAACTGAAGAAGAAGCTACTTTTCTTCAGCCTTATCTTGATGATAAAGAAAAAATTACGCCGCCTTATCAATGGGAAAGCTCACTAATTAATTCTGATGTTACGACAATTAAAGGTTATATTGAAAAAGAATTTACTGATGAAATCAGTTATGAATATTATTACAAGATAGGTAATATTCAGTTATTTTTTCCTTATAATATGGATATCGGTATTATGGGCTTTGAAGCTCGATATCAAGGGGAATTTATCACCAAGACTAAAATTCTCAATACGGTTGAAATTGTCTTTACTAATAGTTATGCAATCGTTGTTAAAATAAACAGTTATGATTTATTGCAAGCTAGTTTAAAACTGCCATCTCGTAAACAGGAACAACTCAATGATTTTTGGCAGACGGGAAAAATTAAACCTATTCGTATGAATAGTATAGAAAGATCTAATGAGACCTTAACACAACTAGTAACAGAGACATCTGAAAAAAAAACGCCTTTTGAAATTCTTAGCAAACGAGAAAAAAATCAATTTGAAACCGCGCTTCAAGATCGAAGCAATTCTGGCAAATTAATGACAGTTTTTTTTGTTTTAGGCGTAATATTTTTATTAGCTTTAGAACATTTTCAGTCGATTGCCTTGGTTATTTTTTCAATCATCTGTTTTATTTTTTCCCTAATAGCATCGCGTATAAAACGAGAATTGCCGACCGAATATGTTAATCATATCAAAGCTGAAATAAGGCTTAACAAGCCTAGCTATTGCCGATTTTTTATCGATTCGAACATTGATGTTTACTATCCTGCATACTGGAAAATGTTTCTCCCAAATAAGACCGATATACCGATTGATATGCAGGTCGAACTTAAAACTAAACAATTGATTAGTTGCGGTGAATATTTATCGATTAGCGAAGAAGTAAAAAATTATGGCGCACCTAAACTTGTTCATCATAATATTATATTAGCCATTACGGGATTAATATTGGCTATCTTAATTTTCTTTTTTACTCATGCGGGTGAAAAATTTGATTTTACGTATCAGCAATTAACCGCACCAGACACTACGTGGAATATTGATGATAAAGTAAGTTTGAAGCAATCCGCCATCCACTCTTTGGATCGAGTTAATTTGGATCTATCTCGTATTTTATGTGATATTCAAAATACGCAAGATATCAAATCTCAACACCTTCAATGTGATAAAATAAAGGGTATTTCATCAGGTAATAGTAGCAAAATTACGGATCAAGTTAGCAAAGAAAACTATCATAATGGAGAAATTTCGGAATTAACACTTTCAACTGATTATGGAAATGATATCGATAAAAATCAGTTATTTTTATCGCCAATTTTGATCAACAATTTTGTCTTTCTGTTTGTTATCTTCATCGCCTTAATTAATACTATTATTTATATATGGAAAAAAGCCGCCAACCAATTTAGGCTCGAAAAAATTATTAGTCATTATCAAGATAAAATTCTTGAATATAACGATTAACTGTTCGTGGTTAATACCAGTAATTAAATAATAGACACCAAGTTAGTAAACAAACTGAGTAATTAAACTCAATTATTCAATTGTGAGAGAAACCATATTCTGTTATACTAATTTCCCGTCTGATTCATCATATATTGCATGGGTTTTATCATTTAAACTAATGTGATATTGTTCAATTAAATTAATAATGGTCTGGTATTAATGGTCACGAATTATATTTTTGTTACAGGCGGTGTCGTTTCTTCTTTAGGTAAAGGCATTGCCGCAGCCTCATTAGCTGCAATTTTAGAAGCCCGCAATTTAAAAGTCACCATGCTAAAACTTGATCCCTACATCAACGTCGATCCGGGAACAATGAGCCCAATTCAACATGGTGAAGTTTTTGTGACTAAAGACGGTGCCGAAACCGATCTCGATTTGGGTCATTATGAGCGTTTTATTCGCACCAAAATGAGCCGAAAAAACAATTTTACAACTGGACGTATTTATTCTGACGTTTTACGAAAAGAGCGTCGTGGAGACTATTTAGGCGCGACAGTCCAAGTTATCCCTCATATTACCAATGCGATTAAAGATCGTGTTATTGATGGTGCCAAAGGTTACGATGTTGCTATCGTTGAAGTGGGTGGCACAGTGGGGGATATCGAATCACTACCATTCTTAGAAGCAATTCGCCAATTAGCGGTTGATGTTGGTCGTGAACATACCTTATTTATGCACTTAACATTAGTGCCTTATCTTGCATCATCAGGTGAAGTTAAAACCAAACCGACCCAACACTCAGTTAAAGAGTTATTATCAATTGGTATTCAACCTGACATACTAATTTGCCGTTCAGATCGCGCAATTCCGGCTAACGAAAGGGCTAAAATTGCACTATTTTGTAATGTGCCTGAACGAGCGGTGATTTCACTTAAAGATGTTGATTCGATTTATAAAATTCCAGCATTATTGAAATCACAAAATTTAGATACCTACGTGTGCAATCGTTTCCATCTCGAATGTAAGGAAGCCGATCTATCTGAATGGGAACAAGTCATCTATGAAGAAGCTAATCCAGTAGGTGAAGTCACAATTGGCATGGTAGGTAAATACATCGAATTACCTGATGCATATAAATCAGTAAATGAAGCGTTAAAACACGGTGGATTAAAAAACCGTTTAACTGTTCATATTCGTTATATTGATTCAGAAGACCTCGAATCACGCGGTACCGATTTACTTGCAGGCTTAGATGCGATTTTAATACCGGGTGGATTTGGTTATCGTGGCGTTGAAGGTAAAATTATTGCTGCGCGCTATGCACGTGAAAACAAAATACCTTATTTAGGAATTTGCCTTGGAATGCAAGTTGCTATGATAGAGTATGCACGTAATGTAGCGGGTATTAAAGATGCCAACTCTACAGAGTTTGTAAAAGATTGTGCAAGCCCTGTTATTGGATTAATCACTGAATGGAGTGATGAGTCTGGTAATGTGGTTCAACGTAATGAAAATAGCGACTTAGGTGGCACCATGCGTTTAGGTTCGCAAATCTGTCATTTAGAGCCAAATTCATTAGTCGCTCAAATGTATAAAAAAGAGTCGATAACCGAACGTCACCGTCACCGTTACGAAGTCAATAACAACTTATTACCAGAAGTTGTCAAGGCTGGCTTAAAAGTGACAGGGTTATCAACTGATAAAAAATTAGTGGAAATTATTGAAATTCCAGACCATCCTTGGTTTGTTGCATGTCAGTTCCATCCAGAATTTACATCAACTCCACGTGATGGACATCCATTATTTAGTAGTTTTGTTAAAGCTGCCAAAGATTATCAAGATCAGCAGCAAAAATAATTTATGTTTACATTAGGTATATATCTGTCATATAGAGGAAAATAACATGGCAAAAATCGTTAAAGTACATGGTCGTGAAGTCATCGACTCTCGTGGTAACCCAACTGTTGAAGCTGAAGTTCATTTAGAAGGTGGTTTCGTTGGTCTTGCAATCGTTCCATCTGGTGCATCAACAGGTTCACGTGAAGCGTTAGAACTTCGCGATGGTGACAAATCTCGCTTTTTAGGTAAAGGCGTACTTAAAGCTGTTGAAAACGTAAATGGACCAATCGCTAAAGCAGTTATTGGTAAAGATGCGTTAGATCAAGCTGCAATCGACCAAATCATGCTTGATTTAGACGGTACTGATTTCAAATCTAACTTAGGTGCTAACTCAATCCTAGCAGTATCTTTAGCAACAGCTAAAGCAGCAGCTGCAGCGAAAGGTGTACCACTTTATCAACACATCGCTGACCTAAATGGTACTCCAGGTCAATACTCTATGCCATTACCAATGATGAACATCATCAACGGTGGTGAACACGCTGATAACAACATCGACCTTCAAGAATTCATGATTCAACCAGTTGGTGCTAAAACAGTTCGTGAAGCAATCCGTATGGGTTCTGAAGTATTCCACAACTTAGCAAAAGTACTTCACGCTAAAGGCATGAATACTGCTGTTGGTGACGAAGGTGGTTTTGCACCTAACTTAGGTTCAAACGCTGAAGCATTAGCATGTATCAAAGAAGCTGTAGAAAAAGCAGGTTATGTACTAGGTAAAGACATTACTTTAGCGATGGACTGTGCTGCATCTGAATTCTACAACAAAGAAACTGGTAAATACGTATTAAAAGGTGAAGGAAACAAAGAATTCACTGCTGAAGAATTTACTCACTATTTAGAAGGTTTAACTAATGAGTATCCAATCGTATCAATCGAAGATGGTTTAGATGAAAGCGATTGGGAAGGTTGGGCATACCAAACTAAAGCATTAGGTCACAAAATCCAATTAGTTGGTGACGATCTATTTGTAACTAACACCAAAATCTTCAAACAAGGTATTGAAAAAGGTATCGCTAACTCAATCCTAGTTAAAGTTAACCAAATCGGTACATTAACTGAATCTATCGCAGCAGTTAAAATGGCGAAAGATGCTGGTTATACAGCAGTAATTTCACACCGTAGTGGTGAAACTGAAGATTCAACAATTGCTGATTTAGCTGTTGGTTTAGCTGCTGGTCAAATCAAAACTGGTTCTATGAGCCGTTCTGACCGTGTTGCTAAATACAACCAATTAATCCGTATTGAAGAAGCGCTTGGTTCAAAAGCACCATTCAACGGTTTAAAAGAAGTTAAAGGTCAATAATTCGTTTTTTTAAACGATCATAAAAACGGTGACACAGTTCACCGTTTTTTTATTCATCACACCGCTAGGGTTGCGTTGACTAAGGTTGTGTTGTACTCTTATCAGCTTACTTAAAACATTTAAATTTACGTTAATATTAAATTGATATTTAATAATTTAGCCACATATAATTTTCTTACAAACTTACGAACACATTTTTCTGCTTATGAACAATATTACGAATATGTCCCAGCCTAAAAGTAAATGGCAACTTTTTAACTGGCTTTGTACAGGTAAACTACCGCTTAATGAACTATGGCTTAAACCGACTTATCGTTATAAATTTTTTTTCAGGACCCTATTTTTAAGCCCAATAACGCTTAAATTACTAGATAAATTAAGACAATACCCATTACTTGGATACTATCTATCATGCCAAACCAATTTACCCTGTAAATTACAACGACCTTATTTAGCATCTTGTTTAAGTCAACAAGAGCGCTATGAAGCCTTAGCCTATCATTATGACTTTTTAGCAAATCATCCTGATAGCATGGCTAAAGCTTTTTACAATCCAGATTCATCATTTGAACTAGCAAGTGTTATGGCTAAGAACGAAGCTAACATAAAAATCGCCATCCAAGCACGTAACAAGTTTGCTCGTGAAGGTGAGCTAAGCTTATATTTTTATGACAATGATGGCATTGATTTAGCCACGTTAACCTTCACCATTAACCAATACCAACAAAAACCAACACTGTTTATAGCAGGATTACAAGGAACGGGGCATCAAGACGCTCGCACCAGAGTTCAGCAAGCAACAAAACAGTGTTATGGACTATTTCCTAAACGTGTTGTGGTGGAAGCCGCATTAATTATTGCTCGTTATTTCCAGCTTGAACAAATTATTGCTGTGGGCAATAAAACCCATGTTTACAACAACTGGCGCTACAACAGCCGACAAGAAAGAATCTTATCTGATTATGATGATTTTTGGTTAACTATTGACGGTAAACAAGACGAAAGATCGTTATTTATTTTACCCACCCAAATCAACCGAAAAGCCATTGAAGATATTGCCAGTAAAAAACGTTCTGAGTATCGCAATCGTTATGCATTATTAGATGAACTGCAAAATAAAATTGAAACTCAATTAGCAGCATTAACATAATAGTATGGATTAACGACAAAAAAAATCGCTTGTTTAAATTAGCAAGCGATATAAAAAATTCGACTTTTAAAAATGAAAATAAAGGAATAAAACATGTATTTTGGTATTCTTATTGCTTTAGTGCCGTTATGTCTAGGTTATTTGATTAAATTCAAAGAGCAAAAATGGATCACCAAAATAAACCTAATCTTAAGTTGGATGGTCTATTTTATTTTATTTATCATGGGAACCGAGTTGGCTCACTTAGATAATCTAGCTTCTAACATAAAAGTTATCCTATTTTACACCGCGATCATTTTTGTTTGCACCTTTGGTGGCAATTTCATCTTTTTAGCGCTAATTGACCTATTTTTACCGTGGCGCACCACCCATAGTAAACAAAATTATGAATCACGATTCAAAATGATCTTAGAATCACTGCGAGTGTGCATAGCGCTAATCGCCGGCTTTATTGCCGGACTCTTTCCACTCTTTATTTGGCAATATAGTGAAGACATCACCAAAGTGGTACTCGTCTTTTTACTGCTACTTATTGGTATACAATTACGAAGTAACAACATCTCACTAAAACAGATCCTACTCAACAAAGTCGGTATAGTTACCACTATTATTGTGGTACTAAGTACCTTCTTAGGCGGGATTATTGCAGCACTCATATTGTCACAACCTGTACGAGTAGGGCTGGCAATGTCATCAGGCTTTGGCTGGTATTCACTATCAGGAATACTCATGACCGAAGCTCATGGCCCAATTATAGGCAGTGCCGCTTTCCTAAATGACATCCTACGCGAATTATGCGCCATTATCCTAATCCCAACCCTAATCAAACGATACAAATTCACAGCGTTAGGTTTATGTGGTGCTACATCGATGGACTTTACGCTACCTATGCTACAAAAAGGCGCGGGAATCAGCATCGTACCACCCGCAATCGTCCAAGGCTTTCTATTAACCTTAATCATGCCGATTTTTATGACCTTGTTTAATTATGGTTAAGAGTTGATATTAGAGTAAAAAAGTTGAGGAGCGGGGTTTTCTAAGCCCTAAAAAATAGTATTTTTATAACCCTTTTTTTAATCAAAAAATAAAATAATTAAAAATCATAACGTTAAAAAGATATTAAAAAAGGTTTTTTAAAACTCCAAATGCCCTTTGCCTTTTTGCAAACAACGATTATAGTATGTCTTGTTCTAGGTTTATGCCGTGAAGGCAGTTTAGAAAATATAATTTTCGAATCAATCAACACAAGTCAGTTTATTCAATGCAGATAATATCCTGTTTCTTAAAAAGTTGAGGAGTGAGGTTTTTGAGGTTTTTAAATTTCACTTAAAAACTTTTAAATGATCAAAATTACGATTTTAAATATTAAAATAAAATTTTTGAGGATCAACCGCCCTAATTTTAAAGATTTGTAATTGCAATATATTAAATTAAAACATCAGTTAACCAATTATAATTTAGATCCTTTTTAGATCCTATTTACAAAAACTAACGTAATTGAGCGAAAAAAAGTGTTGCATCGTGTTTTTCCAATCACTATACTTTTTACGCGGTTTTAGCTAATAGGCTAAAATTTGACAGAAAAGTATAAAATTGTAAATTAATCAAGAAATTACTTGACAGGACAGTCTAAAATGCATTATAATTTTCAACAGCCAACAGCCAACAGCCAACCTGCCAAACCTATCTTTTAAATTCGTTTAAGTACAACTTCCATCTTAAATTTTTCGCTAACGCTTATTTTTCCACGCAATCAACAGAAATTCTGCGAATTTTCGCGCGTTCGCTTCCGCGATCCTCTTTCAGATCCTGTTTTCGATCCTTTTCCCAATTATCCCGGAAGATTGTTTTTTTCGTGGTTCTTTTTCTTCCTTTTTTGGGGCACGCATTAACTTCACAGACAACTAGGAATGCGATACAGGGTAGTGCACCTTATCTGACTTTCGACGGCGCTCGTACTCGTGCAGTTGATGCTAACGGTCTGCTTGGGATTACTCTATCTGACGGAACTAGGTACACGCCTTCTACCAATTCATCATCTACAACCCCAATCGTCTTGCCGGTTGCGGGTCAGAGTTTTGCTGATATAGGTATGTTCGTTCCTACTAATACTAATTCAGTCGATTTAAGTACTCTTATCGGTCCTCCTAATAATTATTGGGGGGATGATGATGGTGATTCTGGCGCTAGTGCTACAGGTTCTTTAAGTTTATCTATCGTTGATAAAAACAATCAACCAGTGTCACGTGATACAGTGTTAACGACATGCACTGATTCTGCACCTTATAAGGTCACGTTATCCAGTACTGACGGTACATTATCTACTCGTTATGGTTTTCCTAATCGTAGTACTTTCAGTGCTCGTAGTGAGACTTATTACGTCAATCCTAAGGCTTCGCCGGTGGTTTGTTTTGCCAGACCTAATTTGATTGATGGTATAGGTGATTTTGCTGGCCCAGCTTCGATGTGGGACCCTGCTAAGGGTTTTATCCCTCAGTCAACCGGTCCATCATCTTACGGTCAAAACTTTCCTACAACTGGTGCTAACAAACTGTACTTTGATTTACTCATTAGTGGTGTTAGTCGGGCATTGTCTTGGTCTCCTGTCTCTCATGGAGGTATCACTGCTACTATGTCTAATTCTACTGCTATAAGCGTACGCGTTACTTTAACTGGTCCTTACGCTACCGAATACCAGATTAATTCATCCAGTCCTAGTCCTATTTCTAAACCTACTTTACCTCAGACCTTTGAGTTGGTCGGTCGTGATACTAATGGTACTCCTGTTGTCAAATATGGTTTTATTTTAAAGCAGTGGTTCGTCAACCGTGGTATTTATAGTACTGGGAATTATTCTAATGTTTTATCTTGGTGTAATAGTATTGGTTATCGTCTACCTAGCGTAAGGGATTTAACCAACGCAGTTCGTACAAACTCTCCTGCTATCTCTGGAGCCACCCCTTCCTCACGGGATAATCATTATATGCGTCATATAGGTTCAGGCTTTTTCACTGAGTGGGGTCGTATAGACCGTTACTATGGCGTTGGCTTCAGCACCTATTGGTACTGGACTAGCGATCCGTATGGTAGTGACCATTTTGTCGTGGGCATACACGGTACTGTGCCTTGGAACCCCAACAACGACTCCCTCCCTGGGCTTTGTGCCTATCCTTAGTTCTTATTTCTTCGTCCTTAATCCTTAGGTCGGGAGTGGGGGTGATAAAAAATAGTATTAGGTGATTAAAAGTAAGCTAAGAGTCAACGTCGTTTAGCCATAAAAAAAGCGATTTTGTGGCTTAGCGATGTTTGAGTTACCCGCCTTGGCGGGTTTATTTTTGATGTGTTTTATCTTAAAAAAAAAGTTGAGGAGCGGTTTTTTTTGATTTTTTTGGCTAAAAAATATTTATCTTTAAATAGCGGTTCCTTTTTTGGGGACAAAAAAATCTTTTATATCGACTTGTTCATGTTCTAGCAACCACACCTTTTTATCAATTCCGCCTGCATAACCTGTTAAGTTGCCATTTGTGCCTACTACGCGGTGACAAGGAATAATGATGGAAAGGGGGTTGTGGCCAACGGCACCGCCGACTGCTTGGCTGGACATGTTGGCGCTGATTTGTTTAGCAATATCACCATAGGTAATCACTTTACCATAAGGGATTTGTACCAATATATCCCACACTTTATGTCTAAATTCGCTACCTTGTGGTGCTAGAGCCAATTTTGTGATAGTCGGTTTTTTGCCGGCAAAGTAGTCATCCAACCATTTTTTTGTTTGATTAAATATGGCTAAATTTGGCGCCTCTTCTTTTTGGGCGCTTAGCATTTGGCCAAAATATTTTTGTCCTTCAATCCAAACACCCACTAATTTATTGTGCTGACTTGCTAGAGTGATTTGCCCCAGTGGTGATGAATAATGACTGATGTAATACATATAAAATCCTTTTTGACCGATTATATTATTATAGCAAGTTCTTATATTGAAATTAGAAATATTACTTTTTTTATTTATGATGGTAAACGGAATAACTATAATATTTGCACTTATTTAAAAATAAAATAATTTTGGAATGAATGATGAATACTAAACCAGCCAATTCAATGTCGAACGTAGCGTTAGCTAGTTTTATCGGCACTGCAATTGAATTTTATGATTTTTATATTTACGCCACCGCTGCTGCGCTAGTGATTGGGCCGGTATTTTTTCCTGATAGTTCGCCATCGGCTCAAGCGCTGCAATCATTTGCAACGTTCGGTATAGCTTTTGTTGCAAGGCCTATTGGGGCGATTTTGTTTGGTCATTTTGGTGATCGCATTGGTCGAAAGTCCACCCTAGTTGTATCGCTTATTTTGATGGGCGTTGCAACGGCGTTAATTGGTTTGTTACCTGGGTATAGTGTGATTGGCTTTTGGGCGCCATTTTTGTTGTGTATTTTACGATTAGCACAAGGCTTAGGTCTTGGTGGTGAGTGGGGTGGAGCAGCATTATTGGCAACGGAAAACGCGCCAAAAAATAAACGCGCTCTGTTTGGGATGTTTCCTCAGTTAGGCCCTTCGATTGGGTTTTTATTATCTAATGGGGTATTTTTATGTGTTACGCTTTCGCTGAGTAACGAGCAGTTTTTAGATTGGGGTTGGCGTATTCCTTTTGTTCTTAGTGCGGTTCTTGTGGTTATTGGTTTGTATGTCCGGTTAAAATTAGTTGAAAGCCCCATTTTCACTCAAGCTTTAGCCAATAAAAAACAAGTTAAAATGCCAGTAATGAATATGTTTGTTCACCATTGGAAAGCGTTGACGTTAGGCTCCTTTTCGATGGTAGGTTGTTATACGCTTTTTTATATAACCACAGCCTTTTTATTGCAATATGGCACTAAATACTTGGGCATCGAAAAAGGTCATTTTTTAGGATTTTTGTGTGTAGCGATTGTATTTATGGCGATCGCTACCCCGATTTCTGCTCGACTTAGCGATAAATACGGGCGTAAGCCGGTGTTAATTGTTGGCTTAATGCTTGTTGCGCTATCAGGACTGTTGATGACTCAATTTATGGCTAGTGGTAGTGAATTATTGGTGATGACCTATTTATGCTTATCACTATTTTTGATGGGGATTATTTTTGCGCCTATGGGGGCATTTTTACCCGAGATTTTTCCAACCAATATTCGTTATACCGGGTCGTCAGCAGCGTATAGTATTGGTGGGATTTTAGGGGCATCAATTGCGCCAATTATTGCTAATTATTTAGTGGCACATGGTAGTTTGACGTGGGTAGGCTATTATGTGGCGGTGGCGTCAATCATTAGTATCATCGCAACATGGTTGATTAAAGAGACATTAAATAGTGATTTTTCTGAGTAAAAAGTTAAAAGGCTCACTTCGGTGAGCCTTTTTTATCGGTTATTTTACTGCTTTGCCTTTTTCGACATAGCTCATGTCACCTAATGATTCAACAATGAATTTGCCATCATCAGTGTAACGAATTTTAGTGACGCTCGCGTTACCTAGTCCACTTGTGATTGGTTTATCTAACATTTCTTCAACCATAGCCATAATTGCCATGCCGTGAGAAACAACAAGAACATTACCGCCACCTTGTTCTTGGGCTGATTTTGCAATTGCTCTTAATGATGCTTGCATACGTGTTTTAACGGCATTGTAGTCTTCTGCTTCGCCTGATTTTTCAACGGCTTTAATCGCATCCATCATTTTTTTAAGGGTGACTTTACCTTTAGCTAAATCAGCCATTAATGCTTTGTCAGACTCATAACCTAGGTGCTGTGCTGCGGGATTCCACATGTTGGGATCAAGATCACCTTCAAAATCACCAAAACACGTTTCTCGTAATCCTTCCATTTCGTTAATGCTTAATTTTGTATCATCTTTAGATTCAAGAACAATGCGCGCAGTTTGTCTTGCTCGGCCTGAATCGCTTGAATAGACCGAAATAAAGTCGATACCTTTTAAGCCACGACCAAGTTGCTGTGCCACTTCAATTCCCGGTTTTGTTAGTGGCGTGTCTGACCATCCTTGAGCACGATGGACGTTGTTGAACATGGTTTTACCATGACGGGTAAAATAGATATTCACTTCGGCAGCAAATGATTGTGCAATTGATGCGGTAAGGATAGCGGTTAATCCAATAAGTTTAATGAGTTTTTTCATAGTTTCGTCCTTTTCTATAATAAGTTGAATCGATAATCAATAACGGTTTCGGCTGACAGTGTTGGTGAACGTTGAGCTTTGCCGTCTCTTAATTTTGGCGTAATGTCTTTACTGCTTAAGGTTTTATAAGACCAACCATAACCAAATTTTGACAAAATAGATAGATTTTTAAATGTGCCACTTGTTGGTTTAAAGATGTTAAACACGTTGATTTCGCCATTTTTTAAGGTTTCATGTTTGTAGTTAAATTCACCGTAGTTGAGATATAAACCTGTGGTATTGTCTTTAAAGAAGTCGTAAGTCAATATGCTTGAAAATACCAGTTCACCATCACGCATATAGTCGGCTGCAGCTGCTGCCATACCGTTAAAACGTCCACGATTGTTTTTACCAATATGACGGCCATAGTAACCGATAGCACCTTTGCGGTTAGCGTCAGTATAGGCGATACCGAATTTAGCACTCCAGTCGGCTTCTTTCCATTCAATGTCAGTTGCGTAATGCCATGCTGAATCATCAAAATCACGGACATTAGCTTTCATTTTGTCATGGTTTTTAAGTGCGGTACTACCGTAAATTTGTGAACCAAGAATAAGTTTATCCATCGGTTTATAAGAGAACTCGATTGCATGACGTTTGATGTAGTCTTTAGCAACGCCATAGGAGTAATCAAGTTTTACTATTTTGTCATTATACGCAATACCGGCCGTTTTGATATTATCAATGACGTGTTTTCTATCTAAGCTATAAAAATGCACTTTTTTCGATGATTCACGCGGGAAGGCGCTGTCGATGTAAGCAAGTTGTAGCGCTAAGTTTGAGTATTTTAATACGCCACTGTATCCCAAATAACTATAACGAGTTAAATGTTGTGATGAACTCATTACCCCCGTATCTTTTAAGCTATGCCATCCGACTTTACCATTAAAGTTGATATTTTTATCACCGAGTTTGACTTTGGCATAACGTTGAGTAAATTTGTTAAAACCATGCGCATTGTGTTTGTTTGGTTTTTTGCCTGAGTTATAGAGTAGGTTACGAGTTGCAAAGTAGTCACTAGCACCAAGTTTTATAACGTTATCATAGGTGAAATCAAAACCTAGGGTATCGAATAAATAACCCGATTTATAATTGAGCGTAAATGCTTGACCCCATGCACTATGGACTTCTTTAGGTTGGGATGCGTTTTCTTTTAAATACTTCCAATGGTTACGTGTTGAAAATTCAAATTTAGTATCTTTGAAAAAGGCATTATTCAAAAAGCCATTTTCACTATTGATTGAATTTGAATCAGCGGCAATAGCTGAAAAACACATGATGTTAAGTAATGCTAAGGCGACGTACTTTATTTTCATTATTATTTCCTATTTTTATAAATTTTTTTTCCAAAAAAAAACCTAAACACAACCCAAGCTATCAAGCTTGAGTCATATTTAGGTTTTGCCTGCAAAAGCAGTAACAATCCTATTCGACTAAATTTTACTAATTGTTTCTAATTTTGACGATTTTCACCGATATTTAATGATGATTTACCCTCATTAACATAGTCCATACTGCCAATTTCAACTACCTTATATTTACCATTTTGGTAAACAATTTTGACGACAGTTGCATTCGCTAATGGTCTGTTTTTAATAGGATTATTAGTTAAGTCATAAATCATTGCTTGAATCGACATGCCTGATGAGATCACCAATATATTTTTTTGATGCTTAGCCAGTGCGGTCTCTACAATAGTGTGGAGTGCGTTTTGAGTGCGCTCTTTAACTTGGGTAAAGTTTTCCGCTTCATGCTTAGGATCACTTTTGGCAATCGCTTCGGTTAACGTTGTTACTGGGATCTGCCCTTGTACATAACTTTTATAAAAGGCATCAACCGACTTGTAACCCAGTGATTTCATAGCTGCGGATACCATTTTCGCATTAGTACCGCCTTCAAATCCGCCGTAAAAAACTTCGCGTAGACCTTTTAACTCTTGTATTTTGTAATGTTTTACCCCTTTTTGAGCTAACAACACTTGCATGGTTTCGCGTTGACGACCTGAATCGCTGGTGTAATAAGCATCAAATCTGATGTATTTCTTTTTAAAGCCTTCACCTAAATAACGCGCCGTTTCTATTCCTTTGTTGGTTAAGGGTGAATCGGCCCAGCCTTGTACTAGATCATAGGTATTGAATAACGTTTTACCATGCCTTGCAAAATAGATGGTAACCACATCATCACGATTAGCATTAAACCTACTGCTTGGTTGATTACTACATCCAGTCGAGAGTGCGGTCAACAACAGTAAACTGGTGGTGATTTTAATTATTTTATTTATCATCTTTATCCTCGTAATCTGCTCAGTACATTTGCAGGTAATGCCGAGCAGACATTACCAGCATGATCATTATTTTAAAGTTGCACCTTTGGATAAAATCACAGACTGATACCAATAAAAGCTTTTCTTTTTATAGCGTTTTAATGAGCCTGAGCAATCTTGGTTTAGATCAACATAGATAAAACCATAACGTTTGGTGACTTCTGCTTTTGATGCACTAATGAGGTCAATTGGTCCCCAACTGGTGTATCCCATTACTTCAACGCCGTCGTTAATAGCTTCGCGAATTTGCACTAAGTGATCATTCATATAGTTTATACGATAATCATCATTAACCGTGCCATCTGCTTCAAGTTTGTCTTTGGCGCCTAAACCATTTTCAACAATAAACAGTGGTTTTTGAAAACGCTCATAAAGTAGGTTTAATAAGTAACGAATACCAACTGGATCAATCTGCCAGCCCCATTCAGATGCTTTAAGATGAGGATTTGGGACCATATCAAGAATATTACCTTTTTGACGGAGTGAATCGTCCGCTGTGCCACAACAACTCATATAGTAACTAAATGAGATAAAGTCGATGGTTTCTTTTAAATCTTCACGATCTTGATCGGTAATGGTTAGCTCAATATTGTTCTCTTTAAAGTAACGATTCATATACGTTGGGTAGTAACCACGAGCCTGAACATCCCCAAAGAATAACCAACCATGATTTTCTACATGTGTCGCCCATACATCTTCTGGTTTTGGCGTAAGTGGGTAGGCGATAGCGCCAAGTAACATATTACCGATTTTGGCATCAGGAATGATTTGATGACACAATTTTACCACACGTCCACTGGCAACTAATTGATGATGAATCGCTTGATAGATTTCGGCTTTAGTACTGTTACGATCTAAACCAACGCCAGTAAAAGGTTCGTGGAGTGACATATTGATTTCATTGAAAGTTAACCAATATTTCACTTTATTTTTATAGCGTTCAAATACTGTTTTGGCATAACGAGTAAAAAATTCGATGACTTTACGATTTCCCCATCCACCATATTGTGTGACAAGGTAGTAGGGCATTTCATAATGCGATAAGGTGACAAGTGGCGTAATGTTGTGTTTTAACATTTCGTCAAATAGTTTGTCATAAAACGCCAGGCCTTTTTCATTTGGTTGCTCTTCATCACCATTTGGAAAGATTCGGGTCCAAGCGATAGATGTTCTTAAACAGGTGAATCCCATCTCAGCAAACAGGGCAACATCTTCTGGATAGCGATGATAAAAGTCGATTGCCCGATCTTTAATACTGGTAATATCGACTTTATTGCGATCGACAATATCACCAAATAGACCATTAGGCGTGCAGTCAGATGTTGATAGCCCTTTGCCATCTTCACGATATGCACCTTCAACTTGATTGGCAGCAATAGCGCCACCCCATAAAAAATCACTAGGAAATGTATTTGCCATGTTTTACTCCTTTTTTGCACTTAACGCTAATAGCGCGTCACCTTGTTGAACGTCATCTTGTTTGAATATGCATTGCACATCGATATAGTCATCACTATTGGTAATAATAATTGGTGTGGTGACTTCAAAGCCGGCTTGTTTAATCGCTTCGATATCAAAGCTAACAAGTCTATCACCTTTTTTCACCTTTTGGCCGGCTTCAACATGCGCTTCAAAATGTTGCCCATCTAATTTAACCGTATCGATACCGATGTGAATAAGGATTTCTGCCCCTGATTGAGTTTGAAATCCGATAGCGTGTTTAGTTCTAAATAGCGAAACAACTTCACCATCTTCAGGCGCGACAGTTTCGCCAATGGTTGGAATAATTGCGGCACCTTTACCCATCAATCCGCTGGCAAAAGTTGGATCATTGACTTGATTTAAATTAATGAGTTTGCCAGTCATTGGACTTGAGATAGTATCGATCTGCGTTTGACTGTTTATTGGCGATTGTTCTGCATTATCCGCTTTTTTATCTTTAGGAATACCAAATAGATAAGTTACCACCAATGCAATCATAAATGAGACTATCGAACCGATTATGGCAGCAAAGAATTTATCATCCAAACCATCACTTGGAATCATTTGTAAAAATGCAAAGATACTGGTGAAGCTAAATGAGAAGATAACCGATTTGAAATAACCAATAATCGCACCGCCAGCCATGGCTGAGAGACAACCGATCACAAATGGGCGTTTTAATGGTAAGTTAACGCCATAAATTGCTGGTTCTGTTACCCCAAATACACCGGATAATGCGGACGAACTTGCCAACGCTTTAACTTGCGGATCTTTACTGCGCATCATCACCGCCAATACCGCACCGACTTGGGCAAATACCGCTGGGAATAAGATTGGCAACATAAAGTCTTGTTGATATACGGTAATATTATTTATCGCAAAAGGTACCAAGCCCCAATGGATACCAAACACAACCATTATTTGCCAAAGTCCTGCTAAAAGCATACTGGCAATAACAGAATTAAGTTCATAAACATAAATAATGCCACTAGCAACAATGTTACATAAAAATGCAACGACTGGACCAATAAGCGCAAACGTTAATGGCACAGTAATGATAATACCGAGTAGGGGCGAAATGAATTTTTTAAATGAGTCATGCATGATTTTGTTGAAGTTACGTTCAAGCAATGAATAAAACCATGCCGCTAAAATTACCGGGAAGACTGAAGATTTATAAGGAATTAATTTAATAGGGATATTGAAAAATTCGGTTTGTAATTCAATTGCTTTTCCTAGCATCTCGGTAATATCCGGATAGACTAACGCGCCACCGATCGCCATTCCAACATAAGGATTACCACCAAATTTTTTAACCGCTGAAAAACCTAAAATGATCGGTAAATAATAAAATGGCGCATCAGCAATAGCGTTTAAAAAAGTAAATGTTGGCGTTTTTTCCTGAACAATGTCACATACTTGTAATAGAGACACAATCCCTTTTAAAATACCGCCAGCAACCAGTACCACTAAAACTGGAATAAAAATACTTGATACTAAATCAATCAGTCGTGACACAATCCCTTTTTTAGGTCCCGCTTCTTGAGGAGCAGGGGTATTATTAAGGCTAGTGATATCCATAATTGCATTAAATACGTCAGCAACATTATTGCCGATAACGACTTGGAATTGTCCACCACTTTGAACGACAGTAATGACGCCAGTTTGTTTTTTAATTATTTCGGCATCTGCTTTTGATTCATCTTTCAATACAAAGCGAAGTCTGGTAGCACAGTGTACTAGACTGACGATGTTTTCCTGACCACCTACGTTCTCAATAATTGATTCAGCAAGTTGTTTATTTTTCATAGCTTATCCTTATTTAAGCGCAAAAAAAAACCTAAACCCCAGTAAACACGGGATTTAGGTTTTGCTTGCATCGATAAAATTAACCAATGCAATAACAATCCAAAAAAAGATTCCTTATTAAATTAACATAAAATAAATTAGCTTGTTGACAATTCATTCGTTAATTTGTGATGTATATCACATAATTATTTTTTTAATTCCGACCTCAATCGTTCAATATGAATAGTGAGATATAAACTTTCATCATCAGATAGCGGATGTTGATATTGTTGGATTAAATGAAGATCTATCTGTTTAGTGCAAAGATAGGCTTGTTCATATTTTTCACGGATAATCTCATACAACGAGGTATCTTGCTGTGCGGATTTACCTTTACTCAAAATTCGGTGTGCAAAAAACTTTAAATGGGTAACAAATCGTTGATAAGAAAGGCTGTTTTCGTCATATTCGAACCGAAAGTGATATTTTACGATATTTAAAATTTCACGCATGATTTTGGTCATATTAACAATATTGGGCATGGTATCGTTAAGCTCAGCATTGATAATATGAAACGTAATAAATCCTGCTTCATCTTCATGAAGCTCAACACCCAACCGTTTTTTAATGACATCTAAAGCGTACACACCGATTTCATACTCTTTAGGGTAGAATTTTTTTATCTCCCAGATAAAGTTATTAGGAATATTAAAACCTTGTTTATGCCGTTCAATGGCAAAATAAATATGGTCAGTTAATGAAATATAGATACTATCTTGTAATTTACTGCCTAAAAATTGTCTGGCATGATTGATAATAATATCGGTTGTGGTATGAACTTCGATTGGAATTTCAGAAAGCAGTTCAGCAAATTTGGGTAATATTTCTTGATTATTTAATGAAAACTGTTTTTCGATAAGTTTCGGGTCGATCTCATCACCTTCCCGTTTTTTAAATCCAACTCCTCGACCCGTAACAATCAATTCATTCCCTTTGGAATCTAAAGTCACTACAACATTATTATTTAATATTTTATGAACTTTCATCTGATTCTGTCTAAATTTTAAGATTGATTTATTATCTATCGCAAAACGAAAATGGAAAGGAGGAATATAAAAAAGTGTGACTGACTTCATAAATTTGAGAAAAATAAATTGATTATTCTCAAAAAATAAACCCGATAGGCGAGCCATATCGGGTTTGGGTGAATAAATTAATTATTGTGCAAGTAGTTTATTCATTGTTTGAATAAATTTGCTTGGATCATTTAACGATCCTTTTTCTGCTAGTAACGCTTGATCTAATAGCAATTCAATCCAATCACTAAATGCGGTTTCGTCTTGCGTATCAGCAACACGTTTAACTAATTGATGATCAGGATTGATCTCAAAAGTATATTTTATCTCTGGTGCTTTTTGTCCTGCTGCTGCAAAGAGTTTTGCCATTTGAGTAGACATCTCGTCGGCAGCGGTAGTGACAATTGCTGGCGTATCAGTTAAACGATGTGTTAATTTAACTTCTTTAACTTTATCGCCTAATACTTTTTTAACACGTTCGATAAATGGCTCAAGTTCTTTTTCGACTTGTTTTTGCTCATCACTATTTTGATCAGCTAACTTCTCGATTGACTCGTCAGATTTACTGATTGATTGGAACTGTTTACCATCAAATTCAGTTAAATTGCTCATCATCCACTCGTCAATACGATCAGATAATAATAAGACTTCAATGCCTTTTTTGCGGAATAGCTCAAGGTGAGGACTATTTTTCGCTGCGCCATAACTATCAGCAGTGATGTAATAGATCTTCTCTTGGCCTTCTTGCATACGGCTGATGTAATCGTCTAATGATACAGTTTGCGCCTCGCTATCACTTTGTGTTGTTGTAAAGCGTAATAATTTCATAATCGCTTCACGGTTAGCATAGTCTTCACCAGTACCTTCTTTTAAGACTAAACCAAATTCACTCCAAAATTGTTGATATTGTTCTTTATCATCTTTGGCAAGTTTATCTAGCATTTGTAAAACACGTTTAGTACATGCATTACGAAGGTTTTGTGTCACTTTATTATCTTGTAATATTTCGCGTGATACATTTAATGGCAAATCATTTGAATCAATTAAGCCTTTTACAAAACGTAAATAATTAGGCATAAATTGTTCAGCATCATCCATAATAAACACACGTTGTACATAGAGTTTTAAACCGTGTTTATTGTCACGATTCCACATATCCCAAGGTGCTTTAGATGGAATATAGAGCAAACTAGTGTACTCTTGTTTACCTTCAACACGGTTGTGGCTCCAGCTTAGTGGATCGGCAAAATCATGTGAAATATGTTTATAAAATTCTTTATACTCTTCATCACTCACTTCTGATTTGCTTCGTGTCCAAAGTGCTTGGGCTTTGTTGACTTTTTCCCACTTAACTTCATTTTCTTCAGTAGTTTGGACTTCAACCGGTAATGAGATGTGATCTGAATATTTGCTAATAATTGAACGTAGACGCCAATCATCTAAAAACTCTTTTTCATCTTCTTTTAAATGTAAAATAATTTCAGTACCGCGACTCTCTTTTTCTGTATCAGAAATCGTGTATTCACCTTCACCAGCTGATTCCCACATCACTGCTTCATCGGCTTTAGCTGTTGCAGCGCGGGTTTTTACTGTCACTTTATCGGCAACAATAAAGGCAGAATAGAATCCAACACCAAATTGACCAATTAATTGGCTGTCTTTCGCTTGATCACTACCAATGGATTCTAAAAAGGCTTTGGTACCTGATTTGGCAATCGTACCTAAATTTTCAATGACTTCATCACGAGTCATCCCAATACCATTATCTGCAATGGTTAATGTGCCAGCTTCTTTATTTGTTGAAATGCGAACACCAAGCTCAGCATCACCCGCATATAAATCTGCATTTTCAAGTGCTTTAAAACGGAGCTTGTCGGCTGCGTCAGATGCATTTGAAATAAGTTCTCTTAAAAAAATCTCTTTGTTTGAATACAAAGAGTGAATCATTAAATGCAGAATTTGTTTAACTTCGGATTGAAATCCACGCGTTTCTGTTCCTTGCTTACTCATTGACTAATACCTCAACTATTTTTAGCAATTAAAAGTGATCGATACATTTTAATTGATTAACTTTGACATAATGTTTTGATTAATTGTTGTATTGCTATATGGGAATTAAAAAAAGAATTTCAAGAGGAGAGGTTATGATAAACCGTTGATTGGTGATTTTTTAATTGATTAAAAAAAGCCCTGATAATGTATCAGGGCTATTGATGATAATTTAATTATCGAGTTTCTGGTAAAAAGCCACAAACTAAAATAAGAACAACGGCAACCGGAATAATTACGCGAGTTAAAATCGTCCAAACGCCAAACCAGAAGCTATTTAAGTTAAGCTCTTTACGAATGACTTTTTGGTTCATCATCCAAGCACCAAAGATAACAGTACCTAATCCTGTCACAGGTAACATAATCTTACTTGTGAGGTAATCAAGCAGATCGAAAATATTTTTATCAAATAGTTTCAGGTCTGCCCATTCATTGAATGATAAAATACAAGCGATACCCAATGCCCAAATTAATACACTACTAACCACTGTTGCGGTTTTACGACCCATGTGCGTTTTTTCTTCTAATAACTCTACCGTAGGCTCAAGTAATGATATTGATGAGGTTAACGCAGCAAAAGTTAGGAAGATAAAGAATAAACAACCTAAAATTGAACCTGCTGCCATATTACCAAAAGCGATAGGTAACGTTACAAAGATCAGACCAGGACCAGAACCTGCTTCTAAACCATTAGCAAATACTAATGGGAAGATCGCCATACCTGACAACATCGCAACGATAACATCTAAGATAACAACGGTGCGAGCAGTAGAGATTAAGTTCACATCTTTACCAAGATATGAACCGTAAGCCATCATAATCCCCATACCTAATGATAAGCTGAAGAATGCATGACCTAAAGCCGCTAAAATGGCAGTACCATTTAATGCCGACCAGTTTGGTGTGAATAAAAAGTCAAACGCTTGACCAAATGATGATCCACTAACGATGGCTGCATAAGCAACTAAAACCAATAATAAAATACCAAGGCCAGGCATCATTACCTTACAAGCACGCTCTAAACCAGCGCCAACGCCCATCGCAACAATAATGGTATTGGCTGCCATAAACACCGTATGCCAAATCAACAAGCTAGAGGTATTACCAAGAAAACCTTTGAAGATTTGCGCCGTTACGGCACCATTTGCACCATTAAATGTACCATTGATAGCTAAAAAGATATAATCGGTAGCCCAACCGCCAATTACACTATAAAACGAGAGAATTAAAAATGAGCCAAGTACGCCGATAATCCCAACCCAGCGCCACAATTTTGAGCGACCTTCTGAAACAGCAACATCTTCCATGGTATGGATTGGATTTTTTTGCCCGCGACGGCCAATTAACCACTCTAAAACTAGAATAGGCAGACCAATAACAAACATAAATAGCAAATAGGTAAGTACGAATGCTGAACCACCCATTTCTCCTGCCATGTATGGAAATTTCCAAATGTTACCTAAACCCACAGCAGAACCCGCAGCTGCAAGCATGAATCCCATGCGAGAGCTCCACTGTGAATGACTTTTCTTCATAGTACCTGTACTCATGAATATATTTTCCCTTGAGTTTTTGATTAAATATTTAATTTCTAGCATCAGCCTAGGCTGAACTATTTTTTTATTAGATAAATTAAGCGCTAAATCATGCCATGAATTAAGCCCATAGACAAGAAAACATTACCATTTATAGTTATAGCCAATGAAAAAATTAAACCTATATCGCTAAGTAAAACAGAGTTTTTAAGTGGTTTAGTATAGAAATTATGAGTAATAAAAAAAGTTGAGGAGCGGGGTTTTTAAAACGGTTTGATATTGCTAATCATCAACTCATCGCATATATTACATCAATTCCCATTTTTGATAAGAATACCCATGACACAAAACATCGATTTAAACGAGATAGATAAGTTTGCAAAGTTAGCTGCACAATGGTGGGATCCAAATGGCCAATGCAAACCATTGCATATCATCAATCCATTGCGAGTTGATTACATTAAATCAAACGATTTGAATCAAAAAAATGTATTAGATGTTGGTTGTGGTGGGGGAATATTGTCTGAAAGTTTAGCCAAGTTAGGTGCAAATGTAACCGCTATCGATCTGGCTGATGAATCATTAGCGGTAGCAAAATTACATGCCGAGCAAAATGGTCTTTCTATCAACTACCAAAAACAAACCGTTGAAGAGCACGCCACACAGTATCCATCACACTATGATGTGATAACTTGTATGGAGATGTTAGAGCATGTGCCTGACCCATTTTCTATTATTGATGCCTGCGCAAAACTGCTCAAACCGAACGGAAAACTCTACTTATCGACCATCAACCGTAACCATAAAGCAAAACTTATGTTGATTTATGGCGCTGAATATATAGCGCGCTTAGTGCCAAAAGGGACTCATGATTTTAATCGTTTTATCCGTCCTTCTGAATTAATGACTTGGGTTGAACAAGCGCATTTAACGGTTAAAGATATTATTGGAATGGAATATCACTTACTCAGCAATCAATTCCGATTAGGTCGTAATGTTGATGTTAACTATATCTTGATGGCACAAAAAGACGAGCTCAATTAAAAGTGGGCGATTGATTATCGCCTAAAAATAAATATCAAATTCTACTAGTCTTTTATATCGAATGTGAGTAGAATACATCGGCAATATTTTATCAACAATCCAACTCAATGGTGAATATTGTCATGTCTCGTATAGTTAAAGAAGCCCTCACGTTCGATGATGTTTTATTAGTTCCAGCCCATTCAACTGTTTTACCTAATACTGCTGATATTACAACTCAACTGACGCAAACCATCAAATTAAATATTCCAATGCTATCTGCTGCCATGGATACGGTAACCGAAGCTGAACTTGCTATTGCCCTTGCTCAAGAAGGTGGCATTGGTTTTATCCATAAAAATATGCCAATTGAAGTTCAAGCTGAGCATGTAAAGCGTGTTAAAAAACATGAAAGCGGAATTGTTCAAGATCCCGTAACAGTACTACCAACAGCAACTATTCAACAAGTAATCGATCTTGCTAAAGAATATGGTTTTGCAGGGTTTCCGGTTGTGACAGAATCACAAGAGTTAGTCGGTATTATCACTGCTCGAGATGTTCGATTTGCAACTGACTTATCACTATCTGTAACTGCGGTAATGACACCTAAAGAGCGCTTAGTCACCGTTAAAGAGGGCGAATCTCGAGAAAGTGTACTGCAAAAAATGCATGAACATCGTGTTGAAAAAGTTTTAGTGGTTGATGATAGATTCCACTTAAAAGGCATGATAACCGTTAAAGATTACAATAAAGCAGAACAAAAACCTAATGCATGTAAAGACGAAAAAGGTCGCTTACGTGTCGGCGCAGCAGTGGGTGCGGGTGCGGGTAACGAAGAGCGTATTGCTGCTTTGGTTGAAGCCGGCGTTGATGTTTTACTTATCGACTCATCACATGGCCATTCAGAAGGGGTACTTGAACGCATTCGCCAAGCAAGACAAGCCTATCCAAATTTACAAATTATAGGTGGCAACGTTGCTACGGGTGAAGGCGCAAAAGCGCTAATTGATGCAGGCGTGAGTGCGGTAAAAGTGGGTATTGGACCGGGTTCAATTTGTACCACGCGTATCGTCACTGGGGTAGGGGTACCGCAAATTAGTGCCATTATGGACGCTGTTGAAGTAGCTAAACAACACAATATTCCAGTTATTGCTGATGGTGGAATTCGTTTTTCAGGTGATATTGCTAAAGCTATTGCCGCTGGCGCATCTTGCGTTATGGTTGGTTCAATGTTTGCCGGAACTGAAGAAGCACCTGGCGAAATCGAACTATTCCAAGGTCGTGCTTATAAATCTTATCGCGGTATGGGTTCGCTCGGTGCGATGGCAAAAGGATCATCGGATCGCTACTTCCAATCAGATAATGCTGCCGATAAGCTAGTACCAGAAGGTATTGAAGGCCGAATTGCTTACAAAGGTTTATTAAAAGAGATCATCCACCAACAAATGGGTGGCTTACGCTCATGTATGGGGCTAACTGGTTGTGGAACTATCGATGAGTTGCGCACAAAATCGAAGTTCTACCGCATTACTGGCGCAGGTATGAAAGAGAGTCATGTTCATGACGTCCTAATCACTAAAGAGCCACCTAACTATCGAGCGGGTTAATCAATAAATATCAATAAAAAAGGATTCAGTGTAATCCTTTTTTTATGAGTAAAATTTGCTTTCTAAAAAAGTTGAGGAGCGGGGTTTTTGGGGGGTAAAATTACGCTTTTACAGCTTCGCATACATCGCTTAACATGTCGATTTTTTTTAGGTGTTTCATAAAAATTTGAATAGCGATTTTTTTGGTGAGTCTAAATTCAAAAAAAATTCAAATTTTTATGGTTATAAAATGATGAATTTTTAAAGGTATGTAAAGTCGATCTTTTTAATTAAGACAATAGTTAGCCGATCATTGTTCGGATCTTTTCGTGATCTCCTTTACGAATGTTAGCAATTAAGTCTATTGAGGGCTATTGCATCGTATTTTTGCCGTAACTATAATCTCCAAGTGTTATAGATTTGCAGTTAGAATCTAAAGTGTTAACTATATAAAAATCATAAAGTTACTTGACAGGATTGTCGTTATGCATTACAATTTGCACCATTGTTCGACTTTAAATTCATCAAAGTTAAGATCTCAACTTTCATTTTTCCGAGAACTTCATTTTTTCATCTGTTCAAGCAAAATTCTACGAATTTTGGCGCGATCTTTTCATCGATCCAAATTATTTCGGCTGATCTTTGTCGTACTATTACTTCCTTCTTTTAGCCATGCATTAACTGTTAATACCTCGAATTCTATTCACGGAAATGAGCCATATTTAACTTACGATGGCGGTCGTACTCGTGCGGTTAATAATGACGGTTTGCTCGGGATTACACTATCTGATGGTACACATTATACGCCTTCTACCAATTCTTCATCTATAACTCCAATCTCCTTGCCTGTTGAGGGACAGAGTTTTGCTGATATAAGTATGTTCGTCCCAACTAATACTAATTCAGTCGATTTAAATTCTCTTATTGGTCCTCCTAATAATTATTGGGGAGATGATGATGGAGATGGTGATGTTTCTGCGACGGGTAGTTTAAGTTTATCTATCGTGGATAACAGTAATCAAGCTGTATCACGTAATACCGTGCTCGATATTTGTAAAGCACCTTATCAAGTAAAATTAACTAGTACTAATGGCGAATTAACTACGCGTTACGGTCTTCCTCCTAATAGTACTTTCAATGAAAGTAGTGTCACTTATACTGTTAATCCTAAGGCTGTTCCGGTGGTTTGTTTTGCTAGACCAAACTTAAAAAATGGTAAGTATGGCGATAATGGTATTTCTCACGACTTCGCTGGTCCGTCTTGGATGTGGGATCCTGCTAATGGCTTTATTCCTCAATCAACTGACTCATCACGTTATAGTTCAAACTTTCCTACTACTGCTGCTAACAAAATGTACTTTGATTTAATCATTGGTGGTGTTAATCAGGCTTTGTCTTGGTCTCCTGTTACGCTTGAAGGTATCACAGCGACTATGAGCAATTCTACAGCTACAAGTGTACGCGTTACCTTCACTGGTCCTATCCCAACCGAGACTGGCATGGGGCCTAATCCTATTCCTATTGGCCAACCTAGATTGCCTCAGACTTTTGAGTTAGTTGGTCGTGATAGCAATGGTAACCCTGTCGTTAAATATGGATTTGTATTAAAGCAATGGTTCGTCAACAGTGGACCCGCGGCAAATTTTTATTCTCGTGCAACACTTTGGTGTAATGGTCTGGGTTATCAAGTGGCTGAGATAAAGGATTTAACCAATGCATCTTGTCGTGGTAAGGAGTCAGGTAATTGGTGTAGAGGTTTAGTCGGTGCTACTCCTTCTTCACCTAATAATTTTTATCAGCGTTACATTGGTGGAGGCTTTGCTTCTGAATGGGGGATGATGAGCGGTTACCCCGAAGCCAAATTTTACGGCGATACGTACTGGACTAGTACTCCAAACAATGATGGTAAGACTTATCTCGTAGAGTTGCGGAATGGTTCAGCGCACCGGGACAGTTGGAGCTCTAATGCGGTTTGTGTTAATCGTTAGAACTTATTATTAAGGTAGATCAATAGCAAAAGTAAATCAATTCGCTGATGAATCGTTAATTTGATGGCTTTGGAATGATATTTTTTATACATTTTTAGCTAAATGACTAAAATAGTACAAGTATAAAAAAAGTTGTTAATGTATTGATTTATAGAGTTTATTTGTGGTGTATGTTATAGTTTTAAAGAGTTAAACTTTCGATGTTTATTTTTTACAAAAGTATAATTTTAAATATTCTCCATAGTGGATCGCGAATTTTGGTGCGATCCTTATTTCGAACCTTTCATTTATTATTTAGGCAAATTTTTTTAACTATTTTGCTTTCTATTTCTTTTTACAGTTATGCATTAACAGTTAAAACTTCAAATATTATCCATGGTAATGCTCCGTATTTAACGTTTGATGGCGGTCATACACGAGCTATAAGTACTGATAGTTTACTAGGAATAACTTTATCTGATGGAACTCAATATACGCCATCAACCAAACCTTCATCCATTACACCGATTGAGTTACCAGCTGTAGATCAAAGTTTTGCTGATATTGGAATGTTTGTTCCAACTGATAGTGATTCAGTCGAACTCAGTGCGCTTATTGGTTCTCCTTATAATTATGGAGAGGATGATGATGGTGATGGTGATTTCTCTGTTACTGGAAGCTTGAATTTATCTATTTGGGATAAAAACTATAAGTATGTATCGCGTAATGCAATGGTAGATATTTGTAAGGCGCCTTATTACATTCGTTTATCTACGACAGGTGGTAAATTAGCTACACAATATGGTATTCCAAACAGTATTAAATTTGGTGCCGGTGATGTCATTTATATGATAAATCCTAAGAACGCTGTGCCGAAGCTTTGTTATGCTAGGCCTAATTTAGCACCCGGTGATATGGATGAGAACTATTCCCATGACTTCCGTGGTCCAGCTACGATGTGGAGTCCATCTGATGGCTTTATTCCTCAATCATCTTATGATTTAAATTTTCCTACAGCTGGTGGTCATGGATTGTACTTTGATTTAGATATTGGTGGTGGTGGTGAAGATTTATCATGGGAACAAGTCTCTCAAGGTGGCATCACTGCGACTATGACAAAGTCACCGGTTACATCAGGTGTTCGTGTTAAATTAACTGGTCCTTTTACAACTGAGTCCCAATGGAATTTAGACAATCCGGGTCGTATTGCAACGCCTATTTTACCACAAACATTCGAGTTAGTTGGTCGTGATAGTAATGGTAACGCTGTTGTTAAGTATGGATTTGTGTTAAAGCAGTGGTTTGTCAGTCGTGGTACTAATAGTTACACTTATCCTTCGACACTATTTTGGTGTAACAGTTTAGGTTATCGTGTGCCTAAAGTAAAAGATTTAACTAATGCATCTTGTCAGGGAAGCAATTCGCGCACAGAGTGTGATGGTTCAGTTAGTGCGACTCCTTTTTCACCTGATAATTTCCACCAACGTCACATTGGTGCTGGCTTTTTTTCGGAATGGAGCGACTTGTCTCGCTACTCAGGAGCCAATTTTGACTACGGAGAGTTTTGGACTAGTGACGCTAATGGTAGCAATCGATTTACCGTGAACTCAATATTAGGTTCTATATATGGATCTGAGTATTCTGGTGACCCCAACAATCGGGGAATTTGTGTTTGGCCTTAGTTTTTATTTTTTGTTCTTAATCGATAGGCTTTAGGCATATAAACGATAGCGTTAAGAGCGTAGCTGACTTGAAGAGTCAACATCGTTGAGAGATAAAAGCGATTTCGTGGCTTAACGACATTTGAATTACCCGCTTCGGCGGGTTTATTTTTATTATCGCAAAAAAAGTTGAGGAGCGGGGTTTTCTAAGCCTCAAAAAATATTATTTTTATAACCCTTTTTTTAATCAAAAAATAAAATAATTAAAAATCACAATGTTAAAAAGATACTAAAAAAAGGGTTTTTAAAACTCCAAATGCCCTTTGCCTTTTTGCAAACAACGATTATAGTATGTCTTGTTCTAGGTTTATGCCGTGTAGGCAGTTTAGAAACGCCTGCAGCTATAATAATTTGACCAAATAAAGGTTTATGCCGTGTAGGCAGTTTAGAAAAACCGATAACGCACCAATTGTAAATGTTGATGGGTTTATGCCGTGTAGGCAGTTTAGAAATTCAAAATATCTGGGGTATTTGACTCAGGGTCGGTTTATGCCGTGTAGGCAGTTTAGAAAATGTTTTTTGCTCAGGAAGGAGCGGTTGATGCGGTTTATGCCGTGTAGGCAGTTAATAAAATATAATTTTCGAATCAATCAACATCAGTCAGTTTATTCAGTGCAGATAATATCCTGTTTCTTAAAAAGTTGAGGAACGGGGTTTTTGAGGGGTTAAATTTTACTTAAAAAATTATTCAAATATCAAAATCACTAAATTTCTAATTCAAAGCCCTAAAATAAAATTTTTCAGGATCAATTACCCTGATTTTAAAGATTTGTAATGACAATATCTTTAGTTAAAACAGTGTATAATCAATTATAATTTAGATCCTTTTTAGATCCCGCTTACAAAAGTTAACATAAATGAGCAAAAAAAAGTGTTGCATCGTGTTTTTCCAATCACTATACTTTTTACACGGTTTTAGCTAATAGGCTAAAATTTGACAGAAAAGTATAAAATTGTAAATTAATCAAGAAATTACTTGACAGGGTGGTCTAAAATGCATTATAATTTTCAACAGGCAACAGGCAACCTATCTTTTAAATTCGTCTAAGTCCAGTTCCCAGCGTTTATTTTATATACAAGTACATTTTTCCACGAGAACAAGTAGAATTCTTCGAATTTTGGTGAGTTCCTACTGTCGTTCTAATTTATTTCGGCAAATTTTTTTGAGTGTACTTTTTTTGCTTACTTTTTCTAGCTATGCATTAACATCTAAAACTTCAAATGTAATTTATGGTAGTGCTCCATATTTGACCTTAGATCATGGTCAAACCAAAGTTATGACTTCTGAAGCTTTATTAGGGATTACATTAGAAAATGGTCAACAATATATAGCGCCGGGGAGTACAGCAAATTTATATCCTAATGCTATTGTTGATTATTCCAGTCAGTCTAACCCGATTACGTTACCAAATGGATCAAATCAGTTTAGTAGTGTTAAAACACTTGTTCCAATTACAGGAAATAATAATTATCCAAAAATTAATCTTAGTAATTTAATTGGTTCCCCTTATAACTATTGGCAGGATGATGACGGAGATAGTGATATTAGTGCTACAGGCTCTTTGACTGTTAAATGGCAAGATGTGGTAGGTAATGATATTACTTCAGTTGTAAAACACAACCCTTCACAAAAACTTTCAGCATGTGATGCTCCTTATAAATTAACTGTTACAGCAACTAATGGCCAACTATCTACTCAATATGGCCATCCGAAAAGTAGTACTTTTCGTAATGGTTACCATGTGTATTATTTAAATCCAACAATTGATCGACCTAATGTTTGTTATGCTCAACCTAATTTAAATGGCACCGGTGGTGATGAATTATCTTCGCAATGGAATGCGATGAAAGGCTTTAAGGTACAGAATATTAATTCACCAGAAGTAAACTTTCCTACAACAGGCTTTAATGGTGCTGTTTTTTACCTTTTATTAGGTGGAATTAGTCCTGAACAGGTTATATCAGCCAATGGATCTACCATTTATCCAATAAATGGTAGAGCAAATGTTTCATTAGCACTTTCATCAACAGTGACACCAAGATGGGGTTCTTATTCTTCAATACATAAAGGCGGTGATATTGCATTAAGAGTTGAATTGCGAGGACCTACTATAAATTCTTCAAATCCTCAATTTAATCCTTCAGTATTTAAAATTTATTCCGATAGTTCAAGACGTAATATTTTGTATACTTTTAAAATACAACGTTGGTTTATTGTAAAACCGTATGGATTTGGAGGTCGTTATCGTGCAGAAGATTACTGTGCGGGATTTAGTGGTTATAGATTACCAAGTTTAAGGGATTATAATAACGCTAACGGTCAAGGTTGGACAGGAGGGATTCCTGGGCGCACTGATAGATCTGGGCGACGAGAAATTAGCTATAAAAATTATAATAATGAATGGGTAGGGGGATTATCAAATGAATGGGGATATCTTATTAAAGATGTAGATAGATCACCACAATATCCAAATGCTGAATGGGAGTTTGAACGTTATTGGATTAAAGAAATTAAATATTCTAATCGGCCCTATATAGCAGTTAATTCACCTTTTGAGGCTGGAGCAGTTTATTATAATGATTGGGATGATCTGTCCCCTCGCGTTAGCTGCGTATCTCCATAATCAATCTACCTTTAGATTTAAGTTTTATTAATTAATGAAGATTCAGATAATTAAATAAAAAAATCAGAAGCGGGGTTTTTGGCGCTAATTAATAATTATATTTAGCTTTATTACCCCGTTTATCTGTTAACTTATCAGCTTTTTATTTTATTGCTTTTGCCACTATTTGTTGTGCTTCTTGCTGTAAGGTGGCAAGGTGTTCGTTGCTGATAAAGCTTTCGGCATAGATTTTATATGCGTCTTCCGTTCCCGATGGGCGAGCTGCAAACCAGCCGTTTTGGGTGATCACTTTTAATCCACCGATTGGCGCATTATTTGCTGGCGCGGTAGTGAGGCATTGGGTTATTTCTTCACCGGCTAGCTTGTCTGTGGTTAATTGGCTTGCATCAAGTTTTGCCAGTTTTTGTTTTTCAGCAAATGTAGCCGAAGCTTGAATGCGTCCATAGTATGAGATACCAAATTTATCTTCAAGCTCTTGGTATTGTTCTTGTGGGTTTTTGCCAATTTTGGCCGTCATTTCTGCAGCAAGTAGACATAAGATGATGCCGTCTTTATCAGTTGTCCAGACTTTGCCGTTGGTTCTTAGGAATGATCCGCCTGCGCTTTCTTCACCAGCAAATCCGAGTTTGCCGTGATAGAGTCCATCAGCATACCATTTGAAACCAACCGGATATTCAAGGTATTTTTTGTTTAAGCTGTTAGCTACGCGGTCGATCATTGAGCTAGTTACAAGTGTTTTACCGATTGCGATATCTTTGTGCCATTGTGGGCGATTTTGGAATAGGTAGTTTACACAGGTTGATAAGTAGGCATTTGGGTTCATTAGTCCTTTTGGGGTGACGATACCGTGGCGGTCAGCATCGGTGTCGTTGCCAAAGGCCAGATCGAATTTGTCTTTTAGATTTAGTAATCCTGCCATTGCCCAACGGCTTGAGCAATCCATGCGGATAATTTCATCATGGTCAAGATGCATAAAGCTAAATGTTGGGTCGATTTTGTTGTTGACGATTTCAAGGTTTAGGCCATATTTTTCAGCAATGCGTGGCCAATAGGTAATACAGGCGCCACCCAGCGGGTCAACCCCAATTTTGAGTGATGATGATTTGATAAGCGATAGATCGACGATGTTTTGTAGGTCATTAACATAATCGGTTTCATATTCTTTAGTATGCAGGTAGTCAGATTTTATCGCTTTTTCGATCGTGACGCGTTTGACACCATTTAGGTTGGCTTTGAGTAGTTCGTTAGCGCGATTTTCGATCTGTTTGGTGATGTCAGTATCAGCAGGCCCGCCGTTAGTTGGGTTGTATTTGATTCCTCCATCTTCAGGTGGGTTGTGTGATGGCGTGATAACGATGCCGTCAGCTAATTGTGATTGTTTATTGTAAGTTAAGATGGCGTGCGATATTACCGGCGTTGGTGTGTAACCCCAGTTTTGAGCGATGACTACGGTTTGTTTGTTAGCAATAAAGACTTCTAAAACGGATTTTAGCGCAAGTTCGGATAAGGCGTGGGAATCTTGGCCAATAAAGCAAGGACCAGTGATGTTGTTAGCTTTGCGGTATTCCGCCACCGCTTGTGCAATGGCTAGAATATGAGCTTCGTTAAAGGTGCCTTTGTTTGAGCTACCACGGTGACCCGATGTACCAAAGATGACCAGTTGGCTGATATTGTCTGTATCTGGTTTGATTTGGTAGTAATTGTTTTTTAATGTTTCGACATTTATTAGGTCTGTCGGTTGCGCTAACAATCCCGCACGACTTGGCTTATCCATTTTTTACTCCTCTTTCACAATTCGTTTTATTCACTTTTGTGTTCATTGAGTGAATTTTTATTTACTTGATGGTGAGAATGCATGAGTCACTTGGTTTATCATGCTTTCTGATATTCCCATGTCACTCATAATCGATTCTATAATGAGTATTTTACGAGCAGTATTGGTGTTGCTAATGACCCAGTATGGGGTGCCAATGATTTCTCGTGGTTTGGTGTTTTTACCTGAGGTTTCAAGTGCTTTTTTGTCTTTAGCTAGGTATTGACGCTTTCTACCATGGAGTGAGGTCGCTGCAATGGAGAATAGTGCTGAGTTATAGTTGTATAGCGCGTTTAATACCGTTAAAAATCGACTGATGGTGGATCTTTCTTTCGTAAATCTTTCACTTTTAATAAGGTTTTCAATAACTGAATAATTGTTTTCAGTGAGTTCTGATGGGGCAATTTCGATTGCTGACAATTGGTTGAACTTTAATAATCGTCTTAAAATACTTGAAGCATCTTCACCTATATGTTGAGTTTGGCCTGCAATAAATTGATAAAGTTCTTCGTCGATTTCGATAGTTTTCATGCTGTTATTTTGCCTATAAAATTATTTTACTGGACATCCATCAGCTGCGATGGCGTCAAGATTTAAATTCGGTTTGTCATCCATACAATCAAGCTTAGATTGATGAGTGACGGTTTCATTTTTCGTCGTTGTATTTTGATTTTCATCATGACAGGCAGTTATCATAACTGATAATATTAAAGGAAAAAATAACCGTTTCATGTACTTATTGTATGGTAGATTAACTATTAAGCTGAGTATAACCTAAGTTGATTATAAATTGTATTATCAATTGATAAAATTGTGAAAATGATGTTGTCGTTTTTGTAAAAGAATATTATGCTATTGAAGGTATAAAGTTTTATACTCAAAATATGAGGAATAAATTATGAAAAAAATCGTCACATTAACTATACTAGCAGCAATTTTATCTGGGTGCAGTAATAGTGATATTTATTCTGGCGATGTTTATACAACCGATCAAGCTAAACAAGTTCAACAGGTAAGTTATGGTACAGTTGTTGCTGTAAGAGCTGTGAAGATTCAAGCTAACTCTGATGGCAAAAATGGTGGTAATGTTGCGGGTCCTTTAGGCGGCGCAGTCATCGGGGGAGTATTAGGTAATACAATTGGTAATGGTACTGGGCGAATTTTAGCTGCAGCTACCGGTGCTGTAGGTGGTGCAATTTTAGGTGATGCTATCGAAAACAAAGCAAGCCAAGCTGCAGCGGTTGAATTAGAAATCAAACAAGATAAAGGTTCAACGATTGTTATTGTTCAAAAAGGTGATGCTAAGCAGTTTTATCCAGGTCAAAAAGTGAAACTGATCTCTAACGGTAAACGTATTAGTGCAGCACCAAAATATAATTCAAGATATTAAAGGTTCCTTTTCAAATCTTACTGATTTGTTCGCCTTCACTTATTGTATGATTCGTGAAGGCATTTTTTTTCTTCTCTTTCTTCCATTTTTTCCTTTTTTCCCATTTTACCTATTTTTAAATTCTCTTAATTGATTATTTTGTCAGCATAAAAATTTGCTTGGTTTGGTGCAAATAGATAAACTCAAGTTAGATGTTTAATTGTAATAAGGAACAGTACTGCAATGCGTATTTTACATACTATGATCCGCGTCGGTGATCTAAAACGTTCAATTGATTTTTATACTCGTATAATGGGAATGAAGTTGCTTAGAACAAGTGAGAATCCTGAATATCAATACTCGCTTGCTTTTGTTGGTTATAGTGATGAGTCTGACAGTTCGGTGATTGAGTTGACCTATAATTGGGGGACGGATAAATATGATCATGGTACGGCGTTTGGTCATATTGCTATCGGGGTTGATGATGTGGCTAAGATGTGCGAAGACGTTCGTCAAGCGGGTGGTCGTGTGACTCGTGAGGCGGGGCCGGTTAAAGGTGGTAAGACGATTATTGCTTTTGTTGAAGATCCCGATGGTTATAAACTTGAGTTAATTCAAAATAGCCAAGCGTCTAAAGCGTTAGGTAATTAATACGTTATATCGCCGATTTTTCGGCGATATTTTTTTCAAATCTATTAATATTTTGGTGCAAGCAGGTCATCAATAAGTTGTTGGTGTGTGATGGTTTGTTTTGCTTGCTCAAGACTCGCTGTTGTCATAATGGCATTAAGTGCTGTTAATGATTCATCAAAATCATCATTTATTATGATGTAGTCATATTCGTTATAATGCGATATTTCAGATTGGGCTTTGTGCATTCTTTTGCTGATGATATTCGCGTCGTCTTGGCCTCGTTTAATCAGTCTATTTTCAAGCTCTTTTAGTGATGGCGGTAAAATGAAGATGCTTTTTGATTCAGGCATTTGCTGTCTTACTTGCTGTGCACCTTGCCAATCGATATCAAGAAAGACATTTATTCCTTGCTGTAATGATTGTTCGATTTCAGCTTTGGATGTGCCATAGTAGTGGTCAAAGACGTGAGCATATTCAACAAAGGCATTTTGTTTTATAAGTGATTCAAATTCTTGATTGTCTACAAAATAGTAGTGTTCACCTTGTTTTTCGCCCGGTCTTGGGTTTCTGGTTGTATGAGAGATTGAAACTTTAGCCGGATGGTGATTAGTTTGTGCTAAATAGGCGCGAATCAGGCTTGATTTGCCTGCACCACTTGGTGCTGAAATGATAAATAAAGTGCCTGTATACATAAATAATTTTACCGTAATATAATAAATAGTTTTAATAGAGCGTTGTTATACTCTATTATAGCAAAGTTTGATTATAAAATGCGGTTTATTGTTTTTAGTCTAATTAATTGTCTGCAATCTAATCTTTATTATTATAATTATTCAGGATATCAGTTTGTAAGGAATGAAAGATGTCATTAACGTTTGAAGATGGTGTGCGCGCCTGTATTCCCACCTTATTGGGGTATATTGGAATTGGTATCGCTGCGGGTGTAGTGGGTAAAGCCTCTAATTTGTCAGTGTTAGAAATCACCTTGATGGCTGCTATCATTTATGCGGGTGCATCGCAATTTATCATCACGGGTTTAATGATTGTAGCAACTCCGATTTCGGCTGTGATATTTACTGTTTTTTTGGTTAATTCACGCCATTTTTTGATGAGTATGGCTACTGCACCTGCTTTTCGGCGTTTTTCGCTTTTAAATAATATTGGGATTGGTAGCTTATTAACCGATGAGAGTTTTGCGGTTGCGATGAATGCCATTGCTAATAAAACGCCGATCAATCCGCCTTGGATGCATGGGCTGAATGTTACTGCTTATTTGGCGTGGATATTATCCTGTTTAGTTGGTGCATTGATTGGCGAGTGGTTGCCGAATCCTGCTCAGTTTGGTTTAGATTATGCATTAGTTGCGATGTTTATTGGTTTATTATATTTGCAGTTAACTGGTGATAAAACAAAAACCATTAGAAATCTGATTATTGCAATGTTAACTGTAACTGTGGTGCTGGTCTTTTTATTGCGATTTGTATCGTCCGAAATGGCAATATTATTTAGTACTTTTGCTGGCTGCTTTATGGGTATTATTGTGGAGCGTAAAGCATGAGTTTGTATAGTTTGTTGATTATTTTGGGGAGTGGTGTGGTGACTTGGTTACCGCGAGTTATTCCATTTTTATTAGTTAGAAAATTGCAATTGCCTGAAATCGTGATTCGTTTTCTATCTTATGTGCCTATCTGTATTTTAACTGCGCTATTTGTGCAAAATTTGTTTATTGTTAAGCAAGGTGAGTTTCCTACTTTTAATTTGGAATATTGTTTAGCCGCTGTGCCAACTATTATCGTGGCGGTATTGACACGAAACCTGATGTGGGTGGTGATTACGGGCATGAGTTGTATGGCTTTGATTCGGTATTTTATTCTCTAGCGATAAATAAAAAACAGGGCGATTGCCCTGTTTTTTATGTCAAAATTGTTCTTTTTGCTCTAATCGCATGATGTTTCTTTTTAATCTTTCAGCTTCGGCCGTTTGACCTAATTGAGTTAGGTAGTTGGCCATTGCTTTTTGATTGGCAAGATTGTTAATGATAGATTTTGGTTGTTTTTTCCACCATTTTATTAAAGCTAAAGGATCAATATCCGTAGATAACTGTTTTATACGACCAATATAAGCCGCTTGTTTGAACTGATCGAGTTGCGAATCAGGGTAAGCTTTGGTTTTGTATAAGATCGGTAACAGTTCTATCACCGCTTGATAATCTTGTGATTCATAATATAGCTGGTCTGCTAATTTTAGGAGCTCAATGTTACGTGGTTTTTCGTTTAGAAGTTTTTCGATTGTGATTTTAGCTGAGCTATATTCATGATTTTTGATTTGTAATCGAATTTGTACAAGCTGAAAAGCAAATAATTCATTTGGTTGGCAACTTTTAGCTGCTTGCTCTAAAGATTGATTAGCGGCAATAAGTTGGTCATCATCAATTTGTGCTTGAGCAGCAAGTAAGTAAGATAGTGTCGAACTTTTTGCTCCTTTAGCACTTTTCATAAATAGTTTTGCTGCTTGTCGGTAATCACCTTCTAATAAATAAAATTGCGCTTGTTCAATACGTTTAATTGATTTTTTTGGCGATCGTAATCTAAACCAATTACCCAATTTGGTATTGAAGATTTTAGAGAATAATTTATAGATTAGGTATAGGCAGAGCAAGCCAATGATTTGCAATATCATAAATGAGTTAAATGACATGCTGATACGATATTTGGCAACTTCGAATACCGCAGAACCTTGGTGGCCTTCAAACAATGGCCCAAGGAAAAATCCACCAACTAATACTAGGAATATAATGAGTATTTTGAACATTATTATTCTCCTATTTACCTAATATCGATTTAACGCGAGTTTGCATCAATTTTTCAAGTTCAGTAATGCTGTCGAGTTTATCAGGTATATTTTGGTTACTGATTGGTTGGTTTTGTAAGTTTTCAAGCTCATCTATGAAAGCTTTTACGCTAGGGGCATTGCCATCAAAATAAGCATTGACCCAAATTGCGGTATCATTTAGTGCTTGTTGATAAATGAGTTCTTGATGTCTTGGTACTGCTTGAGCAGCAATCAATAAACGGAAACGGATGTTTTCGCGCAGGTAAAGTGATTGTTCTGCACTAAGTGGTGTTTTTAGGATCTGGCATTTTACAATTTGTTTTTCGTCACTTCCTGCTTTTTCTAGACACTCAGAAAAATGGTTATCTTTTACATCTAACTTTTCAATTTTGATGAATTTATCCATAAATGTTGAAGCATTAGCAAGTAAATTATCTGACCAATCATCTGTTGAATGGGTAACATTATCTGCTGAAGTATTGGCGTTGTTAGCAAGGGTGTCGTCATGTTGATTCATACCCAGATCGATATCTTTATAGTTTTCAACTAATGGTAATTCAGTTATTGATTCAGTTAAACCAAGTAATTTTAGGATTATGCCATCAGCGTCAACAAAAGTGACTTGAGATAGTGAGTTAATATCTTTGGTGATCGCTTGTCGAGCAGGGAGTAAGCTTGGATCATTTGTTTTCGCTAAGCTTTCATCTGCACTTTTGAGTAATAAACGGGCGCTGGTGTAGTCTTGATCGCTCCAGATTTTTCTACCGGCTAAATGCACTAGGTAGTTTGCTTGCGAGATGAGCCAAACGTTGTTATCCAGAGTCGATACGGCTGCTAAACGTTCGTTAAGGCTATTTAGATTTTGCTCGTTTAATTTATTAGTATCATTAACTTGTTCAGTAAGTTGCTGTTGAGCTTTTTGGTTGTCGCTTAATTGACGGTCAACGCGTTGTGTTAATAATGAAAACTGTTGGTTTTGTTTATTGATGGCATCATCAATATTACTTTGAAGATCTTTAATTATACTTGCTTTGGTATTTTGTTTTAAATTGGCAATTTCAGCTTGTAGCGTTGAGATTTCATATGTTTGGTTTTGGAGCTGTCTATAACCTTGAAAATAGATCAATCCACCTAAGCAAACTGTTAATCCGATGGCGAGTATTGAGAGTTTTGATACTGGCGCTTTTAGCGTATTGACTGATGGCTCAGGTTGAGGACTAGAAGGTTTTGTCTCTTTTTTATTTATATTCATCATATTATTCGCTTCTGTCTTTTTTATTTGGCTAAATGAAGTGGTGCTGATGTTTGATAGTGTTGCATTGGCACCATAATATCTAGATGGCATAAATTACCTCATTTAGATTTTTGAGAAATATCTTCCGCATTATGACATAGAGTTATCATTGTTTTAAATAAAAATTCATTATTTGCACTAACAATTTGTAAAACGTTATGCCAATTTAGTTGCTTGGCTTTTTCGAATATCCGTGGGCTAGTTACCACCAATTGTGCTTCATATTTATGTTTATTTTGGCAATATGTGTCAAGTTGGAGTAGGTGATCGACACTTGTTACGAGTAGGATTTGTTGAGCAATATCATCAGTTAGTATGTTGGCTGGATATTGAATTGGTTGACGAAAATAACATTGTATTGAGGTCACGTTTGCTTTTTGTTGCAACTCTTGAGACAGCAATTGCCGTCCATTGTTTCCACGCAAAATTAAAACGGAACGGCCTTGCAAGTCAGTCAATAGTGGTAATAATCCCTCACTATATTCCTCACTTGGATAATCAACGTGAACGTCAGCTTGTTGACTAAACAATTGAGCTGACTTTTTGCCAATGGCAAAATAGCGTAGATGTTTAGGAAAGCTTAGATTAGGTTGATGTTCTTTTATCATATAGCTGACTTGTGGCGATACCACAATTACGATATCTGATGGGGCAAGTTGGTTGAGTTGTTGTTGAAGGTTATTTAGTCCATGACCTGCTAAGATTTTGAATAATGGGAGTTGAGTTGCCGGAATATTTGCTTGATTTAATTGCTGGGTTAGCTTATCCCCTTCGGGGGAAGGGCGAGTAATATAAATCATCAATCAATTATTTCCTCTAAAATTTTATCAGCTCCTTTGGCTAACAATTCTGATGCCAGTTGTTGACCTAAGGTTTCAGGCTCGGTTGCTGATTTGGTTAGCGTCGCTTTAATGATTTTGCTCCCATCAATACTACCAACTAACCCGGTTAAAGTTAATAAATCATTCGTTAATTGACTATAGCAGGCGATTGGCACTTGGCAACCACCTTGTAAGGCTTGATTCATTGCTCTTTCTGCTTGGATACAAATCCGGCTGTTTTTATCGTCTAGAGGTGCAAGTAATTTAAGAATCGTGTCATCATTTGATCGGGTTTCAATGCCAACCGCACCTTGCCCAACCGCCGGTAAGATTAGATCTGTTGTTATATATTGTTTGATTCGTTCTTGTAATCCTAATCGCTTTAAACCGACAGCAGCGAGGATGATTGCATCGTATTGTTGATCGTCTAATTTCGCTAGACGAGAGCCTACATTTCCACGTAAATCTTTTATAATGAGATGTGGATATTTTGCTCGCAATTGACATTGGCGTCTTAGACTTGAGGTACCTATAATGGCACCTTGCGGTAAATCGTCCAAGCTTTGATATTGGTTTGATATGAGTGCATCACGTACGTCATCGCGTTGGCAGATGGTTGATAGGGTTAGTCCCTCCGGGAATTGGGCGGGAATATCTTTTATTGAGTGAACAGCAATATCAGCTTCGTTGTTTAATATGGCTTGCTCTAGTTGCTTTACAAATAATCCTTTTCCACCAATTTTTGACAGTGGACTATCTAAAAGCACATCACCTTTGGTTACCATAGGAAGCAGTTCCACGGTCAGATCGCTATGGATAGCTGTCAGTTGTTCTTTTACATAGTTAGCCTGCCAAAGTGCTAAGGGGCTTTTACGAGTGGCGATGCGAATTTTCAATGGTGTTTCCATTCCTTTCAAATCTTTGTTTATCTTTTCTTTAACTCTTGAGTCGATTTGCCTAAAGTTTTGAACGCTTTAGGCATGAAGACATTTTTATTTTTTTACGGTTTAAATGTGCCGCTTAAAGTTCATCGACAAAACGAATTGCATAACCAATATAATTTGCCGGTGTTAATTGTTTTAATCGTGCTTTTTCATGTTCAGGTAAAGCTAACGAGTCAATGAATTGTTGCATTCCTTGTGCATCAACACGTTTACCGCGAGTGAGTTCTTTTAATTTTTCGTATGGTTTTTCGATACCATAACGGCGCATTACGGTTTGAATTGGTTCGGCTAGCACTTCCCAATTACGGTTAAGCTCTTCAAGTAGATATTCTTGATTGACTTCAAGCTTATTTAAGCCTTTTAGGGTAGATTGATAAGCGATGATCGCATAACCAATACCTACACCAAGGTTACGTAATACTGTTGAGTCAGTTAAATCTCGTTGCCAACGAGAAATAGGTAGTTTGCTACCCAAGTGACTCATAATAGCGTTAGCTATACCTAAATTACCTTCAGAGTTTTCAAAATCAATTGGGTTAACTTTGTGTGGCATGGTGGAAGAGCCGATCTCACCAGCGATGGTTTTTTGCTTGAAATGATTTAGTGCAATATAACCCCAAACATCACGATCCAAGTCGATCATGATGGTATTGAAACGCGCAACACAATCAAAATATTCGGCAATATAATCATGTGGTTCAATTTGTGTGGTGTATGGATTCCATTGTAATCCCAATGATGTGACAAATTCTTCACTAAATTTGTGCCAATTGATTTGTGGGTAAGCCACCATGTGCGCATTATAGTTACCTGTTGCACCATTGATTTTACCTAGAATTTCAATTGACTGTAGTTGTTTAAGTTGTCTTTTTAAACGGTAGGCTACATTAGCAAACTCTTTACCAATGGTAGATGGTGTAGCGGGTTGTCCGTGCGTTCTTGATAGCAATGGAAGGTCACGATAAGCTTTAGCTTGAGCGGTGATAATATCAATCAATTTATTCCAATAAGGAACGATTACTGTATCTCGCGCTGTTTTTAGCATTAATGCGTAAGATAGATTGTTAATATCTTCTGAGGTACAAGCAAAGTGGATAAATTCGTTAATAGCTTGTAGCTCTTCGTTACTGTTTACTTTCTCTTTTAGGAAATATTCAACCGCTTTAACATCATGGTTTGTGGTTTTTTCGATGGTTTTAATGCGTAATGCATCTTGTTCATCAAAGTTTTCTACAATTTGGTTAAGGTGTTTAGTGGCAAGCTCACTTAAAGCTGGAACCTCCAGAATATCTGCTTGGCTAGCTAATTTTTGTAGCCAACGTACTTCAACTTGAACGCGATATTTTAATAAACCATATTCACTAAAAATTGTGCGTAATTCTGTTGTTTTGTCACCATAACGACCATCAATTGGTGATAGGGCGGTTAGAGCAGATAATTCCATCGGTTTTACTCCGTTGCTATTTTTTAATTTAATAACTTTGTTGATTAATTTCTTTTAATAACTCTTGCGCTGCATTAACTATTCGTTTGCGACTTAATAGGAATTGGAAGCGACTTCCTCCAACTTGATACCATAAAATGGCCGAGCGAACACAACTCAATAGTGAAGATCTGACTTTGGCTTGAACTAATGAATTTTGTAGATATTCAGCTTTACCTACCACTTTGATTTTTGTTGCTAACGGGCTGATGATATCAGAATAGATTCCAGCTAATGAATAAGAGAGATCGTCAATATGATTGTCGATTGTTTCATTATTCATTTCAGGATATATGCCTGATATTCGTTGTAAACGTTGATCTATTTTATCTAACGCTTCATTATTTTTTAATAGTTTGCTGGTAATACTTAAGGTGCCAAAAAGGTAACGAATCAGTTCAACATGCTGTTTTTGGTTAGAGGAGAGTAGGGTAATCAGTGTTTCTAACCCTGTTTTGATATTGTTTATACCATCATAAACATCATCAGTGGTTTTTGGTGATGTGTTGAATATGCTTTTTATCGATACTTGATAAATTGTCGTATTACAAACCCCAGTATTAGCAAGCTGAGGGATAAGTGTTGCGCTTTGTGTCGCGCCGGCAAGAGCTATTGCAATATGATGGTATTTATTGTTCACTTTAATGCTCCTTACTACTTATAATTCGTTCCTCGATAATTCCACCGCCAAGGCAAACTTCATTTTGATAAAACACTGCTGATTGTCCTGGTGTGACAGCTGCAGCAGGTTTGTCAAACATGACTTCAATTTTATCTTCACCAAGTGGTGTAACACAACAAGAGATATCTTGTTGACGATAGCGCGTTTTAACTGTGCAATGAAATGGTTGGGTAACAATTTTACGATCAACCCAGTGCAGTTGTTGGGCAATTAAACCATTTGAAAATAGTGCTGGATGGTCATGACCTTGAGCAACAATTAATTCGTTATTTTTAATATCTTTATCAACTACGTACCATGGAGTGTCGTCGGCTTGTTTTAGACCACCAATGCCAAGCCCTTTGCGTTGACCTAATGTGTGGTACATTAATCCTTGGTGTTGACCAATAACTTCACCATTTACGGTTCGAATAACGCCTGATTGTGCAGGTAAATAACGAGCTAAGAAGTCACTGAATTTTCGTTCTCCGATAAAACAGATACCTGTTGAGTCTTTTTTGGCTGCGGTTGCTAAGCCAAGTTGCTCTGCTATCTTTCTTACTTGTGGTTTTTCAAGTTCGCCAACAGGAAATAAACTTTGACGAATTTGGTCTTCACTAAGCGTATATAAAAAATAACTCTGATCTTTGTTGTTGTCGATTCCACGGAGTAATTCAACCTTGTCACCATTTTCGCGTTTACGGACATAATGACCTGTTGCAATATAATCGGCATTTAAATCTTCTGCTGCATATTCGAGAAATGCTTTAAATTTGATCTCTTTGTTACATAAAATATCTGGATTCGGCGTTCGGCCTGCTTTGTATTCAGATAAAAAATGTTCAAAGACATTGTCCCAATATTCTGCAGCAAAGTTGATGGTATGGAGTTTGATATTTAATTTGTCACAGACTGCTTGTGCATCAGCTAGGTCGATAGCTGCAGAGCAATATTCTTCTGTGTCATCTTCTTCCCAATTTTTCATAAATAGACCAACAACATCATAGCCTTGTTGTTGTAATAAATAAGCAGAAACGGAAGAATCTACGCCGCCAGACATGCCGACAACGACTTTTTTTCGAGTGTTTACATTTGGCATAATAACTAAATTAATGGGCAAAAATTTTGCGGTGATTTTAGCATAATTAAGGCTAAATGTATAAGGTTATGCTGTGTGGAATGTTATTAGATTGCTTAATTTTGTTAATGACATTTTTATTACAATGTTGTTCGCAGAAAAAAATGCAACATTGAGTGATAAAAAACTCCATTGATTTGCATCAATGGCGTAAAAATAAAAAAAAGCGCTATGGCAATATTAATTGAGATTTTTCAATAAATAGATTACATGACCAATTATTTTAAAATATTTTTGCTCATTTTTAGCTTTCGTAATAGTCGGGTATTTTGGGTTGTCTGAAATCAATAACAGATTTGAACCTTGATTTTGAATTCGTTTGATAGTAATTTGATCATCATATTGTACAGTATAAAGGAAACCATCAACTGGTTTATTATTTGCTGTATTAATAATGACTATATCATGATTGGATATAGTTGGTTCCATACAATCACCTTTAGCCCAAACCGCAGCAAGATCATCTGCTTCACAACCTTGATGTTTAGTTAAGGTGAGATCAAATGGGATCGTATCTAAAATTGTGAATGCGTTAATGGTTTCGTTCTTATTAAGAAACGGAACATTCACTGTACCTCGGCTTAGCGTTTCAGGTAGTAAGCGACATTCACCTTTACCTGTTGCTAACCATTCAATTGATACATCGCATTTATCTGCGATAGTAGCTAATCGACTGAGTGATGGATAGGTTTTTCCACTTAAGTAATCACGGATTACCGCTTCGGACATACCAACACTTCTGGCAAATGCATTGCCTGAACGACCTTCTAATAGGAGCGTTAATCGGTTTTTAAAAGTTTCAATACAAGTATCGTTAAAGGTTCGTGTTTTTTCTTTTGTTTTATGTTTTTTTTCTTTCGTTTTCATTATATTTTATTCCATTTGTAGCTATTTTTTTTGTTTTTATTGTTTTAATTCGTTTTTTTATGTGCTATTCTTTGCCGGTAACTTTTTATCGATCTAGAATCGTAACACCGATAATCTTTACAATAGCAAAAAATTTAACCAATAGAGGATCTCATAATGAGAGAACAAGATCAAGACTGGACACCATCAAGAGTTGTAGGTGAAATTAAAATTCGAGGCGGAAATTTAAGGGCGCTTTCACGATCAAGTGGTTTACAGGCTGATACTTTACGTAATGCTTTATATCGTCATTGTCCAAAATATGAACGTATTATCTCTGAATATTTGCAAGTGCCTGTTGAGAAAATTTGGCCATCTAGGTATGAAAATAAGGTTAAAAAATAAGTTACAAAGTTTAATTTAGTTAAAAAGAAGACGCCTTTTATAGGCGTCTTTTTTATTTTAATTCTTATTTTTTAGCTTGTTCTGCTGCTCTAACAATCGCTGCAAAAGCATCAGCTTTTAATGAAGCTCCACCAACTAATGCACCATCAATATCTGGTTGAGTGAATAGTTCTGCTGCATTTTTGTCATTTACAGAACCACCGTATTGAATGATAACTTGTTTAGCGACAGCGGCATCTTGTTTTGCAATGTGGTCACGAATAAATTTATGTACTGCTTGCGCTTGAGCTGGAGTTGCAGATTTTCCAGTCCCAATTGCCCAAACTGGTTCATAAGCAATTACTGCACCATTAAATGCTTGAACACCTAATGCATTAATTACTGCATCAATTTGACGAGCACATACTGCTTGAGTTTGACCTGCTTCGTTTTCAGCTTCTGTTTCACCAATACATAGTACAGGAACGAGTCCAGCTTCTTTTAAAACGCCGAATTTTTGAGCGATAAATTCATCTGATTCTTTATGATAAGTACGACGTTCAGAGTGACCAATGATCACGTGAGTCACACCTATTTCTTTTAACATAGTGGCTGAGACTTCACCAGTATAAGCACCTGAAAGATGAACACCAACATCTTGTGCGCCTAAAAGAATAGTTGAGCCACCTAATTGATGTTTAACGAAATCTAAATAAACAGTCGGTGGTGCAATTGCAATATCGCAGTTTGCTTCAGTTGATAGCTCAGCTCTTAGTCCTGCAACTAAGTCTTTAGCCATTTCGATACTTCCATTGAGTTTCCAGTTACCCATTACGAGTGGTTTTCGCATAATTTTCTCCAACTTAAGATTTAAAAAGGTGTTGATTTCAGAATGAATTCGTTATAATACTCCTTATTATACACCAAATAAATTGAGCTTGAGGAAAAATATGTCATTAGAAATATTGAATCAATTAGAAACTAAAATTCAAAACACTGTAAACACTATTAATACCTTGAAAGAAGAGATTTCGAGATTAAAGCAAGGCAATCATGAACTTGAACAATTAATTAATGATAGTTCAGATGAGATGAAAGCATTACGTGACGAAAATGAGAAGTTAAAACAAGATCAACAAGTTTGGCAACAACGTATTCAAACCCTTTTAAGCAAAATTGGTGAAATAACCCAGTAAATGATTCAATTTTTTTAACGCGACTTAGGTCGCGTTTCTTTTATGACGACTAATTAATGTGAAGATGATATTTAAATGCGCGAACAGCTAAAATCTTTATGGCTTACTCAAACCATTCATTTAATAGAATCCGAATCAGGTCGATTTGCTGATCAAGATATTAATCGACAAGTTAAAGCTATGCCAACCTCTTTGGTTAACCGTATCATTACCCGCGCCACGATACTGTCTAAACAAAATGGTTTATATTCTGCGCAAAAGGTTATTTTACGTTCTATTAAAATTTCTTTCTGTTTATTACTGTTAATTTCGATTTTTTTAGGTGGTTCATTAACATTTAGCGCTTTGAGTCAAAATCCAATCAATTTGTATTGGGCGCTATTGTGTTTATTAGGTGTTCATTTTATTACGCTCATTATTTGGATTGGTTCATTTCTTTTCTTTTCTCGCTTTGGTGGTAGTTTATTAATCCATTGTTGGTTGTGGATAGCCCAAAAGCTTTATCAAAAAAAGACTGTGCAACAGCTTGTACCGGCTTTTATCACTTTATTTGGTTCTTCAATCCGTTGGTTGCTTGGTTTTGTTCTGAATCTTTTTTGGGTCGTTATTTTATGTAGTGCTTTATTCGTTTTATTGATGCTATTTTCAACTCAGCACTACAGTTTTGAGTGGAAAACCACTTTATTAAGTTCTGATACCATTATTAAGTTAACGCATTATTTAGGTTATGTTCCATCTTTGTTTGGTTTTCCGATTCCAAATGATGATGTGATTAAGCTTAGTGAACACGCTTTAAGTGCGGGGGATATTCGTTCTTCTTGGGCGATTTGGCTATTAGGTGTTTTTATCTGTTATGGATTAGCCGTTCGATTTCTATTAATGACTTTCTGTGGCATCGCTTGGGTTGTGAGTAGCCGAAAAATTAAATTAAATTTGGATGATCCTGACTTTCAAATCCTATCCCAACAATTACAGCCACTTTTAACCCAAATGGTGGATGAAGATAAGTTAGGCGAACCTAAATGGCAACTACCAATCTCACAGATTGAAGGAGGAAGTGGTGTCTATTTAGTGGCTGTGGATGTAGATGAGAGTTGGAATCCACCGCATGAAGGGCATTTTTACGGATTTTTAAATACTCGTGAGCAGCGAAATGCAATATTAGATCTTTTGCAATTAAAACCCGCGTATAAAGTGTTAATTGCAATCGATACTGATCGAGCACCAGATCGCGGGGTATCAAATTTTGTTCAACAATTAATGAATAAATCACAGCAAAGTCGAATATGGTTTATTAATCAAGGTAAACAATTACATAATTGGCAATCGTTATCTTTACCGTTAGCTAATCCTAGTTGGTTAGATCAGGATAATTAATATGATAACTTCATTGAAATTAGCGATAGTTGGACATGCAAATTTTGGTAAAACTTCACTTTTGCGTGCATTAATAAGAGATAGTCATTTTGGTGATGTTTCTGATAAGCCAGGTACTACTAGACATGTAGAGTCAATCAAACTTCCACTAGCAGATAACACCGACATCACTTTTTATGATACACCTGGATTTGAAGACAGTTTGGCGCTTTATGACTATATCAATCAACTTGTATCGCCAAATAGTAAGCTTGATGGAGTCGATAAATTAACGATTTTTTTACAAAGTCCAGAAGCTGAAAACCTCTTCAATCAAGAAGCAAAAGTAATCCGACAGGTGTTAAATTGTGATGCTGCTATCTATGTGATCGACGTGCGAGAGCCCGTTCTACCTAAATATCACGATGAATTAGCTATCTTAGCCAATAGCGATAAACCGATTCTTGCAGTACTTAACTTCATTTTAGCTGAGGAACAGAATGAAAAGGAATGGAAAAGATTGCTTTCAAGAATGGGGATTCATGCTATCATTGGGTTCAACGCTGTTTTTCCACCCTTAGACGGTGAAGAAAAATTGTACAATAGCTTGGCGTTATTGGTTGAACCAGCAAAAAAAATATTGGATAATTGGCTAGTTAATATTGCTGAAACTCGTGAATCACGTAATCGTACAGCTAACCAAATCATTGCAGAAGCATTAGTTGATGTGACTGCTTTTTATGAAATGGCAAAATCTGATGATAAGCAAGCTGTTGCTGACATGCAAAATAAAGTCAGGAAACGTGAACAGAAAGCAATTAATGATTTATTGAAGCTCTATCAATTCGATTCAACTCAAGAGAGTGAAGAGAATTTGCCTTTAATCAAAGGCCGTTATAATGCAGACTTGTTTAATCTTGATGCATTAAAAACGATGGGGGTTCACTTGACCAAAGGTTTTGTGTCCGGCGCTACAATCGGTGCTAGCATTGATTTAGCAACTGGTGGATTATCATTTGGTTCAGCTGCGTTAATAGGTGCAGCCGTTGGTAGTTTAATGCAAACTGCTAAGCATTATGGATCGAGAATGCGTTATCAGCTTTCTGGATTTAGTAAACTAAGTGTTGATGATGTGATCATTTGTTTTCTTTCTTTACGATTAGTTCAGCTTAAAGAGAGTTTAAATTTTCGCAGCCACGCGAACCTTAGCCCAATTAAGTTGTCTAAACTTGATGAGAATAAGTGGCAAAAAGGCGTTTTACCTAAAAGTTTAAAGGTTGCAAGACGTTATTCGCAGTGGTCTACGTTGAATAAAGGAACAAGAAGAAATGACAAAAAAAGACAATCGATTATTAACGAAGTTGCGCAGCAGCTGCGGTAGCGTTAAAAAGCGATTATTAGTAAGCTCACTAATTTTATCATTATTCGTATTATTTGGTTGTAGTAGCAGTCATAGCCAAGTATCAGTTAAATCTGATCCTGTGATGTTAGCCAAAATTGAACAGCACTACTCAAAATGGAAGAGAACACCTTACCGTTATGGTGGTACTACTTTAGCTGGTAGTGATTGTTCTGGTTTAGTTATGAACTTCTACAAAAATAGATTACAAAAGACCCTTCCAAGAAGTGCTGCTGAACAAGCTAAATTAGGTTATAAAGTTACCACGCCTAAAGCGGGTGATTTAGTCTTCTTCAAAACTGGACGTAGTCGTAGCGGATTACATGTTGGTATTTATTATGCAGATGGTAAATTCTTACATGCTTCAACTTCAAAAGGTGTTATCTATTCAAATCTGAATGAAGATTACTGGAAAAAACATTACTGGATGACACGTCGTGTGACTGGTCGTTAAAAAAGTTTAATAAATATAATAAAAAACTCTCTATATTTAGAGAGTTTTTTTTATTCCCAAAAATTAGATCTTCATTAAAGAGATTAAACGGATTAATTTAACCAATTAATCCGTTTTTAGATTTAGCTGTCAGCTGGCGTTTCTATATCGGAATAGGTTGCTAGCATCTGCAAGAATTTAAATTTGGAATTAACCATTTTTGCAGATTGTTCATGCAAGGTATTGGCAATCACTGGCTCAAGTGTTTCTAAACGACGGAATCGTTGTTCTTTGAGTAACACATCAGTTAATGATTCACTGTTTGGTGCTTTTGAGTCTAGCACTAGACCCGGTTTTCCTTCTTGCATACGACGAGGATCATAACGGTATAGTGGCCAAAAACCTGATTTTACTAAATCTTTCATTTGTTCATGAGATTTAGATAAATCATAACCATGTTCTTCACAAGGACTATAAGCAATAACGAGAGAAGGGCCGTTATAGGCTTCAGCTTCTTGTAATGCTTTTAGGGTTTGATTTAGTTGTGAGCCTAAGGCAACTTGAGCAACATAAACGTGACCATACATCATCACACTCACACCTAGATCTTTACGGGCTTTATTTTTACCTAAATCAGCAAATTTTGATACAGCACCCATTGGTGTAGCCTTCGATTGTTGACCACCAGTATTTGAGTAGCATTGAGTATCAAGAACTAAGATATTTACGTTTTCAGTGAGACTCATTACATGGTCTAATCCACCAAACCCAATATCATATGCCCAACCATCACCACCAATTGCCCATACTGATTTATCAATTAAGTAGTCAGCATCTTGTATTAGCTCTTTAGCTTCCGCTGAGGTTAAATGAGCTAATTGTTGACGAAGTAAATTGACTTGCGTACGTTTTTCATCAATTGAAAGATCTGGAGATTGTAAATTGATTACAATTTCTGGTGAAATTTCGCCTGCAACATGTTCCAACAAACGTAATGCTCGTTTTTTATGTTGGTTATAGGTAATTCGATAGCCAAGGGCGAATTCGGCATTATCTTCAAATAATGAATTTGCCCATGCTGGTCCTCGACCATTATGATCGGTGGTATATGGTGTTGACGGTAAGTTACCCCCATAAATTGATGAACAACCAGTGGCATTAGCAATAGCGAGATGATCACCATATAATTGCGTTAATAATTTGATGTAAGGTGTTTCACCACAACCCGCACATGCACCAGAATATTCAAATAATGGTGTTAATAGTTGCGATGTGCGTATATCTATACGTTCGAGGGTTTTTATTTCACGATCTGGTAGTGCAGTAAAGTACTCGTAATTAGTCCGCTGTGTTTCAAGATTATCAATGCGCGACTGCATATTGATAGCTTTGATATCAAAGTTATTGCGGTCACGTGAAGGACAAACTTCAACACACAAATTACATCCAGTACAATCTTCAGGCGCAACTTGTAATACGTAGCGTTGACCTTTCATATCTCGCGCTTTCACTTCTAGTGAGCTTAACGATTCTGGTGCATTAACTATTTCACTAACCACTTTGGCTCGAATAGCCGCATGAGGACAAGCTACTACACAATGGTTACATTGGGTACAAAGTTCGGGTTTCCAAATTGGAATTTCTTCCGCAATGTTGCGTTTTTCCCATTTGGTGGTACCAACTGGCCATGTTCCATCGGGCGGGAACGCCGAAACGGGTAAAGTATCACCTAAGCCGGCTAACATTGTTGCAGTAACCATTTTAACAAAATCAGGCGCATTGCTTGGTACGACTGATGAGCGCAATGGGCTACTTTCATCAACACAACTTAATGGAATTTGTTCAAGTGATGCGATGGCTAAATCAAGCGCTTTCCAGTTATTCTCAACAATATCTTGCCCTTTACTGCTATAACTTTTGGCAATAACTTCTTTCAGTTGAGTGATACTGAAATCATTTTTAAATATTTCAGATAAATGGAAGAAAGCGGCTTGCATTACGGTGTTTATTCTTGCCCCTAAGTTACATTCTCGAGCAATTTTAGCCGCGTTGATAATATAAAAGTGTGCTCTTTTCTTAATTAATTGAACTTGAACTTCTTTGGGTAATCTATGCCAGACTTCATCCTTACTATAAGGCGTATTAAGCAAAAAGATTCCATCGTCTTTCAATCTTTCAACGATCTGATACTTGTCAATAAACTGATCTTGATGACAACCAATAAAATGAGCACTGGTGATTAAATAAGGTGAATCAATAGGCTCAAGGTTGACTCTAAGATGAGAGGTTGTTAAACCACCTGCCTTTTTCGAGTCATAAACAAAATAACCTTGAACATAAAACGGTGAGTTATCACCAATAATTTTAATATTATTTTTTGTTGCAGATACGGTTCCATCACTTCCCAAACCATAAAATAATGCTTCAAGTGCCGATTTTTGTGGTATTGATTGTTCTGGTAATGGTAATGATAATCCAGTTATGTCATCGTAAATACCAACAGTAAATCGAGGTTTTGGCTTCTCAGTTGCTAATTCATTAAAAATAGCTAATACCGAGCGAGGATCGAACTCTTTCGAAGATAGACCATAACGACCACCAATAATTTGTGGTAAATAACTACGTTCACCGCGAGAAAAACTTTCAGCAAATGCTGTCATTACATCTAAATAAAGTGGTTCTGCTTGAGCGCCTGGTTCTTTGGTGCGATCCATCACCGCGATTTTTTTTACGGTTTGAGGAATAATATCAAGCAGATGTTTTGCTGAAAAAGGGCGGTATAATCTGACGATGACTACGCCAACTTTTTCATCATTTTTGATTAGATGATCAACCACTTCTTTGGTGGTACTGACCCCCGACCCCATAATAACAATAATACGTTGCGCATCTTCTGCGCCATAATATTCGAAAGGTTTGTATTTTCTACCTGTCTCTTTTTCAAATGCCTGCATCGCATCAACAACATGGTTGTAAGCATTTTCATAATAGGGATTAATGGCTTCACGACATTGGAAGTAGGTATCAGGATTAGCTGATGTCCCGCGTATTACCGGCTTATCTGGTGTTAATGCGCGAGCACGAAAAGCTTCAATAGCTTGATTAGGTAGTAAGTTACGAATTTGTTCATCACTGATTGGGTAAATTTTATTGACCTCATGTGAGGTTCTAAATCCATCAAAAAAGTGGACAAATGGTACACGACTATTGAGTGTTGCTATTTGTGAAATTAACGCTAAATCTTGAGCCTCTTGCACCGAGCTAGAACAAAGCATGGCGAAACCAGTTTGCCTGATTGACATGACATCTGAATGGTCACCAAAAATAGATAATGCATGAGTTGCAACAGTACGAGCAGCAACGTGTAAAACAAATGGTGTTAATTCTCCCGCTATTTTGTATAGCGAAGGAATCATTAATAGTAAACCTTGTGATGAGGTAAATGATGTTGCTAGTGCGCCAGTCATTAATGCGCCATGCACGGTCGAGATTGCGCCAGCTTCGGATTGCATCTCAACTACTTTTGGGGTATCACCAAATACGTTGGGCTTATTAAATTCTGCCCATGTGCTGGCTTGCTCAGCTATTGATGAACTCGGTGTAATTGGATAAATAGCAATGACTTCGTTTGCACGATATGCGACAGATGACACCGCACTATTAGCATCTGATATGATCATTAAAAAACCTTGTATTTTATCGTTTTATGACATTACTTAGTTATTATATTTTTTGACTATTGTACCAGAAAGTAAGATAGCTTTTAGTTATTTTTGTGTTAAATTTTTCCGTTATGACTATCTGTTTTTAATCATTACCAAGCGAATTATCATTGGTAAATCGAATTGCAAAAGTTGATGATTAAGCTAACTTAACAAGTTATTTAAGTTGAAGATTTTTTGAAGGTTTATCAATGAGTAGTATCAATAGCATTGATTAGATAAAAAGTTTATATTATCCAAATGGTTGGATAATATAAACGAATAGTATTATTTAATAACTACACGCTCAGTGGATGATGATGTTTTTATTTCACCTAGTAGCCAAGCTTTTTCACCATGCTCATTAAGCAAATTGATGGCTTGGTCAGCTAACTGTTTTGGTAAAGCGATGATTAAACCAACGCCACAGTTGAAAGTACGATACATTTCATGGCGACTGACATTACCAGCTTGTTGTAACCAATTGAAGATTGACGGCCATTGCCAGCTTGATTCATCAATAATCGCTTGAGTGTTATCCGGTAAAACACGAGGAATGTTCTCCCAAAAGCCACCACCAGTAATATGGGCAATTGCATGAACTTCGATTTTGGAAATCAAATCGAGAACAGATTTGACATAAATTTTGGTTGGAGCAAGTAGATGATCAGCTAATGGTTTTCCATCTAATTGTTCAGTAGCTGGATTTACACCACTCACTTCAATTATTTTTCGAACTAAAGAGTAGCCATTAGAGTGGGCGCCACTTGATGCAAGAGCAATTAAAGCGTCACCATCTTGTACTTTACTCCCATCAATCATTTCTGCTTTTTCAACTACGCCAACACAAAAGCCGGCTAAGTCATAATCATCACCGTGATACATTCCTGGCATTTCAGCTGTTTCACCGCCAACTAAAGCACAACCAGATTGTTTACAACCTTCAGCGATACCTGTAACGACTGTTGCTGCAACATCAACATTAAGTTTACCTGTTGCATAGTAATCTAAGAAGAATAACGGCTCCGCACCTTGAACAATCAAATCATTAACGCACATTGCAACTAAATCAATACCAATTGATTCATGGCGGTTTAAATCCATTGCCAGACGTAATTTTGTGCCAACACCATCAGTACCTGATACTAAAATAGGTTGCTTATATTTTTGCGGAATTGCACATAATGCACCAAAACCACCTAGTCCACCCATAACTTCAGGACGTTTGGTCTCTTTTACAACAGATTTAATGCGATTTACCAGTTCATTGCCTGCATCGATATCGACACCGGCATCTTTATAGCTAAGAGATTTGTTTTTTGACACGGGAGCAGTCCTTACAGTAGAAAATTTGTTTGATATTTTAGCAAGGATGAAATTTATTGGCGACTAATTATTGATAAAATAACTTATTAATTAAAGAGATTCATTGTTCTCAAACCAACTCTCTAAAATAATAATGGCAGAAGTTGCATCAACATGACCTTTTTCAAGCGCCCGATAACCACGTGAAGCAAAAATGTGTGATTTAGCCTCAACTGTGGATAATCGTTCATCTTGTAGATGTACTTGATAACCAAACATACCATGCAAACGGTTAGCAAATTTGCGAGCTCTAGCGGTTAAAGGTTGTTCTGTGCCATCCATATTTAGTGGTAGTCCAACCACTAAATAATCGGGTTTCCATTCATTAAGTACTTTTTCAATCGCTTGCCAATTAGGTATTCCATCACGAGCTTTAAATGAACAAAGTGGGTTAGCGGTTTTGGTGATGTCCTGACCAATAGCAGCACCAATACTTGCAGTACCAAAATCAAATGCAATAATAGTTGCCATTGTCTATGCATTACCCATTTGGTGAGAAATAGTACTGATATTAATGCCCAATGATTCAGCCGCTTTTTTCCAACGATCCTCAATAGCAACTTCAAAAATAATTTGTGGATCAGCTTCGGTAACTAACCAGTCATTTTTGGCTACTTCACTTTCAAGTTGTAATGATTGCCAACTTGAGTAACCCAGTGCTAAAAAGATATCTTTTGGTTGTTCTGGAGAGCCAATCGATTTCAATGCGTCAAGTGATGTGGTTATCATCACATCATCAGAAATCTGTATACTTGATGCAAACCCCTTATGAGGCGTGTGTAAAATAAAACCTTGCTCCTCGGCAAGTGGTCCACCACAAAATACTGGGTGCTCAAGTTCAGCACAACTTTTTGAGGCAGTGATTTCAAGACGGGACAATACGGTTTCAACATTGAGATCTATAATAGGCTTATTTAAAATAATACCCATTGCACCATCACGATTATGTTCACAGATATACACCACAGAACGACTAAATACTGAATCATGTAGTGTTGGCATTGCAATAATAAAATGATTTTTTAAATTCATACGCTCACATTGTTGTTAAATTATAATGCACATTTACCAATTTTGACTTTATGTTCTACATTACAACGCATTAATACTTCTGGATGATTGGTTTCTTCATTAATTGATTCACCAATAATTTCAAAATTCTGCGATAAGTAAAAGTTAATCGCATCACTATTTTGTTTATACACATGTACCAATAATTCATTGTGACGCTGTTTTGCTTTTTCAACTAGCGCAGCTCCGGTTCCTTGATGACGAAAACCTTCTTCAACAAAGAGTCCAGAAATATAATTCTCAGTTAAACCTATAAAACCTACTACGCCATTAAGATCTTGGACATAGATAGTTGACATTGGAATCAACATTTTAACTATATCGTAGTTCTGTTTAAAAAATTCAAGATCAATAAAGTTGTGAGCTTGTTCATTACCTTGTAGCCATATCTTCATAATGGCATCTAAATCTTTTGGTTGGTATTCTCTAATCATTTTTTTAACTCTTCTTATTTAATCTTGATTCAATCGCGTCCATTAAAAGCCCCGTGATAGATAAATCTGGATGGGCAGTTTCAATTTCTCGTACACAAGTTGGACTAGTGACGTTAATTTCAGTTAATTTATCCCCAATTACATCAAGTCCGACAAATAAAAGTCCTTTTTGTTTTAATGTTGGTCCAATACTGTTGGCAATTTTCCAATCACTATCACTTAAAGCTCTTACTTCACCATGTCCGCCAGCGGCTAAGTTTCCACGTGTTTCACCTTTTTGAGGTATCCGCGCCAAACAATAAGGAACTGGAACACCATCGACAACTAAAATACGTTTATCACCATCTTTTATTGCTGGGATAAAATTTTGCGCCATACAGTAGCGAGTATTATGCTCGGTAAGTGTCTCAATTATCACAGACACATTGGGATCATCTTGTTTGATTCTAAAAATTGACGAACCGCCCATACCATCAAGTGGTTTTAAAATAATGTCATGAAATTGTTGGTGGAAAGCCTTAATTTGTGATGTTTGGCGAGTAACTAAAGTTTCCGGCGTAAAATCAGCAAACCAAGCAGTAAATAATTTTTCATTACAATCACGTAAGCTTTGTGGCTTATTAACCACTAATACGCCTTTATCTTCAGCGCGTTCTAAAATATAAGTCGCATAGATAAATTCGGTATCAAAAGGCGGATCTTTACGCATTAGTATCACATCGAGTTCACTTAATGCTATTGTTTGTTCGTCACCAAAATCAAACCAATGTTCACTATTGTTATGAACTGTTAGTATATGAGTGGTTGCACTTGCTTCACCATTACGTAAAAACAGATCATTCATCTCCATATAATAGAGTTGATAACCTCGCTTTTGTGCTTCAAGCAGCATAGCAAAGCTGGTATCTTTTTTTAATTTGATATGGCTGATGGGGTCCATAACAATACCAAGTTTAATCATGTTGACTCCTTACTGATTTTATCTGATTGCATTGAATTTGCTGTTGATGACTTGCACGCTTTTCTACCTATTTAATATTGCTTATAAGAAAACAAGGCCGAGCGTGGTTTTAGCAATAAAAATCAAGTTTTGAACTATCATACTCGTTACCGATTAATAAGCAAAGCAATCAATTGTTAACTCATTCATTTTGGGTGATTAACCTAAATCACCTAAACGAACTTGAAGGGCGGTTATGGCTGTTAGTGCAGCTGTTTCAGTTCGTAAAACTCGTGGACCGAGTAAAATATCTGTAAACTGATATTGATGCGTCATCTGAATTTCTTCGTTAGATAGCCCACCTTCTGGTCCAATTAATAAACTAATGTTTTTATCCTCAGACGACAGTTGATTTATGCCTTTTTCTGCTTTTGGATGTAAGTTGAGTTTTAAGCTATCAGTTAAACTTGCACACCAATTTTCTAATTTCATTACCGAGGTTACGGTAGGGATGATGTTACGCCCACATTGTTCACAGGCAGAAATAACAATTTTTTGCCATTGTTGAACCTTCTTTTCAAGCCTTTCTTGATCAAGCTTTACGCCACAGCGTTCAGAAAGTAGTGGGGTAATGGTACTCACGCCTAATTCAACTGATTTTTGAATAGTAAACTCCATTTTATCACCACGAGAAATAACTTGGCCTAAATGAATGTTTAAAGGTGATTCTCGATCATCAATAACAGTCGTTGCTGTTTTTACAACAACGTTTTTTTTGTTTACTTCATGGATCACTGCTGGCGTAATTTGGTTAGAGCCGTCAAACAACGTCACTGATTCGCCAGGCTTCATTCTTAATACACGGATCAGGTGATTAAAAGCATTATCGTCCAAGGTAATTAAGCTATTTTGGGTGATGGTGTAGGGTTGAAAAATTCGAGTCATATCATCTTTTATTCACTATTATTTGAAATAAATTATAGCGTAATTTAATAAGATTCGGTAATCTCTATTTTAAACAATATCAATGCTTGGAATTGAATATGACATTAACGATTAAAGATAGAGTATTAATTGAATCTCTAACAGTTTATACCACAATTGGTGTTTATGATTGGGAAAAAAACATCAAACAGAAGCTAGTCCTTGATTTAGAAATGGCTTGGGATAATAAGCCAGCAGGAAAAAGTGATAATGTAGAATTTTGTTTAGACTATTTCGTTGTTTCACAATCAATAACATCATTTATTGAAGCAAATAAATTTGAGCTTATTGAAACGGTAGCTGAACGTGTTGCACAGTTAGTTATTGAACAATTTTCAGTTCAATGGTTAAAAATCAAAGTTTCAAAACCAGATGCGATTGCTAATGCAGGCAATGTTGCTGTGATTATTGAACGTAGTATTAATTAACTCAACAAATTAATGAATAAAAAAAACGAAACGCTAGATAAAGCCCTTAATGAGCGAAGTGATAATTTACATCATAGAGCTTTTAAAAATAGTGAGCCTTTTTCAATTAAATTGACTGACGCGCTACGTTGGCGCCTTAAACGTAAAGTCTTACCACCCAAAGCGGGATATCAAGTATTTAACCAAACTTGGTGTAGCTCAATTGATTTAAATTTAGAAGGTGATAGAGTCTGGTGGATAGGGCATTCAACTACGTTAATAAGACTTAATAATAAATGGATATTAACCGATCCGGTTTTTTCCAACCGAGTCTCGCCGTTCCAATTTATTGGCCCCAAACGACGAACTAAACCCGCTATTACTATCGATAAATTACCAACGATTGATGTAGTTTTGATATCGCATAGCCATTATGACCATCTTGATTTTAATAGTATAAGGCAACTGGTAAAACGTTTTCCACAAATGACTATTTTAGTTCCCCTAGGGCTCAAAACCAAACTATTAAAATGGGGAGCGAAGCAAGTTATTGAGTTGGACTGGTGGCAATCTTCTAATATTGGTGGAATAACGTTTACTGCGACACCAGCAAAGCATTGGAGTAATCGTGGTGCTTTTGATGTCAACAAATCATTATGGTGTGGTTGGATAATGCAGAATGATGACTCGCCGTTATCAAAAAATATCTACTTTATGGGGGATACCGGCTATTCAACCAGTTTAAAGAAAATTGGCGAAAGGTTTAAGCAAATCGATCTAGCCTTAATCCCCATCGGCGCATATGCACCGCGTTGGTTTATGCAATCACAGCACATCGACCCTCAACAAGCATTGCAACTGTATGATGAATTAAATTGCCAATCAGCGATCGCCATTCATTGGGGAGCTTTTGAATTAGCTGATGAATCGTTAGATGAACCACCGTTTTTATTAAATTCTTTGAAGAAAGGTCGTGCTTTTCACGTAATAAAAATAGGTGATAGCTTTGCTATCAATCAGTTTAATAATGCATTAGAATAATGAATAAATTATAGGATAACTAAATATTTGCGAGGGTATATGATGAAACCAGTAATTATCGCACTAACTTGCCTTACACTAAGTTTAAGTTTAACAGCTTGTGGTGGTAAAAATGATGAAGGCAAACAGTACCATTGGTCAAAAGCTCACGGTGTGCTTGAAGATTGCCGAGGGGTGATGAATAAATCAGAACAATGCCAAAAAAATTCAAACAATCAACAGTACTTATTCCAAATAGATAGGTATTAATATGAGCGCTTGGCTTGTTTATGCTTTGCTATCGGCAATTACCGCTGCCTGTGTTGCAATTTTAGGTAAAATTGGTTTACAACACCTTGATGCCAATACTGCAACAGCAATACGGGCTATTGTTATGGCGATTTTTTTAGTTGGCGTGGTTGCCGTGCAAGGAAAGCTAAATCTAATTAACACGTTCTTTAACGATAAGAAAGCATTACTTATTATCGCATTGAGTGGAGTCGCTGGGGCATTATCTTGGTTATTCTACTTCATGGCAATTAAAGAAGGTAAAGTCTCGCAAGTTGCCCCGATTGATAAACTTAGCGTTGTTTTTGCCGTAATTTTTGCTGTTATTATCTTTGGCGAAAAAATTTCATTTCTTTCAGCCATTGGTGTTGCCATGATTGCTGCAGGTGCTGTTTTAGTTGCGCTATTTTAATAAATTATTAAACAGCTCAACTGTCACATATTCACCTTTAGCAACATTGCCTCTTTCTTGCTCAAGGATGATAAAGCAGTTGGCATGATTAAACGACTGAGTTAGATGTGAGCCTTGTTGACCAGTTGAAGCAACTTCTAATTCACCTTCAGAATTAACTTGCAACACACCGCGTTGAAAATCTAATCGGCCAACACTTTTTTTAAGATTCGTTGCTGCTTTAACTTTAAATGACAGATTGTTAGAGGTTAAATGCTCTCCTGACAGTGCTAAAATCAAAGGCTGAACTAACTGATAGAAAGTGACCAATGTCGAAACTGGATTGCCGGGTAATCCACAAAACAACGCATCACCTATCTTTCCAAAAGCAAACGGCTTACCGGGTTTTATAGCAATTTTCCAGAAATTAATTTTACCCAGTGTTTCTAAAGCTGTTTTTGTATAATCTGCATCACCAACAGAAACGCCTCCGCTTGTAATCACTAAATCAGCAAGTTTAGACGCTGTTTCAAGTGATTGCTTAATTCGGTTCGGATCATCGGCAATAATACCTAAATCGATAATTTGGCAATTTAATTTAGATAATAATAATTTTAGCGTAAATCGATTACTATCATAAATTGCACTTTTGTTTGTTAGTGGATCACCAATATCGGTTAATTCATTTCCGGTTGAAAAGATAGCGACTTTTATTTTTTTATAGACGACTAATTCAGTTATACCAAGCGTGGCTAAACTTGATAGTGTTGGAATGGTTAAACGTGTACCTTTAGTCACCACCACCGAATCTTGTTTAACATCTTCGCCGATACAACGAATATTGCTACCTAATTTAATATCACCTAAAAAATTAATACCTGACTCTGTTTGCTCTGTCTCTTCTTGCATCACCACAGCATCAGCTTGTTCAGGAACAGGCGCGCCAGTCATAATGCGTAAGCAACTCCCTAATGGCCAATTCAGATTAGAGATATCATCTCCAGCAAAAATAGTACCGGCTAAAGGTAATAATTTCGATTGATTGATATCAGCTAACCTTACCGCATAACCATCCATAGCCGAATTGTTAAAACTTGGTACATTAATTGGAGAAATAACCGGTTCAGCAGTAACACAATCTAAGGCGTCAAATAATGCAACTTTTTCACTTGAAAGTTGATTGTATAATGATGATGCTTCAAGTATATTTTTTTTAGCTTGCTCAAAGGTTAATAACATAAATGAAGCTCCTTATAATTGATTATCCATTCAGGGAAGAGTGATATTGGCGAGTTATTAATTTTACAAAATTGAAATAAATAGGGTGCGGTATTAAACTGCACCCATTAAACGTTGATTATACATTGAATAAGAAATTCATAATATCGCCATCTTGCACGACATAATCTTTTCCTTCTGAACGCATTTTTCCTGCTTCTTTAGCACCTTGTTCACCACCATATTTGATAAAATCATCAAAGGCAATGGTTTGTGCACGGATAAATCCTTTTTCAAAATCGGTGTGAATTTTACCCGCTGCTTGAGGTGCAGTATCACCAACAGAGATAGTCCAAGCACGAACTTCCTTAACGCCAGCAGTAAAATAAGTTTGTAAGTTAAGTAAACTATAACCCGCGCGGATAACTCTATTTAGACCCGGTTCGGTTAAACCAAGATCTTGCATAAACTCATCACGATCAGCATCATCAAGCTCAGCAAGTTCTGCCTCAATAGCTGCACAAACTGGTACTACGACTGCTTTTTCTTGTTCAGCGATGGCTTTCACTTTATCTAAAAACGGATTGTTTTCAAAACCATCTTCATTGACATTCGCGATGTACATAGTTGGTTTTAACGTTAAGAAACTAAGATATTTAATCGCATCTAGTTCTTCTTTACTTAAATCTAAAAGTAATAATTTTTTACCTTGTTCAAGGTGAGGAAGGCACTTTTCAAGAATCTCAAGTTCATATTTAGCGTCTTTATCACCACCTTTAGCTCGTTTTTGTAAACGGGTAATTGAGCGTTCACAGGCTTCAAGATCGGCTAACGCAAGTTCTGTGTTAATAATTTCGATATCTTCAGCTGGATCGATTTTACCTGCAACATGAACAATGTTTTCGTTTTCAAAACAACGAACAACATGGCCAATGGCTTCGGTTTCACGAATATTAGCTAAGAATTGGTTACCAAGTCCTTCACCTTTAGATGCACCTTTTACTAAACCTGCGATATCAACAAATTCCATGGTCGTTGGTAATGTTCGTTGCGGCTTAACAATTTCCGCTAATTGATCTAAACGCGGATCGGGCATCGGCACTACGCCTGTATTAGGTTCGATAGTACAAAACGGAAAGTTAGCCGCTTCAATCCCAGCTTTAGTTAGTGCATTAAAAAGCGTTGATTTACCCACATTTGGTAGACCGACAATTCCACATTTAAATCCCATATTGTTTATTACCTTGTGTTATAAAAATCTTAAACATTGATTATATACTAAATTACACTAATTGTGCTAATGCTGATGATATAAGAAGATCGAAATCAACACTTAAAACGATACTATGCTTAATCTCAAAATAGTTTTATTGACAATATAATTGTTAGCTAATTTTGAAAGGTTAATCCGAGCTGATATAATTGATTTTTTTTCACTCCATAAATTTCAGCAGTAATCGCAGCGGCTTTTTTTAAAGGTAGCTCATTTAATAACAGTTTTAGTGTATTAATTGCTTTTGCATCAATCACATCATCCGTTTTACTCACACCTTCGGCAATTAAAACGAATTCGCCTTTTTGTCGGTTACTATCTTCTTCTAACCATTCAATCAGATCTTTTATGGAAAAATGGACGATGGTTTCCCATGTTTTGGTCAGCTCTTTAGCTAACACAATCTGTCTATCGCTTCCCCAAATGGTTTGCATATCATGCAAGGTATCTAAAAGTCGATGCGTTGATTCGTAAAAAATCATAGTTCGTGGTTCATCAATTAACGTAGTGAGATAATCTTGTCGAGCTTTTGTTTTAGCCGGTAAAAATCCCTCATAACTAAATCTATCCGAAGGTAATCCAGCCACTGAGAGTGCCGCAATGGCCGCACATGCACCAGGGATGGGTACTACATTAATATTATTTTCACGGCAAGCTTTCACTAAATGATAACCGGGGTCATTAATTAATGGTGTGCCTGCATCAGATATTAACGCTATTGATAATCCTGATTTAAGTTTTTCAATTAATAGTTGTGATTTTTCTTGCTCATTATGATCATGTAAGGCGAACAATTTGGCTTTAATCCCCAAATGTTGCAAAAGCAGCCCACTATGACGGGTATCTTCAGCCGCAATTAAGTCAACTTGCTTAAGTGTATTAATCGCGCGAAGGGTAATATCATCTAAATTACCAATAGGTGTTGCTACAATATATAAAGTCATTATTTTGGGATCACTGTAAATTTTTAAGTCTTAAATATACTATACCAAATTTAATGTACATACTCCTAGTGCCGAAAAAAGTCTTAATCAATAAAACATAGACGGATAATAGGGCATTTATTAAACCAAATTTTAGCAATCATTTTATACTCAATTTGGTGACAGATTTCATCTAAAAATCGCCTAAATAACTTACAATAAGCAACATAAACTGTAAAATTTGCCGAATTTACAGTTTTTAAGCAATAAAAATGCTATTTTAGCTGTGATTTTATTGATTTAGCTTGCTGGTAATTAATATAATAGCTTTTTGTTATAAAAACGATAAAATGTTCGTATTAAAACTATATATATAAATGAAAGGTGTTATTGTGAAAAAAATTCTCACATTAAGTTGTTTAAGTTTGATGATTTCTGCTTGTACGCAGACAAATCCAGCTGATATCGAAGATATATCTGATTCTTCGAGATCTTCTACCTCCTCGGTTTACACAAAACCGCCTGAAATTATTTCTAAAGGTAATCGAGCGCCATCATCTACATCAACTTATACACCATCGGCGCCAGCATCTCGTAATTCGACTAGCGGTTCAACTAGTCAAGGTGTTGTGACATCTAATGAACGTATTGTCTATAATCGTGATTATAATGATATTCCAAAAGGTGGCTATCAAGGTGATACTTACACCGTCAAACGAGGCGACACACTGTTTTATATTGCTTGGGTAACCGGTAATGATTATCGAGCATTAGCTGCTAAAAATAATATCAAAGAACCTTTTGCTGTTAGTGTAGGTCAAGTGCTTGATGTTAGCGGTGGCACAACGATCGTTGAAACTAAAAAAACCACATCAACGAATACTCCTGCTCAGACTAGTTCAACAAAACCAGTTGTAACAACAGTAACTACTACAACAACTACTACATCTGGTACTAATAAACCAACCAATACAGTTGAAACTACTGAAACTGTAACTGAACCGGCTTCAACCACATCGCCATCTAGCTCAACATCGAATGTTGCCAATATTACATGGCAATGGCCGGCACAAGGTAAGATCATTGAAAAATTCTCTAATGCCACTAAAGGTATAGATATTGCTGGTTCATTAGGCGCTAAAGTCGTTGCAGCAGCGGATGGTCGAGTGGTTTATTCTGGTAATGCATTACCAGGTTATGGTAACTTAATCATTGTAAAACACAATGATGACTATTTAACGGCGTATGCGCATAACCAAACTATTTTGGTTAAAGAACAACAAAATGTTCGAGCAGGTGAACAAATTGCGACAATGGGCGCAACGGGAACTTCATCAGTACGACTACACTTTGAAATTCGTTATAAAGCGCAATCAGTCGATCCATTAAAATACTTATCTAAATAATAAGTGTTTAAAACGATTAAAACGTTAAAAATGCACTTAATCAAACGTGCATTTTTAACGAAAGTCCAATTCATTTAACCATTTTATTTTACGTAACTAAGGAGTTATATTCATGGCAGTAAAAAAATTAGTTCTTATTCGTCACGGAGAAAGCGTTTGGAATCAAGAAAACCGTTTTTGTGGTTGGACTGATGTTGATTTATCTGACAAAGGTAACAAAGAAGCTGCTGAAGCAGGTAAATTACTAAAACAAGAAGGCTTTACATTTGACTATGCATATACTTCAGTTTTAAAACGTGCTATTCATACATTATGGCACATCCTTGATGAAGTTGATCAAGCATGGTTACCGGTTGAAAAGAACTGGAAATTAAACGAACGTCATTATGGTGCGTTACAAGGTTTAAATAAAGCAGAAACTGCTGCTAAATATGGTGATGATCAAGTTAAATTATGGCGTCGTGGTTTTGCTATCACTCCTCCTGCACTTGAAAAATCAGATGAGCGCTTCCCTGGTCACGATTCACGATACAGCAAATTACCAGAATCAGAATTACCATTAACTGAAAGCCTAGCATTAACAATTAAACGTGTACTTCCTTATTGGGAATCAACTATTGCACCACGTGTTGCAAAAGGTGAACGTGTTATTATTGCAGCTCACGGTAACTCTCTTCGTGCTCTAGTTAAGCATTTAGACAATATCAGTGATGATGACATTATCGATGTTAACATTCCAACTGGCGTACCATTAGTTTATGAATTTGATGACAATATGAAAGTTGTTAAACATTACTACTTAGGTAATGCTGATGAAATCGCAGCTAAACAAGCAGCGGTAGCAAACCAAGGTAAAGCCAAATAATTTATTCATCAAAAAGGTAAGTCGAGAGACTTACCTTTTACTTTTAGTGTTACTGATAATTACTATTTAACTTTTTGAGACGCAAATTTTGTCTAAAATTTACTATATTTATGGCGTAATGAATGCCGGAAAATCCACTGAATTACTACAAATAGATCATAACTATTTAAGTAATAATATGCAGACATTATTACTTAAATCATCGGTCGATACTCGCGACTCCGCAGTTGAGATTGTATCTCGACTTGGATTACGTAAAAAAGCATTACAACTTGATGATAATACTGTTGATGGTATTATTGAACAGATCAAACAAAATAACTATGCGTGTATTTTGATTGATGAAAGTCAATTTTTATCGTCCAATACCATATGGAAGTTGTCAGACGTATGCGATGAGTTTGGCGTTCCAATGATGTTTTTTGGATTAAAGACCGATTATATGGGACATTTGTTTGAAGGTTCGAAAACATTATTAGAAATTGCTGATAATTATAGAGAACTTAAAACCGTATGCTGGTGCGGTAAAAAAGCGACAATGATTCTGTTAGAAGGTGAAAACGGACAAATCGTTAAATTTGGTAATTCAATTCATCTTGGTGATAGTGAATACCATTCAGTTTGTCGAAAACACTGGAAAGCAGGGAAGGTAAGACCCAATTAACGCATATCCTTGCTTATGATGGATATATATTTTAATTATAATTATAAGGAATTAATCTCATGAAAATTAGAAATCTTACGTTAGCTCTAGCGCTTGGAGCAATCTCCTATTCTGCCAATGCTACACATTATATTATTACTGACACCGACATTCAAATTAGAAAAGGTGGCTGGGTAGTATCAAGTGATCAGCATGCAAAAGGTGCACCGAATTTTTATTTAAGAAATACAGTTCTTAGAGGTGGGCTTCAAAATGATGTTGAAGTTTTAACTATTAAAAGTGATGGATTGACTATTAAATTAAGCCCAACTCGTGGTCTAGGTATCCTTTCAGTTGAAGGTGATGGAGTCCGTTTAGGTTGGGATTCCCCGGTTGAAGAAATCGTTCATCCAAATAATATCAACTTAGAAAGCCGTGGTGGTAATGGTTGGTTAGATGGTTTTAATGAAATGATGGCTCGTTGTGGTTTTGAATGGACAGGTCATGCAGTACAAGCTGATGGAATGATGTATACCCTTCATGGACGTGCGCAAAATACACCTGTTTCAAAACTGTTTGTTGATATTGAAGACGAAGCACCATACACCATTACCGTTAGTGGTCTTATCAAAGAAAAAGCTTTCAAAAAAAGCAATTTAGAAACTTGGGTTAGAATTTCTCATGTACCAGGAACTAAAGAGTTTACTGTTCACGATACTGTGACTAACCAAGGTGATTACCCGCGTGATTATCAAATTATCTATCACAGCAATTTTGGTACACCAATCCTTGAAGAAGGGGCAAAATTTGTTGCACCTGTTAAAGAAGTTTCACCATTCAATGATTATGCGGCTACCGGCCTTAAAAATTGGCAAACCTATTTAGGACCAACAAAAAACTTTGACGAAATGGTTTATAACATCTTCCCTTATGCGGATTCAAAAAATCAAACTCAAGTGATGTTGGCTAACAAAGCAGGTGATAAAGGGGTTGGTATTTCATTTAATACTAAACAGTTACCAGTGCTTACATTATGGAAAAACACCGATACGCTTAAACAAGGTTACGTGACCGGTATTGAGCCAGGTACAAGCTTTGCCTATCCAGTTACTATTGAACGTGAACAAAAACGTGTTCCTCAATTAGAACCAGGTAAAAGCGCTGACTTTAAGCTAACATATAGCTTATTATCAAATAAAGAAGCTGTAAAAACTTATGGTGACAAAATTAAAACCATCCAAGGTAAACAAACTACAAAAGTAGTTGAACAACCAATGGCTAAAGAATAAGTTATATCAAATTCCACCGCTAACAAAAAGGTTAGCGGTGACTTTCACTCCGCGATTAAACAAATTCCCATACCTTAACGCACTAATCTAAGTTAAAATAAATTCAGAAATTTGACTGTAGGAATCAATATGAGAAGAATGATAGTTGGTATAAGTGGCGCAACAGGCTTTGCTTATGGTATAAAAGCTTTAGAACTCCTAAAACCAATGGACATTCAAACCCATCTTGTCATATCAAAAGCGGCTAAAATAACCGGGAATTACGAACATTCTAAATCCCAGTTAGCACAATTAGAATCTTTAGCCGATATGGTCTATTCGGTTGACAATATTGGTGCTGCCATTGCTAGTGGGTCATATAAAACAATGGGCATGTTAGTTGCACCTTGCTCGATGCGAACACTAGCAGCAATAGCTCATGGTCTATCTGATAATTTATTAACACGCGCTGCTGATGTCGTTTTAAAAGAGCGTCGTCGCTTAGTGTTAATGACACGAGAAGCCCCATTACATCTAGGACACATTAAAAATATGGAAGCGGTGACATTAATGGGGGGAATTATTTTTCCACCTGTTCCTGCGTTATATCAACATATTGAAAGTGTCGATGATATTATCACTCATAGTGTTGCCAGAGCGCTTGATCTGTTTGATATTGATGTACCTAGTTTACCGCGCTGGGGTGAGGATATGAGTCTTAATCAAAAATCTGAATAAAATAATGAAATCATCTGACCATAAAATCGTGCAATTTATTAAACAGCAACATGTGTTAAGTCTAAGCGTGATATTAGCCGGTCCATGGGCATGTAATGCATTTTATGTATTTGATGAAGTCAATTGGTGTTTATATTTCTTATCAGAATTGAAAACCCAACACGCACAAGCGATGCTAAAAAATCCTAATGTTGCTGGCACGATTAGCATTAGTCCAAAATCGGTTGCTAAAATACAAGGGATACAATTTACAGGCAATGCTCAATTGCTTGCTGAAAATCAAGCAAGTCATGCTTATAAACTTTATTATCATGCCTTTCCTTTTGCCAGAGTGATGAAAGCACCGATTTGGTCTATTCAATTGCAACAAATCAAGATGACAAATAACCTAATGGGTTTTGCGCATAAAACCCATTGGCAACGTAATGAAGAGCTTTAAAAGCAGACTTAGCTTTCGAAAATAAACATCATCCAGCGAATGATATTAACATCGAATTATTTTGGGGGGATTCCTTCTTCGAATTCAGGATAACCATCACAAATAATATCCCAATTCGCTTTTGAACCGGTATAAATATGAATACGCTTTTCCGCATTAATTGGTTCATTAATTAGGCCAATACGTAATCGATAACTATTATTATCATTATCACGACTAGAAAAAAGGTGTGAACCACATTGACCACAAAAATGGCGATTAACGCCTGAGCATGAAAAAACTTTTATCTTTTCTTCGCCCTTAATAAAAGTTAAATCTTCCTTGTTAATGGCTGTTGCAGCATTAAAAGCCGAACCAGTTTGTTTGCGACAACGCGAGCAATGACAATACACAATTGTTTTAATCTCATTATTTAGTTGATAGACAACCTCGCCACATAAACAACTTCCTGTCATCATAATTTATTTACCTTTTTTATTTATCATTTGTTAACACATTATAAAGACAGATAAAAATAAGTTGCAAGCAATTTAAAAAATAGAAAAAAGTTGAGGAGCGGGGTTTTTGAGGAGAAAAAGGCACCAATAATTAGTGCCTATAATCGAATATCTTTTTATATAAGAGAAAAACAGTCAGCATTTTTCAATAAAATAGCGCATTATGCGGTTATCGGTCGTTAGTTCGGGATGGAATGAGCAGACTAAAATATTATCTTGCTCTGCCATTACGCAATGATTATCAATAAAAGCAAGTTGTGTGACTTGCTTGCCCGCCCTAGCAATATAGGGCGCTCGGATAAAAACAGCTGGAACTTGCTGGCCAATAGGTGCAATATCTAACATCGTCTCAAAGCTAGCAATTTGCCGACCAAATCCATTACGTTCAACCACAATATCCATCAAACCCAGTTGTTCAACTTCGCTATGGCTTGTTTCATTACCGCAAAGCACCAAACCCGCGCAGGTACCAAAGATCCCTTTACCTTGCTTGGCAAACTCTTGGATTGGTTCAAATAAGCCATTTTGTCGAATTAAACGACTTATTGCAGTTGATTCACCACCCGGAATAATTAAACCATCAACTTGACGCAATTCCTCGGCCTTTTTTACTGCAATTGGGATGACTAAATCAATAGTTGCAAGCATATTTAAATGTTCAGTCACTGCACCTTGTAAATTAAGCACACCAATGGTTTTATTTGCTTTTGAGCTCATTACCAACCTCGCTCCTGCATTCTTTCAGATTCGCTTAATTTACTGATTTCGATACCTTTCATTGCTTCACCTAATCCTTTTGAAAGTTCAGCTAATCTTGGATAATCGTCAAAATAAGTTGTTGCTTGAACGATTGCTTTAGCGAATTTTTCCGGATTTTGCGATTTAAAAATACCTGAACCAACAAACACACCATCGGCGCCAAGTTGCATCATCAATGCAGCATCAGCAGGCGTAGCAATGCCGCCAGCAGCAAAATTAACAACCGGTAGTTTACCCAGTTGTTTGATTTGTAATATCAACTCATAAGGTGCACCAATCTCTTTAGCAAATGTCATCAACTCATCTTTTGATTTACCAACAACTAAACGAATTTGTTCATTTACTCGGCGCATATGCCTTACTGCTTCTACAATATTACCTGTTCCTGGTTCACCTTTGGTGCGTAGCATCGAAGCACCTTCACCAATTCGACGCAGTGCTTCGCCTAAGTCACGACAACCACAAACAAAAGGTACGGTAAATTCATCTTTTAATAAATGATATTGTTCATCCGCTGGTGTCAGCACTTCGCTTTCATCAATATAATCTACGCCCATGGACTCCAAAATACGCGCCTCAACGATATGACCGATTCGCGCTTTTGCCATAACAGGTATGGTAACTGCTTTCATCACTTCTTCAACGATTGTTGGATCAGCCATTCGTGCTACGCCTCCAGCAGCGCGTATATCAGAGGGAACACGTTCTAAAGCCATTACAGCCACTGCACCTGCTTGCTCAGCAATTTTTGCTTGTTCGGCATTAACTACATCCATAATCACACCGCCTTTTTGCATCTGTGCCATGCCACGTTTTACTGTTTGTGTACCTGTTTTCATGATTACTCCTAATTAAATAAACTATTATTCAAAATAAAATTGCTTCAATAAACAGCCAATTGGACTATAATCAACCCATCCAATTATGCATAAATCAAAAAACTGATAGACGATGTGGAATAAACAAAAATTAGCGGCTTTTGACGGAGCACTATTTAAAAAAGTGGTCCAGTTGATTGAAAACTACATTGAACAAGGGGTATTAATAGCGGGTGAGAGATTACCATCAGAGCGAGAGTTAGCTAAAAATCTGCACGTTAACCGCTCAACTATTGTCCATGCGCTAGATATCTTAACTGAAAGAAATATATTGGTTCGTAAGCAGGGTAGTGGAACCTTTATTAATGATCAAAAATGGGGGCTTCAAGCTTACTCCACCATTAACTGGCGACTACCAGCCCATTTCTATCAAAATCGCAAAAGCGTATATCAACAAAAAGTATTTCAGACTCGTCAGCAAATGGCGAACATCTGTGATTTGGCTAATGGCGATTTACCAACTCATATGATGCCCAAATTAATGTTACCCAATATCACCTCTCATGAAATGGTTGCTTATGAAAAGCAAAGCGACACATTGCAATTGGGTCTACCTACACTCAAAGTCCAGATCGCCAATTATATGTTGAACCAATTTGGCATGATGGTTGATACCGATCAAATTTTAATAACCTCAGGAACGCAGCAATCCCTCTTTTTAATTACTCAAGGATTATTAAAACCTGGCGATGCAATAGGCATTGAATCACCTTCATATTTCTATTCATTACCACTATTTCAAGCAGCAGGCTTGCGGTTATATGGTATTGAGTGTGATGCCGAAGGGATAACCTTAGAGAGTTTACAAAAAGTAAGTTTAGAACGGCAAATTAAATGGCTATTTCTAAATCCAATATTTCAAAATCCAACGGGATGTGTAATGAGTAATCATCGAAAAAAACAGATATTGGCATTTTGTCGAAAGCAGTGTATTGGTATTGTTGAGGATGATGCTTATAGTGGGTTAGCTTTTGATCAAAAGAGTCATATCGACCCGATAAAAAAATATGATATCAGTAATCAAGTTATCTATTTAGGATCATTATCCAAATATATTGGTCGCAACATACGTATTGGTTGGATGATTGCACCGAAAGAAATTATCGAAAAACTAGCCAATATAAGGCATCACATTGACTCAGGATTAAGTATATTACCGCAACTTTTAGCTGAAGAATATTTGACTCATCACTACCAATCCCATCAAGAATGGTTACGCCAGCAATTAAAACAGAAGGCTAACCAACTAATAGATTGGCTTGATGACTATTTTAAAGGTGACATCAATTACCAGATACCCACAGGCGGTTTTCATCTATATGCCCATTTGCCCGTTAGCAGTCAGGCGCAGGAGTTGGCTATTTTAAATCAATTACTAGCAAAGCATATAATAGTGTCACAAGGCACTGACTTTGGGGATCGAGTTGGCGCTATACGTTTAAGTTATGGTCATTTTGCAAAAGATTTGATGAGATAAAGCGAACTAAGTTTTTATTGATTGTTCTAACAGGTATTTGGCGTTAATAAATAGATCATAACTGCCTAGACAAACAAGGCAGAGTTAATCGGTAAACTTCAAATCTCATTATTGGATTGAATCTCAGCTAAATAATTACAAAACTATCAAAAAATCGCGGTTTTTATGCCTTATTAGCTACATTATATGATATAACAATTTGCGTTTGATATAAGGCATTCGTAGCAATAACATTTATTATTAAAAACCATATCCGATTACTTAAAACAGATTCACATAAAAAATCTTATCATTTTATTTACAAAATATTATCTGAAACCACGGTACACCAATATTTAACTCACTTGCTATATATGTTAGATTATTTGCTCCTTTCATATATAAGCAGGTAGGCTGATTTTGAATCTTTCTCCAAAAGCTTTTCACTATTTGGGTGTTATCGCAACACTTGCATCATTAGGAATGTACGTATCGTATATCCCACAAATTATCGACAATCTTCATGGATTTAAAGCTAATCCAACTCAACCTTTAGCGGCAGCAATTAACTGCTCATTATGGGTCTGTTATGGCTTATTACGACAAAAAAAGGATTGGCCAATTGCAATAGCTAATTTTCCAGGGGTATTATTTGGTTTAACCGCGTTTATTACTGCTTTATAAATTCTTGTTTTAACTCCCTTATATTTTCTTTATACAGCATAATATATGCTGTATTTTTTTATAATCACAATTTTTGTGAAATAGGCTAGATAATTGTTACTCAAAAATTGAGAAATCAGAGAAGATTAAAAATTAACCTTGCATATAACTTATTAATTATTATATTGTTATGGAGTTATCAACAGGTTTGTTAAATACTTATCAAATAATAAAGTGAATAATTTAATCGATTAATCTAATTTATCGATTTACTATTGTTATCTAATAGTGATTAAACTATAGTAAAAGTCAGCTTATTTTTTAGGCTGGATTCATCTTCAAAATCTATCAGAATGTTATTTATACAAAGATTAACTAAATTTGATGATTAACAAATGAGTTTTATAAAATAAGGAAATCACCATGGCTGATATTAATCTTTCCGATGATTTGATAAAAGATTTTATCTACTCAATGTACCGTAAAGAGGTATTATTAAATTTAAAAGGTGTGGTTTTGACTGAAGAAGATCGCAAACAACTCCACGCAAAAAGAGACTTTGTAAATCAATTATCTGAAGCCGAATTATCCGATATTCGCTCATGGGTTCTAGATAAATTAAAATTACTTGAAAACCAACACCAAGAGCAGAATTAACTAAAAAATCTATACTAAGCTAGCTTTTTCAAATCTATTGATAAAATTTATTTGCAGCGTTATTCAAAACGATATGGACAGTTTAAACAATCGTTTTATAATGCATCAGTTACTCGATAATCTTAAGGAAAGATCATGAAAAAGTTAGCAGTAGTGTTATTATTAGGTCTCCCAGTTATTGCATCTGCGTCCAATTGTGACGAAATTAGTGCAAATATCGCCGAAAAAATTAAAAATAACGGTGTTAATGAAAATAGCTTCCAATTAAAACTTGTTCCTCAAGATGAACAAAATATTGAAGGTAAAATCGTTGGATCATGTGATCGAGGTAAACAAAGCATTGTTTATATTCGTGCACCATCATCAAAATCAGTTAAAGATGAGCCTGAAACACCTGTTGAAATCACACCACAACCCGTCGAGTGCTACAGCCCTAGTAACGCTCCAGTTCAAACGCCAGCTTCGGCACCAGTAGAAAAAGTTCAAACTCCAGAGCCGACTTCTACAGAATCTCAGGAAACTGAACAAAAAGCAGAATAAACGAAAATTTAAGTAACCATTTTATAAATTTTATAATTTGTTTAACCGGGGTGCTATAGGCTGAGATTATACCCGTTGAACCTGATTCGGTTAATACCGACGAAGGGAGTTTAAAACACGTCTATTATAGAAATCTGTTTAACTCCTTATAGCGAATTTGTCAAAAAGGAGTCATTATGCCATCATTTAACTCACTGATTGAATCAAGCGAGTGGAAACACTATATTCAACATGATTTTGTTCAACAATTAGGAAAAGGCACATTAGACTTAACCTGCTTTCAATACTACCTGAAACAAGATTATCTTTTTTTAATCAACTTTTCCCGAGCTTGGGGACTTGCAGTATATAAAAGTCACGACATTGCTCAAATTCGGCAATCATTAGATAGCTTAAAAACCATTGTTGAAGTTGAACTCGATCTGCATATTGAATATTGCCAAAAATGGCACATATCTGAATATGAACTAAGCACATTAAAGGAAGCCAAAGCCAATAGCGATTATACACGTTATGTGCTTGATATAGGATTACACGGCGATATATTAGATATACACATAGCAATGGCACCCTGTTTAATTGGTTATGGCATGATTGCCAATTGGATTCAAGGTTGGAACGAAAACAACCCATATCGCTCTTGGATTGAGATGTATGCTAGTAAGGAGTTTCAACAAGCAGTACAGAAAGAAATTGCTTGGATAGAAGGACAATTACTTAATATCAGTGAAAACCGATTTAAACAATTAAGCCAAATATTTAAGCAAGCGACGCAATTGGAAATAAATTTTTGGCAAATGGCATTGGATAAAAGTGACTAGTAAACAGCATGTTTTACCAGTTTAGATAAAACATGCTGAGCATGAATTATAAAAGTTGTTGATAGTTTTGCTTGGTTACATCATCCCAAACACTTGCTTGGACTTGCCCAATATGATGTTGTTGTAAAAGCAACATAGTTAGTCGAGATTGTCCAATCCCTCCACCAATTGTCTGTAAAAAATCACCATTAGCTAATGCCTTATGCCAAGCATATTGCAGACGATCTTCATTATTGGTTAATTTTAATTGACGCTTTAACGTCTCAGGATCGACGCGAATACCCATTGACGAAATTTCAAAACCACTATTTAAAACTGGATTCCAAACTAAAATATCACCATTTAATCCTTTAGAACCCATCTCATTATCGCTACTCCAATCATCATAATCAGGGGCGCGCACATCGTGTTTTTCTTTATTTGACAAATCACCACCAATACCGATTAAAAATACTGCGCCTAACTCCTTAGTAATCGCATTTTCGCGCTCTTTTGGTGATAAATTAGGATAACGTTTTAATAACTGTTCACTATCCATAAAAGTGATCGACTCTGGTAAAAAACAAGAAAGATGATATTTTTCTGAAACCACTTTTTCTGTAGCCTTAATAGCACTATAAATCTTCTCTACCGTCTGTTTTAAATAAGCAAGATTGCGATCTTCAGGACGAATCACTTTTTCCCAATCCCATTGATCGACATAAACAGAGTGAATAGGGGAGAGCTTATCTTCATCAGGGCGAAGTGCTTTCATATTGGTATAAATACCTTCACCAACTGGAAAATTATGTTGGCTCAAGATCTTACGTTTCCATTTAGCGAGTGAATGAACCACTTCAAATTGTGCATCAGGAATACTATTAATATTAACTTGAACCGCCTTCTCAGTCCCAGATAAATTATCCTGAACACCATCACCAATTTGACTCAAAAGTGGGGCTTGAACTTCAATTAGTGATAAATTATTAGCTAATTGCTCAGCAAAAAATTGTTTAACAAAATTGATCCGTTGTTGCTGCTCTTTAAATGATATCGTCATGTCTCATCTCAAAAAGTGAATGGGTTAGTGACGATAAATTAAACTAGAAAACAGAAATATGCAAGTTAGAACATATTCGGACTTTTTATAAAACGCTAAGCACTATAATTAAATTCACAGATTCCCGATGTGGGCAAGGACTGCATCACACATTAAACGTAAAAAATTAAATTAAACTACCCAATAATACAATATATTAGGTAATTATGTTTCATCATATAGGTAAAAGATAATTGAGTTAATTATTGATTAAAATAGGTGGAAACAATATGGGTTAAATTTGGCTTTTGCCATTTTGCGATGAACACAAAATTAGGTACTATAAATGGATATCTTTTGTTTCCAGCCATAGTAAATTCAAATTTACTGGTAATCCAGCCTTTTTTGAACTTGAAATTTGAAATTGACGTCATTGGTATTCGAATAACATCATTCGTTAAATCTGCACCGAGAGTTAAGCCAATTAAAATAATTTCATCGGAATTAAAATAAATAAGGTAGTGTTTAATATCAAAAGCGGCTGCGCCCTGAAAAAGTGCAAATCTCCAAAGTTTTGGGTGGATAGAACCATAAATTATTGATGAGCTATTAAAATCGGGTAATTCAAGTTTTTCAAATAAGGCTTTTATTTTTTCTAGCTTTAACCCATCATTCATCATGTTAATACTCCCTAGCGTTGAAAATTTACTCTTAATTAAAACATTGTTTTTATTAAAAAATCGAAGATTGTAAGAAGTTGAGGGGATTGATTATAAAACTATTAAAAACTAATTAAAATAGAAATGTAGTAAGAGATCATAACTATCATATAGAAAAAATTCAGACTTACGAATGGATGAAATATGATCAGATAAGTTATTGCATAAAATCCTTTCGTAAAGGGAGAGGATATGTATTTAAAAATTAAATAGTCGAAAAAATCGTAATAAGCGATTAAGCGGCTTAGCGACGTTTGAATTACCCGCGGGTTTATTTTTGAGGTTTCTATCGCAAAAAAAGTTGAGGAGCGGGGTTTTTGGGGTTTTAAATTTCACTTAAAAATTATTAAATGATCAAAATTCTTGTTTTAAGCCCTAAAATAAAATTTTCAGGATCAATCGCTCTAATTATAAAGATTTGTAATGATGATATACTTAATCAAAACAATAGATAACCAATTGTAACTTAGATCATTTTTAGATCCAATTTACAAAAGTTAACGCAAATGAGTGAAAAAAAGTGTTGCATCGTGTTTTTCCAATCACTATACTTTTTACACGGTTTTAGCTAATAGGCTAAAATTTGACAGAAACGTATAAAATTTTAAATTAATCAAAAAATTACTTGACAGGATAGTCTAAAATGCATTATAATTTTCAACAGCCAACAGCCAACAGCCAACCTGCCAAACCTATCTTTTAAATTCGTCTAAGTCCAACACTCAGTTTAAATTTTTTACTGAATATTATTTTTCCACGCAATTAAGTGAAATTCTGCGAATTTTCGCGCGATCGCTTCCGCGATCCTCTTCTCGATCTTTTTTCCGGTCGTTTTCCGGATCCTCTTTCAGATCCTGTTTTCGATCCTTTTCCCAATTATCCCGGCAGATTGTTTTTTCCGTGGTCTTTTTCCTTCCTTTTTCGGGTCACGCATTAACTTCACAGACAACTGCAAATCAGATACAGGGTACTCCGCCTTATCTGACTTTCGACGGTGGTAGTACTCGTGCGGTTGATGCTAATGGTCTGCTTGGGATTACACTATCTGACGGAACTAATTACACGCCTTCTACTAATTTATCATCTACAACTCCAATCGTCTTGCCGGTTGCGGGTCAGAGTTTTGCTGATATTCGTATGTTCGTTCCTACTAATACAAATTCAGTCGATTTAAGTACACTTATCGGTCCTCCTAATAATTATTGGGGGGATGATGATGGAGATTCTGGTGTTACTGCTACTGGTCGTTTAAGTTTATCTATCGTCGATAAAAGAGGTCAATCTGTATCACGTAGTACAGTGCCAGAGATTTGTAAGGCACCTTATAAGGTTACGTTATCTAGTTCTAACGGTACATTATCTACTCGTTACGGATTTCCTAATCTTAGTACTTTCAGTGCCCGTAGTGAGACTTATTACGTCAATCCTAATGGTGGAGCGGTTTGTTTTGCTCGGCCTAACTTAAAATTAGGTAAGCGTGGTGATGATAGGAATAACCAATCTTATAATTTTGCTGGTCCGTCTTGGATGTGGGACCCAGCTAAGGGCTTTCTCACTCAAAAAACAGACCCATCATCTTACGGTCAAAACTTTCCTACAACTGGTGCTAATGGACTGTACTTTGATTTACTCATTAGTGGTAGTAGTCAGCCATTGTCTTGGTCCTCTGTTTCTCAGGGTGGTATCACCGTTACATTGTCTAATCCTACTGCTACAAGCGTACGCGTTACTTTAACTGGTCCTTACGCTGGTCGTATTTCTACTCCATCTTTGCCTCAGACCTTCGAGTTGGTCGGTCGTGATAATAATGGTACTCCTGTTGTTAAATATGGTTTTACTTTGAAGCGGTGGTTCGTCCACCGTGGTTCTCGGTCTGACTATTATCCTCAAACCTTATCTTGGTGTAATAGTATTGGTTATCGAGTGCCTCTCGTAGAGGATTTAACAAATTCAAATCATAATAGAGGCGCCACCCCTTCCTCGCCGGGTAATCATTATATGCGTCATATAGGTTCAGGCTTTTTCACGGAGTGGGGCAATATGCGTGATTACTCAGGCACTGGCTTCATACTCGGTAGGTACTGGACTAGAGACTGGTCTTTTGAGGAATGGGGTTCTCGTCGTTACCAGTTTGTCGTGCCCTCACACAACGGTAACGTGCTTTGGTATAACAACGGCAGCGTCAGCTACGGGCTTTGCTCCTATCCTTAGTTTTTATTTTTTCGTTCTTAATCCTTAGGTCTGGGGTGGGAGTAATAAAAAATAGTATCAAGTCATTAAAAGTAAACTAAGAGTCAACGTCTATCGAGTGATAGAAGACAATATTGTCGTTTAAAGCGATAAGCCATCCGCCTCATTTGAGGCGGATTTTTTAAGATGTTTAAAAAAAGTTGAGGAGCGGGGTTTTTGAAACCTTGATATTATTCGGCAAATTTATTTTTATGATCATAACGATTGTAATGAATATCATCACTAATTAAATAATTATAGATATCATCTACTATCTCTATGCCATTTTTTAAGTAATCGGCTTCACGTTTTTTGCTTCTTTCGCCTGGAAAGAAGATTTCACTATTGCCTTTGGCTGGTTTGGTTTGTTTTAGTTGGTCAAGCATAGCTGACATGGTTTGTTTAAAGATTTCGAGTCCAACAAAGTATTGTGGGTTGATCACAATATGCAGATGACCAAGGTTGCGCCCTTGGGATAGATCCGCATACATTGAGGAAACGTTTTTACCAAATGGTAAGCCAAGTAATATGCCTGAAAGTACATCGACCATCATCATTAGTCCATAACCCTTGGCATCGGCTATTGGTAGTAGGGCGTTTACTTTGTGGGGATCGGTTGTTGGTTCACCATGTTCATCAACCGCCCATGTTGGGGGAATGGAGGCGCCTTTTGATCTGGCGTATAAGACTTTTCCCCAAGCTTGGACAGTGGTTGCCATGTCAAATGAGACAATCCTTTCGTCGTTCGTTGGTGCTGCAAATGCGATTGGGTTGGTTCCAAAAAATTCTTCCGCGCCACCATATGGAACCGCCATTGGGTCAGATTGGCACATGGATATGGCGACTAAGTTTTGTTTAGCTGCCATTTCGGTAAAGTAACAAAGTGAGCCACTATGTGACATTCGACGAATTCCGACTACGGCAACGCCATTTTTTTTCGCCATTTCTATGGCTTTGTCCATACCAACTTTAGCGGCAACTAATCCGCATCCGTTATCAAAATCTAATATTGCTGATGATGGACCGGTTTCTTTATAGGTGACATTGGGGGAGTGAGTCATGCCTCCTTTTGCAATGCGTTCAGCATAATATTCAACGCGTACGGCGCCATGCGAGTGGATGCCTCGTGCATCGGCAAATGCAAGCGTATCGGCAGCAATATCGGCGTGCTCTTGAGTTAATCCAGCTTTATGTAGTTTTTTGGCAATTAAGTTGTGTAGTGTTTGTCTGTCTAGTCTCATTTTATCACTCCTATCTATAGTCGCTATTTGGTGATGATAGTACCTTTTGTTTGTGCTAATAGCGCTTCGATATCTGTTAAGTTGCCTATATAGGCGGTATTGCCAGTTTGTTCGACAAATTCAATAACGGATTTGATTTTTGGTCCCATAGCACCATCATCGATTGCCATTGGTTGTATTCGTTTGGTATCAACTTTGCCTAGAGCGGTTTGCTCAGGTGTGCCCCAGTTTTCATATACGGCGTCAGTATCGGTTAATATCATTAAGTGGTCCGCCTTTAGTTCGATTGCCAGTTGGGCGGCGCTATGATCTTTGTCGATAACCGCCTCGATACCTTTATAACCCGATTTATCTTTTATTACGGGAATTCCGCCCCCACCATTGCAGATGACGATGGTATCTTGGTTAATTAGCTCTTTGATGGTATTAAGTTCGATAATTTTTTTCGGTTTTGGGGATGCAACAACGCGTCTTAGGTATTTGCCATCTTGTTTAAATTGCCAACCATATTGGGCTTGTAGTTTTAGTTGTTCTTCAGGTTGATATACCGGACCTATAAATTTGGTTGGATCTTTGAATGATGGGTCGTTGCTGTCTACTTCGACTTGTGTTAATACGCAGGTAACTTGGTTGACATATTGCTGTAAGCTTCGCTGTATCATATACCCTAACATGCCTTGTGTTTGAGCAACAAGGACATCGAGCGGGTAGGCGGGTACGCTTGGGTAGCTGGCATTTTGTAGAGCAAGTAATCCAACTTGTGGTCCATTGCCGTGAACAATAACAAGTCGATATTTATTGGCTAATTTGGCAATAAATTGGGTCGTGCTGTTGATGTTTTGGTATTGGTTGTCAATAGAGAGTAATTCATTTCGTTTTGAAATCGCATTACCACCTAATGCAATAACTATTAGTTCCATACGGTGTCCTTTATTTTTGTTTAGATGTCCACATCCCGATGACAATCTTTTGAGTAGATATAACTCAGTGGTTGTTGGCCAACAGCGTAACACGCTTGTAGCGCATAGGCTCCCATGAAGATGTAGTCGTCTTTTTTAACCGGTATCCACTGGTTGTCAAGTAGGTACATACCTTCACCACTAAGTAAGTAGGCGCCGTGTTCTTGTACATGGGTTTCGATATAGCCATGACTTGCACCCGGTAGGAAGGTAAGAATATGGAAGTTCATATCAAAACCGAGTTCTTTGGGGAGAAGGTCTTGAATAAATACGTTATCCATATTTTCATAATTCATGCGTTCTAGTTGTTGAATATGATTAGCAATCACACGTGTTTGATAACCAGAAATAGGGTTGTAGCGACGTTTGTACAGGAATAAGCGTGATGAAGCGGTCATATTTTGTAAATAGAGTTTAACCCCAGCGGGGCAGTAGATGTAGCCACCAGTTTGTAAACGGTGTGATTGGTCATTGGCTTTTGCGTTGACGTCACCTTCTATCACATAGGCAAATACTTCAATATCATCATCCCCAAATCCTTGTAAGTTTTGACCACCTTGGTGCATGGTGACAAGGTAATCGACAAAGGATGCCCCTAGTTTAGGTGTGGCTAAGATAGTGATGTCACAATTTTCAAAGCCGGGAATGATATTTTTAACTAAGCCATCAGGCGGTATTAAGGCAAAATTATGACGTTTGATTATCGCGCGGGACGCTAATAGGTCTTTTGGGTAGCCGATGTTGTTATTGATATATCCCATAATGATCTCCTTGGAACATATGCTTTAGATTTAGGCAAGGTTTGCCGTGAGTACTACTTTTTTCGACTATTTATCAAATATCGATAAATAGTCGATGCTTTTGCGTGAATCAGTTGGTTATGTGTTTACGCAAATTAATTAAAAAGAATAATGCTGTTGCAATAACTAAGATTGCAATAGCCACATAGAACCCCGTAATTTTGGTTCCTGTTATATCCGCTAATAATCCAGTTAATGGTGGTGCTATCACTGATGAGCTCATGCCAAAGAAGTTAAATACACCAAATGCTGTGCCGTAACTGCTTTTTGGGGCAATTTCAGCCACGTGAGATATTAGAATCGGTTCAACAACAAACTTGCCAAATAATCCATAGAGGATTAATCCCATCAGTAATAAGGTGATGGTGGATGATTGGACTGCCATAAATAGTGTTCCGGCTGAAAGCAGTTCTAATACGATAATAAAAAATAGTCGTTTAGCACGAAATTTATCCGAGATTTTACTGATGACAAGTGCGCCAGGAATAGCGGCGAATGCGACTAAAGATGATGCAGAGCCAATGCTTCCGCCAGTAAAGCCTCGTTCAGTTTCAAGAAAGTTGGGTAACCAGCTTACCACCATGTAATAGCCATAGCATGTTGCAAAGTACATTATGTAACAAGCCACCATTGGGCTACTAAAGAAGTTATGTTTTTCTTTCGGCGCCGTTTCCGTTTTCTGTTTTTGAGTGATGACGCTTTTAATCGATGGCTCTTTAATGATAATTGCAAATCCAGCAATTAAGCAGAGTGTTAGAGCCGCAATAATATAGAGCATATATTGCCATGGCATATCCAACGCTTTAACTAAGAAGCTGGTGGATAATAAGCAAACACCCATACCTAACGCCGCGCCAGTATTGATAATGGCAGAGGCGAAGCTACGATTTTCAGCTGGAATATTTTCGGCTGATAGTGACCAAGCCGAACCATAGTAAGAGCCACAACCAAGACCTGCCAGTAAGCTACCAATATAGATCATCATCATTGAGTGTGCATTACCAATCATGATCGCGGCAATGGTAAAGAGTATGAAGCCAGGAATCACCACGGCTTTTTTACCATATTTGTCAACTAAGATCCCAGCTGGAATTTGCATTAAGGTGTAGGAAAAAAAGTAACAGCTAGCAATTAAGCCCAGCTCAGTATTTGATTGTGGTCCTACAGTTTGTTGAATTTCAGGAAAAATCGCTGCTAATACGGGGCGATAAATCCACATCACTAACCAACCGAGGAATAATAAAGCGACGATTTTATGCCAGTACTGTATGCCACCTTTTTTTTCTGTCATTTTAATTCCTTATTATTCTTGATAAGCCAATTGGTAAAGGGCATAAGTTAATGCTTTTATTCCTTCAACTAAGTCTTCGGTTTTAGTATCTTCAGCAGGGTTGTGGCTGATGCCTTTGATGCTTGGTACAAATAACATGGCGGTCGGTACTCGTGGTGCAAAAATTTGTGAGTCGTGACCGGCACCACTATGCATTACGCGATAACTTAGTTTTTCTTGGTTGCAGATGTTTTCGAGCATTTTTATAAGTTTGTCATCCATTGGAATTGGGGCTTCATCCATCCAACGATTTATTTCGATCTCAAGGCCCAGTTCTTTGGCGATGCGGATCATGTCAGCTTCAATCTCTTCGGTAAAGCTTTTAAGTTCTTCTTGGTTAGTGTGACGACAGTCTATTGTGAACATCACTTCCCCCGGAACGACGTTAACCACATTGGGTTTTGGTTCAACATGACCGAAGGTTAATACTAATGGATCACCCACTTTAATTGCTTTGTTAATGGATTCGTTGCAAATTCGGCTAAAAGCGTAGATTGCATCTTTACGGTAACTCATTGGTGTGGTGCCTGCATGATTTGCTTCACCTATTAAGCGGATGTTGTAACGACGTTGTCCAACGATGCTGGTTACAATCCCTATGCTTTTTTCTTCCCGCTCAAGTACGCCTCCTTGTTCAATATGTAGCTCTAAAAAGGCTTTGATATCGGTTCGTGCTTTTTGGGTGTTAAATTTAAATCCGCAGTTGTTCATCGCATCGACAAATTTGATGCCATTGTTGTCTTCGATATCGGCAACATCATCATTGTTGGCGATGGCAAATACGTTTTTGCTTCCCCAAAAGACATAAGGAAAGCGACTGCCTTCTTCTTCTGCCATGGAGATAAGTTCTAAGGTGCGTAATGGTTGGCCGTAGTTCTCTTTTAGGTATTTCATGGCAAGCATAGCTGCAATGATGCCAAGTTGGCCGTCAAGTTTGCCACCATTAACAACGGTATCAACATGCGAGCCAGACATGATGACTTGTTCTTTATATTTACTGCCTTCAAATCGACCATATAAGTTACCAATATCATCAAAATAGGTATTCATGCCAATTTGTGAGAGTTTTTCTTTAATTGCATTTTGGGCAGTAAGCCATTGTTCAGTATAAAGTAATCGAGTTGTTCCGCCTTGTTCTAAACCACCAAAGCTCGATATCCATTTAACTGCATTAGCAACATCATCATATAAAATATTCATAAATATTTACCTGCTATTTAAAACTCCATCATCGTTAACATTTTGCTTTTAATGTTAACCGCACATATCGTGTCGATACTACGGATCATTTTAAATGTTTTTTTTGTTTACCATACTATTAATATCAAATAATAATGTGATCAAACTAGCTTTTTTATATTTGTGAAATTTAATTAAATTAAGTAGTTATTATTATAAAAAATTTTTTAACAATCTTTTATGGTACTGATTTTAAATAATATTATATTTTTGATATCGTTAATGTTTTGTGATGTATAACCTGCTTATTGTTTATTTTTTCCGTAATATATAAATATAATCTAACTATTAGATTTTTTTAATGAGCTTAATGAGGTTTAAAGTTAACAGTATTTATCCTATTTGAGGGGCCTATTCTCATGATTCAATCTTTTATAAAAAAGGGAAGCTTTCAAGATTCTGTTAGTTTGATGTTGATATCAAAAAAACTGAGTAATCTTGATGAGGTTGATGAAGTATCTGTCATGATGGGTACTCCTGCCAATAAATCTTTATTAACCGCAACAGGTTTTTGGAGTGATAGTTTTAATGATGCAACGCCAAATGATATTTGTGTCGCGATTAAAACCAAAGATGACTCTAATGATGTTGTCGAGTTGATTAGTCAACAACTTGAGGATGCACTAAAAAATATCGCTCAAGCTCAGCAAGGTGGTGCAAAACTACTTAAAGCAAGGCGTTTAGCTAGCGCAACGAAAAAATTACCTGATGCTAATTTAGTGTTAATTTCGATTGCTGGGGAGTACGCCGCTGAGTTAGCCGATCAAGCTTTAGATGATAATAAGAATGTGATGATTTTTTCTGATAATGTATCAATCGAAGATGAAATCCGTTTAAAAACTAAAGCGTCTAAAAAAGATTTAATTGTGATGGGCCCCGATTGTGGGACGGCCTTTATCGCGGGTGCACCCTTAGCGTTTTCTAATGTTATTCCTAAAGGGAATATTGGGGTAATTGGGGCGTCTGGTACGGGTATTCAAGAAGTGGTTTCACAAATCGCTCTATTGAATCAAGGTATTACGCAAGCTATCGGTTTGGGTGGGCGTGATTTATCGCTTGAAGTCGGGGGGATTAGTGCGCTTACTGCCTTAAATATGCTCGCTGCCGATGCTGATACACAAGTGATTACCTTTATTTCTAAACCGCCAGCAGACAGTGTGCGGGAAAAAGTGATTTCAGCCATGAAGTTAATCCCTAAACCGGTGGTGGCTTTATTTTTGGGCTCGAAAATCGATAAACCTCAAGACGATAATATCTATTTTGCACGAACATTAGATGAAGCAGCTCGATTAGCCTGTTTATTAAGTCCAGTTGAAGCGATAGCGAATAAGTTGCCTAATTTAGCCAATAAAACGATTACAGGGTTATATACTGGCGGTACCTTAGCTTCAGAAGCGGCGATGTTGCTTGCTCAGGAACTAAATCTCACTACCAGTCATCATCATGATAAAGGGATTATGTTAGATCAACAGGGGCATAAAATTATTGATTTAGGTGATGATTTTTACACTGTAGGTAAACCTCATCCTATGATTGATCCATCTATTCGCGAAGATAAAATTGCTCAGCTTGGTGAAAATCACGACGTAGGTGTATTACTTGTTGATTTGGTTATTGGCTATGGCGCAAATGCCAATCCGGCTGAGTCAGTCATTTCAGGTTATCAAAAAGCCTGTGCTAAACGAGGTGATAATCATCCATTGATAGCTATCGCAACCGTGACTGGTTCAGAGCAAGATCCGCAATGTCGTAGTAAGCAAATTGAGGCGTTAGAATCAGCGAATATTGTTGTAATGAATAATTTACCGGAAGCTATTTTGTTAGCTAAAAAACTGATTACACCGGTTAAATCAAATAATTTCATTAAACCATATCCTTTATTAAGCCATATTAGTGTGATTAATGCTGGTTTAAGAAGTTTTGCTGAAGATCTTCAATCATCGAATATTCCTGTTGTGCATTATCAATGGGCGCCAATAGCCGGCGGTAATAAAAAATTAGCGGCTATTTTGCAAAAATTAAATTAAGAGGTTTTGATATGTTACGTACTGCAATAAATGAAGCAAACCAAAAAATTATTGAACGAATTAAAGCTGCTAGACCTCATTGGGTAGGCGTTATATCCGCTAAAGAAGCTGTACCAACCTTGGCGCAAGGTAAAAAATTACTTCACGCTGGACCACCGATTGTTTGGCATGATATGACTGGGCCAATGCAAGGTGCTTGTATTGGTGCTTGCTTGTTTGAAGGCTGGGCTCAAGATGAGAAGCAAGCTTTGCATTTGTTAGAGTCAGGCCAAGTTGAATTTATCCCTTGTCATTCTGTTAATGCAGTTGGTCCAATGGGGGGGATTACGTCAGCCAATATGCCAATGATTGTGGTTGAAAACATTACCCATGGTAATCGTGCTTACTGCAATTTAAATGAAGGTATTGGTAAAGTGATGCGTTTTGGTGCTTATGGTCAGGAGGTTTTAGACCGTCATCGTTGGATGAAAGAGTCGTTAGGGCCAGCTTTGAATGATGCATTAAAACTGTTTGATAATGGTATCGATTTAACCGCTTTGATGGCACAAGCTATTACAATGGGTGATGAATTCCATCAACGTAATATTGCTGCTTCAGCATTATTATTAAGAACGCTTTCACCAAAATTAATTTTACTTGATCGTAGTAAAGCGGAAATGGAAAAAATCTTTAGCTTTTTAAGCGTGACAGATCAGTTCTTCTTAAATGTTGCTATGGCATTTTGTAAATCAATTATGGATAGCGCAGCGCAAATTAAAGAGGGATCTATTGTTACAGCAATGACGCGTAATGGTAAAGAATTTGGTATTAAAGTCAGTGGTCTTGGCGATCAGTGGTTTACCGCGCCAGTTAATACTCCACAAGGCCTATTCTTTACTGGTTATTCACAAAAAGATGCAAACCCAGATATAGGTGATAGTGCTATTACTGAAACCTTTGGTATAGGCGGGGCGGCTATGGTTGCAGCACCAGGGGTAACTCGATTTGTTGGTGCCGGTGGCACGGATGTTGCATATGAAGTATCTGAAGAGATGAGTGAAATCTATTTAGAACATAATATGTTATTCCAAATTCCTACATGGAATTTCCAAGGATGCTGTTTAGGGTTAGATCTTCGTTTAGTTGTCGAAACCGGGATCACGCCATTAATTAACACGGGTATTGCCCATAAACAAGCAGGAGTGGGCCAAATTGGTGCAGGTACAGTTAGAGCACCGTTAGCTTGTTTTGAAAAAGCACTCGAGGCATTAGCAAAAAAACTAGACGTATAGGCTATGAGTTTGATGTATGTAGATGATGAATGTTTAAATAAGTCGCTAAATAATCAGCGACTTACTATCCCCGCTGTTGATTATTTGCAAGAGCGTGGTTTGTCGCAAGCATCTCATATTATCAAACCACTTTTAGTTAGTGCGGATATTCCGATAAAAGCGGGTGAGTTGTCACTCTTTAGTACTCATCAGCAAACGATTAATTTAATCAATGATGATCAGCAATTAATTACTATACATCGTTATAACAGCGGTTTGTCGCCCATGGGCATAGTACTTAAATCGTCTGATTTTGATTATGTTTTGTCGTTAGGTAGTGATTTATCTATTTATCAATCGGCAACGGGTGATTTGCAAGTTGGGATTTTTTTAATTTCACTTGATACGCATGTTTGTCAATTAAATATAAAAAAACATTCATTAGTTAATAAATCACAAATTGCTAATCTATTGAAAGAGATAGAAAATCCTACCGGCTTATTTGGTAAATTAAGTGACAATTTATCTGGTCAATATCAACTCGAATTATTATGTAATACCATGACTAATTTGATGAATGGTAAAGCAGATGATATTACGTCGTTTATTGGCTTAGGGCCGGGTTTAACGCCAAGTTTTGATGATATTATCGTGGGGATGTTGGCGGTTATCTCAAGCGATTGCCGTTTTGACAATCAAATTCGACAGCTTAAATTCGCCTTTGAGCGTTTGTCATTACATTTGTTAACCACAACTGTTAGTGCTAGTTTTTTGACTTATGCACTTCAAGGTAAATTTTCGTTGTTGGTGCTACAAGTGATTAATTCATTTGCACAACATAAATATCACCATTCATCAATAAAAAATTTATCGAATTATGGTCACACCTCTGGATCCGATCTCTTACTTGGTATATGGTTAGGTATTGATCGTTTTGTTTTAAGGGATTAAATCGTGCTAGATACAGAAACCATGCGGACCTTTATTAAAGTAGTTGAGAGCAATAGCTTTTCAAAAGCGGCTAAGCTACTTTACAAAACACCAGCAGCGATTAGTTATCGTATTAAATCATTGGAAGCCGATCTTAATACTCAACTTTTTGAACGAACCACACGGACTGTGACACTAACGCTGGCAGGGCAACATCTTTATGAGCAATGTAGCCAATGGTTGCTTTGGTTATCAACCATGCCTGATGAGTTACAACAGATTCGTGATGGTGTTGAGCGAAAAATTAATATTACCATCAATAATCTGCTCTATGATGTTGAGGCGGTAGCCGATTTGTTGACGTTTTTAAAAGAAAAATTCCCTTTTACTACTTTCAATATAAATCGACAAGTTTATATGGGAGTGTGGGATTCGTTATTGCATGGTGAGTGCCATTTAGCGATTGGCGCAACAGGCACTGAATCGCTTGATACGATGATTAATATACTACCTCTTGGTGAAGTAAGTTGGGTGTTTGTGGCAGCCAAAAATCATCCGATCACCCAAATTGATGGGGCGTTATCTAATGATACTTTACGTAAGTATCCGGCAATTAATGTTGAAGATACCTCTGTGCATATGAATAAACGAGTGGCTTGGTTATTACCAAGTCAATCTGAGATTATTGTGCCAAATATTACCACTAAGTTGGCTTGCCATTTAAGAGGATTAGGTATTGGTTTTTTACCCAAATCAATCTGCCAATCTTATTTAGATTCAGGTGAATTGATTGCCTGTAAAGTGGTTAATGAACGTAAGCCATCGCCATTGTCATTAGCATGGAAAAAATCGCATATGGGCAAAGTGATGAATGAAATTGTTAATCTGTTTAAGTTTCATCATCCCATTGCCAATAATTTTTTGAAAAATATAGATAAGAGAAGATGAGTTAGTGTAATCTTCAAACAATTAACTCGATATTAATAAAGGAAAAAATAATGTTAGACCTAGATAAATATGACCAAATTAATCCGCCTACGCGACTATTAATGGGACCAGGTCCAATCAATGCTGATCCTCGTGTCACTAGAGCGATGGCGGCACCTTTAATTGGCCAGTTTGACCCAGTTATGACTGATTATATGAATCAGACTATGTCACTTTATCGAGATATTTTTAAAACCAAAAATGAACAAACTTTTGTTATTGATGGTACTGCAAGAGCCGGTATTGAAGCCGTTCTTGTGTCAACAATTAAACCGGGTGACAAAGTATTAGTACCCGTATTTGGTCGTTTTGGTTTATTACTTTGTGAAATTGCCCACCGTTGTCGTGCTGATGTGCATACTATTGAAGTGCCATGGGGTGAAGTTTTTGATCCTAATGTTATTGAAGATGCTATCAAAAAAGTCAAACCCAAACTATTACTTTGCGTGCAAGGTGACACTTCAACCACATTATTGCAACCATTGGATAAAATTGGTGAAATTTGTCGTCGTCATGGTGTGTTGTCTTATGTCGATGCAACTGCTTCGATTGTGGGTAACCCACTTGAAGTTGATAAATGGCAACTTGATGGCGTTTCAGTGAGTTTACAAAAATGTTTAAGTGGACCTCCAGGTGTTGCTCCTCTTACTTTAAGTCCAAAAATGGTCGAGATTATTCAAGCTCGTAAATGTGTTGAGCTGGGTATTCGTGCTGAAAATGATGCGGGTGGTCGAGATGAGATGATCTATTCTAACTATTTTGATATCGATATGATTATCCGTTACTGGAGTTCTGAACGTATCAACCACCACACTGAAGCGACCTCAATGCTTTATGCTGCACGCGAATGTGCTCGAATTGTGTTACAAGAAGGTTTAGATAACGTGATTGAGCGTCATCACGTTAATGGGGCAGCAATGGTTGCTGGTTTACAAGCTATGGAACTTGAGTTGTTTGGCGATCTCGATCATAAAATGAATAATGTCGTTGGTGTGGTTCGTCCGGAACATATTAATGACCTTGAAGTTCGCAATTTAATGTTAAATGATTTTGGTATTGAAATCGGTGCTTCATTCGGTCCGCTTAAAGGTAATGTATGGCGTATTGGTACTATGGGCTATAATGCTAGAAAATCTTGTGTCATGCAAACATTAACCGCGTTTGAAGCTGTGTTAAATCGAGTTGGTTTTAAAACAGTACAAGGGGCTGGTTTACAAGCTGCCTGGAACGTTTATAACAGCTAATAATAAAATAATAATAAAAGTTCACTGAAGTGAGCGGAATTATACCCATTGGATTTTTGAGCTTTTAATTTAGAACGAAGTAATTTGTTGGTCAAATTGTCAACAAATTACTCTAAAAATAGAGTAAATTTAAAATAGTAGCAAAAATGTTAACTTTAAGTTAATTGGGATGATATTATTTAAGGAAATTTTATGAATAAATTGAATACTAAAATTCCTACCTGTGGGTATAATCAAAAAAAATGGAAAGGGCGTTATACCATTTTATTACTATTATGGTCAGGTTGGTTACTTTCGTTTCTTGATCGTATGGTAATGAATGTCTCATTGCCGTTTATTGGCCATGATCTTGGTATCGATAAAACTGTACAAGGTTCAATTATTAGTGCATTTTTTATTGGTTATGCACTGTTCCAAATTCCCGGTGGTTATTTATCAGATAAATTTGGTCCGCGTAAAGTGATGGCTTTTGCCATTATTTGGTGGTCGATGTTTACGCTTTTTACCGGTCTAATTTATGTATTACCATTAATGTTGCTGACTCGCTTTATGTTTGGTGCCGGTGAAGGTTGTTTCCCAGCTTCGTCTTGGAAAACTATCTCTACTTATTTCCCTGCCAAAGAACGAGGACGAGCAACGGCAATTCAATCTTCCGTCAACACATTAGGACCAGCAATATCTGTAATTGTGGCAGTTGCCATTATTGAATGGTTAGGTTGGCGTGATGTATTTATCATCTTAAGTATTCCTGGTTTTATATTAGGCTTTTTTATCTACAAGTTTATTCACAATAATCCATCTGAAAATAGTCTGATTGGTGCCGATGAACTGCAAGAATTAGAAATAATCAACGATAATGTCTCAGTCGAAGAGAGCTCGTCTTCGTTAATAGATGTATTGAAAATGCCAATACTCTGGAAGTTATCGCTAATTTGGTTCTTATTTGATATCACATTCTGGGGATTCACCACTTGGTTACCAAGTTATTTACTTGAAGCAAGAGGATTATCGCTCTCCAAAACCGGTATCTTAGCTGCAATCCCATTCTTATTTGGTGCGTTAGGAACTTTAGTTGGTGGTTATTTTGCTGATAAGTTCGAACAAAAATTAAAATATGTATATGGTTTAACCGCTTTTATCTCTGGGATATTTCTTTTCTTAATGTTCCAAGTCGATAATCTTGAGGCTGCTATAGTCTTCCAATGCGTATCAGCACTCTTTATGTTTATCGCATTTGCTATCTTTTGGGGAATGCTAATGCATATGATTCCGCCGGTAATCATGGGCAAAGCCTCAAGTATCGTCAACTTTGGTGGACAAGTCGCAGGCGTATTATCACCATTCATCATCGGCTTCCTTATAGACAACGCCAACGGAGGCTACAACCACGCCTTCTTATTTATGGTGATCGCGTTAATAAGCTCAGCGGTATTGACCTTTTTCATTAAAAAAATGAATATTTAGTTAATCTACATGATGAGAAATGTTGAGAAAATACTCAAACTTGGTTTGAGTATTTTTTTCTTTGATGAATGGTTTATTCTAAGAGTAATTTAATTATTAATCAGTGCATTTTTTAAATGCAAAAAAAGTTGAGGAGCGGGGTTTTTAGCCTCTATAAAAGCATTAATTAATCACCAATTAAGTTAAATATTCTGTTGAAATATTTTGCTTAAAAGTTATTATGTTTCGAATATTTATTTATAGATAGGAATCTGTATGCGTAATTCTTTTTTTTCTGTAATTTTGTCTTCTCTTTTATTATTCACATCTTCATTTAGTTTTGCCAGTGAGCAGACTTATGTGGTTGGAGCAGGGGGAACATATCGTCCTTTTGAGTATGAAAATAGTGATAAGCAGTTAGAAGGCTTTGATATTGATCTTATTAAAGCGATTGCTGAAGCTCAAAATTTTAAAATCAAATTAATTAATACGCCATGGGAAGGCATTTTTGCTACTTTAGATAATGGTGAGCGCGATATTATCATTTCAGGTATTACTATAACTGAAAAGCGTAAAAACTCTGTTGATTTTTCATTACCGTATTTTCCTGCTGAACAAGTTATTGTTTCTCAAAAAACAACTGAAATTAAGTCAATTGCTGATTTAAGTAATCATACTGTTGGAGTGGTTAATGGTAGTACGGCTGATGTGGTTGTTTCTAAAGTACTCGGTAAAAATAGCACTGCAATTAAACGTTTTGATAATACGCCATTATTGCTACAAGAGCTTTATGAAGAGGGTATAAGTGCAGCCGTTGCTGATGTTGGTGTGGTTAAATTTTATATTAAAATGCATCCCGGTAAAGATTTCAATTTAGTCTATGATAATAGTTTTGAATCGCAATATTTTGGTATTGCCGTTGCTAAAGGTAATACTGAATTACGCAATAGCATCAATGAAGGCCTGAAAAAAATTGTTGCAGACGGTACTTATGCTTCAATTTATAAAAAATGGTTCGATAATAATGTCCCATCTTTACCATTAGATTCTAAAGAGTAAAGTGGAATAGTCATGGCATTTAATTGGCAAATTATTGAAGAATATACGCCCCTCTTTATCGAGGGGGCAAAATTAACCGTTCAATGTACTATTATTTGTGTCATTTTAGGGACATTATGGGGATTGACGTTAGGTATTGGGCGAACCGCATCAGCTAAATTTGGTTTTTGGAAATGGGTGCTTCACTATGGTGTACAATGGCCTGTTAAAATTTATGTTAGTGCTTTTCGTGGTACACCACTATTTGTTCAAATCATGGTAGTGCATTATGTGTTAATGCCATATTTTCTAAACCCTCGTGATGGATTATTGGTTTCCGATAATCTTATTTCAATGTCCACCGCTCGTTATTGGCGTACTGAGTATGGGGCGTTTATTTCCTGTGTTACGGCAATTACGTTAAATGCCGGTGCCTATATTTCCGAAATCTTTAGAGCAGGGATTGAATCAATCGATAAAGGACAAATGGAAGCTGCAAGGTCACTTGGAATGAGCTATGGTAGTACCATGCGTAAAGTAATTTTACCACAGGCTTTTAAACGTATGCTTCCACCTTTGGGTAATAATGCAATAGCTATTTTGAAAGATTCGTCACTCGGTGCAGCGATCGGTTTGGCTGATTTAGCTTTTGCTGCAAGAACATCTGGAGCTGCATATGGGTCTTATACTGAACCTTATATTGTGATTTCTATTGTGTATTGGGTAATGACATTCTTGCTTTCATTATTAGTAAAATATTTAGAAAAAAGGTTAGGCAAAAGTGATTCACATTAAAAATCTACAAAAACAATTTGGCGATATTCATGTGCTACGAGGTATTTCTTGTGATATTCAGGAAAAAGAGGTGATTTCTATTATTGGCCCTTCGGGCTCAGGTAAAAGCACCTTTTTACGTTGCATTAATGGATTAGAAGATATTACTTCAGGCGAGATTGAAGTTAATGGGTTTAAATTGCCAGATGCTAAAACCAATATCAATCAACTCCGTGAATCAGTTGGCATGGTTTTTCAACGTTTTAATCTTTTTCCACATATGACGGTATTGGAAAATTTAATTTTGGCACCAATGGATGTCAAGAAGATGCCAAAAAATGAGGCAATTAATAAGGCGGAAGGTTTATTAGTTAAGGTTGGTTTGATTGATAAGATTGATGCGTATCCAAATCAATTATCCGGTGGTCAACAACAACGTGTCGCGATTGCTAGATCATTGATGATGGACCCGAAAGTTATGCTTTTTGATGAACCTACTTCGGCGTTAGATCCTGAGTTAGTCGGTGAAGTTTTAGCCGTGATGAAGGCTCTTGCTCAAGAAGGGATGACCATGGTGGTTGTCACGCATGAGATGGGTTTTGCTAGAGAGATGTCAACTCGTGTTATTTTTATCGATCAGGGCATCATTCAAGAACAAGGCTCACCTGAGCAAATCTTTAATCATCCTCAAAATGAAAGAACACAGCTGTTTTTAAGTAAAGTATTATAATTAGTCTTTGATTTAGCTATAAAAAACCGCACTAATGAGTGCGGTTTTTTATTAAACATTAACTATCAGACTTAAGCTTTATATTTTTTCATGACAATTGAAGCGTTAGTGCCACCAAAACCAAAGCTATTTGACATTACTGTTGTTAATTCACGTTCAGTTGGCTCGGTAATAATGTTCATTCCAACTGCTTCATCAGCAAGTTCGTCGATGTTGATACTTGGTGTGATAAAGCCATGTTCAAGCATAAGTAATGAATAGATTAATTCTTGAGCACCGGTTGCACTCAATGAGTGACCTGTCATTGATTTAGTCGAAGAGATAGCTGGAATGTTATCTCCAAATACTTGTTTGATTGCCCATAATTCTTTAACGTCACCAACTGGTGTTGAAGTTCCGTGAGTGTTGATATAATCAACTGGTGCGTCAAGATCTTGAATAGCGAGTTGCATACAACGCATAGCACCTTCACCAGATGGTGCAACCATGTCATAACCATCAGATGTTGCACCGTAACCAACTAGTTCACCATAGATATGTGCACCACGAGCAAGCGCGTGTTCAAGTTCTTCAACAACTACCATTCCAGCACCGCCAGCGATAACGAAACCGTCACGGTTTTTATCATAAGCGCGTGATGCTTTTTCTGGGGTGTCGTTGTATTTGGTTGATAATGCGCCCATTGCGTCAAATTCACATGACATTTCCCAGCAAAGTTCTTCCCCACCACCAGCAAATACAATGTCTTGTTTGCCAAGTTGGATAAGTTCTGCTGCATGACCAATACAGTGAACTGATGTTGCACAAGCAGATGTCATTGAGTAGCTAATACCTTTAATTTTAAATGGTGTGGCTAAACATGCAGATATTGCAGATGACATTGATTTAGTTACTGCGTAAGGACCAACACCTCTTAAACCTTTTTCTTTCATGCCGGCAACGACATTATATTGAGTTTTGGTTGAGCCACCATAACCAGCGATTAGACCTGTACGAGGATTAGATACTTGTTCTGGGGTTAATTTTGCATCTTCGATTGCTTGTTGAAGAGCCAGATAACCATAAATAGATGCATCATTCATAAAACGGACAACTTTGCGATCAATAAGCCCAGTTGTATCTAATTTAACATTACCACATACATGACTGCGCATTCCGCTATCTTTCATTTCTTGAGAGAAAGTAATACCACTTCGGCCCACTTTCAATGATTCTAAAACTTCTTTGGTATTATTCCCAATACTTGAAAGAATACCTAATCCTGTGATTACTACACGTTTCATCTAATGCTTTACTCCTAAGTTAACCAGCTTCGTATGAAAAATTGGTGTGATTATAGCGTACACTTGTAAGCTGAACAATACCCTATGATTGATTTTATTTCACAATTTTTAAATAAGATAGGGTTAGTGGAATAAGTAATCAATGATACTCCCGCTTTTTACATTTTATTTATAGTCTCTTAATAAAGTAGAGTTTATATGCAGTTTTATTGAGCAAATATTTCCTATTTTTGATCTGATAATTTACTTGCAGATGCAAGTAAAATAGTTATAATGCTGTAAATATATACAGTCATTGGTGGTAATTATGATTCAAGACAAAATGATGTCAAAGCTTGAGATATTGGCAGAATCTGCAAAATATGATATTTCGTGCGCATCAAGCGGTACCTCACGCAATAATAAAAATAAAGGTATTGGTAGTGCCTCTCGTTGTGGTATCTGTCATTCTTTTACCGCCGATGGTCGATGTGTCTCGTTATTAAAGATTATGCTAACCAATTACTGCATATTTGATTGTGCTTACTGTATTAATCGCCAAAGTAATGATATCCCACGAGCTGGATTTACTCCAAAAGAGTTAGCCGATTTAACCATTGAATTTTACCGTCGCAATTATATCGAAGGACTTTTTTTAAGCTCTGGCATTATGCGTAGTGCTGATCACACAATGGAAAAAATGATTCGGGTAGTCAAAATTCTACGTCAAGAATACCATTTTAATGGTTATATCCATATGAAAGCTATTCCTGGCGCAAGTAATGAGCTTATCAAAGAAGCCGGTTTATTAGTTGATAGAATGAGTGTCAATCTAGAGATTCCTACTGAACGTAATTTAAAATTACTTGCACCGGATAAAGATCATCAAACGATCTATCAACCAATGCGTCATATCCAACAAAATTTGATGGAAAATATTGAAGATCGCAAAAAAATTAAGTCTACTCCAAAATTTGTACCATCAGGGCAGAGCACCCAGGTAATTATTGGGGCGACAGATGAAACCGATAATCAAATATTACAACTTACTGCCAAACTTTATAAACGGCCAAGTATGAAGCGGGTTTACTATTCGGGGTTTATTCCGGTCAATAGTTATGACAAGCGATTGCCGGTGTTGCAAGAAGTTCCACGAGTTCGCGAAAATCGTTTGTACCAAGCTGATTGGTTACTTCGTTTTTATGATTTTAGCGTTGATGAGATTGTTAATGATGAACATCCTGATCTTGATTTAACTGTCGATCCAAAATTGTCTTGGGCGATTCGTAATCCGCAGTTTTTTCCGGTAGATATCAATCGTGATAGTTATCGAAAAATTTTGCGAGTTCCTGGCATTGGTGTTAAATCAGCTAAATTAATAGTGATGGCAAGGCGACATCGAAAACTTAATATTGAAGCGTTAAAACGCATAGGCGTTGTGCTTAAACGTGCGCAATTTTTTATTGTTTGCCATGAAATGAGTACCTATAAATTGCTCGAGTCATCTGATGAATATATTCGACTGAACCTGCAAGATCCGCCATTACTTGAAGCTAAAAAAGATCCTATTCCTCAGCAGCTTGTGATGGGATGGTAAGTTATGCTAGCTTTTTATTATGACAAATCTTTCGAAGGATTGTTATGCGCGGTTTTTGATGCGTTTAAACTTAAAAAAATGCCGGAATGCTTGTTGTCGGATGATGATGTTGTACCGCTTTTGGTATCTGATTCTCACCATGTTGAATTTCGTAATAGCAAGTATGAAAGGGTATATTCGGCGCTACAAAAAAAGTTATCTAAGATTGCACTAAATCAGATCTTATTTACTTGGTTATCAGAGCTGCCTGAAAGTGATTTAATCATTTTTCGTTATATTTGCAAAGTATTTAAATCTAACTATTCAATTGAAACTGATTTTGGCGATCCAGATGTATTAGCCATTCATGATATCGCTAAAAAAGTGAATAAAGAAAAACACCATATCCAACAATTTGTTCGATTTAATGCTATCAAAAATCCAACAAGTGATGAAAAGATCTATTTTGCGGTTATTGGTCCCATTTATAATGCTTTACCATTAACGACACGATTCTTTAAAGATCGTTATGCCGACCAAAAATGGGCTATTTATGATGAAAAACGCCAGTATGGTTATTTTTATGATTTAGAAAAATTGGAGAAAATATCGTTAAACGATGATCTAATTATTAATAACAAAATTAACCAAGATTATTTAACTGATGATGAAAAACTTTTTCAGACCATGTGGTACCGTTATTGTAATGCACTAACGATAAAAGAAAGAATTAACCCAAAATTACAACGACAAAATATGCCAAGACGATTTTGGCAACACTTACCTGAAATGCAGCAAAAATAAAAAACGCCGAACAAGCCGGCGTTTTTTATTAATGTAGGGAAAATTCTATTGGGCGTCGATATCGCCAATAATACCGTTGATACTTTCTTGACGTTGTTGCTCTTTTTTCTCATCAACTTTACCGCCTGACGCATTAAAGTCATTACGTTGGAAGTAAGCATTACGCATAAAGTTATAAGGGTCATCACTATTTTTAAGCAGATCTTCATACTCAATAGCTACGGCACGAGCTTCAACGCCATCAACAACACCACGAACTAACGCCCATTCCCAATCTAACCAAACAAGTGGTGGGTATAAAGTGTCAACGATGTCACCACCTTCCTGACGAAGTGTCGCAGAACCATAGAAAGGTAATACAACATAAGGACCATAAGGTACATCATAGTGACCTAATGTCTGACCAAAGCTACGTTTTGAGCCTTTTTGTAATTGAGGATCCGCCATTCCAGCAACATCAAATATACCCGCCACACCAAAAACGGTATTGATAAAGAATCGAGCTAAATGTTTACCAGATTCACGGCCTTCGCCTTGTAGTGCACTATTGACTACTGATGCTGGTTCAGAAAGGTTAGATGAAAAATTAACAACGCCTTTACGTACAGGTGTTGGTACATAATCTTTCCATACCACAGCTGCCGGGCGTAAAATATAAGGATCAAGGGCATAATAGTTAACATCAAACATGGTTTTGTTAAAACCTGATAATGGGTCACTATAACTGTTGGTTTCAGCTTGATAAGTGGCACAACTTGTCAGTGCTAAAACCGAGAACATCATACCTATTATTCTTTTTTTCATAATGTTATAAATCATAATTGACGAATGTTAAGATTGTATCATGTTTGTTCAAAATAGAAAATTTTTCATTATTTAAATAGTAATATCTTGATAAATTTATTAGAATAACCGCCCGAGATGACCTCATAGTTAAATGGATATAACGAGCCCCTCCTAAGGGCTAGTTGCAGGTTCGATTCCTGCTGGGGTCAAATTCCCTTAAACTCATTATGACGCCTTTATACGCTAAAAGCCTTTATAAAACTGGATTTGTCGTATTTATATTACTCCGCTACACTCTCTTTTACGTTTGACAACGCAAACCGTTCTACGGTATATTTTAATACCGTAAATCATGCTAACAATTAAAGCAATCGAAGCCTCAACATAAAAAACGAAACCCAATAAATTGCCTCATTATGAAAGCTTGCATTTATACATTATGATCTCAAAATTAGTTTTAACAGCTGAGTGAATTATTACTAAAAATAATTTGGAAAAACAAAAACTGATTAATATTATTAATAAAAAATTTCAACTTTACAGAATATAATCAAACTTAAAATGTTTGAGAGCGATGAGATTAACCATTAGAATTATGGAAAATACTGAATACTATTTACGCGTGTTGACGTTAATAGTGTTGATATTGATTTCCCTACACTGACTGATAAGCAGTCAGTAATCTAGATAATTTCTATATTTAGGTTTTTTTGATAGTTTTTGCAGTATTGAAAAAACAAAGTTGATTTTAGGTCGCTTTTCTAGGCTGTATAATTTTTGTCGGTAATTTTCTCGATCCGCAACAACCAATTTGCGCTCTGCTTCTATCGAGGAGTCATGTTTATCACGATCGTTGGTTTCAATTAGATGCGGCAGAGTGGCGTATATTTTTACATTTCCGCACGTTCTGAAAATTTCAAACATATCCGCCTCATATCTAATTGGAAACAAAAAGTCAACCATTTTTTTTGCTGTTTTTAGCGTGATAATATAACCAGTAGTTCGAACAGCTTTGGTAACGGGAAAAACCTTAAAATTGCCGAGTTTAATTTTTTTATTTTTTGCGTATTCGAAATCGCCAGTTAGCAAAAAAATCCCGTTTTTTGTTTTTTTTTCGAAATCCCTCATAAAATCTAAAGTTCTATTATCGAGGACAGCATCGTCCTCGATAATTAGCGCGTACGGTAAATCTCGGCTTATAATTTCCCTATATACGCCAATATGACTGAGCGCACACCCAATTTCTCCTTTTGTCAAAAAACAATTTTGATAATCGTGAACGTTGCCACGTATAAAACTTTCATCTAGTTTACTCCCGTCAATAGCTGTGAAAATCTCAAAATCCATTTTCAATTTCTCACATAAATTAGAAATTCTATTTCGTTTATCAACCGCGCTGTCCAGATTTATTACAAATGTTTTCATTATTAACTTTTTATTAACATAATTTACAATATTGCTGAGTTATAAATATATATTTGATTCAACTAATTAGCAACAATTTATTTAAAAATAACAGCAATTGGTTAACCAGATATAGCAAAATTTACTATATTATCTAGTGATTTTGTATTTGATATAAGACATACTTTGTATCATGAAGGATGTTGTTATAAATTAACTAATTAATATTTTAAATTAATTCCTGCTGAGTCGAATTCCCTTAAACTTTTTATAACGCCTTTTTACTTTAACTCTCCTTATTAATCTTGTAATTTATTCAATTAAAAAAGTTGAGGAGCGGTTTTTTTTGAACATCTTCTGCATCTCTTTTATTAATCTTTCTCCGATAAAAGATTGTTGATATATAGATAATATTTATCTAAAAACTTAAACCTTTGCTGTTAACGTATTGTCCTAAATCAGAATATTAATATAAAATCTATTTTACATGAATTATTTAGGAAATAATTAATGGCTAAATTAATAAGAATTTTTATTTTAACGCTGATGGTTATTAGCGTGAACTCCTGTTCAAGTAGAGGGGATTTCTGTTTGTTTGGCTATACTGATAGTGAATTTCCAGATTATGATAAAGAATATTGGCGATCAGTTGTAAAGAATAAATCAAAAGCTTCAAAAAGTGATCTTGAAAAATGTAATCAAGAAACAGAAAATACAAGAGTAATTATGGTTAATATCTTTACCGAGTTGTGTTCAAGTGGGCATATATCTCAGGAAAATTTACCTAATGCAATTGCGATTCAGCACAATTATCTTGAAAACCGTTTTAGATCAAGACCTAAAAATTTGATAGGAACAACGGACCAAATTTTTCTCCGGCTCTTAGGCGAAAATATCGAAAATAAACCGCTTAATGCAGATATACTTCATAAAGCATGTGCTCGTTTTATACCCCAAAATAACACATTTTATCATTATCAAGGAATAGGTCCCGATACTCTTTTCTTCGAATTTTTTAATAAGTATCATTTTGAACAATGTATGCGCAGAAATAACTTTGAGTTAATTACTCCTATAAAAACGGAGAGGTACTGTAAGGGTGTTATGTGGTAAATTTAGTATGCTGATATTTGGCTTTAGTTAATTTGGCCTGTTGTTTTAATTGGACTTAACTGCATTAATGACAATTTTAGACTTTGCGATATATAAGTCTGGGACTTGCTTACTCAATCAATTCTATATCGACAGCATGAAGCTTTATGCATCTAACTTTATTCTCCGTAAATACTTTATTGAGAGATATCGATTGCAATAAATTGAAAATGAACAAAAGTACTCAAAAATTAAATTTTTTGGGTATTTTTCCTCATTATTTTTGTTAATATTTGGATTAATTATTCTAAGGGAAATAGATATGAAAAAAATACTGTTAATTCTTTTAATTATTCCGTTTTTTGTTTTTGCTAATGATAAACAGAGTTTATCAAATCAAGAAATTAAACAAAAAATTATTGGAAAGTGGAATATGTATCAAATTGGTCAACGAGCACAAATTGTTACATTTCATGATGATGGAAAAGTTAGTTATAAAACTTATATTTGTAATGATAATTCCCAAAAAGCATTATATGATGGCGAAATTTTTAAGCAATATAAAGTAGAGGATGGGATTATATACTTAGGTGAATTATTAGTTGAGGATGGATATATCGAAAAACTAAAAGTAAAAAATATAGAAGACACCAGACTAAAACTTGTCTATGACATGCCAGATTACTTTTACAATAAATTAGAAATCAATTTCTTAAACACTACCGGTAAGGATACTCTGCCTTTTTGTGAATTTAACACAGTAAACCCTTTTAGTCATAAAGTTGATAGAAAAAAATTTCAAGATAAATTGTATATATTGCAGGATAAAATTATAGAAGGCTTTAAAAAACAGACTCCTAAAGATTTAGATGAATACACAGTATTGCAAGATGTTTATAAGAATAATAATGAATTGTTCTTTAAATTAACCATAAAAAATACTTCAATAAAAGACTCTAATGATGAAACATTAGAAGCTTTTTTAACCGTATTTGCGGTAGATAAATACTGTAATATTGATAAGTCTGACAATAAAGTACTGCAACGTATAAAATTTATATTCCCAAATGGAGCATCTTACGTATATTCTTTTGATAATGGAGAGCCTTTAATCATTCATGTGGATAATAGTAATTGCCAAAAACAATGAAATAAATTGAGAAGCATATTTAATTAAAATAAAAATGAGCCTGAACTAAATTTGGGCTTTTTATTGTTTTACTAAGAATCAAGGCGCCTAAAGTCGTTTTGTATTTTATTCATAATAAATTAATCTTCTAAAGAGTGAAGCTATGATGTGAAATTATGAGAAAGTGGATCGCAAAAATTTGATAAAAATGGTATGAGTTTTACCCCAGTTTTACCCCAGCAAAAAAAATGATGTGAAACAGAACCTTTATGAAGCCTTTTAGCATAAGGCTTTAGGATGGTACGCCCGGGTGGACTCGAACCACTGACCCCCACCATGTCAAGGTGATGCTCTAACCAACTGAGCTACGGGCGTATATTTAGAAAACACGCAAATATTAGCGGGCAAATAGTTTTGTTTCAAGTAAAATAATTAAAAATAGCTGTTTTTTTAATCTTTTGAACTGGATTGGTGATAAAATAGGCAAAACCAATATTAAAAATTCAGATATTTGTCACATTTTTGTACTTTTTATTCTCACTAATTCATATAACAATTCGATATGGATTCTGTTTTTTATATTGTTTATAGGTAAATGCATGTTCTCGGTGGTTTGTTGATGCTAAATTAGCTATACTCCACAGCGTCGTTAAGTTATTACTGGTTCAGGTTGTTATGTCGTTTAAAGATCAGATTGAAGATGTTCTACATAATATTTTTGGCTATAAGTCGTTTAGGAATCAACAAAAAGACATTATTGAATCAGTGATTGACGGGCGTGATGTTTTGGCCGTTATCCCTACCGGTGGCGGTAAGTCGCTTTGTTATCAAATTCCAGCTGTCGTATTACCAGGCACAGCTATAGTTATTTCGCCACTTATTTCATTAATGAAAGATCAGGTTGATCAATTGTTGGTGAATGGTATTCCTGCTGCATTTTTAAATGCAACTCAATCAGGTATCGAACAACAAAATGTTATCAACCAGTATCTAAACCATTCAGTTAAATTGTTGTATATTTCCCCCGAGCGCTTGACAGTATCATCTTTTGGCGCGTTACTGGATCAGCATCCTCCTTCTTTAATTGCGATCGATGAGGCGCATTGTATTTCACAATGGGGACATGACTTTAGACCTGATTATCGCCAATTAAACCAGTTATCAAAACGTTTTCCTGATGTACCAATTATCGCGCTAACAGCCACTGCTGATGAGATGACACAGAGGGATATTCTTAATCAGCTCAATTTAGTTGATCCGTTGTTTGTGGTTCGTAGTTTTGATAGGCCGAATATTCGCTATACCGTGGTAGAAAAGTTTAATCTTACTGAACAAGTTGTGTCGTTTATTGAAACGCAAAAAGGGAATAGCGGGATTATTTATTGTTCTAGCCGTTCTAAAGTTGAGGACATGACAACAAGGCTTGTGGCAAGAGGGTTTTCGGCTATCGCTTATCATGCTGGATTGTCTACAAGCGAACGGCAAAGCGCTCAGGAGAGTTTTTTAAAGGATAATACACAAATTATTGTGGCAACAGTTGCTTTTGGAATGGGGATTAATAAGCCAAATGTTCGGTTTGTTGTTCATGCAGATTGTCCGCGTTCAATTGAGGCTTATTATCAAGAAACAGGTCGTGCTGGGCGCGATGGTGTTCCTGCAGAAGCGATGCTATTGTTTAAAAGTAATGATTTAAGTTGGTATAAGCAGCAAATCATTGAAAAGTATGATAACGATCAGAAGCAAGTGGAGCTTCATAAGATTCAGGCGATGGAGTCATTTGCGCAATGTATGACGTGTCGTCGTATTGTACTGTTAAATTATTTTGGTGAACATAGAACTGAGCCTTGCAATAACTGTGATATTTGCCTTTATCCACCTAAGCAATATGATGCGTTGATTGATGCGCAAAAAGTTTTGTCTTGTGTTTATCGGGTTGAACAGCGCTATGGTGCCCAATACATAGTGGATATTTTACGTGGTTCGGGGCGTTCACAAATTAAAGATAATCGACATGATAAGCTTTCAGTTTATGGAATTGGTAAAGAGCATAACGTTGATTATTGGCTTAGTGTAATAAGGCAGTTAATTTTTTTAGGTTATTTGCGGCAAAATATTTCCAATTTTAATACTTTGCAATTGACTGAAAACGCACGGGCAATATTGAAAGGTGAGGTGCAATTAAAGTTAGCAAAACCACGATTAGAAATTGTTAAGAAGAGTCGTTTAAATCGTTATGCTCGATCAATTAATTTAACGACTATTCTATCTTATGAAGAGCGAATTTTATTTAATAATCTTAGACGATTACGTAAAGAGATTGCCGATATGGAAGATATCGCTCCTTATATTGTATTTAGTGATGCAACCTTACTTGAAATGGTGCAAACGATGCCTGAAAGTAAGACACAACTTATTAATGTGTCAGGTGTTGGTAAAATTAAATTGGAGAAATACGGCAATCTGTTTTTGGATGAGATTAATGACTTTGTAATTAAAAATATATAACGCTGTAAGTTAAAATTTAAATCAATTTATTCGTTGAAAAAAAAGTTGAGGAACGGGGTTTTTGAGCAAAAAAATCCTGTAATATAACGCTAATTATTATATGTTTTACTTAAAATTGCATTTTTATAATCTAATTTGTTTATAAATTAATTAAGGTCTATTATTAATTCGAAAAGTGGCATATTAAAGACTAATTTGGCTCTTTATGATATGATTAGCAAAATTTAATCGTAATAAGTAATGGTGATTATGAGTTATCAAGTTTTAGCACGTAAGTGGCGACCAAAGTCGTTTTCTGAGGTAGTAGGGCAACAACATGTGTTGAAAATTTTATCTAATGCCCTCTCTCTTGGTCGGGTGCATCATGCTTATCTGTTTTCTGGTACACGAGGTGTAGGAAAGACGTCGATTGCTCGTTTGTTAGCTAAAGGCTTGAATTGTGAAAGTGGTATCACTGCAACACCTTGTGGTGTTTGTGATAATTGTCGTGAGATTGAGCAAGGTCGTTTTGTTGATTTGTTAGAAATTGATGCTGCCTCACGAACTAAAGTCGAAGATACGCGTGAAATTCTGGATAATATCCAATACTTGCCAACTAAAGGGCGTTTTAAAGTTTACTTGATCGATGAAGTGCATATGTTGTCTCGCAACAGTTTTAATGCATTATTAAAAACTTTGGAAGAACCACCAGAGCATGTTAAATTTTTGTTAGCGACAACCGATCCTCAAAAATTACCTATTACTATTTTGTCTCGCTGTTTGCATTTGCATTTAAATGTGCTTAATACATCTTTAATTGGTGATCAGTTAAATCACATTTTACAATTAGAGCATATTGAAAGTGAGCCAAAAGCTATTCATTTATTAGCCAAAGCAGCCAATGGAAGTATGCGAGATGCGTTAAGTTTAACCGATCAGGCTATTGCGCTAGGTAATGGTAAAGTCGATGCCGTATCAGTTGCATCAATGCTTGGAACATTAGATAAGGCTATTCCTTTTGCGTTAGTTAATGCACTTTACCAAGGCGATGGTAATACGTTAATGCAACAAATTGAATTGGCGGCAATGCAAGGAGCTGATTGGGATAATTTATTAGCTGAAAGCATTTCTTTGTTGCATCAAATTGCTTTATTACAAGTAGTACCTACAGCCTTAGGTGATTATGCAGATAGTGAGGAGCAATTGCGTTTTTTAGCTCAATACATTTCGCCAAATGATGTGCAATTGTTTTATCAAATTTTATTGATGGGTCGAAAAGAACTCACGCTTGTACCTGATAAGAAAATGGGCGTGGAGATGAGCTTTTTACGCGCGTTAGCCTTTATGCCAAAAGATGTTGATTCGATTTCTCAACCGGTTTCAACCACTAATCCTTCAGCTGTAGGACACGCACCTGTCCCAAAGTCTAATCCGCCAAAAGTTGAATCAGCAACATCAGCTTCTGTGCCACCGATTCCAGTAAAGAAGGATGCAGCTAAGTCATCAGTTCAATCAACGGCACATTCACAATCATCATTAGCTGATAATAATGTTTCTCCTGTGCATCAAGCTAATAATTCGATGCCAGCCCATTCTATATCGCTTCCAGATGATGCTTCGTCTATCACTAAAAATATTTTAGAGATGCGAATGCAGTTAATGGAGGAACAAAGTTCAAAAAAGTCTGAACCGGTTGGTGCCAATCAACCATCAAGCGATTTAGTTAACTCGAGCCGTGTTAAACAGGCTACTAAGACTGAAGTTAATAGTGCAGTGGTGGATGAGGTTGTAGAGGACGACGAAGAGGAAATTACAGCAGAAAATTATCAATGGCAATCGACTGGACTGTTTGAGTCTAAGAATGAGCCGGTGATAGATGCGAAGTCAGTTAGGGAGTCACTTAAGGTTGATAAAACCCCAGAGATGACAAAAAAATTGATTGAAGAGATGGTCGAAAAAGATGCTTGGAGTGCGGAAATTGAAAAATTGGAGATTGCACCGTTAATTAAACAGATTGCAGTTAATTCGTATCCTGAAATAGTCGATGATAATAGTGTAATTTTGCATACGCGTTCGGCTGTTGAGCATTTAACTAAGTCGTCGGCAAATTGTATTAAGCTACGAACTGCGATGTCAGCTTATCGTCAAAAAACACTTAATGTAGAGGTTGTGATTGATGATAGTAAGGATATAAAAACGCCATTAGAATTACGTGAAGATTTATATCAGCAGAAGCTTGAACAAGCTAAACAAACGATACATCAAGATCCTAAAGTTGAGACGATTTGTCAATATTTTGATGCCAAGATTGATGAATCGAGTATTCGTCCTGTATAATTACAGACTAAATGTTTTTAATGAGGAATAATTATGTTTCCAGGTGGAAAAGGTGGTTTGGGCAATTTGATGAAACAAGCCCAACAAATGCAAGCAAAAATGCAGCAAGCTCAGGAAGAGATTGCTAAATTAGAGGTTACTGGAGAGTCTGGCGCGGGTATCGTTAAAGTTACTGTAAATGGTGCACATAGTTGTAAACGCGTTGATATCGATCCGTCTTTATTAACCGAAGATGATAAGGAGATGTTAGAAGATCTTATCGCTGCAGCCTATAATGATGCTACTCGCCGTTTGGAAGAAGCTCAAAAAGAGCGTATGGCTCAAGTTACTGGTGGAATGCAATTACCACCTGGTTTTAAAATGCCATTCTAATTTGAATCTTTAAATCTATTTTTCTGATATTGCTGACTTTTGTCGGCAATATTTTTGTCTACTGACTGTTTATTTATACAGTTTGTCTTTATTAATTTTCTCCTATCAGGTAAACTAACTCACAATTGTTTTTTTAATTCACATTCAATTTTGATCATAATAATTAGGCTGATGTTGAACGAGAGTTTTCGTTTAATACTGGTTGATCAACGTTGTTTAATTGACATTATTTATTAAGGATATATTGTGATAGGTCGTTTACGTGGAATCATTATTGAAAAGCAACCACCCAAAGTGTTAATTGAAGTTGGTGGTGTTGGCTATGAAGTGTTTATGCCAATGACCTGTTTTTATGAATTACCTGATAATGGTAAAGAAGTGATTGTGTTAACTCATTTTGCCGTTCGGGAAGATGCTCAAGTGCTTTATGGCTTTAATCATGAACAAGAGCGTGAATTGTTTCGTGAGTTGATTAAAGTGAATGGTGTTGGTCCCAAATTAGCGTTAGCAATTTTATCAGGAATGTCAGCAGGGCAATTTATTAGTGCAGTTGAGCAAGGTGAAATCAAGACGTTAGTTAAATTACCAGGCGTGGGCACTAAAACGGCTGAACGATTGATTGTCGAAATGAAGGATCGAGTTAAACGGTTTGGTGACGAGTTAGCTAATGTAAACGTAACTGTTGAGACTGGAATTCTTAAAAAATCCTCAAGTCAGATTGAAGGTGAAGCCGTTTCGGCACTTATCGCTTTGGGTTATAAACCACAAGAAGCAAGTCGTATTATTAGTAAAGTCATTAAGCCAGACATGGATTGTGAAATGCTAATACGTGAAGCATTAAAGTCAGCATTATAAAGAAAATAGGGAACGATGATGATTGAAGCGGATCGTTTAATTGCGCCACAGGCTCAAAAAGAAGAAGAGTCGTTAGATCGGGCTATTCGTCCTAAATATTTGGATGAGTATATTGGTCAACCTCAAGTGCGAGAGCAGATGAAAATCTTTATTCAGGCTGCCAAGCAACGTAGTGATGCGCTTGATCATGTTTTAATTTTTGGTCCTCCAGGTCTTGGTAAAACCACTTTAGCTAATATTGTTGCTAATGAAATGAATGTTAATTTGCGTACTACCTCTGGCCCAGTGTTGGAAAAAGCAGGTGATCTTGCTGCAATGTTAACCAATCTCGAGCCTAATGATGTGCTGTTTATTGATGAAATCCATCGATTATCTCCTGTCGTTGAAGAAATATTATATCCTGCTATGGAAGATTATCAGCTCGATATTATGATTGGTGAAGGTCCTGCAGCGCGTTCAATTAAAATCGATCTTCCGCCCTTTACGCTTATTGGCGCCACTACTCGAGCGGGTTCGTTAACATCGCCATTACGTGATCGTTTTGGGATTGTGCAACGCCTTGAGTTTTACCGCGTAGAGGATTTGGAGTATATCGTTAGTCGTAGTGCTAAGTTTTTAGGTTTAGATCTTTCCAAAGAGGGTGCATTTTTAATAGCTAAACGATCACGCGGAACGCCTCGTATTGCTAATCGTTTATTGCGACGTGTGAGAGATTATGCGGATGTTAAATCCAAAGGTGTTATTGATGAGCGTATTGCGACTCAAGCTTTAGATATGTTAGATGTGGATAATGAAGGCTTTGACTATATGGATCGTAAGTTACTTCTTGCCATCATCGAAAAATTCATGGGTGGTCCAGTAGGATTAGATAATATTGCTGCAGCAATTGGTGAGGAACGTGAAACGATTGAAGATGTGTTGGAGCCATTTTTGATTCAGCAAGGTTATATCCAAAGGACACCAAGAGGACGAATTGCAACACCTCATGCTTATCGACATTTTGGTATTGTTCAAGAGGATTAATTTATTCTAATTTGAATTATCCGATTTTTAATCAAACACCGCCAAATGGCGGTGTTTTGCGTATATAGGATAATTAACCAAGCTCTTTTTCAGTGAAAATACCACTAAATAAATCTGTACTAAGGTAACGTTCACCTGAAGAAGGTAATATAACCACGATGGTTTTATTCGCATTTTCTGGTAATCGAGCCAAACGATCAGCTGCAAATACTGCTGCACCTGATGAAATTCCTGCTAAAATCCCTTCTTTTTCCATTATAATGCGAGCTGTTTCGATGGCTTCTTCGTTAGATACTTTTTCGACCAAATCAATCAAACTTAAATCTAAGTTACCAGGAATAAATCCAGCTCCGATACCTTGTATTTTATGTGGGCCAGGTTTGATTGGTTCGCCAGCAAGTGCTTGCGTAATTACAGGTGAGGTACTTGGCTCAACTGCGACAGCAGTAATGTTTTTACCTTGAACTTTTTTGATGTATTTTGTTACGCCAGTAAAGGTTCCACCTGTTCCCACACCAGCAACGAAAATGTCGATTTTTCCATCTGTATCAAGCCAGATTTCAGGTCCTGTGGTTTTTTCATGAATTTCTGGATTGGCGGGATTGCTAAATTGTTGGAGCATAATATTGTGTTTTGGATTACTAGCAACGATTTCTTCCGCTTTTTCAATAGCGCCTTTCATTCCTTTGGCTGCCTCAGTTAATACCAGGTTTGCACCTAACGCTTTTAAAAGTTTGCGGCGTTCGATACTCATGCTTTCTGGCATGGTTAAGGTTAATTTATAACCACGAGCAGCGGCAACAGCGGCTAATGCAATACCAGTATTACCACTAGTTGGCTCTATAAGTTCAACGTCAGGATTAAGTAAACCACGTTTTTCGGCATCCCAAATCATATTTGATGCAATACGACATTTGACGCTGAAACTTGGATTACGAGATTCGACTTTAGCTAATATATTACCATTCCCAAAATGTTTTAATCGAACTAGGGGAGTATGGCCGATGGTTTGTGAGTTATCATCAAATATCTTACTCATGGAAAAAGTCCTTATTAGTTTATTCTTAGATTCAAAGATGGTAGCAAGTAATTAATGTTGATGACTATATTATAGGTTGAACTGAAAAGATGATACTAATTATTAATTATATTCATATGCATTTTTGATATAAGGGCCTTTATTTTGACTAGTTAGTATGCTTTTTAGTGCTAGGATCTTACTATAGTATTGAAATGTGAATTTACATGTACGCTATATTTAGGCGTGTTTGGTTAAGACATTATTTTAAACTAGGTAATCGTTTATCATCAAATATTCAGTAATTTATGATACTATTATTCAATGAAACTATTTTCCATGTCTAATTCAATCCTTTTAATAGCTTGTTCGCAGCGGTATATTCGATTATCAAGGGCAGCGATTTTGCTGTGTTCTATTGACTCTAATGAGAGTTCGAGCTCATATTTCATCTCTTGTAATCGTCGTAAATAATCTAAATGTCTTGAATGTTTTTCAGCTAATGTTTCTGTAATAATATGGCCAGTAGTTTGTTTACGTAAATGTACTGTGGCAAGCTCACGTGTTAGGGCGGTAATTTGGTTTATAAGTCTTTCTGATAAAAATTCGATTTGTGTGCGTTTTTCTGAAAGTACTGCATCACAAAGTGCTAGATAGGTTTGCTTTACTTTATCTAAATAGAATTGATTGTCGGTTTCAATTTTACTGGTGTTAAACAGATGCTCATCAAAATAATGCTCTTGATAGCTTTGTTGTTCGGATAAGTTCAACTGCTGTTCAAGCTCGTTTATTTGATTTTTCAATTTTTCCAAAAAATTTTGCATGAATATATCTTTATGGTTGGTTATCGTCATTTTGCCCAAAATAATTCCCTAAATGAATTTTAGATAAGTTTATTAGTTTCATTAACGATTCAAAAGTCAATTTTTCATTTGGATTTTTATTCGGACTTAATATCTTTTTTTCAATTAATTGCAATTTGATTCGGTTGTAGCTGTCAATTAAGTTGAGCGGTAATGGCGATTGAGAACGATATCCTAACCATAAGATCCCTTGAATAGGTAAACTTAAGGCAAATAGAATTGTGATTGCTGTTACCGCTAATTGCGCGGGTAAATAATATTGCCAAAGAATTAAGCCGATGATGATCGGCGGTAAAATTTTTTTTGCAACTTTGATGTAGTTAATAATTTTTAATTCAGGAAATGAATAGGATAGGGCTTTATCTTTTGGGCAAATATCCATATATATTTGACCTGCCTTAAAAATTTTAACTAAGTTCATCTGGTTTGGATTCCTCGACATTCACATTTTATTGTCTTAAAATAGTGCCATTCAAATTGGGGGCTCTCTTTATTTTATCTCAAATTTCAAGATATCAGAAGTCGCCTTATATAACACATTGATTAATGTGTAGAGTTGCCAATATTGATTGGTAAAAATCTTTTATTCAATTTATAGGAATTACTATGTCATCAAGTAATAACGCTCTCGTTCTGAATTGTGGAAGTTCATCTTTAAAATTTGCTATTATTAACCCTGAAAATGGTGATGAGTTTTTATCTGGTTTAGCTGAATGTTTTCACCTTCCTGATGCTCGTATCAAATGGAAATTAGATGGTGAAAAGCAAGAAGCTTCTTTAGGCGCTGGTGCAGCACATAGCGAAGCAATTAAATTCATCGTTAATAACATTTTTCCACAAAAACCAGAATTATTAGATAGCATAAAATCAATTGGGCACCGTATTGTTCATGGTGGTGAGAAGTATACCCAATCCGTTGTGATTGATGATTCCGTTTTAAAAGGTATTGAAGAAGCTTCTGCTTTTGCGCCTTTACATAATCCAGCTCATTTAATTGGTATTCGTGAAGCTTTTGTTGCATTTCCTCATTTAAAAAATAAAAATGTTGCAGTATTTGATACAGCTTTCCATACTACTATGCCTAAAGAAGCGTATTTATATGCAATTCCTAATGAATTATATACTAAGTACGGTGTTCGCCGTTATGGTGCTCATGGTACTAGTCATTATTATGTTAGTCGAGAAGCAGCAAAATTATTAAATAAACCAGTTGATCAAACGAATGTGATTACATGCCACTTAGGTAATGGTGCTTCAATCACTGCTGTGAAAAACGGTAAAAGTATTGAAACTTCTATGGGGCTAACACCACTTGAAGGTTTAGTGATGGGTACACGAAGTGGTGATATCGATCCTGCTATTATGTTCTTTTTACATGACAATTTAAATATGTCAGTTGCTGATGTTAATAATTTATTAAATAAAAAATCAGGCTTATTAGGTTTAACTGGCGTAAGTAGCGATTGCCGTTATGTAACGGATAATGCAGATAAAGATGAAAATGCTAAAAATGCTTTAGAAGTATTTGTTCACCGTTTAGTCAAATACATTGGTGGCTATGCGATGTTGTTAGACGGACGTTTAGATGCAATTGTGTTTACTGGTGGTATTGGTGAAAATGCTGAATGTATTCGTCGTAAAACTCTGGAAAAATTAAGTATACTTGGTTTTGAGATAGATCAAGAACGCAATTCAGCTGCACGTTTTGGTAACGGTGGTGTGATCACTAAAGATGGTTCTGCTATTGCAATGGTTATTCCTACCAATGAAGAACTTGTCATCGCACAAGATGCAGCACGCTTAACAGCTTAAGCACTTTAAAACCGCCGTTAAGGCGGTTTGTTTTTGGATTTAATAAAGAATTAAGAGGAAACTTATTATGTCTCGTACCATTATGCTGATTCCAACTGGTACCAATGTTGGATTAACGGGTGTAAGTCTTGGTGTTATTCGAGCAATGGAACGTCAAGGTATTAACTTAAATGTATTTAAACCAGTTGCCCAACCAAGAGCAGGTGGTGATGCGCCTGATAATACAACGACTTTAGTTAGTCATAATACATCGATTCCAACTTTGAAACCTTTAAAAATGAGTTATGTTGAAAACTTATTAGGTTTGAATCAACAAGATGTTTTGATGGAAGAAATCGTTGCACTATATGCAGAAAATACTAAAGGTGCTGATGTTGTTTTAGTTGAAGGTATTGTACCAACTATTGATTATCCATTTGCTAATGAGCTAAATAATAACATCGCGAAGACTTTAGGCGCTGAGATTATTTTTGTGGTTAATATGGGTAAAGATGATCCAGAGCAGTTAAAAGAACGCATTGAGATTGCTCGTTCTAATTTTGGTGGCATCAAAAATGATAAGATTATTGGTGTGATTGTTAACAAAGTCAATGCACCAGTAGAAGAACAAAATCTCGCTCGTCCAGATGTTGTTGAAATTTATCATACACCTAAATTTGATGGTAAGAAAATTACAATTAATGATTTAAGCGAGCATAGCCCATTACCTGTACTTGGCTGTATTCCTTGGAACATCGATTTAAGTTCTTGTCGTACATATGACATTGCTAATCATTTACAAGCTAAAATCATTAATGAAGGCGGTATTAAAAATCGTCGAATTAAACATGTTTCTTTCTGTTCTCGTAGCGTTCCAAATATCATTAATCACCTTCAACCGAACGCGTTATTAGTAACTTCAGCTGATCGTGCTGATGTTTTAGTAACAATCTGTTTAGCTGCAATGAATGGTGTTGCTATTGGTGGTGTATTATTGACTGGTGGCTATGATATTGATGAAAAAATCTATAAATTGTGTCAACCTGCTTTTGATACAGGATTACCAGTATTTACTGTTAAAACCAATACATTCCAAACTTCAATCAATTTACAACAATTCAATTTAGAAATCCCGGTCGATGATAAAGAACGTATGGATAATACTCAGAATTTTGTTGCCGATCACATTGATCCAAGTTGGATTAAATCATTGAATGAAGTGGTTAGTTCTGCTCGTCGATTATCTCCTCCAGCATTCCGTTATCAATTAACTGAGCTTGCACGTAATGCGAAAAAAGTGGTGGTGTTACCAGAAGGGGATGAGCCGAGAACAATTAAAGCAGCTGCAATTTGTGCAGAGCGTCATATTGCTAAGTGTGTGTTAATTGGTAATCCTGATGAAGTCCGTAAAGTGGCAGCGTCGCAAGGTGTTACTTTAGGTGCTGGTGTTGAAATTGTTGACCCAGAACGCATTCGTGATAAATACGTACCTCGTTTAGTCGAATTACGTAAAAACAAAGGTATGACTGAAGTTATTGCGCGTGAGCAATTAGCTGATAATGTTGTGCTTGGTACAATGATGCTTGAAGCAAATGAGGTTGATGGTTTAGTCTCTGGTGCTGTTCATACTACGGCCAATACTATTCGCCCTCCGCTACAATTAATCAAAACTGCTCCAGGTAGTTCGCTTGTTTCATCGGTGTTCTTTATGTTAATGCCTGATCAAGTTTATATCTATGGGGATTGCGCTATTAATCCAGATCCAAATGCGCAAGAACTTGCTGAAATCGCTATTCAATCTGCTGATACTGCTATTGCTTTTGGTATTGAACCACGTGTGGCGATGATCTCTTACTCAACCGGTAGTTCTGGTCAAGGTGCTGATGTTGAAAAAGTGAAAGAAGCAACACGTATTGCTCAAGAAAAACGTCCAGATTTAATGATTGATGGCCCTTTACAATATGATGCTGCGGTTATGCCTGATGTTGCGAAATCAAAAGCGCCAAATTCTAAAGTTGCAGGTAAAGCGACGGTGTTTATATTCCCTGATTTAAATACTGGTAATACAACTTACAAAGCTGTACAACGTTCAGCTGATCTTGTTTCAATTGGACCTATGTTACAAGGTATGCGTAAGCCTGTTAATGATTTGTCTCGTGGTGCGTTAGTTGATGATATTGTTTATACTATTGCATTAACTGCTATTCAATCCGCGCAAGAAAAAAATAGCTAGTAAATTATTAATATTTATGTTTAAATTTATGAGGGGTTTTTCACAGACCTCTCATTTTTTATCTATCCGATAAGTCCAATCACATAAAGTGACGAAATTAGTTAAGGATGATGTAAGTTATACATTATTTAGCGCTGTTTTTTGTTCCAATTCTATACATTATAAAGTTTTTTTTGATTAATTTATTCAAGCTATATGACTATACATGGTCTATATCTCCCTAATTTAATCAATTTGTTAATTATTTGTCTATTTCATTACCTGTTTAAAGATTAAGCAAAGCTGTTTTTATATTCCTAAGTTTTAAGAAAGATAAGTTTTATTTTCAATATTATTTTTAATTAAAAATACTAAAGGTATAACGGAATGAATTGTCTTAATCAGGACTCCATTAGAGTCATTGCACCCAGCATTTATCATGATACTTCATGGAATGAAGCCGAAGTATTAGGCGCCATGGTTTGGTTATGGAACAGGAATTCCAATTATAGAAATGTTGCCATAAGTTCAGCATTGGAAACTTTACTGCCTACTATTCAGTCTAGGAATTTTATTTTACTCATTAAAAATAATCGACCACTCGGTTTTCTCAATTGGGCATATTTAAATAAAGATGAGGAACGGGAATATCTAAACAAAACGAAAAGTTATGTGAATTTTGTTCAATGTAATAAGAGAGATGAAAGTAAACAGTTATGGCTTTTATCTTTCTTTTGCCCATTTGGACGGAATGAATCTTTCTTATTGAAATCTATTTGTAAAAAAGTTCTAAAAAATAATCTCTGCTTTTATGGTTACCACAAATCAAAAACAAACACCGTTGTAAAAAAAGTTCAATGTTAGAGTCTATAAGGATAGAATTATGAATCAAATATACCAAACAAAATTTAATTTTCTAACTGGTACTAGCATAGTTTGTTCTGAATTGGCACGACGTGTTAGTAAAGTAGTGATAACTGTTTCAATTTTATCAGCTTCAACTTCTTCGTTAGCATTGGATTGTATAGCAAATTCTGATGGATCTTATTTAGTAGGCCAAAATGATCCTAGTTGTAATAACATTAATGCTGCTACTGCAACGCAAAGTGGCAATGCCAGTTTTTATATTTTAACTAGGAGTAAATTACATGAACAACTTAATGTTGGTGATACGACCCTTACTGCAAATGTCAGTGCCGATTATACTGGATTAGGTAACCAATATACTTATGGTGTTTCTGGTGGCTCAATTAAAGCGGGCAATTTAAATTTTACTATAAAGAATGATGGTAATGTGATGGGGCTTGCGACTTATCACAATGTCGATATTACTGCTAAAGATGTTGTATTAAATATAACTGATAACTATACACGTGGTCGTAACTCTAGTGGTGGTGTGGCTGCTTATGGGATATTAACGGGTTCAGCTGCAAATGCCGGTGAGAGAAACGCCTATAATGGTAAATATAGCACAGTTACAGTTGATAAACTGACGATCAACCAAACAACGTCAGGTGGTAAAACCTCTCCAATATTAAATAATGGTATTCGTGCTATTCAAGGAGCATATGACAATAATGGTCAAGGTTCTGCAGGGCGAGTTATTGTTAATGATGATTTGGATATGACTTTGACTGGTAATCGTGCCATCGGTATTTATGTATCGGGTAATGCAACCAATCATGGTGGAGCGAATGATACTGGTGCTGATGGTCAATTAACACCAATAGTGATTTTAAAAGGTGCTAAAAATAGCATAGTGTTGAATAAAGGTAGCGATAGTTCATCATTGAACTGGGACAGTGTGGGTGTCAAATTAGGAAAGACGCGTAATACAGGTGAAGGTGCTGGTATTTTAGAATCTCATGGTGAACTTAATATTGATACAACAAATGCTTTAAATGGTTCTGGTATTAAGATGGTTCGCAATTCTTTATTAAAAGCAGATTATGACGATAGTTCAACAATCATCAAAACAAATGGTTATGCACTTGAAATCGGGACTCATGATGATGCTAATTCAAGTGGTGTATTTGAACAGGCTGCATCACATGGTGTAAGTGCAAGCTTTAAAAATGCAATATTTACTACGAATGGTACAAGTGCTGACCCGGTTATCAGTGGTTCTGTTGGTCGCAAAGATTTAATTTTTGTCGATCAAGGTCAAGTCGATACTGTATTATCTTTTACCGGTGATAAAACTGATCTAACAGCAAATGATGCGGGTTATATTCTTAACGTGAGTGGAAATTATACCGCATCTGGTTATCAGTTCTTTTCAAATACCTATGATCAAACTGGAACAGAACAAAGTCATGATGATTATCAAGCGTCATCAGTTAACTTTAATGCTTCTGACAAGGGAAGTATGACTGGGCTGGTTTATAAAGGTTTGGTTAAAACTGAAGAGGGTGAAGTTTTAGATACCAATAAAACTCCTACACTCAACTTAAACTTAAATAATGGTTTTACTTGGAATTTGAAAGCAAATGATACCAGTAAAACTGCTTTATTTGATAATTTAACTTTATCAAATGGTGCATTACTTAATGCTGCATTTGATGATGCGGGCGCAAATGAGTTTATTTTACAAGGTAATGTTATTAGTGATGGTGGTATTATCAGTTTAGATAATTATTCCCATGGAAAATATAATGATAGTTTAACTATTCAAGGTAATTACTCGGCATCAAATAATGCAATAGTTAAGATGAATACGTTATGGAATAATAATACTTCACAATCAGACTTACTAAAAATTACTGGAGCTGCAAGTGGTGTCACTAAAGTTATTCCTGTTAATGCAAATGGAACTGAAAATTTCATTGATGGTAACATAAAGCAAGTTGCTGCAATATTGAATAGTATTCCTGTTATTAATGTCGGAACTTCAAGCTCAGAAAGCAATTTTACTGGTGAGGCTCAAACGACAGGTGCAACAGAAGTTCAATTGGCAAAACGTCAAACAACTAATGGTGATGAATACTATTGGACTATGAAGGCAAGTAATCCAGATGAACCGGTTGGCCCAGTCAAACCCGTTGACCCAGACAAACCCGTCAAACCTGTTGACCCAGTAAAACCACCTAAAAAGGTGATCTATTCAAATGCCGTTTCTGGTTATGTATCAATGCCACGAGTAAACCAAGAACAAGGATTATTAAGTATTGGTACTTTGCATGAACGTAGAGGCGAATATGCTAACTTTAACTTAGCTAATTGTAGTACTTGCGATGAACATTTAAGTGAAACTTGGGGAAGAATATTAGGCAAACATCTTAAATCAGACGGAAAAAAACGGTTGAATTTAGAAACTGACGTTTATGGATTACAACTTGGCCATGATCTGGTGAACAATTTATTCGAAGATGGAAGCCACAATTATACAGGTGCTTATCTTTCATATACTAAAGCTAATACTGATTTTTCCGATAAATATCGAGCGGTTAATGGTTTAATTTCTCATAACAAAAAAACCGGAAAAGGTACTTCGGAAGCATTTAGCCTTGGGTTAACTAATACCTATTTTTCTGCTAATAACAGTTATTTAGATTTAGTTGGACAGTTCTCTTCAATCCGCAATAAATATGATGCACGAAAAGAAGCCCGTTCTATCCATCAAAATGGTTTTGGTGTAGCTGTTTCAGCAGAAGCCGGACATGCCTTCAACTTTAGTCAAAATAGCCTTGATTCAAGCCAATGGCTAATCGAACCTCAAGCTCAACTTGTTTATCAATATCTTAATTTGGATAGTTTTAAAGATAAATATCGTCAAGTCGATCAGAATAATCAGGATCAATTGCGTGGTAGAATAGGTGTACGAGTAGACCATAATAATCAAGCAGCAGATCGACAAATTATGTCGATTTATGCAATTGGTAATGTTTGGCATGACTTTATTAAGCCAACTCATGTCACAATAGGTAAAGATAGTTTACGTGAAAATTATGCAACTACTTGGGGAGAATTGGGGGTTGGTATAAAAACGGAATTAGGCAAAGATAATTTTCTTTATGGTGATGCTCGTTATGAACATGATTTTGGAAGTACCAAGCATCAAGGCTATAAAGGAAATATTGGAATAGAACATAAATGGTAATTTAGAATTATAAGTTTATTTCTTTGTTCTATACGTAATGGCTAGTCATGCATTACGTATAGACTTTTTTATAAAAAAGTAACTAATAATCAAGTTAAATAAAATAATATGGCTTAATGTTCATCGCGTAAAACTTATTGCAAATGGCAAAAGTGATATTTTTAAGATTGGAATAAATTTAACCCAACAAATCATTTTATTATGAAATTTTTGTTAAATAGAACTCATTTATTACTACTTAACAAATTGATTTTTAGATGAATTAAAGCCATTTGATGTTTTAAACTTGAATAAATATGATAAAGGATAATTACTTTATTCACCTTGACTTTCTAATAGTGTTAATAACATTGACATAAATAGTTTTTTATCATCCTTTAATGTTGAAAAAAACTCTTTATCAATTTGTTCAACTAAAGGTACAGTTTCATTTGCTTTATCAAACCCTTTTTGTGTTAGTTGAATGGATTTTGCTCGACTATCTTTGCTTGAACAGTGGCGCTCAATATAATATTTTTTCTCTAAATTCTCTAAAATTTGTGAGATTGTCATCACATCGATATTTGTTCGATTGGATAGAGTGACTTGTGTTATTTCATCGTTGTATTGTGATAAATAAGCAAGTGTTGCAAGTACGATAAATTGAGGATGAGTGATAGACTGTTTTTTCAAACAACTTTTGATATTTGTATGCCAGGACGAATAAGTTTTCATAAAAATAAAACCAATGGATTGAGAATCATTTTGAAATTGTGTCAAAAACTTATCGCCCTTTGCCATAATTTATCCTTCAACTAAGCCATTTAATTTGTAAGTTTTATCAATAATATCATCAGAAATCTGTTTTATAAAATCATAGGATGCTTTAGTGTCCATTTTTGTATCTGGTTTTAATGAAATCTCTGATTTCAAAGCATATTGATTTTCTGAAATTTCAACAATTTGATGGGAGAAAAATAATAAACCTATTTCAGGCATATCAAATTGTTCAGTAAATTCTTGCTCATCAATGATTTTTGATAAAGTCACTTCCATTTCTGGTATATTTTGTAATTTAAAAATACCTTTAGTGCCTGTTTTCAAGTCACCAAAGATACGAAAGTCTTCAAGATCAGTTTCCCATAATTTTCTTAAATTAAGATCGGTATAGTATTGCCAAATTTTAGATGGTTTTGCCTTTGTTGGTAATACGAAAGAGATTGAAATTGTGTTCATTATTTTTCCTCTATTTAATAAGTAAACTTATTGTAAGTATACTTATTAAATAAGTAAAGAAAATTTTTTGCATAGATTAAAATTGTGGGATTATTCAAAATTCCTCAACTAACGTAATGAATAAATAAGTATTATATAGTCAGGTATTTGATTCTTTAATATAATTAATTATCTAATAAAATTAACAAGATTAAATGTTTAACCGATTTAAAATATATTAATGTAAAATATTTACAATTGTTTTTCATTTAATCCGTTCAATTTAATCGGTAAATGATACAATAGCGCCTTGATTTTGTATTAGTCCATAGTTTAGGAATAAATTTGATGAAAAATGACATCCACCAGCAACGTATTTTAATTCTTGATTTTGGTTCGCAAGTTACCCAATTAATTGCTCGACGGGTTCGTGAAATAGGTGTTTATTGTGAACTTTGGCCGTGGGATGTGTCGGAAGAAAAAATCAAACAATTTAACCCTAAAGGTATCATTCTATCTGGTGGTCCTGAAAGTACTACTGACCCAAATAGCCCTCGAGCACCAGAATATGTGTTTAATGCTGGCGTGCCCGTGTTAGGTATCTGCTATGGTATGCAAACTATGGCAATTCAAGTAGGTAAGGGGGGACAAGTTACAGCTTCTAATCAACGAGAGTTTGGTTATGCTAAAGTTGATATTGTTGCAAAATCAAAATTAACAGACGGTATTTTAGATAGCACCAATGATGCTGGTATAGAGCAACTTGATGTATGGATGAGTCATGGTGATAAAGTTACTTCATTACCTGACACATTTACCTTAATTGGGCAAACAGAAACTTGTCCATTCGCCATTATGGCCAACGATGAAAAACAGTTTTATGGCGTACAGTTTCATCCAGAGGTCACGCATACGGTTAAAGGATTAGAGTTATTAACGCGTTTTGTTATTGATATTTGTCAGTGTGAAAAGCTATGGACACCGTCTTCTATTATTACTGATGCAATTGCTCGTATAAAAGAAAAAGTCGGTAAAGATAAAGTATTATTAGGTTTATCAGGTGGTGTTGATTCTTCGGTTACTGCATTATTATTACATCAAGCCATTGGTGACCAGTTAACTTGCGTATTTGTTGATCATGGCTTATTACGTTTAAATGAAGCAAAGCAAGTCATGGATATGTTTGGTGATAAATTTGGGTTAAATATTATCGCAATTAATGCCGAAGATCGCTTTATGGCTGCACTGAAGGGAGAGGCAGATCCTGAAGCTAAACGTAAAATTATTGGTCGTGAATTTGTCGCTGTTTTTGATGAAGAGGCGGCAAAATTAAAAGATGTCAAATGGCTTGCTCAAGGTACTATCTATCCAGATGTCATTGAATCTGCTGCTGCTGATACAGGTAAAGCCCACGTGATTAAATCACATCATAATGTTGGTGGTTTACCTGAAGATATGAAAATGGGGCTAGTAGAACCATTAAGAGAATTATTCAAAGATGAAGTACGTAAAGTTGGTTTAGAACTCGGTTTACCTTACGATATGCTTTACCGTCATCCATTCCCAGGTCCAGGTTTAGGAGTGCGTGTTCTCGGTGAAGTGAAAAAAGAGTATTGTGATTTACTGCGTCAAGCCGATGCTATTTTTATCGAAGAACTTTATAAAGCTGACCTATACCACAAAGTCAGTCAAGCATTTACCGTATTCTTACCAGTACGTTCAGTTGGAGTAATGGGAGACGGACGTAAGTATGATTGGGTTGTCTCATTACGTGCTGTTGAAACTATCGACTTCATGACCGCTCACTGGGCACATTTACCTTACGAATTCTTAGGGCGAGTATCAAATCGTATTATCAACGAAGTCAATGGAATATCACGAGTTGTATATGATATAAGTGGAAAACCGCCTGCCACTATTGAGTGGGAATAATTGCAATTGATATCATACGATCTTATATAGTCTTTTCTTATTATTTTAAGCCTTGTTTATCAAGGCTTTTTAGTCTCACATAGTCTCATTTAGTCTCATATAAGCTTGCTTTTTTTGACGGTAGCTTTGACGGTATCAAAAATTTAACATAGAATATTTTACTAAAATTACCGACACGAATGACGGTATCGGAGATTACTATGTTAACAGAAACCAAGCTTAAATCAATAAAACCTAAAGACAAACAATACAAACTCCCCGATCGAGATGGTTTGTATGTAGCGGTATCAAAAACAGGTACATTGTCTTTTCGTTATGATTACCGTATTAATGGGCGACGAGAAACGATTACATTTGGTAAGTACGGTGAATTATCTCTATCTGAAGCAAGAGACAAACTACTTGAAGCAAAAAAAAAGCTTGCAAATGGGCTTTCGCCTGCTAAAGAAAAACAACGTGAAAAGCAAACAAAAAATAATGATGTTTTCGGATACTGGTTGGATAAGTGGTTTATTGATGCTGATTATGCTGCTAGTACTAGGGATATTGTTGGTGGAATAGTAAAAAGAGATGTAGCTCCAAAATTTGGTAAGTTGCTATTATCAGAAATAACGCCAACAATGTTGAGGCAATATTGTGAAAAATTAAAAGAGCGAGCGCCTGTCACCGCTGTTAAAACACGCGATATCGTTGGAATGGTTTTCACTTACGCTAAAGCAAGAGGCGCAAATTATGACAACCCAGCAGAGTATGTAAAAGGGGCTTCAATAGCGACATTTGCACCAAGAGATAGAGCACTGACAAAGCAAGAGGTGGGCATATTTTTTAATACATTAAAAATTAGCAAAACATCTTTGCAATTAAAAATTGCATTAAAATTAATAATGTTGACCATGACAAGGAAAAGTGGAATAGTTGATGCGACGTGGGATGAAATAGATTTTAAAAATGCTGAATGGACAATCCCTGCGGAAAGAATGAAAGCGAGTAGGCAGGGGGCAGGTAGACCGCATGTTGTTTATTTATCTAAGCAAGCAGTTGATTTATTTATGCAGTTAAAGATATTATCAAGTGAATCGCCTTTTGTTCTACCGAGTTTTGGACAATCCAAATACGGCAATATATCTAAATCCTCAATTAATAGAGCCTGCACGCATACCATACAATTAGCTCAAAGAAACGGTTTGAAGCTAGGTGATTTTACCGTTCACGATATGAGAAGAACTGCATCAACTCATCTTCATGAAGCTGGTTACAATTCTGATTGGATAGAGAAAGCATTAGCTCACGAACAAAGAGGGGTTAGAGCAGTTTATAATAAAGCTGAATATTCTGAACAAAGGCGAAAATTATTGCAAGATTGGGCTGATATGATAGATAAATGGACTATTGAATATAAGTGTTAGCTTGTTCATTGAGCCATTTTTTTACCTGTTCTTCATCCCACACAACCCTCTTGTCTGATATTTTTATCGGCTTGGGGAAACCTGCTATTTTAATTTTTCTATAGATTGTAGAGCGGCTAAAACTGGTTATTGCTTTTACGTCTCGTAAAGATGCTGCTTTTGTTAAATTAATTTTTTCAATCATTTTTCATTTCCTAACTCAATATCATTTATACATTCATTACCCCACGCATCCCAACCGTTTACGTTCTGACGGGCAAACAATTCAACCTTCGGTACATTTCCGTATAATTGAACTATTCGGTCTCGTGCTTCCTGAGGTTTTGCGCTATGCGCCTTTTTAGTTGTTTAGTTATGTTTTGATGATAGTTTTTATTTAATTTCACCCATGTGAATAGTTCATGTTTTTAACTCGAAACCCCATGCCTTCGCTATTTCAATAGCACCTAAGGCAAACGCTGATGTATACCACATTGCCAATACTGAGTTATCGTTGGCTATTTTTGGTATCGGTAGTTTTTTTATTGATTGAGTTTTAAGGGTAGGATAGTGTTTTTTGTGGCGGCTCGTGTTGATTGATTCGAATATTGCCACGGCGGATCGGCGTAAATTAGATTATATTTTTTCATATACCATCCCTATATTGATCAATTATCGTTAAATTCCTTTTCAGTCATATAACCAAGATAATTAACTGAAGTTATAATCATACTTTCAACATCATCAACATCTTTCTTTAATAATTCCCAAATACAATTAAAGGTTGTTTGTGTTACATTTATATTATTTTTTGATATGGTTTTACACCCATACCCATCTTTACCATTTGTGCATTGAAATTTATATGCAAATAAGAAATAGTGTTGCTTGCGTTGTTTAAATTTCTTTTTCATTTAAACCGTACCCCTACTTTCACCTGTCCCCGACATTATTTGACGAGGTTTCATTGATCACCTCTACGAGCGTATCATCGCTGATAGCATTTACACTAAATGCTAATGATTTGTTGATGTTGATTATGATGTTTTCATTTGTCGTTTGATTGTGTGCTATAATATATTTATCATCATAGAATTGTCGCAAAAACCTTGTTCCTACCTGATTTTTAATTTCAGCAAACCTTATGAATTTAAGATTTTTTAGTTTTTCATTAATGTCCTTGACGTTAACCCATTCGTCCTGTTTTGAAAACACTAACGACTGATTAACCATGCTCCTCATTGGCAAAATTTCTTTTTCAATAAATTCAGCAATCATTTCTCGCTGTTCTTTAGTGTAGTTAGTCATGTTTGGTCCTTAATTTGCTGTATCTCTTAATCTCTTTCACTTAATCACCTCATGCATACCATTTATCGATAGAGTCAAATATTGTTCTTATTTCAGGGTCTAGTTGTGCTAGAAAGTTAATTATTAAATCATCAGCTTCACCGTGGCATATTTCCTCGTCAGCATTAGAGTTTGCTATACGGATTAATTCTGCTTTTAGTTCATCAATAGTCATAATCATTTCCTTTAGATAATAGTAATCGCACACTAAATAATCAGCGTAAGAATATTTTTTGTGTATCACAAATCTTGAAATATATAATTTTGTTTATATATAAATGTTATATTGCATATAGGAGAGGTGAAGTTCATGTCATTTAAAATTGAAAGTGCCTTTAATGATGAAGCTATTTCAGAACATGGTAATTATGATGAAAATGAATATTGGTTTTCATTGAAAGATATACCAACAAAAATTACAATTACTTTATCAAAGAGTAAACAGTCTGGTTACGATTTTAAATTAAGCCACTATATTAAAACACCAGTACAAATAGGCGCATATCGTCCATCAAATCCATGGGGTGATGATAAGGCTTATGCTTTACATAGAGCAATTCAAACTATTGCGCTAGATTATAATATAGCGGTTAAAAATGGGCATAAACCGTCAATAGAATGGTTAGTTCTGAACCCTAATAGATAAAGAATAGTTATTAAAGAAGATAATATAGAGTTTATTTTATTCCTTATCTCAGAAAGGAATATCGTCCTCTATAAAATCTTCAGACTGAGTTTGTGTCGGCTGTTTAACTGGATTAGGTCGTTGCTGTTGTTGATTGTTACCTTTTCGTTGCAATTGAACTTGATTTACTATAATTGTGGGGCTTAACCGTTTAACTCCGTCTTTTTCCCACTCTTCAGTAACATATTCACCGCTAACAGTTATTAGATCGCCTTTTTTTATATAAGGTTGTAACCCTTCGGCCGTCTTCCCAAATATGCGACAAGTAAGCCAACTTGTTTTCTCGTGTTCACCGTATCCTTGTGTTACGGCTATACTGAAACTCGCTATATATTTGCCGTTCTGCGTTACACGCAACTCACAATCTTTCCCTACATTGCCAGATACGTTAATACTATTAATTGCCATTTTCTTGCTCCAGTTGTTTAATTTGGTCATCAAGTTCTTGCAGAAATTTAATAACTTCTATTTCGATTTCTTGAGCTAAATTTTTGTCATAATAAATTCGAACACATTTGTAACTTAAATTGTCGGGTAATCTATCGTCATAACTCACAAAATCACACCATTTTCGACCCGTACACATCATTTGCCATTGCATTTGTAATATGTATTCTCGTTTTGGTTTTAGTGATTGCATGAATTCTATGTGTGTCCATGTATTAGGGCATTTGATTTCAATTAAGCCATCATCATTTGCCAATCCATCAGGACTTGCACCAGCATTTTTGATTGTAGGGTGGGGGATAAACCCCACTTCTTTTACAGTTACATCAAATTGATTAAGGATATACATTTCTCTTGCAACTGGTTCTAATTCTGTACCTCGTTGCATGGCTGCATTAGTGTATGATGTGGTAGGCGTTTCAGTTAATCGTTCGCAAATTAGTTGAGCCATATAATTTTGACGAGAAGCTGAATAACCGCTTTTAGTTTTCGCCATTACGTCATTAATACGACTAGCAGTAACTTTTCCTTGTCTCGCCTTAAACCATTCATCACTGCGTTGTTCGATTTCATTTAAAAGAGTTGTCATCTTGATTCACCTCTTTAAATTCTGCTTCAATTGGACATAATGCTTTGATTCGCTCTTTTTCATCATTACCAATAATTTTTCTATCTTCTTGGCTAAGCGACATCCAATAAGTACCAAATGATTCTAGCCCTTTTTTAGCTTCATCTTCACATGACTTAATTAATTCAGGACGTCTATCATCCGACTGTTTTCCCATATTTACTTCAGTGGCTGAACCTTCAATAATTCGTTCTGCTTCATCCTGGTCGTAAATTCCTGCAAAACCAAAAGCAAGCCTTGCACATTGAATCATTGCTTTATGCCTTAGCATACGCTTTGGATGAGATTTCCATGGTTGAGCGCTATCTCTTTTACATTCGCTCATCCATTCGGTCACTGAGATAGGGTGGCTCCTGTCTTTTCGATAAATTTTGCATGTACATTTTTCATCATCTTGGTCAAAGTCCATGCCGTCAAATTGTGGGTTTTGATTAATAATTCTTGCCCATCCATCAACACCAACAATTGGCACTATACCGTTACGTGAATCAGGGAATGCATAAATTTCTTTAGTCCAAGGATTTAATGAATATTGATTAGCTACAATTAAAAGGGCGGTTAATTGGTCGTCGTTAGCATTGCTTTTAAATGCGGTATTTTTTAGTACATCAAGAAGCCCTTCGGGGCTTCCTAGCTCTAATTTTTTGGATAATGTTAAAGTTAATTCTGTTAGTTTATTTCCGCTCATTCTAAAATCTCCATTTATTGAATTTTTCTTTATATTCGGTTTTTGCCTGCGAATAACAGATATCAACGATAAATTGGTTATAAATATCATCATCAATACTTTTACTTTCCAGTTTGATTTTGAGTAGTTCGATGATTTGCCAGTCATTGTCGTTACTAAAGTTTTTAATTAGTTCTTCGGCTCGGCTTTCAATCCATTCTTCCTTGGCATCTTGCATTTCAATATTGTTTAACATATTGCAGTAAGCGCTTTCGTAACCATTTTCGACCAATTTATGTAACTGCATAACTCACCTCGTAGCAATCTGTAGCATCCAGTAGAACAAGCAAAATAATCCACCTAAAATCACAAAGTATGTGCAAAAGAGGGCAAACTTTATTTCGCTGTCTGTTAACTCATAATCCTTGTGAAATCTATCTTTGATTTTCACATTAACAAAATCTTTATTAGTCATAATCACCTCAAAAAAAGCCCTCACGTAGAGGGCAATAGGATGTAGCATTGCGCCGTCTTTCCGAGCTGTCAGTATTCGTAAGAATTCTCGTAAAAGTGCTTAGGAATATGCCTGAGTAATACTGCAACACGCTCAAGCTCCATCAATTCTTTTCAAACTATATATCTCTCACAGAAAGGCATTTAGTTTGATTGTTTACCGCCTGTATTGAGTTACCGCCACAGTCCCGACGCATGGTTTAAAGTCGCGCCGTTCGACTATCTAATCAAAACCGCTGTACTTTCATATGCCTCAGCTAGCTACTTGAATCTCGTTAACCAGTTAAATAACTCGTAGTCTTGTTTAACATTGTTGTTAAGTTGATTTGTTTTGATGCATCTAAGTATAGTATATTTATACTTAATGTAAACAAATAATATACAAAAGTATAAAATAAATATACCGATTGCTTATTTTTTGCACAGATAGAGTGGGGAAAGATTTGTTCCTGCGGGTTTTAGGCATGAAAAAAGCCCCGTTTGGGGCTTTGTTTTATCTTAAAGAATTAAGCTGCCTTAGCTAGACTCATTGCAAATTTGTACCCATCATTATATGCAGTAAATGCATCCTTATGTCGGACACTACCTGCTTGACTGTATGGGATGCTATCTAAAACAGAATCATCCATTGCTTTAGGTATTCCATTTACTGCATGAAAATAGCCTAATTCAAATGCACAACCTGCACATTTATGTCTGCTAAAAGTTCCTTGATAATCTGGTAAAGATGAAAAATGAACATCATAACGGTGCGCCTTTCGGCATATAGGTGAATAACCCATAATAATACTCCTATAAAGGATAAGCATTAAATAGGGCTTTACTTAAAAAGAAAACGAATATAGAATAGTAATCGAGATCTCACAATAAAGCCCTAAATGCTTTATTTTTTTATATTTGCCCGATACGCCAATATCGGGCTTCCCTATATATAGTAGTAAAAAAAACTGCTTACCACTAAATATTGATCGAATTATACTCAGTAAATTAATTTATTTCAATAAAATGATCCACTTAGAGTGCATTTAATTAAAATTAAACCCCATATTCTCATTTTGAGTGAATTAATATTAAATGAAATAGAACCTCTTAAAATTTGGTTGGTGAATGATTAGAGGTATGTAAAAAAACACAGCTATTATTTATAAGCTGTTTTTAAGTGCAAAAAAACCGCCGAAGCGGTTGAGTGGTTGATTAGATGTTATAGTCCTGCATTACCGCCAGTCCAAACAACTCGACCAATTATTTTATCATTTTCAAGAGCAAACATATTCGGATATCTATTTTTATCTGCATTATCGCTAATATAAATCCAGTCGCCATTTTTATCTCTAGAAATCCGTTTCATAATAAGCCCATTAAGATCTCTCATTATTAGATAGACTTTATTTTCAACTGGTATTTTTTGGCTTGTATCTATTAAAACGGCTTGCCCATCTTGTAAAGTAGGGTACATACTTAATCCTTTTGCATATATTACATAACAATACATAGGATCAATCCCCATTTCTTTTAACCATTCTTTACTAAAAGACAGACCACCTTTTAATTCAAAATAGTCACTAAAATCACCTTTTCCGCATTCTGCTGTTACTGTTAATTCATTTATTATCACTGCCGTATCTTCCGTGGGGCTTTTAGGTTCATTGGTAGGTAGTGTTACATCACAAATATGACATATTTTCACCATAACATTAAAGCTAGGTGAGGTTCTGCCATTTTCAAAAGCGGATATGTTCCCTTTTGTCATTGATAACTTTTCAGCTAATTGCTCTTGTGTTAATCCGGCTCGTAGCCTTGAGGATTTAACCCAGTCAGAAATATTAATATCCATAATTGGCTCCTTAATTTACAGTTAATTGTAAAGTAAATTTATACTTCATGGGTATAAAATTGCTTTACAATAATGTATACTGTATTTATACTTTATAGGTGTAAGTTTAGTAAACGTATACGAGGTGCTCATGAAAAATGAATCAATACAGAAAGCTATTGATTTTTTTGGGGGTTCACAAGTAGAACTCGCAAAAGCTTTAAATGTTTCAAAATCTCAAGTTTGGCAATGGTTAAACAACATAAATTCAGTCTCATTAGAAAAAATAATCATGTTAGAGGAAAAAACTAATGGATTTATTCGATGTGAAGATTTGCGTCCAGATATTAATTGGTGTGTTTTACGCAGCAAAAAACGCATCGCTTAATATCAACTATAAAGAATTAAGTTAAACAAAGTAACCCAACGGAAAAGGTAAAAAGATGGGAAGCCAAAGAGAACTTGTAATTGAAGTGATTAAGTATATTAAGGGTGGTCAAGCTGTTGCTGCTTCTTACTTGGGAATTTCTCTTTCTGTTTTTAAAGATCGTCTTTATGAAAACAAAGGAACTCGATTTTTTACTTGTGATGAACTTTTAGCATTACAAGAGTTAAGTGAAACAACATTAGTTGCAGATTATTTTGCAAGAAATGCAAATTGCGTTGTTGTTCCAAAAGTTGATATTGAAGCAGGTAAGTATGATCTATTCACAATGAGCATGAATATAAGCTCAGAACGAGGAAAGTTAGAAGAATTTATTCAGAAAGCAACTGATGATGGCGAGATCGACGAAAAAGAAGAAAAAACAATTAATGAGTTACTAGACAACTTAGTGAAGGCAAGAATTGCGTTTGTGCAACAAGTTATTGCTACACATAAAAAAGCCACTAACGGCAATTAGTGGCGTGTGATCACTGAATAGGAGTAAATCACATGGAAAGCATATCAAGATATGAATTTTTAAGCAAGACAGAACTTAACGAAATCGTCAAATACGGTTTTACAAAAAAAGGATTTATTAAATTTAAAAAGGCGTATTTGAAAGCTAAGGAGGGTTTATGTCCACAGCAAAAGTAATTAGTTTCTATCACGCTAAACAAGGCGTAAACATGGATAATTTAAAAAAGGGCTATATTGCATTAACTCGAAGCATAAAGCGTGCAGAATGGGCTAAGGACGCAGTAAAACGGACTCTGTGGGAAAATCTATTAATTGATGCTAGCTACAAAAGCAGAGTTGTAAATTTTAAAGGTGTTGACTGGAATTTATCTCGCGGACAACTAGTTACAACTAGGGAAATTTTAGCTAGTCAAATCGAAATTGGAGGGAAACCAGTTAGCGCGTTAATCATACGCAGAGCCTTAGAGTTTTTTGAAAAACAAGGCATGATTTCCAAGTATGGCAACCGTTTAGGCACTATTATAACTATCACAAATTATGATGCTTATCAGTCGTGTTTTTTTGACCAATCAAATGACCAAAAGAATGACCAACCAAATGACCAATGCAAAGTTAATAATAGTAAAGCTTTAAACGATGTTAATGACCAACCTTATGACCAATCAAATGACCAAAAGAATGACCAACAGAACAATAAAGTATTAGAACAAGAAAGTAATAATAAAAATAATACCCCTATATCCCCTAAAGGGGAAAAATCGAGTGCTGAAAATTTAGCGAAAGAACTTTTGGCATATTACAACCAATCACGTAATGCACGTTGTCAAGATTACAGTCCGTTCTTGAAAGTTTTGGATAAATACAATCTGGATGAAATCAAGCTTGTTATTGATTGGTTTGATGCTATGGGTAAAGCAAAAGCTAAGCCACAAAACATCTGCCGTATAACTTACTTTGATGGTTATTTATCAGATGCAATTAAGCGACAGGAATCGTTACAAACTTATCAAAATGTTATTGATACATTCAATGAAATTTGCGGTGAAAAATTGGGATGCGTTGATGAAATAACACCTAAGCGTATTGAAAAAATCGATTCTATCGTCAAAGTGGTTTCTAAACGCAATAGTGATTTCTTGCAAGCGATCCGATCCTACTTTGAAATTTTGATGGAAACTTCGTCTGACCTTGATATTTGCAATCCTAAAACCAATTGGGCTATGAATTTTGACAATGTTATGACAGTTGAAAAATTAGATAACACGCGTTCGAAATATATGAAATTACAAGGGGGTTGCCAGTAATGAATAATCAGCAATTAGAAGGTGCGGTTATTGGAGGGCTTTTACTAAATGGAGCTAATCAGAATTCCTTTGATGTTTTAAATATGCTTTGTGATGAGGTTTTTTCTATTGGATTGTATCGAACACTTTACCAGGAAATAAAACAGCACGCTTTATCTAAAAACTTAATAGATCCGTTGATTATCAGTGAAAAATTATCTGGTAACGATTCGGCTAACATGTTTGAAACCATGAAGATGTGCCATAGTGCCGCTAATGTTAAAGGCTATGCTCGGATGTTGGTAGAAAAGTATCAAACCAACAGAATAAGCTATCTTGTTAAGCAAGCCAGTAACGATATAGCTCAAGCAAATAACTTTGAAAACACTAAAGTGATTATAAGAGATCTGATTAAACAAGTTAATGATTTGTCTACAGAGGTTGATGATGTAGAGCCAATTCACATTAACGATGTGCTGTTAAATATGTTTGATACGCTTGAAAACAGAATGAATGGCAAAGAAAAAATAATCAATCTTGGCTTACCTGATTTAGATAAAAAAATAGGCGGGCTGGAGCCTAGCGATTTTGTCATTATTGCAGGTAGACCTTCAATGGGGAAAACTGAGTTTGCATTAGAAGCGATTAAGCAAATGGCTATGAAAGGACAGGGGGTTTTAGTTTTCTCTCTTGAAATGTCTGCCAATCAGTTAGCACAACGGCAAGTTGCATCATCAACAAATTTAGCTACAAGTAAATTCAGAAGCCCCGAAGAACTAGACGATAGCGAATGGGGTAAAATCAGTATGGGTATTAGTCAATTAACTAATTTACCAATTTGGATGGTTGATATTTCAGATTTAACAATTGAAAAAATTCGCAATATTGCAAGACGACACAAGAGAAAACATCCAGAACTAACTGCTATTTTTATTGATTACTTAGGGTTAATTAAACCTCCTAAAGCTGAAAGATTTGATATTTCCATTGGCATTATTTCTCGTGAACTTAAATCAATGGCAAAAGAGCTTAGAACCCCTGTTTTTGCATTGAGTCAATTGTCACGAAAAGTTGAAGAAAGACCAAATAAACGACCAATGAATAGCGATTTACGCAATTCGGGTGAAATTGAACAAGATGCAGATATTACATTGTTTCTTTATCGTGACGAATATTACAACAAAGAAAATTCTAATCAAAAAGGGATAGCTGAAATCATTATTGGTAAGGCTCGAAATGGTGAAGTAGGCACTGTATATATGAGTTTTATTAATGGGCATTTTCATAATACGGATCAAGCGATAGCTCATCAATTAGCGACGGCAAAGACAGATACAAAAAATGCAAGACATAAAGTGCCGTTCTAATTTATGCCCACAAGGACGTTATCACATGCTAGACAAAATAGCATATGACTATGTTACAGCGCTGAGGAAACGAGGGGCAAACGTAGCAAAAATTAAATATGAACTAGCCGAACAAGTTAAAAAATATTCGGAAGAAGAGAAGGCAAAATTAAGGGAGTTGATACAAAAATGGCTTATAAAATAACAGCAGAAATTAAAAAAGGGTGGCAAAGTTGGGGATCAATTGTGTTAAAACGTGATTCTAAGATAACTGAAAAATCATTAATTAAAACGCTATCTACGGTTCAAACACCATTCGGTAAGTCTAAAGTTGATGTGCAGGTGCGTAATTTTGCGTGTGAGAGGGTTTAGAGATGATTAAAGAAATTCGATTAACTCATGAAGTCGCACGTAACACAGCTATAAATTTTATTAATCAATTACCAGTTGATAGCGAACATCCGTTAAGAATAGTGATTGATGAAGAAAAGCGAACATTAGCACAAAATCGAATGATGTGGGCTGTTTTAAACGATATTGCAAAACAAATTGAATGGAACGGAGAAAAACTGACAGCAGAAGAATGGAAACATTTAATCACAGCCAATTTACATGGTCAGAAATGTGTAAAAGGGATTCAAGGAGGATTGGTCTTTATGGGGCTATCAACTCGTAAAATGAACAAAAAAGAATTTGCTGATGTGGTTATCTGTGCTGAGCAATTTGGAGCCGAAAATGGTGTTAGATTTAGTGCAGATGCGCTGGAGGCAATACGACTAGCTGAGCAATACAAAGACCAGTTATCAAAGGTGGCATGATGAACAACACATTAAAAACAATTGATGAATGTATAGAAGAAGCCGAGCAACTATTGGCATGGCTATATGAACAACGTAGAGAATACATAAATCAGCATAATTTAAATAAGGCTAACGATGAGCAAACTAACTAAGGAAGCAAAAGGGCGAGAATGCCAAGTGCGCTTACCGTGCTGTAATCATAATCCTGAAACTACCGTATTAGCGCATTATCGTTTAGCTGGTACGTGCGGTGTAGGTATGAAACCTAACGATTTACAAGGCGCATGGGCGTGTTCAAGTTGCCATGATGAAATAGACCGTAGAACACGAATATTTGAAAATGAATTTGTCAGATTAGCACATGCAGAGGGAGTTATGAAAACACAAAACATTTTAATAAAAGATGGAAAAATAAGGCTGTGATTCATTTGATTTTACCATATCCGCCAACCGTAAATCATTATTGGGGAACGGTGGGAAAACGAAGATATATTAAAGCCGACGGCATTAAATTTCGAAACGCAGTTATAGCTATTGTTTTACAGAATAAAGCTAATAAAAAGTTAGCTGATAGGGTAATGATAAATATTAAGGCATACATGCCAGATAAAAGAAAACGAGACCTAGACAATATAAATAAAGCCATTTTTGATGCGTTAATTCATAGCAATGTCATCTTAGATGATGAACAAATCGATGTACTGCATAGCGAAAGAAAAGAAGTTGTCAAAGGCGGAAGGATTGAGTTGTCTATAAGTAAATTGGGGGTGTAATGAGAGAAACCAAAGACATTTTAACTGCATGGAAAAATACCCGTGTTCTTAAGCGAATGGGTACAGAATATCCGTCAAAATCCGCAGGTATTGAAGGTGCGCCCCGTGATTTTGATTATCGTCAATACTTAACGGAAGATGAGGCCCTGATAGTTGATAATGCGGTACTTAGACTTAAAGCTGATAATGTTGAGCATTGGTCTATTTTAACTGCTTTTTATCTTCGAGGAATCTCTTGTAGTAAACAAGCGCGAATACTGGGTAAGCAAACAACAGAAATAACTAAAACATTACTTGCCGCAGAATGCTTTATTAGAGGTCATATTATTGAATTGTTTCCAAAAGTGGCATAGTTGATTTAGTAGATGAAATTTCATACCATTTACCAAAATTCAATTATTAAGGATATGGTATGAAAAAAATATTGTTTTGTTTATTGTATTTCCCTTTTCTAGTGAGCGCAAATTCCAATTTAACTGAAAGTGATATATCTACATATTTAACTGACATATGCAAGTCAACCCCTTATTATTTCACAAAAAAAATGAATGGATTAATTATGAAGGATAATAGTGAAAGTTCTATCGGGAAAGTTTCACGTGCGGATATAGACAGATACAAATTAATAGAAAAATATAAAAACCTCAGCGATGACTCATTTAAGAGTTACTCAACACTGATTGATATGACTGGTGAAATTAATTTCAATAATACTCGCTCTGAAACCAGAATTGCGGGGATTTGTTCAGTTTTAATAGCTCAAGATGATATAATGGACGTAGATGCTAGCTATATAATGGTGCATGGTGATGGTGGTTCAAAATTACCTGATGTAATCATGAAAACCGTATTAAATAAAAATGTAAATGAACTCAAACCGTTATTAGAGAAAATAAAAAATCTTGACTAGTATATTTATGCAGAGGAGGTGCTCAATAAATTAATATTAGTTGACTTTATTTGTTAACTTGTTCATCGCTGCATAAGTGGTTTAGAAAATAAAACACTTGACTGTTTAAACGTTTAAACGGATAATATGCCTAAGATGCGGTTCAGAACGCATAAAATATAAGCTCAATAAATAGTTGGGCTTTTTTTATTATTAATAATTAAATTTAAAAGCCTCAATGAAGAGGCTTTTTTACTAAAGTGATTTTTTGTACATTAAGATCGCTTCTTCAATGATCTTACTTTGTGATTTTTCAGTCTTGGCACTTAATTCTATTATTAAGTCGATAATCTCAATAGGCAATTTGTATCCTTTTGATTTTACGCCGCGTTTTTCATCACTTTTCTTTTGAATTACAGCTCTTGATAATGCCATATAATCACCTTGATTTCTAATACTATAGTTGTTATATTTAAGGTCATCGGCGAGGCTTTCGCCCCGCCTTTGATTGGTTAATAAACTGAGAAGCTCAAGCTTATTAAAACCAAGAGAAGTAAGATCTGGTACATCTTGTTTCTCCCTTAAGCCCCCATCGAAAGCTGGGGGTTTGCTTTATCAACTCCCTGTTGATGTTTATAATTATAGTCGCACCTACTTTTAAAGTCAACATTATTTATTAAAAAAGTTAGGTATTTTTTACTGTTATTTGGTGTTTGAAATGGATTTCATAAAAAAAGTAGTTCTGGTTTCTCTGTTTATTTTATTTGCATCATCAACCGCATATGCAAAAAATTGCAAAAAAGGCATCCCCTGTGGTAATTCATGTATTTCAGCCACTAAGACTTGTCGAATAGGTACATACTCAGCAGCTCCAACATCGAAACCAAAAACAACCCCAATAACACCAACAGCTACACAAGTTGCGATTAGTAAGCAAAACTTTAATACGGCAAAAACAAAACTGGTTCAGTTATATAAATCAAATCCCGAGCAAACAACTTTTTATTGTGGTTGTGAGTTTACATATACAGGTAAAAAGGGGGTAGTTGATTTCAGTCAATGCGGATATGAGCCAAGAAAAAATGAAAACAGAGCATCTCGCGTCGAATGGGAGCATGTAATGCCTGCTGAAAATTTTGGGCGACATCTGCAATGCTGGCGAAACGGTGGGCGAAAAGAGTGTAAAAAGGATATTGTCTTTAACGAGATGGAGGGCGACTTACATAATCTGCAGCCATCTATAGGTGAAGTTAACGGCGATAGGTCAAATTTCAGATATTCACAGTTTACCAATACATTTACTCAATACGGACAATGCAAAAGCGCTGTAGATTTTCAAACTCGTAAATTTCAGCCGAGAGAAGAAATTCGTGGTGTTATAGCTCGCACATATTTCTACATGTCAGATAGATACAATATTAATTTATCTGATTCAGAACATAAACTAATGACAGCGTGGAATAAAGAATATCCGCCTGAAAGTTGGGAATGCGAACGTAACCGACAAATCAAACAAATTCAGGGTAATGATAATAAATTCGTTACTCAACAATGTAATTAAGCCGACTTTCGTCGGTTTTTTTATGCCTATTTTAC
>NZ_JAFNNL010000005.1:0-183765 GCF_026536805.1 Gilliamella sp. B3482 | reverse complement strand
AATTACCAGAAGGCGTAGAAATGGTAATGCCAGGTGATAACATCAAAATGACAGTATCATTAATTCACCCAATCGCAATGGCAGATGGCTTACGTTTCGCTATCCGTGAAGGTGGTCGTACTGTTGGTGCTGGTGTTGTTGCTAAAGTTATTAAATAATTTAAGCTTAATCAGCTCAAAAAAAGAAGGTGCACTATGTGCACCTTTTTTTATTGTTCTCAATGTTAATTAAATAAGTTATAGTCGTTGACCACTTTTTTATCCAAACTGCATTTTATTTATTTTTGTCATATTATAGGCATAGATATGGATAAAAATACACTAAAAAAAGCCAAACAAAATGTTATAAAAAATGACCTCAATTATATTGCAGTGTGCAATTGAAAAAAATAATAAATTTGGTATAACCACCTCTTAAAAAGAGAATACAATGACTAAACAGCCTTTTTTTGCTATAGTAATCACTATTTTATTTAACGTGGAATAATGAAAAGCTATGGAATCGATACCTAATTGCCCTGTTTGCCATTCAGAACATACTTACCATGATGGCACATTTTATGTTTGCCCTGAATGTGCACATGAATGGGATCCAAATCAAGAAACCTCAACCAATGATGAATTACAAGTTAAAGATAGTAATGGCAATACACTTGTTGATGGTGATGATATTATTTTAATAAAAGATCTAAAATTAAAAGGTTCATCAACTGTTCTCAAAAAAGGGGCTAAAGCTAAAGGCATTCGTCTTGTAGACGGCGATCACGAAATCGATTGTAAGGTTGATGGAATGAAAGTAATGCTGAAAGCTTGTTTTGTTAAAAAAGCGTAATTGTATTAATCAATATTCAACTTTTTATATAAACTAATGAAAAAACATCTTTAGTTAAACCTTTGTTAAAACCATTTAATAACAAAAAATTATTTAATGGTTTTACAATATAAATCAATTCACACACAAATAAAAACATCTACGTTCGTTTAATACTTTTTGAGTATCTTTTAGTAGACAAAATACCTTATATAATTTACTCAACAATGTTGAGTTTTATCTTGATCGAAAATTTTAGCTTGTTTATTACTTATAGCTTTTAACGAAATAGATGATTAATATTTTTCAATCACTTTGAGGAATAGAAAAGTTTTACGATGGGAAGCTGTATAAACATTTACCATATGTAAAGCATTAAAATGCTGCGTAGCAACATTTGAATTGTCCATACTTGACACCTATTTTACATTAGGTGATAAATGATTTTTTGAAGTTTATTTATTATTTCCTCTACAGGTGAAAACGATATATCTAATTCATCAATAAGAACAACAATTGCCTTATTGATAATCTTTAAAACCACTCAACACGGTTATTGATTTTATAAAGTTTTTATTCTTCACTAACATTATTTTTTTCTAAAAAATATGCATTATTCTTTTTCCGTAAGAAAAAACTAGCAAATCTCTCTTAAATATGGTATAAAACGCGCGCTACTTTTCACATTCATTTTTCAAAAATAATTGTGAAATAAAGCACAAATTTTAAAACTTAATTAACGTTATAACACACACATATCATTACTCTTTTCCGGGGTGCCTTTTACTTTGTGTATAAAGGTCGGATAAAGCGGATATGTGGAGGCATAACCCCAACGTCAAAATGAGGAAATCATGACTACAGTATCAATGCGCGATATGTTACAAGCAGGTGTACACTTTGGACACCAAACTCGTTATTGGAACCCAAAAATGAAACCATTTATTTTTGGTGCACGCAACAAAGTACACATCATCAATCTTGAAAAAACAGTACCTATGTTCAATGAAGCATTAGCTGAATTAAACAAGATTGCTGCGCGTAAAGGTAAAATTTTATTTGTTGGTACAAAACGTGCTGCAAGTGAAGCAATTAAACAAGCAGCTGAAAGCTGTGGACAATATTACGTTAATCACCGCTGGTTAGGTGGTATGTTGACTAACTGGAAAACAGTACGTCAATCAATCAAACGTCTTAAAGATTTAGAAACACAAGCTAATGATGGTACATTTGATAAATTAACCAAAAAAGAAGCACTTATGCGTGCTCGTGAAATGGCTAAATTAGAAAATAGCTTGGGTGGAATTAAAAATATGGGTGGCTTACCCGATGTGATTTTTGTAATTGGTGCAGACCATGAACATATCGCAATCAAAGAAGCTAACAATTTAGGTATTCCAGTCATTGCTGTTGTTGATACTAATTCAGATCCAGATGGTATTGATTACATCGTTCCTGGTAATGATGATGCGATCCGTGCAATACAATTATATGCAAATGCGGTTGCTGAAGCAGTTCGTTCTGGTCGTGAACAAAATCAATCTCCAGTATCTGAAGAAAGCTTTGTTGAAGAAGCTCCAGCAGCAGAGTAATAAACTCAAATATTTTCAGGGTCGATAATATCATCGACCCATTCTAATGAAAATCATCAAAATGGTTAAATAGAGGATTTAAAAATGGCTGAAGTTACCGCTTCTATGGTAAAAGAACTGCGTGAAAGAACTGGCGCAGGTATGATGGAATGTAAGAAAGCATTAGTTGAAGCAAATGGTGATATCGATCTTGCTATCGACAACATGCGTAAATCAGGTCAAGCAAAAGCAGCTAAAAAAGCTGGTCGTGTTGCAGCTGAAGGTGTAATCATTTCAAAAATTTCTGCTGATAAAAAAGTAGGTGTTATTTTAGAAATCAACTGTGAAACTGACTTCGTAGCTAAAGATGCTGGATTCTTAGCATTTAGTGAAAAAGTAGCAACAGCAGCTTTAAATGATCGAATCACTGATCTTGCAACGCTACAAGCAAAATTTGAAGAAGAACGTACTGCACTAGTAGCTAAAATTGGTGAGAATATTGGCATCCGTCGCATTAAAGAAATTGCTGGTGATGTAGTTGGTAGTTATCAACACGGCGCGCGCATTGGTGTTTTAGTTGCAGCTAATAGTGGTTGTGATGAGGAATTAGTTAAACACATTGCAATGCACATTGCAGCAAGCAAACCAGAATATGTTGACCCAAGTGATGTACCTGCTGATGTGGTTGAACATGAACGTAATATTCAAATCGATATTGCAATGCAATCAGGTAAACCTCGTGAAATCGCAGAAAAAATGGTTGAAGGCCGTATGCGTAAATTCACTGGTGAAGTATCACTTACTGGTCAACCATTTGTAATGGATCCAAGTAAAACAGTTGGTGATTTACTTGCTGAGAAAAAAGCAACAATTGCAACATTTATCCGCTTCGAAGTGGGTGAAGGTATCGAAAAAGTCGAAGTTGACTTTGCAGCCGAGGTTGCTGCGATATCAAAACAATCTTAATTGTTTTTATCGAAACCGCCGTAATGGCGGTTTTGTTTATCTGCAAAATATTTTAAAATGATTGCCAGCTAGTTATTCTAGATTTTTAAGTAATAAAATATAGTGAGATTTCATATGGTAACCCCTTTCTATAAACGTATCCTTCTTAAACTCAGTGGTGAAGCATTACAAGGTGATGAAGGTTTTGGTATTGATCCAACCGTTCTTGATCGTATGGCACAAGAAATTAAAGAACTTATCGACATGGAAGTTCAGGTTGCTGTTGTTATCGGAGGTGGTAACCTATTTCGTGGTGCAGGACTTGCTAAAGCGGGTATGAACCGTGTTGTTGGTGACCATATGGGGATGCTAGCAACAGTTATGAATGGCCTTGCCATGCGTGATGCTTTGCACCGAATTGAAGTTAATGCACGTTTGATGTCGGCAATCCCATTAAACGGAGTTTGCGACGATTATCGCTGGACTGAAGCAATTAGCTTGCTTAAACATGGTAAAGTCGTTATTCTTTCTGCAGGAACAGGCAACCCATTTTTCACAACTGACTCTGCGGCTTGTTTACGTGGTATTGAAATTGAAGCAGATGTCGTTTTAAAAGCAACCAAAGTTGATGGTGTTTATTCTGCCGATCCAGTAAAAAATCCCAATGCTACACTATATAAAACACTTAACTATGAGAAAGTGTTGGACGATGAATTAAAAGTCATGGATTTAGCCGCATTTACATTAGCACGAGATCATAATCTACCAATTTGTGTTTTTAATATGAATAAACCTGGTGCATTACGTCGTGTCATTTTAGGCGAGCAAGAGGGAACATTAATCAATAATCAGACTACAGTGAGCTGTTAGTCTTAATTATTTAAAAAGGTTTTTATTATGCTAAATGAGATTCAAAAAGAAGCGCAAACGCGCATGGAAAAAAGTATTGAAGCGTTTCAAAATCATATTTCTAAAGTCAGAACTGGACGTGCTTCACCAAGCTTATTAGACGGTATTATGGTTGAATACTACGGTAGCCCAACACCACTACGTCAATTAGCTAATGTTGTTGCTGAAGATGCAAGAACGCTGGCTATTACGGTATTTGATAAATCATTAACACCAATGATTGAAAAGGCAGTTTTAACCTCTGATTTAGGACTTAATCCTGCTTCAGCAGGGACAGTTATTCGAGTACCTCTACCACCGTTAACTGAAGAACGTCGTCGTGATTTAACTAAAATAGTGCGTAATGAAGCAGAACAAGGTCGTGTGTCAATTCGAAATATTCGTCGTGATGCTAACGATCAAATCAAAGCTTTGTTAAAAGATAAAGAAATCTCAGAAGATGATGAACGTAAATCACAAGATTTAATTCAAAAAGCAACAGATGCAGCTATCAAAAAATTAGATGCAGTGCTTGCAGATAAAGAAAAAGAGTTAATGGAATTTTAATCTCTTGACTAAAAAGCCTAGTTGATAAAACTAGGTTTTTTTGATTTTTACCAATCAACTATCAATCATTTAATTACCGCTGAAAAATACAAAATATTAGTTTTATCAGTTAGCGAATAGATCAAAAATAAAAAATCACTCAATAAAATAAACAGCTATCCTTCTATTTAAGCGATATAAAGTCTAACTGAGTTTATCTACAGTTGCTCAATGAAGATAATGCGCTTATGCAAAATTAAAGGGTAAACAATGTATCCGTATTAGCGCATCATTAGCCACTAAAAATAATCAAGTTTGTCAAAATCATGGTTTCCAGTCTGATTTGATTCAATTCAATTGTTTAAGTTTATTAAATAGTTTAGTTTTTAATTATCAAAATTTAAGTATATAATGTTACGGAAATAACATTATAGGGCTATATATGTTATTTTTATAACATCATTTACTTAATACTAAAATCATTTACTAGACATTACTAACAAAAATTAAAGGACATCATTATGGATTATGCAAAGTATATTGATCATACTTTACTGGCGATGAATGCCACAGAAGATCAAATACGTAAACTTTGTGAAGAAGCAAAGCAGTATCATTTCTATTCTGTATGTGTTAATTCAGGCTATGTGCCTTTAGTCGCTAGCTTGCTTAAAGGTAGCGATGTAAAGGTTTGTTCAGTCGTTGGCTTTCCTTTAGGTGCTATGCTGACTTCTGCTAAAGCATTTGAGACTGAAATGGCAGTCAAAGCTGGTGCAGAAGAGATCGATATGGTTATCAATGTCGGCTGGCTAAAAAGCAATGATTTAACGGCGGTTAAAGAAGATATTCAAGCAGTATTTAATGCTTGTGGTTCAGTGCCGTTAAAAGTTATTTTAGAAACTTGCTTATTAACTAAAGAAGAAATCGTTACAGTTTGTACAATTTGTAAAGAAATTGGTGTTGCTTTTGTTAAAACTTCAACTGGTTTTAGCTTATCAGGGGCAACAGTTGAAGATGTTAAATTGATGCGCGAAACAGTCGGTGATAAAATGGGTGTTAAAGCATCAGGTGGCATTAGAGATCGTCAAACTGCTGAAAAAATGGTTCAAGCTGGTGCAACACGGTTAGGCGCTAGTGCTGGTATTGCAATTGTATCAGGCGATAAAGCATCATCTAGCGGCTATTAATTCATCCTTTTATAAGCTACTGTATAGTAGCTTATTGCTATTTATGGAATGGCAATGGAAACGCAACCGCAAAAAAGAGTTAATGCACTTATTGAGCAATTAAAAACTACCGGTAAAATTCATTTAAAGCAAGCAGCGCAAATGCTTGCTGTTTCTGAAATGACGATTCGTCGAGATCTTAGTAATCAATCTTCATGTTTAGCTGTTTTAGGCGGTTATGTTGTTAACCAAGAACGCCATACCATATCGCAATATTTTGTTTCAGATCAAAAAGATAAACATGTAGATGAAAAGCGTTATATCGGCAAACTAGTTAGCCAATTTGTTGATGAGAACGACACCATTTTTTTTGATTGTGGTACAACCATGCAATTTATCATTGATGAAATTAGTGATGATATTGCCTTTACTGCAATCTGCTATTCACTCAATGCCTTTCTAGCGTTACAAAACAAACCAAAATGTAAAATCATTTTATGTGGTGGGCAATATCAGCTTAATAATGCAATTTTTACCGGCATTAGTTCCCAAAATCCGCTCGATTTTATCTGTCCAAATAAAGCTTTTATTTCGGCAGCGGGTATTGATCTCACTCAAGGTGCAACTTGTTACCATTTTGATGAACTGAATATGAAGCATCAGGCGATGAAAAAATCTAATCAAAATATTTTAATTGCCGATCATACTAAGTTTAATCAAATTAAACCGGCTTTTATTTGTAACCTTGATCAGTTTAATTTGGTGATGACCGATAGAGCGCCGGATTTAGGCTACGTCGCTTACTTTGAAGAAAATAACATTGGTTTAATTTATTAATTATGAAAAATATCGCAATTTTAGGTTCAACAGGATCGATCGGCTGTAGCACGTTAGCCGTCATTCGGCAAAATCCAACTTTATACAAAGCTTATGTGCTAGTAGGTGGCGCTAATGTTGCAAAAATGACAGAGCAGTGTCAGGAGTTTAAACCAAAATATGTTGCTATGGCGAGCAAACAAGCAGCGCAGCAGCTTAAAGCAAATTTAGCTAACCTAAAATTGAATATAGAAGTACTGAGTGGTGAGCAAGCTATGTGTGATTTAGCACAGCTTCCCGAAGTTAACCAAGTTATGGCTGCAATTGTTGGTGCTGCGGGATTAAGGCCGACTCTTGCTGCAATTAAAAAAGGTAAACGCATTTTACTCGCTAATAAAGAGTCATTAGTCACTTGTGGGCATTTATTTATGCAAGCGGTGAAGCAATATGGCGCCGAGCTACTGCCGGTCGATAGTGAACATAATGCGATCTTTCAAAGTTTACCTACCGCAGTGCAGCATGATCTTGGATTTGCTAATCTGACTGATCATGGTATCGCCAAAATTGTGTTAACCGGATCTGGCGGACCTTTTCGGGAGCTACAGTTAAATCAATTAACTTCAGTCACACCTGCGCAAGCGACTTTACATCCTAACTGGTCAATGGGTAAAAAGATTTCTGTTGATTCAGCAACGATGATGAATAAAGGCTTGGAATATATTGAAGCTCGTTGGTTGTTTAATGCTAGTTCTGAGCAAATGGAGATTATTGTACATCCTCAATCGATTATTCACTCAATGGTTCGTTATCTAGATGGCAGTATTATTGCAGAATTAGGCGTGCCAGATATGTGTACGCCAATTGCTTATTCAATGTCTTATCCATTACGTATTTCATCCGGTGTACCTGCTTTAGATTTTACTCAAATCTCATCATTAACCTTCAATCAACCCGATTTTATTCGCTATCCATGCTTAAAATTAGCCATTGAGGCTTGTGGTGAAGGGCAAGCGGCAACAACAGCGCTTAACGCTGCCAATGAAGTGGCAGTTGAAGCATTTTTACAGCATAAAATTGGTTTTATGGATATTGCCAAACAGGTTGCAATCACGTTAGATCAACTTAATTTTCCGGAACCTGCCACTATTGATGATGTGTTCACTATTGATGCATGGGCTAGAGCACAATGTAGCAAACAGATAGTTTAAATGGCATTAAAGTGTTTTATACACTCGGCATGGCGTACCCATGGCAACGACATTTGAAGGGATATCTCGATCTACAATACTGCCAGCTGCAATAACCGTATTATCGCCGATAGTCACATTGGGTAGTACAATTACATTACCACCAATCCAAACGTTATTACCGATCGTAATCGGTTTGGCAAACTCAAGTCCACTGTTGCGTATTTGGCTATTAAGTGGGTGACCTGAGGTATAAAAACCGCAATTGGGTGCGACAAGGACATTATCTCCGAATGTAATTTTGGCCGCATCAAGCATGATGCAGTTAAAATTAGCAAAAAAATTCTCTCCAATTTCAATATTGTAGCCATAATCACATTGAAAACCGGGCATAATTGTAAATTGCTTCGGTGTTTTACCTAATAGCTTTCTAAAAATTTGTTGTCGTTTATCCACTGCTGAAGGTGATAGTTGGTTTAACTGAAAGCAGAGATCTTGTGCATAAATTCGCTCTTTTTCAAGCTCATTAATACAAGGATTATAAAGTAAACCTGTTAACATTTTCTCCTTTTCAGTCATTTTACTATCCCATCTGTTTCGCTATTAGTGCAGGATTATCACTAATAAATGATTGTAAAAAACCACTGTCTGGTAATGCCGTTAATGCACCTTTTTTGGTGGTAGCTAGTGCTCCGCATGCGCTGGCTATAGTCATCATACTTTCTAACATTAATTTATCCTCTGGCATACCTGATAAAGCAATACTGCTAAGTAATCCTGCAACAAATGCATCTCCAGCTCCAGTTGTATCAATGCTATTGACATGAAATGAGTCAAAAGTAAAAGTTTTACCTTGCCATAACACAATACTACCATCTCTACCTTTAGTAACTAACTTAAGTGGTGCATTATAATGTTGTTGCAATTTATCGAGTGCTACATGCCAATCTTGGCTCTCAGTTAACCAAAACAACTCTTCATCAGAGAGTTTAAGAATGTCAGCATCATGACAGAATTGAGTGATAATTGTGCGCATTTCATTTTTATCTTGCCACATTTGTTCACGTAAATTGATATCAAAACTAACTAAACCATTTTTATCACTGAGTTTCTCAATAGCTTGTTTGAGCGTTTGTCGACAAGTTGTTCCAACTAATGCTAAAGAACAAAAATGAAGAATATCTTGGTTAAAATCAGGAAGTGCTTGTTCTGACAAAAATTGATCGGCCGAAGGTGAAACAAGAAAGGTAAAACTTCGTTCACCATTTTCACCTAAATCAACAACAACAGTGCTTGTTCTATGCTCCTCATCCTTTTCAAGACTTTGGCAATCAACATGATGCTCACAAAAAGTCTTTTCCATGAAGTGACCAAATGGATCATTACCAACTCTACCAATAAAACCAGAGGGCAGTCCTAACTTAGCAATACCAATAGCTACATTTGCAGGAGCACCTCCAGCACAGGCTCGGTAGTTCATTTCACCAAATGGTAATAAATCAATAACAGCATCACCAAGAGACCATACTTTTGTATTATTCATTTTGTCACTCATATTATTAATAGGTTAAATTTGTGTGTCATTAATATCTCAGCATACTCAAATTAATTCATTAAGCATTGATTAGCTGATGTGTTGATAATCAATATTAACTATAAACTAAATCATTTATAAAAAAAATCATTGTTAACGTTAAAAATATGTGACTATCATCACATATTTTAACGTTTATTTCACTATAAGTTAACGTTAACAAAAAAATTAATGTAGTATGTAATCGTATTAACCTAACTCATGATAAAAGAAGGGAATGTTATGACAAATGCAATTGATAAAGCTAACCAAGCTATAAAAAAATTAGAAAAAGAAATGAATAAGCAATATTATCCTCATTTCCATTTATCACCTCAAGCTGGTTGGATGAATGATCCAAATGGCTTAGTCTATTATAAAGGACAATATCATGCTTTCTATCAACACCATCCTTATAATGAGAATTGGGGACCAATGCACTGGGGACATGCAGTAAGTGATGATCTTATTACATGGCGAAGATTACCAATTGCAATTGCGCCAGATCATGATTATGACAAGAGTGGGTGTTTTTCAGGTTCAGCTGTAGATAATAATGGCGAATTGAGCTTAATTTACACAGGCCATATATGGTTAAATGGTCAAGGTAATGATGAACATATCCGAGAAACTCAATGTCTTGCCACAAGTAAAGATGGTATTAATTTTAAAAAACATGGAACTGTACTTACACCCAAAAAAGGGATTATGCATTTTCGTGATCCTAAAGTGTTTAAACAAAATGGTAAATGGTGGATGGTAGTTGGTCAGCGAGAAACCAATGATGTTGGTCAAGTGTTACTTTATCGTTCAACTGATTTAAAAGATTGGAAGTTTGAACAAGTTCTTATCAGTGATATCGATCCGAATGTTTATATGCTTGAATGTCCAGACTTTTTCCCATTAGGAGATAAATGGATATTAATGTTCTCACCACAAGGTATGCAAGCAAAAGGTTATCAATATCGAAATCGATTCCAATCTGGCTATATCGTTGGAGATTGGCAGCCAGGTAAGCCATTTTCAATAATCAAATCATTCCAAGAGATGGACTTTGGTCACGATTTTTATGCGCCACAATCATTCCTCGCAGCAGATGGTCGTCGTATTATGTTTGGTTGGATGGATATGTGGGAATCAAAAATGCCAAGTAAACATGATAAATGGATGGGAGCATTCACTTTACCACGCGAATTAATCCTAGATCGACAAAATAGAGTTCGTAATCGACCAATTAAAGAACTTGTGGCACTTCGCGAAAAACCACAATCATTAACTAATATTGAATTAAATAGTGAATTAAAAAATACCAAAATTGAATCAATTAGTTGTGAAATTAATGTTGAAATTGATTTAGTCAATAGTAATGCTGAACGTTTTGGATTACAACTTGCTGCGACACCAGATGGTAAGCAAGCAACCTTATTGTACATTGATCGGCAAGCTAACCGCATCATTCTAGACCGAAGTCTTTCTGGAATTGACTTAAAAGGTTATCGAAGTGTGCCATTACCAAAAACCAAAAAACTAACATTACATATTTTTGTTGATGCATCATCAGTCGAAGTTTTCATAAATAAAGATTTATATAGCCTCTCAAGCCGTATTTATCCTAAATTACCAGCAAAAAGGTTAATTAACTTATTTGCCGAAAATGGACAAGCAAAAATTACCAAATTAGATAGCTGGCAATTAAAATCAATTTATGAATAATTTATAAAAAAACCACCAACTAAGGTGGTTTTTTTGTTATAAAGATTCTCGTTCTAAATATGGTGATGGTATGTGAGTGATAGTTTTTTTACTTTCACTATTGATTATATGCAGAGCTGCTTTTTGACCTATTTCATAATGTGGTAATTGTACAGTAGTCAGTGAAGGATAAAAAAGTTCACCAGTACCAACCATATTGTCATAACCAAGAACCGCAACATCGTTGGGAATATGAAATCCTTTACCAAGTAAAAATTGATAAGCAACAAAAGCAATTCTATCGTTACCACAAATTAATACATCAAAATCTGGTTTTTTAACACAATGTTTTGCCAAAATTTCTATCGTCATCATATATTCTAGGGAAAGGTTTGCAGGTGACATTAAAGTATGATAACTCTTGATATCGTTTAAATCGTTGCCAGCATCTAACCATGCTTGCTCAGCAGCTTTACGCCTAATTTTACCCGCTAAAGTATTTTCTGATAGATAGATACATAATGGTTTTTTATATCCCTTATTTATTACATTCTGCATCGCTTGATATTGACCAGAATAATCATCAGGGATGTAACAAGCAAGCTGCTCAGAATCACTAATGCAGTTTGCTAATACCACATTTTTACCGAGCAATTTATCTGGCAGTTGAACTTTTCTTAACCCCATTGTTGTATAAATAATACCATTAGGTCGATAAGATAAAAGAGTATTAATCGCATGATCAGCATCTTTATCATCAAATAAATTAACAATAAACGTATTCCAACCATGTTGTTGAGCTGTTTTTTCTATTGCTTGAAGTAATTCAACTGAGAATGGCGTTGTCGCCGTTTCTAATGCCAGCACACCAATAGCATAAGGGCCAGAATTATCTCCTCGAATCTTTCGTGCAGATAAATCCGGCACATAATTAAGCTCCTCAATAGCTTTCTTCACTTTTTTATATGTTTCTTTATTGAGTTTGTCAGGATTATTGATTGCTCGAGAAACCGTCATCAATGAAACTGATGCCAATCTAGCAACATCCTTGAGTGAAGCCATAGTTGAATCCTTTTGCTCACATTAAAAATAATAATAAATTTTAGCTTTGTATGATGATACCACAAATAAAAATGATAAAAAGTGTGAGGAAAGTAACATTTATGATAATTGGTTGTTTCTATTTTATTCCAATTATGACAATAATGTTAACATTAACATGTTAACGTTAAACTTCAACATAAAAAGAGAATGAAAATGAATATAGATATAATACAAAATAGAAATTATTGGTTCTCGTCAGGCTATCTTGTTACCTTTTATGCAGCATGGTCACTTTGGTGGTCTTTTTATGCCATTTGGCTCAAAAGCCAAATTGGTTTATCTGGTGAACAATTAGGGGTTGTTTATTCTGCTAACTCTGCTGCAGCCATGTTTTTTATGATTTTTTATGGCATTATCCAAGATAAATTGCAGATAGGTAAAGCGGTAATTACCTTCCAAAGTATTATCATGTTACTTATTGGCCCGTTTTTAATTTATGTCTATGAGCCTTTACTTCGAAATGATTTTATTTTGGGTGTCTGTATTGGTGCCCCAGTCTTAAGTGCTGGTTTTATTTCTGGATGTGCTTTGATTGACTCTTTTATCGAGCGAATTAGTCGTCTATTTGGTTTTGAATTTGGCCCAGCAAGATTCTGGGGATCATTTGGTTATGCTGCTGCAACTTTTGTTGCTGGCATTTTATTTGGCATTAACCCTCACATTAACTTCTGGATGGCATCTGGGGTTGCAGCTATCTATTTCACCATCAATTTAGTTTTTAAACCTAAACAAGAGTCTTTGGCAAACGGTAAAACACAAGCCGTCATGGAAAAACCATCTATCCCTACCATGAGTGAAATTTTTTCACTATTTGGTATGAAAAAGTTTTGGTTATTTGTCTTTTTTATAATTGGTACTAATAGCTTTTATACCATATATGATCAGCAACTATTCCCAAATTTCTATACCAGCTTCTTTGATAAACCAGAAAGTGGCTATCAAGTTTATGGATATTTAAATTCTTTCCAAGTTTTTTTAGAAGCAGCTTGTATGATTCTAGTACCCTATTTTATTAATAAAATTGGTGCAAAAAAAGCTTTACTAGCAGCAGCGTTGGTAATGGTATGCCGAATCTCATTATCTGCAACGTTAGATAATGTTTATCTAATTTCATTAGTTAAACTTTTCCACGCAATTGAAACACCACTATTTATTCTAGCAGTATTTAAATACGCTGTAGCCAACTTTGATGCGAGACTATCATCCACACTATACTTAGTTGGATTTAACATCTCATCAAATGTAGGTGTTATTGTATTGTCATGGATTGTAGGTAAGTTATTTGATAAAACAGGATATTCAACTACTTTCTATGTACTAGCAGCAATAGTATTTGTCATTTTATTTATTGCAACATTTACTTTAAGTGACAATAAACAAAAAACAGAAAAATAACCATCATTCTTAAATGTTGTAAAAATGGGAACAAATTGTTCCCATTTTATAATTTTATAATATCTATAGAGAAAGCTTGCTTCTATTCTTAGTTTGCGAAACAATATAAATTGTTGAGACTGACGTTTAAATCTATATAGGTACTTGGTGTGAATACAAGCAAAAAAGTGGTTAAACCGGACATGTTATGGCAGACAATCCGAGAAGAAGCATCAAAGCTCGTTGAAAGTGAGCCAATGTTAGCAAGCTATTTCCATGCAACTCTACTTAATCATGAAAATTTAGGTAGTGCATTAAGTTATATTTTAGCTAACAAGCTTGCAACCCAAGTTGTACCGGCAATTGAGATTCGAGAAATTGCTAGACAAGCTTATCAAGCAGATAACAACATAATCAATGCCGCGATTACCGATATACTTGCTGTTTACATTCGAGATCCAGCAACCAATTACTATTCCACACCGCTACTTTATTATAAAGGTTTTCTTTCACTACAAGCTTATCGAATTGCACACTGGCTTTGGAAACAAAACCGTAAATCACTAGCAACTTTTTTACAGAGTCAAATTGCTATTGTATTTGGCGTTGATATCCATCCAGCAGCTAAAATTGGCTGTGGTGTTATGTTTGACCATGCAACAGGGATAGTCATTGGTGAAACCGTAGTTATTGAAAATGATGTTTCTATTTTACAATCAGTGACATTAGGTGGAACCGGAAAAGAAAATGGCGATCGTCATCCTAAAATTCGTGAAGGAGTAATGATTGGTGCGCACTCAACGATTTTAGGAAATATAGAAATAGGTAAAGGAGCAAAAATTGGAGCTGGTTCAGTCGTTTTAGAGCCTGTTCCTGAACATACAACAGTAGCTGGTGTTCCTGCTAAAATTGTTGGTTGTCCTGATTGTGATAAACCAGCTTTAAACATGGATCAAGATATCTAATTTTTGAAAAATGATTCCGTTGTTCAATGACAACGGAATACATAATGTAGTTGAAAATTACGACGGAGAACTAAGATTTACATCCATAGTTGGGTAAGGAATATTAATGCCATTTTCAGTTAGCCCATTTTTAATATTCTCAAGTAATACAGCTTTTACTGGTCCATAATTAGCATTTAACGTCCAGACTAAAACATTAAAATTCATGGATGAAGCATCCAGCAAATCCAAACGTATAATCGGTTCTTTACTCGTTAAAATATTATCAGTTTTATTTACAGCTTCTCTTAATACTTTATAAACTTTCTGAATATCAGAATCATATCCCACATTAACAACTATATCTAAACGTCTTTCTGGCAAACGAGTATAGTTAATAATATTTGCACTAACCACTTGTCCATTTGGAATGACGACCATTTCATTCGTTGGCGTGACAATAGTTGTTGAAAAAATTTGAATCGAATCAATAACACCTTGCTGATTATTAATAATGACTGTTTCACCAACTCTAAATGGGCGAAAGATAATTAAAATGACACCAGCTGCAAAATTAGACAACGAACCTTGCAGAGCTAAACCTACGGCTAAGCCGGCGGCACCAATTACCGCAACAATTGATGCGGTTTGCACACCAAGTTGACCTAACACGGCAACTAGCGTCATAACAATAATGGCATAATAAGATAAAGAACTAACAAATTTAACTACAGTCGGATCGACATGGCGATTAGTTAAAATTCTTCTTAATTGACGAGCAACAAATTTAGCAATTGTTCGACCAATTAAAAAAATAAGAATGGCAAAACAAAAATGAGCAATATAACTGATTACTACGCCATCATATTTCTCAATAAACAACCAAATCTGGTTTACTATATTTTCAATACTCATGAAATTATCCTCTGTAAAAATAACAGAAATAGTTAATTGAATAATTGCGATTAAATTGGTTTAAACTAACTGTTTTGCTAATAAAGCCCAACGGGTTTCAAAGTTTGTTGTTGGTAGATATTTAAAACCAGAACGGGAATAACGAGCCATCATTCCTTCGCAAAAAGCAAGTAACTGACTAGATAAAATACGTTCATCAGTGGTAAAGGCCACACCTTCACGGATTTTTCTTTCTCGTATAACTTGCTTTATCTGCGTTTCGATACGTTCAAATAATTGACTGATTCGTTCTTGCAATTGGTCTTGCTCAAACATTAACGCATGCCCAGTCATAATCCGAGTCAACCCAGGATTCTTTTCAGAAAAACCAAGGATTAAAGCCAAAATAAGTTGAAGCCGCGTAAATGTTTTTGGTTCATCTTGCAAAATCACATTGATGCGAGAAAGCAGAATGTCTTCAATATAAACGATCAAACTTTCAAACATTTTAGTTTTACTTGGAAAATGCCTATACAATGCCGCTTCAGAAACACCAACAGTTGCAGCTAATTTAGCAGTAGTTATTCGTTGTGTTCCCTCATTGGATTCAAGCATTGTTGCTAATGCTTGAAGTATATCTTCTTTACGATTTTTATTTTTGCTACTCACGATTATTTCTTACCTGAATGCCCAAATCCACCTTCGCCACGCGCTGATTCGATAAAATCATCAACAATATTAAATTCTGCTTGCACGACTGGCACAATAATTAATTGAGCAATACGATCACCTGGCTCAATAACAAATGGGTTTTGACTTCGGTTCCAAAGGGGAACAAACAACTGTCCTTGATAATCGGAATCAATTAAACCGACTAAATTACCAAGGACAATACCATTTTTTGAACCAAGGCCTGAACGAGGTAATACTAATGCAGCTAAACTAGGGTCAGCAATATGCATTGATAATCCGGTTGGGGTTAAGATTGTTTCGCCTGCTTTGATTTCGGTTGTTTTATCAAACATCGCTCTTAAATCAATACCTGCGGAACCTTCAGTTGCGTAAGTTGGCAGTGGAAACTCGTTACCTAAACGTTTATCTAATACTTTTATATCAATTTTTCTTTTCATCATGACTCGCTTTATATCGTATTATAACTGCTTGAAGTAATTCTTTTGCTAATTCTTGCTTATTGCTTAATGGTAACGTTTGTTCACCATTTTGCCAATAAAGGGTTAATGCGTTTTGATCAGAATTAAAGCCTATTTTCTTGTCAGACACATCATTAGCACAAATCAAATCTAAGTTCTTAGTGGTTAATTTTTTAAGGGCATAAGCCTTTATGTTATTGGTTTCAGCGGCAAAGCCTACAACAAACGGACGTCCTTTCTTTAATGAAGCAATGTTGGCAACAATATCAGGATTTTTAACTAATTTAATAACAAGTTCATTACTATCATCGGTTTTTTTAATTTTTTTCGTGGCAATAGTTTTAGCTCTATAATCAGCAACAGCAGCACAAGAAATAAAAATTGATGATTTTTTAGCTAACTTTAATGCCACATCATACATCTCATTAGCACTTTTTACATTAATGCGATTCACATTATTTGGAGTTGCTAAATTAACTGGGCCACTGATTAAGTTTACTGTTGCTCCAATTTCAGCCGCTGCCTGAGCAATAGCATAACCCATTTTACCTGAACTGTAATTACTGATATAGCGTACCGGATCAAGCTCTTCAATGGTTGGGCCTGCAGTAATGGTAATCTCGGTTCCAGCAAGTGTTGACGTTGCTGAAAAATACTTCTCAACATGCTTAACAATGGTTGCAGGTTCAACCATTCGTCCTGGACCAAAATCACCACAAGCTTGAAAACCATCATCAGGCCCCCAAATTAAGGTATTTCGCGAAGCTAATGTCGCTAAGTTCTGTTGAGTTGCAGCAGCTTTATACATCTGTTGGTTCATAGCTGGCGCTATGGCAATTTTAGCTGGTGTTGCAAGACACACTGTTGATAAAAGATCATCAGCAATACCATTTGCCATTTTCGCAATGATATTCGCCGTAGCGGGAGCGATTAATACCAAATCAGCCCATTTAGCTAATTCAATATGACTCATCGATAGTTCAGCAGAAGGGTCAAATAAATCACTTGATACCGTATTACCAGACAATGCTTGCAATGTCATTGGCGTAACAAAATGGCTCGCTGACTCAGTTAATACCACATGTACCTGCGCACCTGCTTTTTTTAGATGGCGGACAAGATCAGGGCATTTGTAAGCAGCAATGCCACCAGTTATCCCTAATAAAATATGTTTACCAGATAGACTCATGATCTCGTTATTCTCCGATCCCAATTAAAGGCGATATATTACCATAATTAAATTAGATAATAAGTAACTCTTTCGCATTGGCAAGCGTTGCATCTGTAATTTTATCCCCACCTAACAACCGAGCTAGTTCATTTAAACGTCCATTTTCATCTAATCTTTGCATATCTGTCGATGTTTGTTTACCATTCGTTTGCTTACTGACAAAATAGTGCTGATTAGCTTGACCTGCTACCTGTGGTAAATGCGTTACCGTAATGACTTGTGTTGACTCACCAAGTTGCCTTAACAGTTGCCCAACCTTAGCCGCTGTTGGTCCACTAATACCGACATCAATTTCATCAAAAATCAACGCTGGGGTATCCATTTTTTGCGCGGTCAAAACCTGTATGGCTAGTGCGATACGAGACAATTCACCACCAGATGCAACTTTGGCTAATGGCTGCACGACTTGCCCAGCATTAGTACTCACTAAAAAAGAAACTTGGTCTGCGCCATCTTCACTTAATCGATTTTCATCAAATATAACATCTATACTGAATTGACCGTTTGGCATAGATAAATCGTGCATAATAGCCATTACTTTTTTAGCCAACGTTTTACTCACTGTTAATCGTTTTTGATGCAATTTTGCAGCCAGTTCTATCGCAATTTGTTGATACTTTTTGATCTCTTCTTTTAACTGTTCACCTTGTTCATCTTGTTGATTAATCTGCTTAAATTCATTAAGTAAATTTTGATGTAACTCAGGTAATGCTTCAGGAGAAACATGATGTTTTCGCGCTAAAGCAATTTGTTTAGACAAGCGTTGTTCAAGTTGCATCACTCTTGCAGGATCGAGCTCTAAGCTCTCACTATAATGGCGTAATTCATAGCTAGCTTCTTTAATTTGAATAGCGGCATCTTCTAACATAGCTAAAACATCATTCAGTGAAGGATCTAATGCGACCAACTCATGAATACTTTGTTTAACACTATTAAGCATGTTGCTGACATTATATTCATCTGCTTCATCTAATAGCATGATAGATTGTTGGCTAAGATTAATTAGCTGTTCGCTATTGGATAATTTTTTATATTCTTCATCGATTTGTTGATATTCACCTTCAATTGGTGAAAATTCATTTAACTCTTTTAATTGATATTGTAATAACTGAACATGAGCATCACGCTCTTGTTTGGAAGAAAGATATTGTTGATAAGCTTGGCTTGCTGATTTCCATTGTTTATAAGCTTGTTGCATATTCGACAATAGTGTCGGCTCATTCATATAATGATTAAGTAAAATTTGTTGATAATCACTTCGTAATAAACGCTGATGTTCATGTTGGCCATGAATTTGTATTAACATTTGTCCTAAATCTTTTAATTGTGAGATAGGAACAGCACGCCCATTAATAAATGCTTTCGAACGCCCATCTTGATTGATAACTCTTCTTAAAATACATTCATTACTTTCATCAAGTTGATTTTCGGTTAACCAGGAGTATGCTGCTGGAGTATCATCAAGAACAAAACTGGCTGAAATATCAACCCGATCAGCTCCATTACGAATAGCTGAAGCATCAGAACGATTTCCTAAACAAAGCCCTAATGCATCGATCGCAATCGATTTACCTGCGCCTGTTTCACCCGTAATTGCGGTCATCCCTGTTGTAAAATCAACTAACAACTGATCGACGATAGCAAAATTATTAATAGTCAATTGCGTTATCATAATAAATTAATACATAAGGTTGGTTACCATATTGGCAGTATAACAGCAAAAACACTGTAAATAAATACAGTTAATTATTTTTATAAGCATTAATTTTTAAAAAGATAATAATTAATTTACGCTAATGGCAAATAAACATCAGTGATCATCTCTTGTGGTTGAATGTTTAAACCGACATTTACATAATGGAAAATTGGAGGAAAGTTCTCTATCCGCTCGCCACTTTGTGGAAGCCATGTTTCAAGTAAGTAAATAATGGCTTGATTATTTTCTCTAGAGCCAATATCCCTTGCCTTGGCACAACGAAGTTGTGGTATTTTTTTATTGATGATTCCGTAATCATTTGAGGGAATTGTGCAATTTATCGATATTGCAAAATCGACATGATGCCCACTGAGAGGCGTCGTGTTGGGATTGGTATAATGAATACCATAACTTTGATACTTTTGACTATCTAAAAAATTGTTTTCTTGTCGCCATTTAATGAATTTATTTAGAGTGTTATTCTCTAATAAAGGTGAACCATAATGTTCAATGACGGCTAATGCAGGAAATTGTACAATTTCGACATTCATAACCTAAATCCATGGATAATTTATTTGCTACTTTTTAGGATGCTATTAAAAGACGCTTAATAAATAATTTTTACCAATTATAACAATAACTTTTATACTCGATCAATTCAGCTTATTCCCCTTTCTTCCACGGTTGCTTACGGATATAATTTACAAGCTTTTAAACTATAAAGGTATTATTAAATGTTTGGAAATAAAATAAATCGACAAATTATTGTTTGGACTACTCTGATTGGTGGATTCATTAGCGCACTGGTTAAATGGGGTTCAGAAGTTAATATGCCTCCTCGTGTTCCTGGGGAAATTTCACCACCTGCGGCACACATTGATGCATGGCTTGGTTGGTTAGGCATTAATTCTCATTCACTTGATTATGTTTACCAAACGGCAATCGTTTCGGGCGCAGTAACACTTTATCACTGGTTATTTAGTTTTGCCTTTGCCTTCGTTTATGTATTTATTGCCTACTTCTGGAATAATATTCGATTATGGTATGGTGCATTTTATGGCATTATCATTACCGTTATGATGCACGGTTTTTTAATTCCGCTATTAGGTTTTCGTCATCCCGCTTATGATCCGCAAGGCACCGTTGGTTGGTTATGGAACCTAAATGGTTATGAACTTTGGAGTGAAATTTTAGGGCATATCTATTGGGGTGTATCGATCGAAATCTGTATGATCGCTGTGCTTGCTCATTTTTCAAGACCAATCCGTGGCGAATGGCGCCAGTAGTTAGTTTATTAATTTTCATCTGTTTCAATCCTTCTGTTGAAAAACAGAGGGATTTTTTTATATCTTTTGATATAGTTAAAAACTATATCTTTTGATAAAAAACTAGAATTATTCAATAACATTTTTTTTTGCTATCTTTTTAACCACTAAAGAAAAGTGCTAAATGCTAAATAAGGAAAAGAAAATGAATACTGCAGTTATTGGATATCCTCGTGTTGGTAAACTTCGTGAGCTTAAATTTGCAACCGAAGCTTATTTTAAAGGTAACAAAACCCAAGCTGAATTATTAAATGAAGCAAAAGCCCTACGTGCTGAACATCTACAACAACAAGCATCACATAAAATTGCTTTAATCTCATCTAATGACTTTTCATTTTATGATGCAGTATTAGATACGGCCTGTTTACTGAATGTTATCCCTAAACGTTATCAAGATTTAGGCTTACCTGAACTCGATCGTTATTTTGCCATGGCGCGTGGTTATCAAGGTGAAAAAGGTGATGTGCGAGCGCTGGCAATGAAAAAATGGTTTAACACTAATTACCACTACTTAGTGCCAGAAATTGAAGATTCACTACAAATAAAACTAGCCAGTACCAAACCTTTTGACGAATATCAAGAAGCCAAAGCATTAGGTATTCAAACCAAACCGGTTGTGATTGGCGCATTAACCTTTTTCAAATTAGCACAGTATTTAGGTAATAAACAGCTAGTTGATTTTAAAGCCGATATTATTAAAGCCTATCAAGAAATTATTCAGAAATTTACTGCACTTGGTGCGCAGTGGATACAAATTGATGAGCCAATTTTAGTGACTGATTTAACTCATGAAGATATCGCTTTATTCAATGAGCTTTATCAGTCAATTTTATCCGTTAAAGGTACAACCAAAGTGGTTTTACAAACTTACTTTGGCGATGTGCGTGATTGTTACCAACAATTAGTGGCGTTACCATTTGACGGTATCGGACTTGATTTTGTTGAAGGTAAACAATCCTTAGCATTACTTGAAAGTCATGGTTTCCCGGCTGATAAAGTGTTATTTGCTGGTGTGGTAAATGGTAAAAATATTTGGAAAAATAATTATAAAAAAACATTGGAATTAGTCGCAAAAATTAAGCAAAAAGCGGCAAACATTGTGATTAATACTTCCTGTTCGTTACTGCATGTACCTTATACATTACAAAACGAAACTAAATTAACGATTCAACAACGAGCTTATTTTGCTTTTGCCCAAGAAAAACTACAAGAGTTAGCTGAACTTGGTGAATTAGTCAAAGACTCGAATTTTGAAAATAGTCCGGCTTACAAAGCAAATCAAACCCTATTTACGCGTGAGCGTGAAGGAGCAAATCAAACGGTACGTCAAAAAGTTTCGGCTTTAAAAGCGTCTGATTTTACCCGTCTACCAGAATTTTCAGTACGTGAAGCAGCACAGAAAAAAGCCTTTAATTTGCCATTATTACCTACAACAACGATTGGTTCATTTCCGCAAACACCTGATGTACGTTTAAACCGTGCAAAATTCAAGAAAGGTGAAATTTGTTTAAATGAATATACCGAGTTTAACAAACAAAAAATTGCAGAATGCATCAAGCTTCAAGAACAGATTGGTATTGATGTGTTAGTTCACGGCGAATTTGAACGTAATGACATGGTTGAGTATTTTGGTGAAAGCTTAAATGGTTTTGTCTTTACTGAAAAAGCATGGGTGCAATCATATGGTACTCGTTGTGTTAAGCCACCAATTGTATGGGGTGATATTTCACGCTCTAAACCAATTACCGTTGAATATTCACAATATGCACAAAGCCTAACTGACAAACCCGTTAAAGGCATGTTAACTGGCCCAGTGACGATCCTTAACTGGTCGTTCCCTCGTGAAGATATTTCACAAAAAGAGTCAGTATTCCAAATTGGTTTAGCAATCAGTGATGAAGTGTTAGATCTTGAAGCGGCCGGTATTAAAGTCATCCAAATTGATGAAGCAGCGTTAAAAGAGAAATTACCATTACGTAAAGCTGATTGGAATAGTGAATATCTTGATTGGGCTATTCCGGCATTTAGATTAGTGCACAGCAAAGTACAAGCTGATACACAAATTCATACACATATGTGTTATAGCGAATTTGCTGACATTATCAAAGATATCGATGCCATGGATGCTGATGTGATTTCATTTGAAGCATCACGTTCTAATCTACAATTGATTGATGTGCTTAAAGCCAATAATTTTAAAACTGAAGTTGGACCGGGTGTTTATGATATCCATTCACCACGTGTACCACCGGTTGCTGAAATCAAAGCAACAATTGAGAAGTTACTGGCAAAAATTGACAAGCAAAAACTTTGGATTAATCCGGATTGTGGTTTAAAAACTCGTGGTGAGAAAGAAGTTGTTGCAAGTTTAGAACATTTAGTTCAAGCAACATTAGAAGTTCGAAAAACGCTTAATTAACAGCGTTAATTAATTTGCTTTACCTTAATTTCCGCCGCCGATTTTGGCGGCGGAAATGTCAGTAAGGATAATAGTAATCACACCAATGGATGATACAGATGAAAACAAATTTACTCTTTAATAAAAAAACCGTGTTCTCTTTTGAAGTTTTTCCCCCTAAAAAAACGTCACCTTTAGAGACAATCTATAGCACATTGCGTGAACTTGGTTACTTCAAACCTGATTTTATCAGTGTTACTTATGGCGCTGGTGGTAGTTTGAATGGTCAAACGACAATTGATATCGCCCACGCTGTCAAACATACTTATGGCATTGAAAGTGTTGCTCATTTGCCGGGAATTAATTTTGATAAAGCAGAAATGCAGAAAATTCTTCATGATCTTAAATGTGCCGGTATCGATAATGTGCTTGCTTTGCGAGGTGATATTAGCCCGACAGTTACACCTAAAGATGATTTTCGCTATGCCAGCGAGCTGGTTTCATTTATTAAAGAAAATGGTGATTTTAATGTGATTGGGGCCTGTTATCCTGAAGGACATCTTGAAGCATCAACGCTAAAACAAGATTTAATACATTTAAAAGAAAAGGTGAGTGCCGGAACAGATCAACTGATATCACAGCTATTTTTTGATAATGACTATTTTTATACTTTCTTAGACAAAGCCCGTGATATGGGAATTAATGTACCAATTGAAGCAGGGATTATGCCGGTAACGAACAAAAACCAAATTGAACGTATGGTATCGATGTGTGGCGTAAATCTACCGAAGAAATTCAAACAGATGATGGAGAAATACGAGCATCACCCTGATGCGTTCCGTGACGCCGGTATTGCTTATGCTATCGATCAGATTGTTGATTTAGTTTCACAAAATGTTGACGGTATCCATTTGTACACCATGAATAATAGCTATATTGCTAGAAGAATTAGTGAAGCTGTATCAACGCTACTGGCTGTACCGAAATCAGAATAGTTTATTATTAAGAATAATTTAGAATAGATTTTTGAGGAATTGGTTGCGGGGGCTGGATTTGAACCAACGACCTTCGGGTTATGAGCCCGACGAGCTACCAAGCTGCTCCACCCCGCGTCAAAGAGGTGGCTATATTATAGTAATAAAATAATAAAGCAATACCTTTTTGCTTAATCGAGCTAATTTTAAACATTTTTAAACAAATAAATACGGTTTTTTTACTAAAACGTAGGGTGTTTCTGAAACTTCTTGACAAGATTTGCTTGTTTTTTAGTTATAATGATTTAGGTTTGAGTAAAAATTATTCATTTCAATCAAAAAGGAGTATTTATGTCAACTGAGTATCATGGGACATGTTTATGTGGCAAAGTTAAGTTGGTTGTCCCTTTCAAAAACTTACATTTAAGTGCCTGTCACTGTGAAACCTGTCGGAAGTGGAGTGCCGGACCTTTTATGTCATTAATGTATAACGGAGAGCTTACCGTAGAAGGTCAAGACAATATACATCATTATCCTTCATCACAATGGGCTGAAAGAGCATTTTGTCAGCAGTGCGGATCTCACCTTTATTATCATTTAACCGGCACACAAAATTATTATCTTGCTGCCTGGATTTTTAATGATATTAAGAATTTGGATTTTACATCAGAGGTCTTTATTGACAAAAAACCAACTTGTTACGCTTTTGCTAATCCGACGCAGAAACTGACAGAGGCCGATATTTTAGCTATAGTCAATCAAAATTCTAAATAAATACAATTAATTAAATCGTCGACAATTTAAATAAAAATTTACTTATAATTTGGATATAGCAAATAAATAAGATGCAACATTAGTCAATGGCAAGTGATTAAGGTTTATTTAGCGTAAAGTTAATACAAGTGCGAAAAGCCTGCAAATTATCACCATTTTTAAATCAACCTTAGTACTATATTTTAATCGTACTAAGGTTCTTGTTTTGCGCAAATCTGTCAGCCGCTATGTATTTTACAGGCTTACTTTTTAGCCAATATTTATGCATAAAGTGTTTGCAATGAAACAACATATTGTGCTGGATCGCAGTCTAAAGCGGCAGTTGTGGCATAGGCCGCATTCATCGTGGTATCGTAATACACTTTATATTGAATAGCACTACGGCGTAGGATTTTCGATGCCTCAATAGCAGCCCGTCCAGATGTGGTATTGAGAATATAGCTATATTCGCCATTTTTAATATGGTCATGAATATTGGGGCGTCCTTCGTTCTCTTTTTTGACCATTTGGCAGGGTATGCCAGCTTGTTGTAATGCCTTAGCAGTGCCAAAAGTAGCATCAATACTAAAGCCATGCGCAATTAATCGTTTAGCGATCTCTAACAAGCGAGTTTTGTCTTGATCACGAACAGATAGCAAAGCTTTTCCCGATTTTTTCATATTTGATAAGCTACCAAGTTGTGCTTTGGCAAAGGCTTCGGCAAAAGTTTTACCAATTCCCATCACTTCACCGGTTGAACGCATTTCAGGCCCCAAAATTGGGTCAACGCCACTAAATTTATTAAACGGTAATACCACCTCTTTTACTGAGTAATAAGGCGGTATGACTTCTTCGGTGATATTTTGTTTAGCAAGTGATTTCCCGGTCATAACTCGTGCAGCGATTTTCGCTAGTGGCAAACCGGTAGCTTTCGACACAAATGGCACGGTGCGAGCGGCTCGAGGGTTGATTTCAATCAAATAAATTTGGTTATCTTTGACGGCAAATTGTCCATTCATAAGCCCTTTTACATTAAGTTCTAACGCTAACTGTTTAGCTTGCTTGCGCAATTGGTCTAAAATTTCCGGGCTTAAAGTATATGTTGGTAATGAACAAGCAGAATCACCCGAGTGAATACCCGCTTGTTCAATATGCTCCATAATGCCGCCAATGACGATTTGCTCGCCGTCGGCAATGACATCAATATCAACTTCAATAGCATCATCTAAAAAGTGATCAAGTAGTACTGGAGCATTATTCGATTCACTGACTGCGGTTTTAAAATAACGCCTTAAATCTTGCTCGTTATACACAATTTCCATTGCTCGACCACCAAGCACATAAGACGGTCTGACCACTAATGGATAGCCAATTTGTTCGGCTTTAATCACCGCATCTTCAATATCGGTAACCGTTGCATTAACTGGCTGTTTTAGCTTTAACTTATCGACAATCGACTGAAAACGTTTGCGATCTTCAGCTTGATCTATCGCATCTGGCGAGGTACCAATAATCGGTAGCCCAGCGACTTCAAGCGCTCTGGCTAATTTTAATGGTGTTTGCCCACCGTATTGTACGATTACGCCATTTGGTTTTTCGACGTGAGCAATTTCAAGCACATCTTCCAGTGTGACTGGCTCAAAGTAGAGTCGATCTGAGGTATCATAATCGGTAGATACCGTTTCCGGATTACAGTTAACCATAATTGTTTCATAACCGTCTTCACGGAGCGCCAGCGCTGCATGTACACAACAGTAATCAAACTCAATACCTTGTCCAATTCGATTAGGTCCACCGCCTAATATCATAATCTTAGGGCGAATGAATTGTGGTTTAGCTTCGCACTCTTGTTCATAGGTTGAGTAAAGATAAGCTGTATCGGTCGAGAATTCCGCCGCGCAGGTATCAACTCGTTTATATACAGGATGAATATCGTATTGGTTTCGTCGATCACGAACGTCTTGTTCTTCAACATTCAACAGTTTAGCAATACGTAAATCTGAAAAACCTTTACGCTTAAGTTGCCATAATGATTCTGAATTAAGGCGAGCGAATGATTGCGATTTTAGTTGGTTTTCAAGGCTGATAAGTTCTTCAATTTGCACTAAAAACCAGCGATCGATATTCGTTAATGTGAAAATTTCATCTAAACTAAAGCCGGCTCGAAAAGCGTCAGCAATATACCAAATTCGTTCAGCACCCGCTTCTTGCAGTTCATAACGTATTTTGCTGAGATTTTTTTCATCATCATAATTGTCAAATTTCGGATCAAAACCACACGCACCGACTTCAAGCCCTCGTAGCGCTTTTTGCAATGATTCTTGAAAAGTCCGCCCAATAGCCATCACTTCACCCACTGATTTCATTTGAGTTGTTAGACGATCATTACACCCGGCAAACTTTTCGAAATTAAAGCGGGGTATTTTTGTCACGACATAGTCGATTGAAGGCTCAAATGACGCTGGCGTTTTACCTCCGGTAATATCATTAGATAGCTCATCAAGGGTATAGCCGACCGCAAGTTTGGCCGCAATTTTTGCGATTGGAAAACCGGTTGCTTTAGATGCTAATGCTGATGAACGTGATACCCTTGGATTCATTTCAATCACAATCAAGCGTCCGGTTTTAGGATCAACCGAAAATTGTACATTCGAACCACCTGTTTCAACGCCAATTTCACGAAGTACCGCTATCGATGCGTTACGCATGATTTGATACTCTTTATCCGTTAATGTTTGAGCTGGCGCAACGGTAATGGAATCCCCGGTATGAATGCCCATAGGGTCAACATTTTCAATCGAACAGACGATGATACAGTTATCATTTTTATCTCGTACCACCTCCATTTCGTACTCTTTCCAACCAATTAATGACTCATCAATGAGGAGTTCATTGGTGGGCGACAGATCAAGTCCTCGGGTACAAATTTCATCAAATTCTTGAGTGTTATAAGCAATCCCGCCACCGGTTCCCCCCATAGTAAAAGAAGGGCGGATAATGCAAGGAAAGCCAACTTGTTCAAGTACGGCATAAGCCTCTTTTAATGAGTGAGCAATGCCGGAACGGGCAGTATCAAGACCAATTTTTTTCATGGCTTGATCAAAACGTTTGCGATCTTCAGCTTTATCAATTGCATCAGCGGTAGCGCCGATCATCTCGACATTAAATTGTTTTAAAATGCCTCTTTTATCCAGTTCTAACGCACAATTGAGCGCAGTTTGTCCGCCCATGGTGGGCAAAATGGCATCGGGTCTTTCTTGTTCAATAATTTTACTCACCGTTGTCCAATCAATCGGCTCAATATAGGTTGCATCCGCCATTTCCGGATCGGTCATAATGGTAGCAGGGTTAGAATTGACTAAAATAACCCGATAACCTTCTTCACGCAGAGCTTTACAAGCTTGAGCGCCGGAATAATCAAATTCACAAGCTTGACCAATAACAATTGGGCCAGCGCCAATAATGAGAATGCTATTAATATCTGTTCGCTTAGGCATGTTATTGCTCCTGCTTATAAATTTTAATTAATTCGATAAAGTGATCAAATAGTGGGGCGGCATCGTGAGGCCCGGGACTCGCTTCGGGGTGACCTTGAAAGCTAAAAGCGGGTTTTTGATTATGATGAATACCTTGTAGCGAACCGTCGAACAGTGATTTATGCGTCACACGTAAGTGAGTCGGTAAACTCATTTCATCAACGGCAAAACCATGATTTTGGGCGGTAATCATAACTCGATTATTTTCAAGATCCTTAACAGGATGATTTCCACCATGATGCCCAAATTTCATTTTTATGGTTTTTGCACCACAAGCCAACGCTAACAGTTGATGACCTAAACAGATACCAAATATCGGTATGTCAGTGGCTAAAAACTGTTTAATGGCATCAATGGCATAAGTACAAGGTGCCGGATCACCGGGGCCATTTGATAGGAATATACCGTCAGGATTTAATGCTAATATCTCCTGGGCAGAGGTCTTTGCCGGAACAATGGTTAATTTACAACCACGCTCAACTAACATCCGTAAGATATTACGTTTTACGCCAAAATCATAAGCCACAACATGATAAGGGGAGGCGTTTTTTGCTGCTGGGTGTTCTTGCTCTCTTGTCCACACACCTTGTGTCCACAAATAGCTTTTTGTGCAGGTGACTTTTTGGGCTAAGTCCAGTCCGGATAATCCTTTAAAATCGATCGCCATTTGTTTAGCGGTATCGGCTTTTTCAAGTAAAGTTTCTCTTTCGTTTGCCGTAATAATCACACCATGCTGAGCCCCTTTTTCACGCAAGATTCGAGTTAAACGGCGAGTATCGATATCGGCAATGGCAATAACATTATGCTGTTTTAAATAGCTCGATAAATCGAGCTCATTGCGATAATTGCTGGCTAATAGTGGTAAATCACGAATAATCAGCCCTTTTGCATAAACTTGATTAGATTCAGCATCGGCATTGTTAGTGCCGACATTACCTATATGGGGGTAAGTTAACGTGACTAATTGCTCGCAATAGGAAGGGTCGGTGAGTATTTCTTGATAACCGGTCATTGAGGTATTAAAAACAACCTCACCAACAGTTTGTCCTTCGGCACCGATTGATTTACCGATAAATTGTGAACCGTCTTGTAGTATAAGGAGGGCATAAGTTTGCATGATCAAATAACCTTTGATTAAAAAACCAATAATAATGAATAAAAATTCATTTTTGTGTTTTTAAAGGACTTAATATTCGATCATTTTATTACAATATTTTGAACAAAAAAAGCAATATTATAAAAAATAATTAAATAATAAAATCTAATTTTTTAGACAATTCAATAAAAAAACACAAGGTTAAATAAATTTAATCCGTTTAACTTGAAATTGAATAATTATTCAAATAGAATCGTATCAATATTTACCGCTATCAGGAGCTCAATATGTATGGTTTTTATCAACGTCATTTTTTACGTTTACTCGACTTTACCCCAGCAGAAATTAACCAGCTGATTCAGCTTGCTATTGAATTAAAAAAAGCAAAAAAACAAGGTAACGAAAAACAACATTTGGTTGGCAAAAATATTGCCTTAATTTTTGAAAAAGATTCAACCCGTACTCGTTGTGCTTTTGAAGTCGGTGCATATGATCAAGGCGCTCAAGTCACCTATCTAGGGCCAAGTGGTAGCCAAATTGGGCATAAAGAGTCGATTGCTGATACAGCTCGAGTACTCGGACGCATGTATGACGGTATTGAGTATCGAGGTTATGGGCAAGATATTGTTGAAACTTTGGCAAAATATGCCGGTGTGCCGGTTTGGAATGGTTTAACGACTGAGGCGCATCCAACGCAAATTTTAGCAGATTTTATGACCATGAAAGAGCATATCGGCGAGCGCCCACTTAATAGCGTTAAATTTGCTTATTTAGGCGATGCTCGTAATAACATGGGCAATTCGTTAATGGAAGGCGCAGCCTTAATGGGTATGGAGATCCGACTAGTGGCACCTAAAGCATGCCAACCTGAATTAGAGCTTGTTCAAAAGTGCCAAGAGATAGCTAAAACAACAGGGGCTAAAATCGTTTTAACTGAAGATGTCGCTGAAGGTGTGAAAGGTGTTGATTTTCTTTATACCGATGTATGGGTTTCCATGGGCGAACCGAAAGAAGTGTGGGATGAGCGAGTGAAATTATTAACCCCATACCAAGTCAATCAAAATGTAATCAAATTAACAGAGAATCCAAATGTTAAATTTATGCATTGCTTACCGGCTTTCCATGATATGAATACCACAGTAGGTCAACAAATGGCTGCCCAGTATGGTTTGAAAAATGGTTTAGAGGTGACAAATGAAGTCTTTGAATCTAAACATAGCATCGTTTTTGATGAAGCCGAAAATCGCCTGCACACGATCAAAGCAGTAATGGTTGCAACCTTAGCTAAAGACTAATAATATAGCTAAATATTATTAGTGCTGGCTAAAGTTAGCTAAGCAAATTTTTTGCCGACCTCAAGTCGGCATAATTTTATCAACCGATTATCATCAGAATGACGAAACAAGCACGCAATAAAGATTTTAAAAAATACCTAAAACTCACTAATCCAATTCATTTTTTAGCGGTCGGATTAGGCAGTGGGCTATCACCCATTATGCCTGGTACTATGGGATCATTAATGGCGATACCACTGTGGCTTTTATTTTTGGGTTTACAACCTGCTTTATATTGGGTTTTTATTTTAGTGACGTTTGTGTTTGGTTGTTATATTTGCCAAAAAACGTCGGATGATACCCATACTCATGATTCGGGTCATATTGTTTGGGATGAATTTGTCGGTATGTGGATAACGCTGTATTTCATTCCTCAATTTTCAATACTATGGGTGACGATTGCTTTTGTCGCATTTAGATTGTTTGATATGGCCAAACCTTGGCCTATTCGTTGGTTTGATAAGCGTGTGCCGGGCGGTTTTGGTATTATGGTCGACGATGTTATCGCCGCCATATTCTCTTCTTTATCTGTTTATGTATTAACATTTATCATTTAAAGATAGTTTACCTTTAAATGATAATTTTCTTAACATAACGATTAAATTCAAAACATCTTTTGTGACCAACCTAGTTTGCTTGAAAGATTATTAAAATAATCATAATCCTTAGAATGAATTAAATTAAACTCATAATCTGAGCGACGAATAATTACCTCTTGTGTTGGTTTAACAGGCAAGATAATTTGGCTATCGCAAGCAACATTAAGATCCAAAGCTGTTGTTGGAAATTTAAGATGGATAGGATTATCACTCTTAATCACTAATGGTCTGACCGCTAAAGAGTGTGGAAACATTGGTGTGATAATTAACGCATCTAAGTGCGGCGCAAGGATTGGCCCACCAGCTGATAACGAGTAAGCAGTCGATCCTGTGGGCGTTGCAATAATTAAACCATCAGCTCGTTGTGAAAATGCATTGCGCTCATTGATATACACATCATAATCAATCATATGCGCAACAGTATTCGGTGTAACTACAATTTCATTTACAGCAAAACCAGAATTAATTAACCGACCATCACTGTAGATAGACACTTCCAATAAAAACCGAGGATCATCATCATAGTCCCCTTTGATAACAGGAGTTAATTGCTCAATAACATGATCATGGGAAATATCGGTTAAAAAGCCTAAATTACCTCGATTTACTCCAATCACTTTAATTTTATAGTGCGACAATTGACGTGCCGAACGTAGCATATTACCATCACCACCGACAACAATGGCTAAGTCGGCTTGCTCACCAATCGTATCTAAAGTTGCGTATACACTACTAGGAAATTTTATATACTGCGCTAACCGATCTTCAACTAAAACTTGAATACCTAAGTTAACTAGCCAGTCATATAGAACCTGATGAGTTTCAATCGCCTCTAATTTACGTGGAATCCCAACCAAACCAACACATTTAAATGGTATACCCATAAAATATCCTTGTTTTTTTAACTTAAATATAAAGATTTTTTAGTTACCGATTAAAAAACACGATATCATCTTATCGTTAAACTTGTAATAATAAAAATTGCCCCCATAATAACTGTTATTCATTAAGTTTTCGACTAAATTTGGAGTACCGTATGACTGAACAAGAGAATAATATGTCAGAAAATGAAACAAACATTGAAGTCCCAGCTGAGCAAACTACTGAAGAACAAACGCCATCTCAACCAGGTGTTGAAGAGCAGTTAAAAGCCAAAGATACACGTATTGCTGAACTTGAACAAGCATTAGAAATTGCTAAAAAAAATGAAAGTGAAGCAATGATACGTGCTCGAGCTGAAATTGATAACGTGCGCAAACGTGTTGAACAAGATGTGGACAAAGCACGTAAATATGCTCTTGAGAAATTCTCAAATGAGCTTTTACCTGTAATTGATAATCTTGAACGCGCATTAGAATCTACAGATAAAAATAATCCAGAGCACAAAGCAACTGTAGAAGGATTAGAGTTAACATTAAAATCGTTTTTGGATACGGTCAAAAAATTTGGTATTGAAGTGATAAATACTGCTGATTCACAATTAAACCCAGATCTACATCAAGCGATTAGTATGGTTGAATCACCAGAACATCAATCAGGACAAATCGTCAATACTATCCAAAAAGGCTATACACTCAATGGTCGACTTATCCGACCTGCTATGGTGATTGTAGCTAAATAATGAAAGCTTAAATAAAAAACCGCCAAATTAATGGCGGTTTAATTTATCGATTCTTTTGCTCTTCACGAGCTAGCTTTTTCATCTTTTGCTCAATACGTTGACGCTTTAATGGCGAGAGATAATCGACAAAGAGTTTACCTTTTAAGTGATCCATTTCGTGCTGGATACAAATTGCCAATAGTTCATCAGCATCAATTTCATAAGGTTTACCATTACGATCTAATGCCTTGATTTTGATTTTTTCTGATCTTGGAACAAATCCACGGCAGTCAGGTATCGACAAACATCCCTCTTCAATGCCAGTTTCACCTTCTTGGCTTATCACCTCAGGATTGATAATCACATAAAGTTGGCTTCTATCTTCCGACACATCAATCACAATAATCTGCTCATGTACATCTACTTGTGTAGCTGCAAGTCCAATACCATTTTCGGCATACATGGTTTCAGTCATGTTATCGATAATGTTTTGTAGCTCTGGTGTAAAATTAGAGACAGGCTTTGCAATTTTGCGAAGTCGTTCGTCTGGGAAACGTAATACCGGTAAAATAGCCATAAATTCTTCGATCTACTCCTCAATTTTGTATTTTTTCAAATTCGCCTACATTGTAAACATTTATTATGCCTATGAATAGATTTAGTTGACTATTACTAAAATATATCTAATCAATCCTTCTAGATATGGCACAAAGCAACAATGTAGAGGAAAAGGACTGTAATGAGTAAATATGAGTTTTTGTTACGAATTTCAATGCTTGGTCAGAAAAGAAAGGGATATTTCGAGCAAATTGCTCACTATTTTAGTGCTGGTCTACCTAATAAAATAAGAGATGTATCGCTATTATTGGAAAAAATAGGTTTATCCAAAACTCTCCAAGATCGTTTTTTTGAAACATCTTATCTTCATTTTGAGCCAATACTCGATTGGTTGGCAACACCTTACCCAGCCAAACATTTGATCGCTTATTGTGATTCCGATTATCCAATGTTACTTAAGCAAATTAGTTCACCACCATTATTGTTATTTGTTATGGGTAATAGGCAATTATTACATTCACCACAAATTGCCATGGTTGGTAGCCGTGAATTTAGTGAATATGGTGCACAATGGGGAAGATATTTCGCTGGTGAATTAGCAATTAATGGTTTAACAGTCACTAGCGGATTAGCGTTGGGTTTAGACGCTATTTGCCATAGAGGGGCTCTTGAGGTATCAGGAAATACTATAGCTGTTTTAGGTAGTGGATTAGCTCAAATCTCACCACGCTCAAACCTACGATTGGCAAATGATATTTTGGCACAAAATGGCGCCATCATTTCAGAATTTTATCCATTTGAAAAAGCAAGATCCGAATACTTTCCACGTCGCAATCGTATTATTAGTGGATTAAGTTTAGGAACCTTTGTGGTTGAAGCATCTGAAAAAAGTGGATCACTAATAACTGCTCGTTATGCGCTTGAACAAAATCGCGATGTATTTGCCTTACCGGGTGATATCGATAATCAAAATAGTCATGGAACCCATTATTTAATCAAGCAAGGGGCTTATCTAGTCACTCACCCAACTGATATTTTAGAACACTATAGTGGCTTTTTATCAACAATAAATAGACAAAATAGTGTTGAGAATAAAGAGAGTAATACTGTTTTATACCCTGAAATTTTTGCCGTTATTCGTCATCACCCAATTCCAGTTGATACAATTGCGGCCCTGGTTAATTTACCCATTCCTGAACTCACTATTAAATTATTAGATATGGAGATAGCAGGATTGATTATCACCGTTACTGGTGGTTACATTCGTAATCGAACAAAATAGAAAATTGTATCGCAAAAAAAGTTGAGGAGCGGGGTTTTTGAGCATAAAAAACCGCTGTAAAACCACAGCGGTTTATGAAAATAATAAGTGATTTATTTGTCGTCTACTTCAAGAGCGATTTCAGATAAGATAATGCCGGTATTATCAGCATAAATAAAGTCACCAGAGAAGAAAGTCACGCCACCAAAGTTAACACGAATATCAATTTCACCAACTCCTTGATCATCCGAGCCAACAGGAATTGCTGCGAGTGCTTGAACACCAATTTCAGCATCAGCAATATAATCAACTTGGCGCACAGCACCATAGACGATGATACCTTCCCATTGGTTTTGCTGTGCAATATCGATTAATTCCGCATCTATCAATGCTCGGCGAACAGAACCACCACCATCAATAACCAATACTTTACCTGCCCCATTGGATTGTAATACTTCGTACAATATACCGTTATCCTCAAAACATTTCACTGTGACGACCTGGCCTGAAAACGAAGCTACACCACCAAAATTACTAAATATCGGTTCTACGACATTAACATCTTCTGGGTAGTAATCACAAAGAATTGATGTTTCAAACTCCATGGTAGAGTCTCCTTTAACTGTAATATTCATTCGATTCTAGTATAACGCTAACATTAAGTAAAACGATATAAATTTAGAATAAACGTGAGCTAGCTCAAAATAATACCCAAACAATAAAGTAAATTAGTTAATAAAGCAAGTTTGACCATTTGTATTAGTAACGGTGCAGCGTCATTAACCGTCTTAAATTTAAATACCGCACTGATATGTTTTATATATAGTGGCAATGTTAATAAAAATAGTCCACTCCAAAAAGTATGTAGATTTTTGTAAGCAAATAAACTAAATAGACACAATGATATAATTAATAAAAGTAAGTGATAACAGCAACCGTAAGTTTTACCAATTAGCACAATCAATGTTCGTTTATGATGTTGTTTATCGCTTTCATAATCGCGTAGATTATTAATATTAAGTACTCCAACCGCTAATAATCCACTAGCAATTGCAGGTAAGATGAGTCGTGTCGATAACACTTTAGTCTGTAAGTAATCACTGCCAATTACCCCAACCAGCCCAAAAAAGATAAGGACAGAGAAATCACCTAATCCAATATAACCATAAGGTTTTTTCCCCATCGTATAGGTAATTGCTGCAATGATTGAGCATAATCCTAACAAGACAAAAATCAGAAGTTGTCGATAGTTGTTGCAGGCTAAAATAAGTAATGCAAGCCCTGAAGTAATACATAATAAAACGGTAATCCAAAGCGCTATTTTTAGTTGATTAAGCGTGATTAAACCTAATTGTAATCCCCGTTTATGCCCTGTTAAATTTTGTTGGTCACTGCCTTTAATTGCATCACCGTAATCATTAGCCAAATTGGATAAAATTTGTAATAACGATGCGGTAATGATTGATAGTAGCATAATCGATGGGTCAAAAGACCGTTGCCAATATGCTAGCGAATTTCCCATCAAAATAGCCGAAAGCGATAATACTAACGTTTTAGGGCGTAAACTAATAATCCATGGATAATATTTATTGGACATACGTTATTTATTTGAAAAATTTAAGCATTCATCATAACAGCTATTGATTGTATATTCACGTTTTAGCATTAACTAATTGAAGGTTTATTATTAACTTTTTTAGTATTTGAACGCACAAATTTTTTTATTTTTTTGAAATATCTTCTCATTTTTCCTTCGCGTAGTGCTGCAATAAAAAAGCCTAGCGAACCATATATGACTCCGAGAAATAGAATCATAAATATATTAAATACATTATCTGACAAACCTAACCCCATCTGATTTACACCAGCAATCATATTTGTTGCCCATGTAGATGGTAACATTCGCGATACCGTTTGTACCCATAACGGCATAGCATCAAGAGGCCATATAGTACCGGATAGGTAAAATACGGGGGTAGTCAAAAAGGCTAAGGTTAGGTAAATCATCTCGGTTCGATGTAAACATTCAGTGAGTAATTTACTCAACCCCAACACCGCTAATAATAGCGGAAATGTCATAATAATAATTTCGGGTATGCTTGCTAATTGCCTATAGCCAAGAACCCAAGGCCATAATCCAAAGAGGACTAAAGACAAAAAGAGCCATATTGGTATAAGACCGCATAAACTTCCGAATATAACAATCTTTGGTGGTTTACCTTGGGGCAAGGAGTGCAAGGTGATATTGGTACGCGTTGAGGCAATCAAAAAGGAGTGTTGCAACAACATGACGAGTAATCCAGGAAAAGTTATCGCCGCAAAACTAATCCCGGCATTATAAAGCGGCATCGTTTGCCCTTTTATTGGCGATAAGATGATATTAATCTGCGGATCAGAAAAACCAGCATTGCGCATTACCCGCGTATTATATTCGGTTAATATTTGTTGATATATTCCTCTAATATCAACTTGTATTAGACCATTAGCTAGACGGCTAGAAGCATCACCATAAGCAGGAATTGTCACCTCTTCACCGTTTAAAAGACGTTTTTCGAAATTTCTTGGGATGGTAAATACCGCAAATAATTTACGACTGTTAATATCATCATAAGCTTCTAATGAATTTTCATAAGTAAGCACATCGATTTTAGAACTGGTATTTAAAGATCGAATCAAACTTCGACTTGTAGCGCTATGATCCTGATCAACAATTGCAACCGGCAAATTGGTGATGGTGCCATTAATATAAACTAAGCTCATTAATGAAACAGAAACTAATAGCAATAACCACATTGGCCGCATTAGCATATAAAAAAACATTTTTATAGCTGAAGATAAAAATAGCTTAAGCATCCAAATATTGCCTCTTACTGTGAATGTAAACGTTTGACTAAACGTTTTCTAACTAACACTGTAATAATTATTGGATAGATCATTAAAATCCCACATGTTTTTAATACAGATAGATAACTGGAATGTCGTAAAAAGAGATCGAATAATTTATTCAGTGCATAGGTTAAAGGCTCAAGTGACGAAATAAATCTTGCTATCCAAGGCATCGACAATTCAGGCACCACTACTCCTGAATAGGTCAATGCAAGCCCCACCAATACCCCAATATAGGTATATGCATCTAATACTGTTTTAGTAAATGTATAAAGCAAAATACCAATACTTTGCGCAGCAATAACATAAAAGAATACCACCAGCATCATAGCAAATGGCGAACCAGATACGCGCGCATCAGAAAATAAAACCAGCATAGCTATTTCAAACATCAATAACATGGTATACCAGATGGTATAAGGAGCTAGTTTACCTAATACAAATGGATAATTAGGCCGAGTCCGTTTAGGTAATCGCGATAAAATATGAATTGTTGTGGTCACTACAAATAATTGTAACAAATGAACTACCGCGGAAAATTGCTGGAAGTACATTGAGTTACCACTAGCATTAAATAACCCATCATAATTGAAATTAACTTGAGAAAGCTTAGGTACGGGCAAACCTATACTGGTTGCCATGGTCGTCCGATATTGTGTATTTAATGAAGCAATTAGGCCGGAATAGTCCATAATAGAGTATAAGCCAGCACTATAATATAAAGCATTATAATAAAGCATCGGCGTTGGTTGACGACCAGCTAACACATCGGCTTCAAAATTAGGCGGTATATAGAGAATGGCGTAAATTTTAGCTTTTTCTAAATCACGTTCAGCCATTTTTAACTGATTATCATAATTAATTAGATTTGCGTGCGCGCCAGCGTTAAGATCCCGAATAATTTCACGAGATAAGGTACTTTTATCTTGATCAACATAACCTACTGGAAGATCAAATAATACACCTCGATAAAATATACTGCTGATGATCACAAAAATAATCAGCGGTAAAATCCACATTAACCAATGGAAAGTAAAACGCTTAAATATAACTGGAATTTCATCATTAAATGCTTCTTTAAAGCGATGCCAGAAATCTGAAATTAGTTGTCTATTTTCCATAATGTACTCATACCTGCGCGTAAGCCTTCAACAGGTTTAGTTGGATAAAGTCTAATTTCAAAGGTTTTCAAATCGAAATCACCCGTTGCTCGAGTAGCACGTTTAGTTGCATAATCGCCCATTGGTGAAATAAAACGAACTTCCGCTTCAACTTCTTTATTACCAAGGGCTGGTACTTCCAACTTAACATGGTCACCCTTGTGAATATTAGGCATAATATTCTCACGAATATTAAACACAAAATAAGCTTGTGGTAATCGAATAACTGTTAATAGTGGGCTATTTACATTAAACAGCTCGCCTACTTCGGCAGGAATTGAACCAACCTCACCATCTACAGGCGCCTTGACTTGCAGATCATCATATTGAATCTGTAATTGTTTAAGTTGCTCTTCAGCCTCTTGCAATTTAGCATTATAGATCTCACGCTGTTCAATACGATCACCGTTTTTCGCTTGATCTAAGTTGGCTTGGGCTGACAAAACCTGCTGATGAGCTGCATCACGCGTTTTAAGGGCATTATCTAATATTGATTGAGAAACAAAACCTTTTGCCGAAATGGCTTTATTACGATTGTACTCTTTCGAAGCATTATCATAAGAAACTTTTGCTTGTTCCAATAACGCTTCATAATAGCGAATACTTTCTTCACGAGTACCGTTTTGAGAAAGTTCAACTTGCGCTTTTGCTTGATCTCGCCCAGCTTCGGCAGCTTTAACTTGAGCTAAAAGCTCAGGACTGTCAAGCGTAATTAAGACATCATTTTGTTTAACATCATCGCCACGATTGACATGAATTACTTGCACTCGCCCCTTGGCTTTAGAGGATATGCTGACATTAGGTGCATCAACTTCGCCTTGCAAAATAAGCTGGCTGCTATGAGCACGTATTAAGATCGTCATTGAAATTAAAATAACAATCAATGCAATAACAATAAAAATTTTTTTATTCATAAATTTGTTTTGAGTGACAATTGTAAGATAAGGCCTAAAGAACTAGGATAATTGTATGCAATCAAGAATTAACATACTTCAAAAATGATTACTATATCATACGATATAACGCTTTATTTAAACAATCTAAGCTATATTTCTATGCCCAAATAAGGCTAAACGGGATTATTTACAACTATATTGAATGATATTCTATTTCACCCTTAAATAAATTTCAATAATTGTAAACCTCCATTTTAATAGATTTCATTTATAAATGTTATCAGTCAAAAGAAATAGATAAAAACCTACTTATTTAGTATGATATTTTACAATTGAAATAATAAGGCTTGAAATATGCAAAAAATAATTATTATTGGTGGTGGTGCCGGCGGTTTAGAGCTCGCTACTGACCTAGGTGATAAGTTAGGCAAAACGGACAAAGCTCAAATTACCCTAATTGATAAAAACAGTTATCATTTATGGAAACCATTATTACATGAAGTAGCAACGGGTGTACTTGATGAGCAAGTTGATAATATTTATTATGCATCTCAAGGACAACAACATAATTTCGAATTTACCCAGGGTACCTTTACTGACCTTAATCGGGACCAAAAACAAATCACTATTATCAATCATCAAGATGAATCAGTCGCTATTGATTACGACATTTTAGTTATTGCCATTGGTAGTACTTCTAACGATTTTGGTACACCTGGTGTTAAAGAACATTGTATCTTTTTAGACGATCAAAATGCAGCGATTCGCTTGCGAGAAACCTTAATAAATAAATTCACCAGTTTCTGTTCAATTATCGATAATGATCAAAGCACCGACGAAGATAAAATTCGAATTGCTATCGTAGGCGGTGGTGCAACTGGCGTTGAGTTAGCTTCTGAACTACCACACATGGTGGAAGCATTTGGTGCCTGTGGTCGTAATAAGATGTGTTCCGATCTTTTAGATGTGTCGGTTATTGAAGCAACAGATCGTATTTTACCAGCCCTACCAGAAAAAACTGCGGCAAGTATTACTAAAACACTTGAAAAACAAGGTATCCATGTATTAACCAAGACCATGATTACTAAGGCTGAAAGCGATGGATTTTATCCAAAAGAAGGCGATACTATTAAAGCCGACATTATGATCTGGACTGCGGGTGTTAAAGCTCCTGATTATTTAAAGGAAATTGCTGGATTAGAGTCAAGTCGTTCAAATCAATTGGTGGTAAAACCAACATTGCAAACTTCTCGTGATGACAATATTTTTGTTATCGGCGATTGCGCTTACGCAATGCAAGACAATGGCCATGCCTCACCACCTACTGCTCAAGCTGCACATCAAATGGCAAAAATTTGTTACGAAAACATTATCAACATATTAGATAATAAACCATTAAAATCCTTTAAGTATACCGATAATGGCACAATCATTTCTTTACATGATACCGCGCAAGGTGTGGTTAAAATAGCCGGAAAAAGTGAAATGGGTGTAAAGGGATGGTTTGCGCTAATTATTCATCGATTGTTGTATCGAATGCATCAAGCGAGCTTGTTAGGTATTTTCAAAACGATTCGTTTTGCTCGAGCCAGTAAAGTTATGTACAAAACAAAATCGACATCTATTTTCAGTAATCGGGATTAATGACTGAAACACGACTAAAAGCTACTTAAAATTTATTTAAGTAGCCATTTTAGCTAATAATTTTATAATATTACCTTGATTTATTTTTTAAGTAGAAAATCATGCGTTCTATTTTGATTATTATATTACTTTTCACTACCTACACGACGGCCACAGCAGATTACCTAGATGGCGATATTATTTTCCAATCTTCTCAATCAAACCAAAGCAAGGCGATTGAGCTAGCAACCAAGTCACCTTATAGTCACATGGGAATAATTTTTATTAAAAATGGAAAACCTTATGTCTTTGAAGCAGCATCTAAAGTGGTCTATACACCGTTTGATAAATGGGTAAATCGAGGAAAAAATAGAAAATATATAATTAAACGCCTAAAAGATCACACTTTATCACAAAAAGAAATTGCTAATTTAAAACGAGTTGCTCATTCATTTGAAAATAAGCCTTACGATATTTGGTTTGGCTGGGATGATAAGTATATTTATTGCTCAGAACTAGTTTGGAAAATTTATAATAAAGCACTTAACTTAAAAATTGGACAATTACAAAGGATTAAAGATTTTAATCTGTCAGCACCAGCAGTTAAACAAAAACTAACTGAACGCTATGGAGATAAGATCCCTTATCAAGAAGCCGTTATTTCACCAGTCGCTATATTCAATTCACCATTATTAATAACAGTAGATCAACATTGGTCGAATTAGATAAGTAACAATCTCTTAATTGGAGCAAAACTCTTACGATACAAATGGTTGATACCGTGTGATTCTATAGCCATTAGGTGATCTTTGGTGGGATATCCTTTATGCTTTGCCAATCCATATTGCGGATACAATTTGTCTAATTCAACCATTTCACGATCACGAGTCACTTTCGCAAGAATCGACGCTGCGCTAATTTCAGCAACAAGTAAATCGCCTTTAACGACGGCTTGTGTTTGAATACCAAATTCAGGACAACGATTGCCATCCACTAAAACATAATTGGGTTTGATTTTTAAGCCAGACACCGCCCGTTGCATAGCCAGCATAGTGGCATGAAGAATATTAAGCTTATCAATCTCATCGACTGATGCTCTAGCAACACTCCACGCTAATGCATTTTGCTTGATAATATCAAATAAAGCTTCACGTTTTTTTTCTGTCAGCTTTTTAGAATCGGTTAATCCCTCTATCGGTTTATTTGGATCTAAAATCACAGCAGCAGTAACAACATCACCACACAGAGGGCCTCGCCCAACTTCGTCAACTCCGGCAATTAATGTGGCATTAGGGTAGGTAAATTCTAACAACAATGTGAATCCTCTAATACATCAAGTACAGCTTGTGCTGCTTGTTCATCTGCATTACAACGAATTTGTTTATGCAAAGCTAAAAATATCGCTTTTAATTCGGTATTATCACTTTCTAAAAAAGGAAGAACATGATTAGCGATATTTTCTGGTGTACAGTCATGTTGTAGCAACTCAGGTACTATTTCTTTACCTGCTAAGATATTTGGTAACGACACATAAGGCGTTTTGATTAACTTTTTAGCCAACCAAAACGTAAAAGCTTTCATTTTGTAACCGACAACCATTGGGCATTTAGCTAACATACATTCAAGAGCAACCGTTCCAGACGCTAAAATTGCCGCATTACTGGCAATCATTGCTTCACGAGCATGACCATCTAATAACTGCACATTAAGTTGTGGTGCGATTTCAGCTTTAATTCGCTCAAACTCTTGTCTCCTTTTCTCATTTGCTAAAGGAACCACAATATGTAAATCAGGAAATTTGTCACGTAGCAATTGAGCCGCCTTTAAAAAAGGCTCAGATAATAACGTCACTTCAGCATGACGGCTGCCAGGTAAAAGTGCTAAGCATTGGCAATCAAGCGGGATACCTAATTGTTGACGCATTGCGGTTTGATCTGGTTCTAAAGGAATGTCATCAGCCATTTTATGACCAATAAAACGACAAGGAACATCAAATATATCGTAAAAGGCTTTTTCAAAAGGAAGAAAAGCTAAGATAAGATTAGTATTTCGTTTAATCTTAAACACGCGCTTTTGTTTCCAAGCCCAGACTGATGGGCTCACATAATGAATAGTTTTAATACCAGCTTGTTTGAGTTTACCTTCTAATGATAGATTAAAATCAGGCGCATCAATACCAATAAATATATCAGGTTTTAGTTCAATAAGACGTTTAGTGATATCTCGACGAATAGCTAAAATACGACGTAATCGACCTAATACCTCGACAATGCCCATCACGGACAGCTCTTCCATTTCATACCAAGCTTTACAGCCTTCAGCTTGCATTTGTGGTCCAGCAATTCCAACAAATTTAATATTTGGATGGTGTTTTTTGAGAGAACGAATTAAACCTGCACCTAAAATGTCACCAGATGTTTCACCAGCGACAAGTGCTACAGTTAAAGCTTTATCAGTCATTAACGAATAATGCCACGAGTCGAACGAGCAAAAAAGTCAGTAAACAGTTGAACTTCAGGGTACTGTTTAGCTAACGATTCAATTTCAACTTTGGCATCGTCAAGGGTTAACCCATTTCGATAAAGAATTTTGTAAGTATTACGAATGGCTTGTAGTGCTTCTTTACTAAAACCTCTACGTTTCAATCCTTCATAGTTAACGCCATGTGGTGTTGCATGATTGCCTTGTGCAATAACATAAGGAGGAACATCTTGGGCAACACCAGAACAACCACCAACCATTACGTGAGATCCGATAACACAAAATTGATGTACAGCTGTCATACCACCAATAATAACATGATTGTCTAACTGCACATGACCGCCAAGCGTTGCATTATTCGCTAAAATACAATTATTACCAATAATACAATCATGAGCAACGTGTGCATTAATCATGAATAAATTATCACTACCAATACGCGTTAACTCCCCCCCTTGAACAGTGCCGCGATGAATCGTCACACTTTCACGAATCATATTACGATCACCAATTTCAGTGCGAGTTGGTTCTCCACGATATTTTAGATCTTGGTTAACTTCACCGATTGAAGCAAATTGATAGATTTGATTATTTTGACCAATTTTGGTGTGTCCATTAACGACAACATGTGATTTTAAAAAAGTGCCATCACCAATTTCAACATGTTCACCAATATAACAAAAAGGCCCGATTTTGACGTTATCACCAATCTTTGCCCCCTTTTCTATTACTGAACTTGGGTGTATTTCCGTTGCCATAGCAATTCCTTAATACATTTGGGATATTTCAAAATCAATATTATTTACGAGCACACATCATTTCGGCTTCACAAACCAGTTTACCATCAACTGTTGCAACACCATGGAACAATGCAATACCACGACGCTCTTTAATATATTCAACATCAAGTACGATTTGATCACCTGGCACGACAGGACGTTTAAAACGCGCTTTATCGATTGAAGCAAAATAATAAAGCTGTCCTGGCGATAACTCTTCAATACTTTTAAAAGCTAAAATTCCAGTCGCTTGCGCCATCGCTTCTAAAATTAATACACCAGGGAAAATCGGTTTATTTGGAAAGTGACCTTGGAAGAATGGTTCATTAAAAGTAACATTTTTAATGGCTTTTAATGTTTTGCCTTTTTCATAACTAAGTACGCGATCAACCATTAAAAATGGGTAACGATGAGGCAGTAAACTTATGATTTCTTCAATATCAAGGGTATTAAGTTCGGTAGTCAAAATAGCTATCCTTATACAATATTTACTATAAATTGGATCTATTATAACTGAGGATACCACTTTCACTCAAGGAGTGATTTTTCAGTGTATTTTTACAGTTTTCAATAACAAATAAACCTAATTTTATATAAAAGATGCTTAAAAAATATTTTGTATTATAGTAGATCATATAATACGATTGGTATTTAACTAAATGATCTTTTAACTTGGAGAGTGAAATGAAATCATTTATTAAATTGACATTAATAAGCAGTATTATCATATTAACACTTACAGGCTGTAGTGATTTTCTGAAGTGTTTTTACGGTTTTTAATAACAAATAAGCCTAATTTTATATAAATTAATTAGATAAAAGATACGTAAAAGTTATATTATCCTATAATAGATCATATATAATACCGTGAATATTTAGCTAAAAGATCTTTTAACTTGGAGAGTGAAATGAAATCATTTATTAAATTGACATTAATAAGCAGTATTATCATATTAACACTTACAGGCTGTAGTGATTTTCTGAAGTGTTTTTACGGTTTTTAATAACAAATAAGCCTAATTCTATATAAATTAATTAGATAAAAGATACGTAAAAGCTATATTGTCCTATAATAGATCATATATAATACCGTGAATATTTAGCTAAAAGATCTTTTAACTTGGAGAGTGAAATGAAATCATTTATTAAAATGACATTGATAAGTAGTGCTATCGTATTAGCACTTGCAGGTTGTGATGATAAAAAAACTACCGAAGAAAACAAAACACCTGCTACTACAACGACAAATGCTACCGAAACAGCACCTGCGCCAGCAGAAAATAAAGCAGAACCTGCTAAAACCGATGATAAAGCTGATTCTCTAAACAATAAAATAAAAATTACCACTGAAGCCCAAAAAGAGTCTTATGCATTAGGTTCTTCATTTGCTAACTACCTAAAATCAAACTTAGAACAAAATGAAGTAAAAGCAGACCAAGAATATCTAATCAGCGGATTTAATGAAACCATGAAAGGTAATTCACAACTTAATCAAGAAGAAGTGAACACAATTCTAGAAGCTTTCGGTAAACGTATCCAAGAAGAAAGCCAAGCGCGTTTTGAAAAGCAAAAAACTGAAAATACCGCGGCTGGTGAAAAATTCCGTGAAGCATTTGCAAAAGAACCTGGAGTAATAAAAACTAAATCAGGTTTATTATATAAAGTTATTCAAGAAGGTACTGGAGCTCACCCAACTGCCAATGATACTGTTATCGTTCACTATGTTGGTACATTAACTGATGGTCGTAAATTCGATAGTTCTTATGACCGAAATGAGCCAGCAACCTTCCCACTTAACGGTGTAATCAAAGGTTGGACTGAAGGAATTCAACTCATTGGTGTTGGCGGTAAAATCAAATTAGTTGTTCCACCAGAATTAGCTTATGAAGATAAAAGCTTGCCAAGCCAAGGTAACAACGCCAATATTACCCCTGCGTCAACTTTAGTTTTTGAAGTTGAATTGCTTGGTATTGATAAAGATAATAACGAAGAAGCTATTCCAACTGCTCAGCCAGTACAAGCACCAAACTAATTTGATGAAACCATTAAGTTACACGCTGGTTATTATGGGTCCTGCTTATGGGACCCAATCTGCTTATTGTGCTTATCAATTTGCTCAAACATTATCTTCAAATACAAATCATTCAATCAATAACATCTTTTTTTATGCTGACGGTGTCTATAACGCTAATCATTTTACTGATCCGGCCAATGATGAATTTGATCTCGTCAAAGCATGGCAAAACTTAGCAAAACAAAACGCTTTAAAGCTGAAGGTTTGCGTGGCAGCAGCACAAAGAAGGGGAATTAGTATAGAAAATCTTGCTGAACATTTTGAACTAACTGGTCTTGGTGAATTGAGTGAGGCAGTAGCAAGTTCTGATCGAATCCTACAATTTTAAAAAGGTAGATTAGATGAAAAACGTAGCAATTATTATTAGTACTCCACCACACGGCAATGCAAAAGGCCGAGAAGCATTGGATACTGCTTTAGCTTTATCAACATTTAATCATATCTCTGTCTTTTTTATGGGCGATGGTGTTTTTCATCTATTACCTAATCAACATCCAGAAGAGATATTAATGCGAGATTACATAGCAACCTTTAATATGTTAGATCTTTATGACATTGAAGATGTTTATGTTTGTAAAACAGCTTTAGATGAGCGGAATTTAAGCCAGATTGCCTTCAATATTCCTAACCAACAAATCGAAATTACCCAGTTTCATCTGTTACTCGCGAATCAAGACACTATTTTACGCTTTTAATGACCTTCAAAAACCCCGCTCCTCAACTTTTTTTATAATTCTATAAACAAAATCTATGCTTGCCAAAGATAATAAAAATCCTCGTGGCTTTTATCATTACTACCACGAGGAGAATATTGATAAAACTTATTTAATAAAATTGATATTAAACTAATTTTTTCATTTTATCGGCAATCTTCTCAGCTTGTTGACCAACAACAATTTGAACGCCAGTTTTACCTAGTTTTATCACTGCCATTGCACCAAGTGCTTTAGCTGCTTGCTCATCAACCAAATCTGAATCATGAACATTCAAACGTAAACGTGTGATACAAGCATCAATATTAGTTAGATTTTCTTTACCACCAACGATAACTAAATATTGTTCAGCAAGCTTAGAAGTATCACCTACAGTTGGTACATTCTCTTCAGCTGAAGTATCGGTCACATCGTCTTCACGTCCCGGCGTCTTAAGATTGAATTTAACAATAACAAAACGGAACACAATATAATATACAAAGAAAAATACGACACCTTGAAGAATAAGCATATACCAATGTACAGCCAAAGGATTGCGGCTGGATAACAGCATATCGATTAAACCTGCACTAAAGCCAAAGCCAGCTATCCATTGCATGGTTGCAGCGATAAATAGTGAAATTCCAGTTAAAATAGCATGGATCACATAAAGTACAGGTGCTACAAACATAAAAGCAAATTCTAAAGGTTCAGTAACCCCAGTGAAAAATGCTGCAAATGAAGCGGCTAACATGATCGATGCGGTTTTATCTTTATTGCCTTTTTTAGCTGTATGATACATGGCTAATGCTGCACCCGGTAAACCAAACATCATAATTGGGAAAAATCCTGCTTGATAGCGACCGGTAATACCAATGGTTGCTAATCCATCATCAATAGATTTTTGTCCTCCAAGGAAAGTTGGTATATCATTGATGCCAGCCACATCAAACCAAAATACCGAGTTAAGTGCGTGGTGTAAGCCGACCGGAATTAACAAACGGTTAAAGAAGCCATAAATACCCGCCCCAATAGAGCCTAAATCTTTAATGTATTTACCAAAAGCAACTAATGCATCATAAATAGATGGCCATATAAAATATAAAACAGCAGAAACTAATAGCATAACGATAGAAACAATAATGGGAACTAACCGTTTACCACTAAAAAAAGCTAACGCTTTATGTAATTCAACAGAACTGAATCGGTTATATAATTCAGCTGCAATAATACCAACTAAAATACCAACAAACTGATTATTAATTTTTTTAAATGCAGGGGAAATTTGTGATTGCCAACCATCAACACTAGTATCAATACCATTAAATAATGCAATAGAACTTGGTGAAAGTAATGTTGTGACAACTAAAAAACCGACTAATCCAGATAATGCAGCTGCACCATCTTTATCTTTAGACATACCATAAGCAACACCTATAGCAAATAGGATTGGCATGTTTTCAATAATTGCACCACCAGATTTTATTAAAAAGGCAGCAATAATACTATTTTGTCCCCAGCCATTTGGATCAATCCAGTAACCTATACCAAGCAATATTGCCGCTGCAGGTAATACTGCCACCGGCACCATTAATGAACGCCCAATGCGTTGTAAATAAGCTAAAATTCCCATAAGTTTTACCTCATATTATTATTTTGGGTTACTTAAAAAATAATGAAATTTCACATCGTTAAGTAAATGTAAGTAAGTCAACTATATTTCACATTATATTATTTTACTTCGCAAATTAAATGTTTGCTTTTTGTGATTTATATCACGATTTATTTTTGATTAATTAGTTTAATATAGTAGAATATGCTCAACATATTTTACGTTAAAAAAAAAGATTTTATTTAATTATATCAGAAGAGGCTGTATCTTATGAGACTTATTCCTTTAGTAAATGCGCAAGAAGTCGGCGCTTGGGTAGCACAGCGCATTGTTAACAAAATTAATCAATTTAAACCGACAGCGGAACGTCCGTTTTTATTAGGTTTACCTACAGGTAGTTCTCCGCTAGTTATGTATCAACAACTCATCAAACAATATCAAGCAGGTAAAGTCAGTTTTAAACACGTTGTTACCTTTAATATGGATGAGTATGTCGGTCTTCCAGAAGATCACCCTCAAAGTTATCACACTTTTATGTATGAAAATTTCTTCAACCATATTGATATTGATAAAAACAATATCCATATATTAAATGGTAATGCACCAGATATCGATCAAGAATGCCGCGAATATGAAGAAAAGATTAAATCTTACGGTAAAATCAATATTTTCGTTGGTGGTGTTGGTCAAGATGGGCATATTGCATTTAACGAACCAGGTTCTTCACTTTGCTCAAGAACTCGAATTAAAACTTTGACTGAAGACACAATTATCGCTAACTCACGCTTCTTTGATAATGATATCAAACAAGTTCCGAAACATGCGTTAACGATCGGTGTTGCAACATTAATGGATGCACAGGAAGTGATCTTATTAGTTTGTGGACACAACAAAAGTTTAGCGTTACAAGCCGGTGTTGAAGGATGCGTTAATCATTTATGGACAGTTACCGCATTACAAATGCATCCAGCATCAATTATTGTTTGTGATGAGCCAAGTACTGATGATCTTAAAGTGAAAACACTAAAATATTTTAAACAAATGGAAGCTGATAACCTTAAAGTGACCGTTTTATAAAGGATAACTCAATGTACGCATTAACAAATTGTCGTATTTACACTGGTTATGAAATTCTTGAAAATCACGCCGTTATTATTGACGGCGATAAGATTGCCAAAGTTTGTAAACAAGAAGAACTACCAGCTAATATCACTACTGAAGATTTACAAAGTGCCATTGTTGCACCGGGTCTTATTGATATTCAAGTCAATGGTTGTGGTGGTGTACAATTTAATGAGACCCTCGATGCGTTAAGTATCGAGACATTAGAAAAAATGCAAAAAACTAACCTAGTTTATGGTTGTACAAGCTATTTACCAACTTTAATCACATCAACTGATGAATTTATGATTAAAGCAGTAAACGTTATGCGTGAGTATTTGGCTAAACATCCAAATCAGGCATTAGGTTTGCATCTTGAAGGTCCTTACATTAACCCAGAAAAGAAGGGTATTCATAATGTAAATTACATCCGCCAACCTTCACAAAAAATGATCGACTTTCTTTGTGAAAATGCTGATGTCATAAAAATCATTACGTTAGCCCCAGAAAAAGTTGAATCTCACTATATTAAGCAATTAGCTGATGCTGGTATTCATGTTTCTGTCGGTCATTCTAACGGTCATTATGAAGATTGTCGTCGTGGTTTTAATGCTGGTATCCGTTTAGGAACGCATTTATTTAATGCAATGCCTTATATCACTGGACGAGAGCCTGGTGTTGTTGGCGCAATTTATGATGAACCCGAAGTTTATGTCGGTATTATTGCTGATGGTCAACACGTAAGTTGGGCTAATATTCGTAATAGTCATAAAATTAAACAAGATCATTTAATTTTGATTACCGATGCTATGTTATTAGCAGGGTCTAATTTAACCTCTGGCGTATTTGCTGATAAAACTATCTATTATAAAGATGGCCGTTGTGTTGATGAAAATGGCACTTTAGGTGGTTCAGCATTAACTATGATTGAAGCAGTTAAAAATGCAGTTGAATATGTTGGTATTGCTTTAGATGAAGCTCTAAGGATGGCAACGCTTTATCCTGCAAAAGCAATTGGTGTTGATAAACAACTTGGTACAATTAGTGAAAGTAAAATTGCGAACTTAGTTATTTTTAATCGTGATTTTTCAAACGTGAAAACGGTTGTTAATGGAGTAATGACCCGCTAGAATGTTAGATAGTTAATGAAAATATTGAGATAAAATATGACCTTTAATTATCTACACCTAGTTGGCAATGCTGAGCTAATCAAACAATTAAATTACGCTATGATTTACCGTTTGATTGTTCAGCAAGCCCCAGTTTCACGGATACAACTCGCCGAAATTAGTCAATTAGCACCAGCCAGTATAACCAAAATTACTCGCCAACTTATTAAAAAAAATTTAATCAAAGAAGTTGATGCACAGCAATCAACTGGTGGGCGTCCGGCTGTGTCAATACAAGCAAAATTTGGTTACTATCAGACTATTGCCATTCAATTAAGTCGTTCCCATGTTACCATTGAACTATATGATCTTGGTGCTAACTGTTTAGTATCTGAAGTTTATCCATTAACCTCGTTTACCCAAGAATCAGCTGAAGAATATTTAATTGCATTAATTGAACAGTTCATAGAGCAAAATAGCAAAAAAATAAAACATCTTGTTGCTATATCAGTGGTATTACCAGGTTTGATTGACTCTGTTCGCGGGATTATTCGTTATACACCTCATATTCAAGTTAAAGCTTGGCCTCTAGCAGACGTTCTTCGTAATAAATTTAACATTTCGATTTTTATTGGCAATGATATTCAAAGTTTAGCTTTAGCCGAAAGTTATTTTGGCTCAACTCAAGATGTTGATGACTCAATTTTGATTCGTGTACATCGCGGTGTGGGGTCCGGTGTAATTGTCAATCAGCAACTATTAACAAACCATAATCAAAGTGCTTGTGAAGTTGGACACATCCAAATCGATGCGTTAGGAGAGCGTTGCCATTGTGGAAATTTTGGCTGTTTGGAAAATCGTGTAGTTAATAAAGCAATCGAGTTTCGAGCTAAACAGATGATTGAGCAAGGTTATCCAACTAAATTAAGTTTAGATAACTGTAATATTTCCACTATTTGTAAATATGCTAATCAAGGCGATGAGCTGGCAATTAAGTTAGTCAAAGATGCTGGTGAAAATCTTGGTCGTGCTGTTGCTATGATGGTGAATATTTTTAATCCACAACGAATTGTGTTAGCGGGTGAATTAACTAAATCATCAGAAGTGTTGTTAAATGCGGTAAACAGCGCGTTAAACGCACAAAGTTTAGAAGAGTTGAGAAAAAATCTTACTATCAATTGTTCATCGCTTAATGACCGTTCAGCAATTGGCGCATTTGCATTGATACAACAAGCGTTATTTAATGGTTCATTATTAATGACATTGTTAGAAAACAACATTACATTATAATGTGCATATATCACAAAAAAGCCCGGTAACCGGGCTTTTTTTTGATTAAGCTAAGATGCGAAGCATCCTTCTTAATGGTTCGGCAGCTCCCCATAATAACTGGTCGCCAACAGTAAAGGCTGATAAATAGTCTTTACCCATATTAAGTTTACGTAAACGTCCAACTGGCGTAGTTAATGTGCCAGTAACAGCTGCTGGAGTCAGCTCACGCATTGATAAATCACGATCGTTAGGTATAACTTTAACCCAATCATTATGCGCAGCAAGTAGTTTTTCAACTTCTGGCACACTGATGTCTTTTTTGAGTTTGATGGTAAATGATTGACTATGGCAACGTAATGCACCAATACGCACGCAAAGTCCATCAACAGGAATAATTTGGCTAGTACCTAAAATCTTATTCGTTTCAGCCTGGCCTTTCCATTCTTCTTTACTTTGACCATTATCAAGAGCTTTATCAATCCAAGGGATTAAACTACCCGCTAATGGCACACCAAAATTATCTGTTGGTAAACTACCATCACGCATTTTTTGCGTCACTTTCCGTTCAATATCTAAGATCGAAGAATTAGGGTCTTGTAGCTCTTTAGCTACTTCGGCGTTTAACATGCCCATTTGGGTAAGCAATTCACGCATATGACGCGCACCGCCACCTGAAGCAGCTTGATAAGTTGATACTGATACCCAATCAACTAAGTTTTCAGCAAACAATCCACCAAGCGACATTAACATTAAACTTACAGTACAGTTACCACCAACAAAGGTTTTGATACCTTTATCTAAAGCTGCATGAATATTAGCTTTATTGACTGGATCAAGAACAATGATTGCTTCATCTTCCATTCTCAATGTTGATGCCGCATCAATCCAGTAACCTTGCCAGCCAGTTGCACGCAATTTTTTATAAATTTCAGAAGTATAATCACCACCTTGGCAAGTCACTATAATATCTAATGCTTTCAAAGCATCAATATTATCGGCACTTTGTAATGTTCCTGTTTTACCACCAAAGGTAGGGGCAGCTTGACCAGCTTGAGAAGTAGAAAAGAAAACAGGATTGATATAATCAAAATCATGCTCTTCAACCATACGTTGCATAAGGACGGAACCAACCATTCCACGCCAACCAACAAAACCAACATTTTTCATATTTTATTTCCAACGGTAGATGTTATATAAAGAAATCTTTATTGACTATTAAAACAAAATATCACCATAAAACAAGTGAGATAAGAATTATTTTTTAAGAGTATTAAAAGATAATAGCGAATTATATAAAACTATCGTTATTTAAATTGCTGGCTAGTTTTTATTGATATTCCTTTTCCAGATAATTTTTCACGATGATAAGTACACCCAAATGACTTATTTGATGATGAGGATTGTCATAAATAATATTAACTCTAATATTAACTATTTTTTAATTATGGTGTTGGCGTGGTTTTCCAAATAAAAAACTCGACTGTATTTAGAAAATTATCAAAAAAATGCCCTTCATATTGATCTGCTACAACTAATACCTGCTGTTTTTGGGTATGGTTTATCTCATTAAGACGAGCGATAAATTTAGCACTTTGCCATGGTGCTACACGTTCATCTTTCAAACCTACCGAAATCATAACCGGTGGATACGTAACATAATCTTTTAAATTTAAATAAGCATCTATTTTAGATAAATCCTTTAACTGTTTTAAGTTTAATGGCGAGCCAAACTCAGCAAAGTTTGCTTTACCAATGGCGATTTTATCTAATCGACTCATATTTAACATACCCACATTAATGGATGCCGCAGCAAAAAGTTCAGGATGTTTAGCTAATGCCATTCCAATTATAATACCACCAGCACTCTCACCGCTGATAACTAGCTTAGATGGTTGAGTAATATTATGATTAATTAAATATTGTGCGCATGTTATAAAGTCATCAACTGAGTTTTGTTTATTAGCTAAGCTACCGCCAATATGCCAACCTTCGCCTAATTCTCCACCTCCTCGAACGTGAGCAATTGCAATTATTCCACCTCTTTCAAGCCAAATTAAACGTGTAGCATCAAAAAAAGCGCGCTGACTTACACCATATGCACCATAGGTAGTTAACCATGTAGGAGCTGTACCATCATATTTGATCCCTTTAGGATGAATAATCGTCATAGGAACAAGTGTTCCATCGTTTGATTTTACCCATTGTTGTTCAGCCTCATAGTTTGCAAACGAAAAAGCACTGGGATTAATCATTTTTGAATCTTGAATTGAGCCATTATCGGGGTTATAGGTAAATATTTTCGGGGGAACAGTCCAATTTTGAGCAGTAAATAATATTTCTTTGCGATCAGTATCACTAAAAATGGCGGTTATTTCTTCACTATTTGTAAGAGAAATCAATTTAACATGATGAGGGTCAGTAAAAGGAATAGCAACAAACTTGGGTGTTTCTGACTCATGATAAGCTAAGTAAATAGCATCTTTACTTGCTGCAAATTGGGTCAAATCTCCATTTTGCCATTCCATAATTTTTTCTTCTAATTGGCTATTCTTATTCAAATTCACACGCGAAATAGTATAACCAGACAAAGCATTGTATTTAGCTAAATATAACCAATCACCTTTTAGAATAAAATTGGTAACTTTTTGTTTTCTATCGATGATTTTTTGCCAGTGAACTTTAGTATTATTAAGATTATCATAATGTTTAAGGTATAAATCGATACTATAACCAGATATAGAAGATGAGATAGACGCAATAGCCCAATTACTAGAAAAAGATAAGGCTATATTTTGATCGGTAACGGGGTCATAACCAGTTATTTGATTTTTACTAAAGATTAAGACATCATCTTTTGTCTTAGTATTTAGATGGTGCAAATATAACTCTTCTGTGCCCGATTTTGGGCTATTTTGTTGATATTTATCATTTCTTTTATAAAAAAAAGATAAATTATCATTTGACCAAATAATGCTTGGATCCGATATGCCTGTTATATGATCATTAAGATGTGATTTAGTTTTTACATTGATAATTTTTATTGATGATATCTCAGCACCATTTTCATAAATACTATAAGCAATATATTGCCCATCACGTGAAGGATAAAAATCATATATACCATAGCCAATAGGAGGATCTATCAACAATTTTTCATTATTGTAGCGATCTCTAACAAAAAGGCGATTATACGGATAATCTGCTGTTTGTTTGAAATAAAAACAATTATCGCCTACATATTGAATATCAGAAATTCTAGGTTCAGAACCAAAATCAGTTAATTGATTAAATCGTTTACTGACAGTTTTTGACCATGGTAATGCATCTAGTATGTTGACGGTTCGTTCAGACTCAGATAATAACCAATTACTGATTAACTGTGGCTGATTTTCCATCCAACGGTATTTATCGTTCGCTTCGATTTTTTTTAACGTTAATTCATTATTAGTTGTACAACAGCAACAAATACTACTTAACAAGAGAATCAATATTATGATAAATGTTTTCTCTTTAGATATAGTCAAATTTACCTACCTATTAATTCTATATAATTCAAGGCTTAGATAAAAAGGTATAACTAGTAATGAATAAAAGCAAATATAATTTTATTTGAGTTAAAAATATATTTGCCTTATTAAAGTTAAATTAATTGATTATTTATCTGACCAGCTTAAAACTCTTCATCTTCTATTATTGATGACGTCATTGACACCATATTATAGTGCTCAATACTTTGTTGAGCTGTTTGCATTAGTTCTGATAGTAAATCATCTAGCGCCATTTGTGTTCTTAGCATAAATGTTGCCAATAACATGGGTATATTCACCCCAGTAACAATTTCTAGATTTGGATAATTGGCCATTAATCTGGTTAGTGTGTTAAAAGGGGTTCCGCCTTTTAAATCCACCAAACACAATATTGCCTCACCTTGTTGAGCAAAGCTTGCTAAATGATTTTCAATCTGCTGTTGAAACTCATCTAACGATTGCCCCATTAAAAAGGGCACTGCTTCACATAAGGTTTGTTTACCACAAATCATCTCGGCACTTACGATCAGACTTTGAGCAGTAGGTCCATGAGTACTGATTAATACCGCAACCATTGTTGCTCTCCTTAATAATCCAAGCAACGATAGTAGCGACGAATAGTCATTGGGTGCCGATTTAAGTGTTCAACGTAAGCATCAATTCGGTTATTTATCGTTCTAAACACAAACGGTGATAAATGACCACGATATTTTTCTGATATACCCGGTAATGGATAGTCTTTGGTATCAATAATGGTGTAGTTACCACAAATTTGTGGTAAGAATTTTGCCACTCTTTCACTTAATGGACGTTGACTATCTTCACCAACATAAACAGTTACAGCTGTATCACGGTCAATCACTTCTAATGTGCCATGGAAAAATTCAGCAGACTCGATCGATTTTGAACGTAGCCAGTGTTGCTCTTCCCAGTAGCACATCGCATGAGAATAAGTTGCACCCCATTGGTTGCCAGCGCCGACAAAATAGTGCATAGCATCGTTATGATGTTTCAATGCGACTTCTTGCCCGAATGCATCAGCTTTTTTCGCCACTTCGACGATATTTTTAGCAAAATGTTGATCCATTTGTTGATAAAATTCATCATAATCAGGGTATTCGCCCGCCAAATACATTAAGCGATCAGCGGCCATAAAGAATTTCAATTGCTCATTCATTGGGTAAGAAATCACATGGTGCGCCATTTTACCTAATGGTGAATCGGCTTTATCTAAAAAGGCTAAAACTGTTGCACCCACATCTTGTTGAATTTTATTAATAGCCTCAACGACCTCTTGGGTTGAGCCTGTAACAGATGAGATGATAATTAAGGTGTCTTTGGTTATACGCTTATTGCCGGTCACCAGATATTCCGCTGCATGTTGAATAAAGGTTTCAATGGCTGATTTTTCTTTCATATGGACAACTGCTTGCATCGATGAAGCGTAAGTTCCGCCAATACCTAACCAGCACACATTACTGTAACCACGGGAGTGAATTTTATCGATAAATTCATTGATTTGTGGACGAAGTGCTAATGCGCCATTCATGCTGTCGAGTTCTTTTTTTTCATCGTATTTTCTCATGCTCTAATCCTCTTAATTTTAGATTTAGTAATTTCATCAAATTCCGGATATGTTGATTTTTCCAGATTGTGACCTTTTAACTGTGATACTTGATAGCTAAGTAAGTGAATAGGAATTGTCATAAACAGCGAAGTTAATCGCTCATCACAACTGATACCTAGACATAAGTCATTTTGTGTTCGGTTGCCTTGTTGATGTGCATAAATTGTTACAACATTTTTCACATACTGATTTAAGAATTGTTTTAAGGAATCGGCTCTTTGCGCCAGTCTTCCTTGCGGTTCAATAAAAATGATTTGATCATCGCTATGCAAACCCAGATAAGGGCCATGCATATACTCTTCGAGCTCTTTACCCAACGCAGTGTTGCGTACGGTTTCGGTAAATTTAGTTTCTCCTTCCCTTGCAACTCCGTAGGTAGCACCGTAACCGATCAATATTACCCGTTGAGCTAGAGTATATTGATCTTCAAGGCGATTAACCCAAGCTTGTGAACGCTCAATGACTTGTGGTAATAATTGGGTAATCGTTTTAATCTGATTCATATAGTCATCAAATTTGGCTTGATTAATGGTTTCGGTTTTTTGCCCAATAATGAGGCTAATTAAGATCAAATCTAAAATAGTGATACTATAACCGGCACTGACATAAGGCATTTCTTCAATCGGCATCCCCATAGATAAAACGTGATTGCTAACTTGATACAAAGGACTTTGTGGATTGCTGGTCAGGCTATATATCGTCTTGTTATGGTGAATAAATTCCTCAACTAAATAAATGGTTGAATAACTCTCTCCACCTTGTGAAATGGCAAAATAGAGTGTATTTGGATCGTTATAGTGCAGGTAATTGGCCGCCATTGAAGGATCTTCAATATAGACAGGAATCTTCAACAGTTCGCTCATTATTGGTCTTGCACCATAAGCAGCATTAGCACTGGAGCCAGTGGCGAAAATGACAATGGCATTAAGCTGTTTTATTTGACTTAAATCGATATGATCGGCAAATAACGCCTTATAATTATCTAAAACAGCTTGATAATATTTCGGCTCTAATGCGACATAATCAGCAATACTTTTCATTGTTAATTCCTTAACTTCCTAATAACCCAGTCCAGGCACCGAAAATACCAATGGCGGCGATAAGTAGAAGGATCCAATGTGCTTTAACGCCTTTTCTCACCAATACAAACATAAATAGCGTAAAGAGTAACGGTAGGATCTGTGGCACAATGCCGTCAAAAATATCTTGTAAGGATGCCGAATCATCACCGGTACCTATTTTCAATGGCATATTGAGTGTCACCATGGTGGCAACCATTGCCCCGACCACACAGAGCCCGAGTACTGAAGCACCATAGGACAATTTATCCATTAAGCCCGTTTTTTGCACTTTTTCAATAAAGGACGCGCCAATGTTATAGCCAATTAATAAGCCAAAATATCGTGCTAAAATCGCCGGCACATTAAAGATAAGCAGGAATAACAATGGACCTAAAATATTGCCTTCCAGCGCTAAAGAGGTGCCAATGCCGGTGGCAATAACACGTAATGTCCCCCAGAAAAAAGAGTCACCTAAACCACTCAACGGCCCCATTAACGCAATTTTGACATCATTAATCGAACTTTTATCAAATTCACTATCGGTGGCATTCTGTTCTTCCATAGCAATACAGATGCCTAAAGGGAAAGTAATTAGCCAAGGGGTAACATTATAAAATTCTAAGTGGCGTTGATAGGCATCGGTAAGGTCAACTTGATTATCACTATAAATTTTATCTAAAGCCGGGCGCATGGCATAGGCATAGCCTAAGTTCATTTGCCGTTCATAATTCCATGACCATTCAGCGGTGAAAGAGCGCCAAAAAGTTCGGGTTAATTCTTTATTGGTTATTAATTTAGAATTCTTCGTTTTCATAATCGATCTCCTGTGCACCTAAAACGTTGCCAGTTGTTAGCTTCTGACTGTCTTGCTCTGTTACGCCTTTTTTTCCATTAAATGAGGAGTAACCGGTCAAAATAAGTGCTAGGCAGGCACCAAAAATGGCCACGCCAGTAACAGGCACTTTCATATAAACGGCTAAAGCAAAGCCAAGAACAAAAAAGGTGACATTGGTTTTTTTAATCATAATTTTCATTAACATAGCAAAACCGAACGCCGGTAATAAGCCGGTGGCAATACCTAAACCATCGATAATAAAGCGAGGAATCATTTCTAATAAGCCATTGACCGCTGAACTACCGAATAAGTAGGAGAATCCAACCACTAAACCAATTGGCAGATTGATTGAAAAGAAACCACCGAGTATATTCATTCGATCCATACCTTTGCCGTTGCCTTCGCTGGCGTATTTATCGGCTTTGTGAACAAAGTAAGGAAGAATAAAAAGAAAACATAAATTTTTGACTAATAAAACCAGTGATGCAATTGGAATGCCCAGTGCTAAGGCGATTTCGGTACTTTTCCCAGCGCCAATGGCAAAAGCGGTACCTAAAACACTGCCGGAAATTATTTCCGGTGGAATGGATGCACCGATTGAAAATGATCCGACAAACGCTAATTCTAACGTTGCCCCAATTATAATGCCTTGTGTGATATCACCCATGACTAAACCTGCTAAGGTACAAGTCACTAACGGTCTGGATAACATTGATGAACCTAAAAAGTATTCACCATTTGCTAACATCGCAATCAAAGCTAACAGTAATGCGGTTAATTCGATACTCATTTTGTACCTCTCAACTATTTCTCAAATTTCTGCTTTGATTCACTTGGAATTTGCTGAATGTAGATATCAATACCGTCGTGTTGCAATTTGGTCAGTAAATCTGCTTCAAGATCGGTTAAATTGATGGTTTTAGAGTAGTTTTTTGTGCCTTCACGTGGTTTAGTACCACCTAAATTAAGGCTGGTTATTTTACCTTGCGTGCCACGGATTAATTTTTCAGCATCTGCTACTGATTCAACGACTATCAGCATTTGATATTTATCAGTTGCGCCTGAGTTTATCGCCTCAATACTGTCATCAATTGATTTCATCACTAATTTTGCATGCTCTGGCTTAGCCAAACGAATCGCAGATTTACGTAGTTCGTCGTTGGCTACAACATCATTAGCAACTAAAATCGTGTTTGCATCCATACTTTCGAACCATGAAACAACAACTTGACCATGCAATAAGCGATGATCAACGCGTAACAATTTAATCATTGGTGTACCTCCTAAGTGAAATCGACCACATATTTGGTATTACTAGCAAACTTATACTCGAGAGCAATTGGTTCGCTATTAGTATCAAAATAGTGATTAGAAATTTTAAATAATGGGTCGTTAATCTGGATTCGAAGTTGTTTAGCGAGCTCGGAGTTGGCCACAGTCAGTTGCAAATCTTGTTCTAATTTATCGACTTTTTTCTTGCCTGAATTGATGATTTCGAGCGCAGATAACACTTTGATAATTGAAATTTGAAAATCGGGAAAGTTATTTAATGGCAGGACAAAAATCTCTTTCGTAATACTGTTTTTTGCCACTTCAAGGAAGCTAATGTAATAGATCAGTTCAGCCGGTTTTATTTTTAGTAATTGACTGTAATATGCACCTGCTTGTCTTAAGTAAGCTTCTTTGATTACTTTTTTGTGATTGGGGTAGATGTATGGTTTTATGATACCTGTCATCTCTAAAATATTTTGGGTCGAGAGCGTTGGCGCAACAAACAGACCAACTCCTTTTTTCCTAACCACCATATTTTGATCAACTAATCGATCTATTGCTTTACGGACAGTTGTTCGACTTACATTATAATCTTTTTGCAATTGCCCTTCGGGTGGTAACTCAGCACCAACGCCATATCGTCCGGTATTTATCTGCTCGAGTAATTGAGCGGCAATTTTTTCAAATAGCTTCATTTATGTTTTTCCTCATAATTGAAGATATTTTTGGCCGATAAGTGATATCGAAATCGGTTACCAATCAAATATTGTTCAGTATATTCAAATGGTTGGAAATTATTATCGTAACTATAACTTGATACTTTATAGATAGGTGTTCCTTCGGCAATAGCTAAATACTCTGCTTTATCTTCGGTCGCCGCTTCGTAGGTGATCTCTTCCCGTCCATGGCTTGGTGTAAAATGATAATGCTCTTTAAGGTATTCATAGAGCGAAATGTTATTTAAGTCCTGTTTTTCTAAATCGGTAAATTTTTCTGAAGGGAGATAATTGATTTCATAAGAAAGCGGTATTTTCCCCAAGAGACGTTGTCTGATAATTCTAATTAGTTGCTGGTTAGATCCGAAAAAGGTACGCAATTGTGCAGGCATCTTTATAATTTGATTGGACAATACTTTTATTTCAATTTGAACATTTTCTTCTTTTTGGATCTCTTCACTAAACGAAGACATTTTTAGCATATTGATTTCAAAAACATTGTGTTCCGGGCTGTAGTTATCTGTTTGAAACATATAACTTTCCATAGCTAAATCATGCAAGGCTTTCCTGACAGTTGTTCGGCTTACCTTAAAAAATTCCGCAAGTCCTCGCTCAGTCGATTTTTCCGTAATAATTTTAGGATTTGCTCTTATTTGTTCTTCTACATCGGTTTTAGACGCAATATCTCGGTATTCCAAAGATCACTCTCCATTACTGGGCTTTTTTAATTCACAGATATATCTTAAATCACATAATATAGTTCAAAAAATAGATAAAAAAATACATGTTGTCAATTTTAAGTACCAAAAGTGTAAGGGAGATCACAAATTTTATGAGAAATTTAATAAAATCAATTAAATGAATATTAATTAGGGTTGACAGTGGGGTAAAATAGCAGCAGATAATGCGTTAAATAAACACTATAAAGCAACTGTTTATATGCTATTGCTGAGAATACAAGCGATAAAGCGGATAATAAAAAAGCCTACTCAATGAGCAGGCTTTTTTATATAAATTGGTCGGCGAGAGAGGATTCGAACCTCCGACCCACTGGTCCCAAACCAGTTGCGCTACCAAGCTGCGCTACTCGCCGCTAGATGTTTCATACTTTGCATAAATGGGGTGGCTAATGGGATTCGAACCCACGACAACTGGAATCACAATCCAGGGCTCTACCAACTGAGCTATAGCCACCATATGAAGTAGGACGAAATATTACGCATAAAAAATAATATTGTCCAGTATATTTTTTAAAAATAATGCTAATTGGTTATATTAAAAGCGCTTAAAGTCTATTCTTTTACCATCAGGGATAACATTAGACTTTATGCGACATAATATCAATTATCTGAGTATCCAATGCTTTCATACTATTACTTGCAATCGCCCCTAGATTATTAATGGTCGTTTCAACACTATCACAAACAATACCTTCATTACCGGTTACTCGAATCCGATTTAAAGCCATCAATACAGCTTTAAATCCAGATGAAACTGATGTTGACACTTTCATTGCACAACTATTTGATGCACCATCACATATTATTCCAGACAAATCACCAACCATATTGCATATAGCCATATCTACTGGCTCATATTGCCCTTTTCCAAGCAACCATGCCATACCAGCAGCAGCTCCCATTGCCGCCGTTGATGCTGCACAAAGTGCTGATAAAGGTGGGAATTTGCTATGTATATAGATCGCAATAGTATGAGATAAAATTAATGCTCTAGCTAATTGCTCTGGCGTCGCATTTAAATAATCGGCGACAACAACTACCGGCATCGTTGCTGTTATCCCCTGATTACCTGAACCGGAGTTACTCATTGCGGGTAAAGTTGCCCCACCCATTCGAGCATCGGAGGCTGCTGCGGTACGTATCATCACTTTGGACAGCAAGTCATCTGCTAACAATCCTGTTTTTGTTTGTTCATACAATGTTGTAGCAATACTTAGACCATATTCTCGTCTTAATCCTTCTTGTGATAAAGCATTATTTAATTCTGCGGAATGTAAAATAAATTCGATATCATCAAAATTAGCTTGCATTGCAAACTCATATATCTGTTTGACTGACATATGATTTATGATCGACTCTTGTTTAGATTCACTTTGCGTTTTTTTATCTGCTTTTAAAATAGTTTCACCATTTTTTTCGATCAGAATTACGTTAGTATGTGAGTTTTCGATGCATACCCTAACATGATCGGTATTCGTATAAATATTGGCTTCAGAATAAATAGCAGTATTATTATCAGCAATTTGTACATTAACTTTATGTTCACTAATTAGTGTTTTAGCCTGAGTAATTTGTTTTGGTTTAATATTTTTTAATACTTCAAGGCCAGCTTGAGCATCGCCACCTATTGCCCCAATTGCTGCGGCAATAGGTAATCCAACCATACCGGTACCTGGAACAGTAACGCCCATGCCGTTTTTCATTAAATTTGGCGAAACAAAAGCCTCAATACGATTAATATTATTTTTATCAATATATTTAGCTGCAACAGCAGCAGCCAAAGCAAGCGAGATAGGCTCAGTACAACCAAGAGCCGGTAAAACTTCGTGTTTCACCAATTGAATTAATTGTTGCCAAGTTAGTTCCATTTATTATCTCCATATAGCTAACAATAAGTACTGAAACCTTCAATTTATAAATAATGCGACTATTTTATTCTATTTAACTTGAAAACTGAATGTACTGCTCACATATTACATAACAAGTTAGTTAAAAAATATTAATGAAACATAGCTTTTATTAATAAATTACATCACTACTAACAGTTCCTTATTCAATCGTTTTTTGATTGAAATATACACTATAAAAATAGAGTAAATCTAAATTTCTATACTTAGTTGCATAGTAAATAAATTAATCAGGAATAGTTCAAAATATGTAATATTTTAGTAAATCCACCTGACTTTTTTTTTATTATTGCAATAATGTAACTATCTAAAATTAAATAATAATGGCGACGTATGATAAATATTTTATTAATTGATGATGATGTAGAATTATCACAAATGCTTAGCGAATATTTAACCAATGAAGGTTTTAATATTAAAAGTGTTTATTTGGGTAAAGATGGTATTGATGAAGCGCTTTCAGGTAAATACCGTGTAGCAATTTTAGATGTAATGTTACCTGATATTAATGGAATTGATGTCCTTAAAAGCATTCGTCAACAATGTAATATGCCAGTAATTATGCTAACGGCTAAAGGTGATAATATTGATCGCGTGTTAGGGTTAGAATTAGGTGCTGATGATTACATTCCAAAACCATGTTATCCACGTGAATTATTAGCTAGATTACGAGCGGTTTTACGTCGTTTTGATGAACGTTCGGTTGAATTAGTCGATGATAAAAAATATCACTTTAATGGTTTAACCTTAGATATTCCTCAGCGATTATGCACTTGGAATGGTCAACCTATTGATTTAACGTCTACCGAATTTAACTTATTAGTTTTACTTGTGAAACATAGTGAGCGAGTGGTAACTAAAGAAGAATTATCTGAAATTGGGCTTGGTCGTGCACGAGAGCTTTATGACCGTAGTGTAGATGTCCATATCAGTAATATTCGCCAAAAATTACATCAAGTCGCACAAAATGATGTAACCATTGAAACGATAAGAGCCGTTGGTTACCGTATTCGTTAATGTAGGTTTGACATGAATCGTCGATTATTTTGGAAAATTCTGATTATCTTTTGGATAATCTTTTATCTTACTTTCCAATTAACTTGGATTGCTTTCTCTTATTATATAGAGAATAAAAATCAACGATTCTTAAATCATATGCCAACTAAAGTGGATATGATTGCACAATTACTACATGTTGCTGGTGAAGATGAGACTCTCAATTTTATCGCACATCTCCCCGAACGTGAGCGAGTTTTATTGTCGATAAAATTGGTCTCTCCTCAAAATGATCAAGTCAATATCATCACAGATGAATTAGAATCAACCAGTTATTTATATCAAAGGATGGCGGTTGCGCCAGACGGAACACTTTACTCGGTATCATTTAAAGACGATAAAACAGATCATAGCAATAATAGGAAAACTTTATTCAATATGCCAACTCCCATTGTACTAATGGGGATATGTGTTGGGTTAGTATTCAGCCTATTTTTAGCATGGAACTTAACCAGACCAATGAAGTTATTAAGGCAAGGGTTTTTTAGAGTTTCTCAAGGCGATCTTTCTGTCCGCCTATTCAAAAAATTAAAACCTCGTCGTGATGAACTTAGCGAATTAGGTAAAGATTTTGACATGATGGTTGAACAGCTCAATATCTTAATTTCTGATCGCCAAGCACTACTCCATGATGTTTCACACGAACTTAGAACGCCACTGGCCCGTTTGCAGCTTGCCATCGGCCTTGCACAGCAAAATAAACAAAACATAGATACTTCATTAGCTAGGATTGAGTTAGAGTCGGAACGCCTAGATCAATTAATAGGTGAAATTTTGAATTATTCACGCGCAGAAATGAATAATCGAACCGATGAATATTTTGACTTAAAAGAGTTAATTGGTGTTGTTGTTAATGATGCTAACTATGAAGCAAATCATCAATCTATTGAAGTAGTATTTAGCATATCATCGATTTCACATTCTATTGTTAAAGGTAATTCAGAACAAATACGACGAGCGATTGAAAATATTATTCGTAATGCTATCCGCTTCTCTAAAGCCGGTCAGACTGTTGAAGTATCGTTAAAAGAAGCTGGAAAATATTTACAAATAGAGGTTAAAGATCGCGGTCCTGGTGTAGATTCAAGTAAATTATCAAGCATTTTTGAACCTTTTGTCCGTATTCAATCAGCACAATTAGGTAAAGGCTATGGACTAGGCTTGGCGATTGCAAGAAAGACCGTTATTATGCATAACGGTACTATTCAAGCTAATAATCGAGATGGCGGTGGTTTAGTGGTAACAATAAAACTACCTTATTGGCGAAAGCACTAATAACATTCTGAATTAACAGTTAAAACATACTCTTTCACAAGGCTTTCAAGTGTAATTTTATCATAACCAGTAAAATTCAAATTTTTCATAATCGTTTGTGGATTAGTTTCAAGTATCGCCTTATATTCAGCTATATATTGCTTTGCAATTGGTTTATAAGACCAGTGCCACTCTTCTGGTAAATATCCACCCTTTCTTCCTTCATTAAATGGCTGGCAAAAACCATATTTTGGTAAGTTTTCACGAAGCCATTGATACAAAATAATACCCTTTTTATCATTTTTAAAATATTCAGATGACACGCTGGTAATATCAATATCTGTTCCCCAATGATGCCTTGATGTGCCAGGCATTGAAGATAATTTTAAAATTTCTTCGGCAATTTTTTGTGGCACTTTTAACTTAGGTAATAAGGCGTCCCATTTACGTTGCCAAATGCCATTTTGATACGTGTAATTACGTGTTGCACTCACAACTATAAACGGAATATCTGGATAAGATTTTTTAAAATCGTTATAAGCTTTAATTAGCTGCTGAGTGGGCTCTTTTTGAAGATACATGCCTTTTTTATTTACTGGTAATATTGTTGAATCCAGAGCAATAAAATCGCTGTCTTTTTTCTCATCAAATTGGCCTGTAAGTTTATTTAATGGAATTGATTGTGCCATAGCAAATGTTGAACATAAAAGTAGAGTTAAAGTTTGAGTAAAATTGGCAATTGTTTTTATTATTTTTTTCATCATTCAAATTGTAATTAATATTATATTAGCCAGATAAGGTGAAAAACAGTATAATCCTTTCCCTAAAAATTGAAATAGCCATAATGTGTAAAAACGAGGCAATATGTTAACACCAGCTACACAAAAATCGTCTGGCGATTGTTCAGATGTGACAACCAATCAAAACACCACAACCCCAACCAATGAAAAAATTAACTTGCTTAACTTCACTAGACAACAGTTAAGAGAGTTTTTTATTTCCTTAGGGGAAAAACCATTTAGAGCTGATCAAGTGATGAAATGGATCTATCATTTTGGGATAGATGATTTTGATCTGATGACCGACATCAACAAAAAGCTCCGTGAACAACTAAAAAGATTAGCTGAAATTAAAGCACCTAAAATTGCTCTTGAACAGCGATCATCGGATGGTACCATTAAATGGGCGTTAGATGTGGGTAATAATCAGATGATTGAATCGGTTTATATCCCTGAACGTGATCGAGCAACTTTGTGCGTATCATCACAAGTGGGTTGTGCGCTTGAATGTAAATTCTGTTCAACTGCCCAGCAAGGTTTTAATCGCAATTTAACCGTTTCTGAAATTATTGGCCAGGTTTGGCAAGCATCAAATGCGATTGGTGTCACAGGCAAATTAGCCGATCGGCCTATCACGAATGTTGTTATGATGGGTATGGGTGAACCTTTACTTAATTTATCTAATGTTGCACCAGCAATGGAAATCATGTTAGATGATTTTGGTTATGGTTTATCAAAAAGACGGGTCACACTTTCAACCTCTGGCGTAGTACCGGCATTAGATAAATTGGCAGGAATGATTGATGTTGCTTTAGCTATTTCACTTCATGCACCAAATGATGAAATCCGAAGTGAAATAATGCCAATTAACCAAAAATATAATATGGCAATGCTACGTGATTCAATTTTACGTTATCTATCAACATCAAATGCTAATCACGGTAAGGTGACAATTGAATATGTTTTACTCAATCAAATCAATGATAGTGTTGAACATGCGCATGAACTGGCAAAATTCTTAAAAAATGTGCCTAGTAAGATCAATTTAATTCCATGGAATCCATTCCCTGGAGCACCTTATTCTCGTTGTTCAAATACTCGAATTGATCGCTTTATGAAAACATTAATGGGTTATGGATTTACGGTTATTGTTCGTAAAACACGCGGTGATGATATTGATGCGGCTTGCGGGCAACTTGCTGGAGAAGTGGTTGATCGTACTAAACGCACACTGTATAAGAAACAAAACCTTATTCAACAATAAAAAGGAGTTGTGGATGAAAGGCGTATTAATTGCATTAATTAGTATGTTAATACTAGCTGGCTGTCAAACAAATACTCGTGAAGAATTTGATCCTGAAGCAGCGGCAATCGCTAGAATGCGATTGGGGTTAGGCTACTTAGCTAAAGCCAATGAATCCGAGGATAATGTTAAAGCTGCACATTATAATCTAAAATTAGCCGCTCAGTATTCACCCAATAATCCACAAGTGATGCTGGCAATGGCAATGTTTGATCAGCATGTTGGTGAATATAATGAAGCAGAAATGATCTACAAACGTATTACATTAATGCAACCTGGTAATGGCTTATTTCATGTCCATTATGGCTCCTTTTTATGTGGCAGGAATCGTTATCAAGAAGCCAAAGAACAATTTAGCAAAAGCCTACAATTTGATCGACACCGCTGGAAAGCCGATACCTATGAGCAATATGGTTATTGTGCGATTCAAAATGGAGATACAAAAACGGCAGACCTTATGTTCAAACAACTTTTTGAATATGATTCAAACCGCCGAAATAATGTAATAAAAACAGCAGAATTTTATAAAAACAAAGGCGATAAAAAGATAGCTAATTATCTATTTTTAATATCAAAAAAATAAATTATAAAAATTAAAATAAAAATCATTAGAAGCAAGAGTAAATATCATGAGTTTTTGGGCTATTTTATTATTAGCATTAGCCATGTCGACTGATGCATTTGCGGTAGCGGTTTGTCGTGGCGTTTCGCTTAAATCAACACCCTTTTTCGGTGCATTAAAAGTAGGCGTTTTATTTGGCTTTATCGAAGCTATTACCCCTATACTAGGCTGGTTTATTGGCTATATTGCACTTCAATATATTGAAAACTGGGATCATTGGATCATTTTTGCCGTCATGCTTCTGTTAGGTCTTAATATGATTTATCATAGTTTTAAAGAAGAAAACGATGAAAATGACGACCAAAAACCCCTCTCCTCAAAATCATTTCTAATATTAGTCCTTACGGCTATTTCAACTAGTATTGATGCTTTTGCAATTGGTGTTGGATTAGCCCTTGCTAGTGTCAACATCTACTTCGCTTCAACAATGATCGGGTTAGCGACTTGTATTATGGTTACCCTTGGGTTATTGCTAGGTAAAAAAATTGGTTGTTTAATTGGGAAAAAAGCATCATTTATTGGCGGTATAGTTCTTATCATCATTGGTTCAATAACACTTTACCAGCACTTAACAAGTTAATTTTGAATATTTTATATAATCAATCGCTAGGTATAAAAAAACCACTCACATAACGGAGTGGTTTTTATTAGGAGAAACAGCAGAATTACATCATTCCGCCCATTCCACCCATGCCGCCCATACCTGCAGCAGCACCTAAATCAGCTTTATCATCTTTAGGTAGATCAGTAACCATACATTCAGTTGTGATCATAAGACCAGCAACAGATGCAGCATATTGTAATGCGCTACGAGTTACTTTAGTTGGATCTAAGATACCCATTGCGATCATATCGCCGTACTCTTCAGTTGAAGCATTGTAACCATAGTTACCTTTACCACCTTTAACTGCGTTAACAACAACTGATGCTTCTTCACCACAGTTAGTCACGATTTGACGTAATGGCGCTTCCATTGCACGAAGGGCAACTTTAATACCAACGTTTTGATCTTCGTTTGCACCTTTAAGGTCTAAAATTGCAGATGCAGCACGAACTAACGCAACACCACCACCGGCAACCACACCTTCTTCAACAGCTGCACGAGTTGCATGTAATGCATCTTCTACACGTGCTTTTTTCTCTTTCATTTCAACTTCAGTTGCTGCACCAACTTTAATTACTGCAACACCACCAGCTAATTTAGCTACACGTTCTTGAAGTTTTTCTTTATCGTAATCAGAAGTTGATTCTTCGATTTGTTTACGAATTTGTTCAACACGTGCACTGATTAAAGACTCTTCACCAACACCATCAATGATAGTGGTATTGTCTTTATTGATAACAACACGTTTAGCTTGACCTAGATCTTCTAAAGTTGCTTTTTCAAGCTCTAAACCAATTTCTTCTGAAATTACAGTACCAGCTGTTAAAATAGCGATATCTTGTAACATTGCTTTACGACGGTCACCAAAGCCAGGTGCTTTAACTGCGGCAACTTTAACAATACCACGCATAGTGTTCACAACTAAAGTTGCTAATGCTTCGCCTTCAACATCTTCAGCAATGATTAGTAGTGATTTACCTGCTTTAGCAACTGCTTCTAATACTGGTAATAATTCACGGATGTTAGAGATTTTTTTATCAGCTAATAAAATATATGGGCTATCTAATTCAACAGTAGCTGTTTCTGGTTTATTGATGAAATATGGTGATAAATAACCACGATCAAATTGCATACCTTCAACAACATCAAGCTCGTCTTGTAAACCAGTACCATCTTCAACAGTGATAACACCTTCTTTACCCACTTTTTCCATTGCTTGAGCAATTAAAGTACCAACAGTTTCATCTGAGTTAGCAGAGATTGTACCTACTTGAGCAATCGCTTTAGAATCAGCACATGGTGAAGATAATTTTTTAAGCTCTTCAACTGCTGCAACAACTGCTTTATCGATACCACGTTTTAAATCCATTGGATTCATGCCCGCAGCAACCGCTTTTAAACCTTCATTAACAATAGCTTGAGCAAGTACTGTTGCGGTAGTTGTACCGTCACCAGCGGCATCGTTTGCTTTTGAAGCCACTTCTTTAACCATTTGTGCACCCATGTTTTCGAATTTATCTTCTAATTCGATTTCACGAGCAACTGACACACCGTCTTTAGTAATGGTTGGTGCACCAAATGATTTATCTAATACTACGTTACGTCCTTTTGGACCTAAAGTGACTTTAACTGCATCAGCTAATACATTGACGCCTTTAAGCATTTTAACGCGAGCGTCATTACCAAATTTTACATCTTTAGCTGCCATTTTGTATTTCTCCTAAATTCTGTCTATAAATTAAATTATTTGCCAATTACGCTTGAACAATGGCTAAAATATCGCTTTCAGATAAGATAAGCACTTCTTCGTTATCAATTTTTTCTGTTTTAACGCCATATCCTTCATTGAAAATAACGATATCACCAACTTTTACATCTAGTGGTTGAACTTGACCATTTTCTAAAATGCGACCATTACCAACAGCTAAAACTTCACCACGTGTTGATTTACCCGCAGCTGAGCCTGTTAAAACAATACCGCCAGCTGATTTTGACTCTACTTCTTTGCGTTTAATGATCACACGATCATGCAATGGACGAATTTTCATTAGTTATCTCCTAGCACTAATATAAATTAAATAATTATTAACAATAAATCATAAAATTATGATCTATATAATATAGTGAACATTAAATGGGGGTTGTTTTAAATTCTTCAAGAGAATAACATTAAAAAATTTTTTAATTGATTAATTATTAGTCATCTTTACGCTCAAATTCACCCTCAATTACATCATTAAGTTGCGCATTGTTGCTAGAAGAAAATGAACGAACTTTGAAAGGAAATTTTTTAACAATAAAGCGAACAATATAATCTTGAACGCGTGGAATTAACAAAATCCCGCCAAGCATATCGGTTAAAAAACCAGGAATTAGCAATAAAAAACCCGCAAAGAGTAAGGACACACTCTTAATAATTTCATCTTTAGGGCTTTGATTATTAGCGATTTTTTGTTGCATAATACTTAGGTTATTTAAACCCTGCTTTTTAATTAAAGAAAACCCAATAATCGAAGTGGCAATAATGCCAATTAAAGCAAGAAAAACACCTATTGAATCAGCAACTTTTATAAAGAAGCTAAGTTCCAAATAAGCATAAATAAAAAAAACAATAAATCCAAAGACTCGCATATAAAATTCCTCTAAGTATAGAGTGATATTATGTCATAATAAGTTACTAATATAGTAATAACTAGTTAAATTTCAACCAAACGACATATATTTTTCAAAATATCTTACAAAAGGGATTGACTGATAATCGGGAATCGTGTTTAATACACCTCCATTGTTGCCCGGATAGCTCAGTCGGTAGAGCAGGGGATTGAAAATCCCCGTGTCCGTGGTTCGATTCCGCGTCCGGGCACCAATTACGAAAAAGGAACACCAGCGAAAGCTGGTTTTTTTGTGTCTGAAATTCCGCTAAATAAATATATTCTCTATCTTTTTTAAGCATTTCCGTTGTATTACCAGTGATAGTTATGATGCTAGATAGCTTGCTTTTATAAATCAATTAAAAAAGTATATGAATTAAGAACTGTCTTGAGCTGATTATAAACTCCAAATAATAAATTTTGTTTGTAATATGATAGTTTGAAAGATTGTGTAACGACGATTTACAATCGTTGTATCGTAATACAATAGCACATCTAAGATCTGCTCAAAGAATATCTGCTTGAATTATTTTTTATACCCAAAATCTCGCCACTCTCATCTCTCTTCACTCCTATATATCTATTTTTGTTATAACTAAATGCAAAATAATCGTTTTCGCATCTCACCATAATTTGGTCTAATTATTTCATATTTTTATCATTACTAATCCAATACATTAGTAGCGTAGCGTGAGGTGTCGAGTGAAAGATTTACCTATTTTTCAAAAGTTATATAGGCATGGGATAAGCTTAATATTATTGGCAATTTGCACTTTTATGCATCAAGCGCAAGCAATTGAATTACTCAATGTCTCTTATGATCCAACGCGAGAACTTTATAAAGCATATAATCAGGCTTTTATCGAGTATTGGCAGCAGCAAACCGGTGAACGGTTGACGATAAATAATTCGCATGGTGGGTCTGGTAAACAGGCGCGTTCGGTCATTGATGGTTTGCAGGCCGATGTGGTGACGCTTGCTTTAGCGAGTGATATTGATGCGTTAAACCGTTATCAAACTAACATATCACCTGATTGGCAAGCTAGGCTGCCAAATAATAGTGCGCCTTACCATTCAACTATTGTCTTTTTAGTACGTAAAGGTAATCCAAAACAGATTTATGATTGGGGTGATCTCATTAAAGATGATGTTGAAGTAATAACACCCAATCCCAAAACCTCGGGTGGGGCTCGTTGGAATTTTTTGGCGGCTTGGGCTTATGCTAAAAGCACCTATGGTAACGATGAACAAGCTCAAGATTTTGTCACCAAATTATATCAACATGTTCCGGTTTTAGACACTGGTGCCAGAGGCGCAACCATTAGCTTTGTACAGCGAGGCTTAGGTGATGTTTTAATTTCTTGGGAAAATGAGGCTTATTTGGCGTTAAGAGAGCAAGGTGGCGATCAATTAGAAATTATTATGCCCTCATTATCCATTTTAGCTGAGCCGACTGTGGCTTTAGTCGATAAAGTTGTTGATAGCAAAGGTACACGTAAGCAAGCGCAAGCTTATTTGGAATACTTATATAGCGATCCGGCACAACACATCATTGCCAAGCATTTTTACCGTCCTGTTAATCCTGATGTCCTTAAACAATATGCTGATCAGTTTCCTACTATTAAGTTAGTTACGGTTGATAACGATTTTGGTGGATGGCAAACAGTGCAAAAAAAATTTTTTAGTGATGGGGCCATCTTTGATGCAATTTATGCTGAGATAAACTAATTACTACTTATTCTGGCGATGTTATGTGTGTGCTCACTTAGCTTTGCGGTATAAAGGTGAATGTTATGAAAGTTGCAAGCATTAAACAACAACGGATCATCCCAGGTTTTAGCTTAACGTTAGGTTATACTTTAACCTTTCTTAGTTTGATTGTGCTTATTCCGTTATTAGGTTTATTTCTTTATTCAACAAAGCTGTCTTTTGAGGAGTGGCATCGGTTATTAGTCAGCAAACAGTTTTTATTGGCATTAACTCTTTCATTAAGTACCGCATTTATCAGTGCCGGTTTAAACAGCTTTATTGGTTTATTATTGGCTTGGGTACTGGTGCGTTATCGATTTCCAGGACGTAAGATAATGGATATCTGTATTGATATCCCGTTTGCCTTACCAACAGCCGTTGCTGGCATTGCGTTAACCGCAATTTATGCCAAAAATGGGCCAATTGGGCAATGGTTCAGTTTTAAAATTGCTTATACCCCCATTGGCATTACCTTAGCGCTGTTATTTGTTACATTGCCGTTTGTTGTGCGTACTTTGCAACCGGTGATGGCTGATTTACCACGTGAAAAAGAAGAAGCGGCGAGTTTGCTTGGTGCATCGCCTAGGCAAATTTTTATGCATATTATTTTACCGGCCATTTTACCTGCTTGGCTAACGGGGTTTACCCTCGCTTTTGCTCGTGCTATTGGCGAATATGGTTCAGTGGTCTTTATTGCCGGTAATATTCCATTTAAGACCGAAATATTACCGTTATTAATTGTCTCAAAACTTGACCAATATGCTTATGATGCCGCTGCCGCGATTGGTGTAACAATGTTAGTGATTGCTTTTGTATTGTTATTAATTATGAACAGTTTACAGCGAAAACTTAACCGTAAGATTAATAAAAACCATTAATATAAGATTATGCAGATATTACAATCAATAACAGAAAAAAAGAGAGTAACCCGTTTACAGCTATTGCTAATCTTATTGGCGATATTGCTGTTTTTCGGACTTTTGGTGTTGCCGCTGGTTGTGGTGCTCGCGCAGGGGCTAGCTAATGGTGTAAATGCATTTTGGCAAGTGATTATTGAGCCAGATACCTTATCCGCTTTTAAATTAACACTGATTGCCGTTGGTGTAGCGGTACCATTAAATGTGATATTTGGTGTATGTGCAGCTTGGGTCATAACTAAATATCAGTTCAAAGGCAAACAAATATTAGTCACATTAATTGATTTACCGTTCTCGATTTCCCCCATTGTTGCAGGTTTAATCTATGTATTGCTATTTGGCGCACAAAGTGCGTTGTATCCGTTTTTGCAGGCGTGGAATATTCAAATTGTCTATGCGATTCCAGGAATTATCTTAGCAACGATTTTTGTATCCGTTCCTTTTGTGGCAAGAGAACTCATTCCGATAATGGCATTACAAGGCATTCATGAAGAAGAGGCCGCCAGCGTCCTTGGTGCGAATGGCTGGCAAATTTTTTTCCACATTACTTTACCCAATATTAAATGGGCCTTAATGCATGGTGTTGTTCTTTGCACCGCTCGCTCACTCGGTGAATTTGGCGCGGTATCGGTTGTTTCTGGGCATATTCGTGGTTACACCAATACATTACCGCTTCATGTTGAGATTTTATACAATGAATACAATATTGTTGCCGCATTTAGTGTCGCTATTTTGCTATTAATGATGTCGCTTGCGTTACTCTTGATTCGTCAATGGGTTGAAAGGCGCTTAGCCAATGAATGTCATTACGGGAACTAAGAGGTAGATATGAGTATTACACTACACAATATCAGTAAAAGTTTTGAACACGTTAATGTCTTAGAAAATATCAATTTCAGCATAAAACAAGGTGAATTAGTTGCACTATTAGGCCCATCTGGTTGTGGAAAAACAACTTTACTGCGCATTATAGCCGGTTTAGAAACTGCCAGTTCAGGGCAAATCTATTTTGCTGATAGGGAAGTAACTAAGCTGAGCGCCAAGCAACGAGAAATTGGTTTTGTCTTTCAAAATTATGCGTTATTTCGGCATATGAATGTAGCTGAAAATGTGGCATTTGGACTAAAAATGAAACCAAGATCTGTACGATTAAATAAAACAGCAATTGATGAACGCGTTAATCAATTACTCGAATTAGTGCAACTTGACCATTTTGCCAAACGTTATCCAGACCAACTGTCAGGTGGTCAGCGTCAGCGAGTTGCGTTAGCGCGTGCGTTGGCTTCAAAACCTAATGTGTTGTTGCTTGATGAACCATTTAGTGCTTTAGATGCTAAAGTCCGTAAAGATTTAAGACGTTGGTTACGTGATTTTCATCATGAACTTAATGTTACCAGCATCTTTGTTACCCATGATCAAGAAGAAGCACTGGAAGTTGCTGATAGAATAATTTTAATGAATCAAGGTCACATAGAGCAAATAGGTACCCCTGCTGAAGTCTATAAGCAACCAAAAACCGCCTTTGTTGCGCATTTTCTAGGGGATGTTAACCTTTTATATGGTTATATTGAAAATAATACATTAATCATTGGTGATTTTCACAAAGATATGAGGGAACAAGGTACCTGGCCTGATCAGTCTACTATCGCTTATGTTCGACCTCACGAAATCAGTATTGCTAAAATTGCCCGAAAAAATGATATCCAAGGAGAAGTTGTACGTATACATACTGCTGGTCCAACCGTCTTTCTGGAAATTGCTGTAGCCGGACAACCAAAGCATATTGATGTATCTATTAGCTATCGACAATATGAACAACAGCAAGTTGAAATTGGTGATACTGTCTACTGGCAACCTGCACTCGTTAATATTTTTATGCAAGATGAACTATTAGAGTTTATGATTTAAGGAGAATGATTCCTATAAATTAAATCTGATAATCAAGTATTTTGGAATGAGTTTGCTCAATTAATGCATGACTTTTGATATCTTCCAGTGACAACTCTTGATTGCATAATTGAATAAAGCGCCAAATATAATTACGTTGTAATTTATGTCGTTTTAATCCTAGCCATGTAACATGTGATTCAAACAGATGTTTCGCATCCAATTCAACTAAATTGATATCATGATCAGGGTTATACATTTTATTACCTAAAATACCAATCCCTAAACCTAACTCAACATAAGTTTTAATAACATCAGGCTCCTGAACATTGAGCGAGATATTGGGTGTCAATCCGATAGCTGAAAAGGCTTTATCAATACTTTTACGAGGAAATATTCCTTGACGATAAGTGATGATAGGTAATGTTTGTAACATATCTAACGTCACTTTATCGACTTTAGTCAAAGGGTGATCTTTCGGAGTAACTATAGAGTAATGCCAACGATAAAAAGGGTAAATAGCAAGTGAACTGTTATCCACTCTTTCATTATCAATACCAATATCTGCTTCGCCAGAAAGAAGCTGAGAGATAATTTCACTAGATGCTCCCTGATTGATAATGATATGAACTTTAGGAAAAAGCGTTCTAAAAGATTTTATAATATTTGGGAGAATATAACGGGCCTGAGAGTGGGTGGTCGCTATCACTAATGAACCTTCATCAGTATTAGAAAAAATGGTTGATAACCGCTTAATATTATTAATTTCATTTAAAATTCGCTCGGCAATAACCACCAATTCTAAACCAGGTTCAGTCATGTTAATCAAGCGCTTACCTTGACGAATAAAAAGATCAATATTCAGCTCTTCTTCTAGCTCTTTGATATGTCGGCTTACACCAGACTGAGATGTGTATAAAGAATTTGCGACTTCGGTTAAATTATAATTACAACGCGCAGCTTCGTGAATAATCCTTAATTGTTGTATATTCATGACGATCTTCCTAGTAAAAATTACTTTATTCCCGTTAGATAGTTGTATTATTTATGTGTAAGTTGCTGTATATAATTAATAACTAAAAAGTGAATTATTTAAAAAATTTCAGACCGCCAGCAAGCATAAGCAATATGATGAAACTGGTTATAAGCATTTTGTCTAATTTATAAATTATGCTTATTCGTAATTTTATTAGTAAAATTATGTACTTTGATAAGTAATTTCAGTATAAAAGAACGTATAAAAAAGACAAATATGATAAAGTAATAACCATATGAATTATGGCTATATATGCCTACAGTCAATAAAAATAGTTTAAAATTATCAATCAACAACTTTTATACTTATCTCAATTCGCCTCTTGATAAAAATCGATCGCTGAATTGAGTACCGGTTTCACAATCTCATGGCGAATAACAAAATCACCAAATCCTTCTTCTTTATTGCGATGAATGGACCATGCGGCAATAAGTGGTTCGAGTGCTAATAAAATCTCCTCTACATTCACGTTTTCTTTATATAAGCGAGGAATTCGTGTGCCTTCTCGATTACCGCCAAGATATAAATTGTAGCGACCAGGTGCTTTACCCACCATGCCCACTTCCGCCAACATGGCTCTGGCGCAACCGTTAGGGCAACCGGTTACACGCAAAATAATATAATCATCGGATAAGTGATGCTGACTTAACATCTGTTCTATTTTAGTTACAAACGTCGGTAAAAACCGCTCAGCTTCAGCCATAGCAAGTGGGCAAGTTGGGAAAGACACACAGGCCATGGAATATTTACGTTGTAATGTGACAGTATCGTCAAGCAAACCATATTGACGTGCAATTTGTTCAATGGCTGCTTTTTGTTCCTCTGGCACGTTAGCTATAATTAAGTTTTGATTGGCGGTTATACGCAGATCACCTTGATGAATTTTGGCAATTTCTGCAACGCCGGTTTTTAATGGTTTATTGGGATAATCAAGTAACCGACCATTTTCAATAAATAGCGTTAAATGCCAGTTATCATCAATACCTTTATACCAACCAAATTGATCACCACGTCGACTAAATTTATAAGGTTTACTACTTAGAAATTTACTTCCGGCACGTAGTTCAACCTCTTTTTTGAAGTTTTCCACGCCAACACGTTCAAGCGTATATTTAGTTTTGGCATTTTTTCGATTATTGCGGTTACCCCAATCACGTTGAGTGGTCACAACGGCCTCAGCAAAAGTCAGTACTTTTTCGACAGGAATAAAACCAAAATCATCGGCTTTGCGTGGGTAAGTTGTTTTATCACCATGCGTCATTGCCAAACCACCACCAACTAATACATTAAAACCAATCAGTTCGCCTTTTTCTGCTATTGCTACAAAGCTAAGATCATTAGCATGAACATCCACATCATTAATCGGGGGGATGACAACGGCAGTTTTAAATTTACGCGGTAAATAAGTCGAACTTAAAATTGGCTCACTATCGGGTGTAGAAAGCTTTTCACCATCCAGCCATATTTCAACGTAAGCACGGGTTTTCGGTAAAAGGTGTTCTGAGATTTTGCTTGCCCAATGATAAGCTTGTTGATGAACTTTTGATTCCACAGGATTTGAAGTACATAAAACGTTACGATTCACATCACCGGCAGTGGCAATCGAATCCAGCCCTATCTTATGCAACAGCTGATGAGCAGACTTAAGGCTGCGTTTAAACAGTCCGTGAAATTGGAAAGTTTGTCGAGTCGTGAGTCGAATACTGCCATATTTTGTTGCTTCAGTAGCAAATTTATCGATAGTCAGCCACTGTTTTGGGGTGATGATACCACCGGGCAGGCGGCAACGTAACATCATGGAGATCAGTGGCTCGAGTTTTTGTTCTGTGCGTTCTTTACGAATATCGCGATCATCTTGCTGATACATACCATGTAAGCGAATTAGCTGAGAATTATCGCTGTTAAAGCCACCCGTTAAACCGTTATTAAGATCATCAACGATAGTGCCTCGCAAATAATTACTTTCTCGCTTAAATCGTTCAGAATCCGATAAAGGCAGATCAGAGACATCATTTTGTGGCGGTGTTAAATTGACTGTTTGAGTCAGGGTAACTGTTTTAGATTTGCTCATATTACATCACTCGATAAATTAATATTAGTTGTTGTATCTGTTTATCATTAGTAAACATCTCGTTGATAGCGCTTTTGACTTCTTAATTCATCCAAATAACTGATAGCTTGTTCTTGACTATATTGTGCTTGAGTCATCAAAATTTGTTGAAGCGCTAAATCAACCGCTTTTGCCATACGTTTAGCATCCCCACAAACATAGATAAAGGCACCTTCTTGTAGCCATTGCCAAATATCACTGGCTTGAGCAATTAATTTATCTTGTACATAGATTTTCTCAGCTTGATCTCGTGACCAAGCAAGATCAATGTGAGTTAACAGACCTTCTTTAACATAGCTCTGCCATTCCACTTGATAGAGAAAATCGGATATAAAATGTGGATTGCCAAAGAATAACCAATTCTTACCGGTAGCACCTTGACTCGCACGCTGTTGTAAGAACGCCCGAAAGGGGGCAATGCCCGTACCGGCAGCAATCATAATGATTGGTGCATGAGTATCATCAGGTAATCGAAAATTATCATTATGCTCAATAAAAATTTTGACTTGATCTTGATCAGCAATTTGATTTGCTAAGAATCCAGATGCGCCGCCCATACGGATCTTATCGTCGACCTGATAACGTACTACATTTACGGTAAGATGAACTTCTGAGCCAACTTCATCTTGCGCAGAAGCAATGGAATAGAAACGCGGAGTAAGAGGCCGAAGCAATTCAACAAAGGTCTGTGCCGCTATCTTGCTACGATAGCAGTTAAGCATATCAACCAGTGGTAATGTTTGACTCATTTCCAATAAGGCTTCTCGATCGCCAATTAAGGTAAGAAGTTCGGGATGTTGAACGGCTTGAGCGTATTTTTCAATAATGATCGGCGTATTTTGAGTCAATTCAACATATTCAGCCAGAACCGTTTTTAAAGCGATCTGTTGTCCATGATGTTCAACTGGCGTATCACCTGCAAGCTGGGTGATACTTAGTATCTCCTCCACAAGTTCATTACTATTTTGATACCAAACACCTACCGCATCACCAGGTTGATAATGAAGATCCGAATCGGACAGGTCAAGCTCAATATGACGAATATCACGATCTGAATCGCGTGAGGTGATTTTTTGATTAACGTTAACGGTTGCAATAAATGGATTATCGCGGTGATAAAGGCTACTGTTAACGGCTATACTGGTTGAATTTTCTGTTGGCGATTGTGTGTTTGATAGTTGTAATTGACTAAGTTTATCAATCACTGCCTGTCGCCAAGAGGTACTTACGGTTTGAAAATCTGTATCAGCATCTACGCGTAGTAGCAGGCGCTGAGCATCTAATTCAGCGAATCGTTGATCAAAGTCTTTAGCGGCTTGACAAAATTTTGGATAAGAAGCGTCACCTAAGCCAAAAACCGCAAACTGTAAATGAGTTAATTTAGGCGCTTTAGCTGCAAACAGATATTTATAGAGTGACAACGCCTCTTCCGGTGGCTCTCCCTCACCTTGGGTTGAGGTCACCAATATTAATATCTCTTCCTGACTGAGTTTTTTAGCTTTATATTCTCCTGCCGACAGATGAGTCACCGCAATACCCAAACGTTCAATATCCTGACTTAACTCGTTAGCGACTCGACGGGCATTACCGGTTTGTGATGCCGATATGATTGTGACTTTTTGCTCCGCTTGTGTCATATTGGAGGGGAGGGTGGTACTCGGTAAAGCTTGTTCGATGGAACTTTTTTCTGCCACTCCCCATAAATAACCCGATAACCAAGCTAGCTGCTTATCGTTGCAATTTTCAATAATTTTTTTTAACTCATCACAATTAAAAGGAAAATGTTGTGTACTCATACGATGACCTTATCTGATAGCGTTTAGCTATCGTTAAATTGCTATTGGCTCGTAACCTTAACGTGCTATGGTAAATCCAACCAACTTAGATTCACTTACCTTTTGCCAGTAAAGTCTAATGTTGTTTATTTATAAAAAATCAAAAAGTTATTTTATGTAGACCGCACTCTCTACCTTGTGGTCCTTTAGTTGGATCGACGTAGTCCATTTCGTTAGGTAAATTATGTTTTTCGATATAATTCTGCATATCTTGACTCGTCCAATCGAGTATTGGGGCGATCTTAAATAAATTGTCCCCTGCTTTTGTTACAATATTGAGTTCTTGCCTTAGCGCAGATTGTTCACGGCGTAGTGCAGTAAACCACAATGTGGGTTTAAGCGTAGACAAAGCACGGTTAAACGGCTCAATTTTAACAATTTGTGTAAACTCGGTGTGTTCCGGAGTATCAAGTTCAGGTAGCCCGCCATATCGCACATTTAAATAAGCAGTCGTCCTTTGTGGGACAAAAATATGTAGATTAAGATTAAGTTGTTTAGTAATTTCATTGGCTACACGATAGGTTGCATTGGTTGCATAGCCGTTATCAACCCAAACAACCTTAATATTCGGATCGATTTGGGTAACAAGGTGCAAAAGTACTGCCTCATAAGGGCCAAAATGGGTACTGATAATACTTTTCACTGGAATATCTTGTTGTTTTTTCAGTGCCCATTCAATAATGGTTAACGGTGACTGATTTTGCAATTTTTGGTTAACTTTAGTTAAATCTAGCATGGCTTTTCCCTTTATTGATTTATGGATGATTAACTATTTAGCTGATTACTGATTTACCCATTGATATAACTCAGCAACGACTTCTGGCCGACTAAATGTTTCTGGTATCGGCTCTTTGGCTTGTAAACGCCGTCTGACCTCCGTGCCAGAAATAAGAACGCGATCAGCACTATCGTGGGGACAGGTTTTCGTTGATGCCATACCGTCACATTTGTGGCAATAAAATGTCCAGTCAATCTTAATTGGCTTAATGAGTAAATCGTTGCCTTGCAAATGGCTAAAGATCTCTTGCGCAGCAAACGGTGAGTAAAAATCCCCAACCCCAGCATGATCGCGGCCGACGATAAGATGACTACAACCATAATTTTGTCTAAAAAGAGCATGTAGTAACGCCTCTTTCGGCCCAGCATAGCGCATATCTAAAGGGTAACCGGAATGAATAACGGAATCTGGCACAAAGTAATTATGAATTAAACTATTAATTGCTTTAAGACGAATGTTGGCCGGTACATCGCCGGGTTTTAAGTTACCAAATAATGAATGGATAAGCACACCATCAAAAAGTTCTAACACGGTTTTAACTAAATATTCGTGTGAACGATGCATTGGATTACGAGTTTGAAAGGCCGCTATTTTTTTCCAACCTAATTGATTAAAGCGTTCCCGTGTCTGTTGTGGCGTTAAAGCATATTGACCAAACTGTGCTTTAAAGCCATTATCGTGCAAAACTCGGACTTTACCACCTAAATTAACCGGTGGTTGAGCCATCAGCATTGCAACACCAGGATGGCTTGGATCTGTCGTTGTAAACACCTGATTAGCTTCATATTGTTTATCTGGACGATAAATGCTATCCACATTCAAAATACCGATTATCTGTCCATCTGGTGTTTTTAAGGCGATTTCATCACCTAATTTTAGGGTTTCAGCTTGAGCATCGGTCACCGATACGGTTATGGGAATTGGCCAAAAAACCCCGTTCGCTAAATGCATATTATCGCAAACGCTACGCCAGTCCTCTTCTCGCATAAAGCCATACAGAGGTGTAAACCCCCCGATGCCTAACATGACTAAATCTCCAATTTCACGACTGGATAAGGTAATTGCTGGTAAATTTTTTGCATATTGTTGCAGGGCTAGACGTTCATCGTCATCAACCTGTAAAGGTTGTAGACTGTCACTAGCATGAGGCGCGATCAATCCCATAATGATTCCTTACCGATATTTTTATTAAATCTAATTAAAAGCGATTATCGATAAATAAGGAAATATCAATTTTATATACCATTATGCGATTTGTGCATATTCAAAGTTGATGGAAGATGTTATCACTACAATAAGATAAAAGTTATCGGAAGCCCAAAGCTAAAGTGTTATAATTAATTCGCATACATCAAGTTGAACGTATTTAATAAAATAGAAATATTATTAAATTTCTATATATAATTTTTAATCTCTTTTCAGATAACGAATTGTGATGTTGATAGCTTTGTGCTAGTTTTATTATTCATTATTGGTCATACATTCCTCTACCCAAGGTTTACTTATGTCAAATTCATCTGCAAAAAAAGTGGCGTTTGCTGCTTTTATTGGTACTACTATTGAATGGTATGATTTTTATATCTATGCGTTAGCATCGGTATTGATTTTTGGTCAGCTATTTTTTCCGTCTGATAACGAGTTTGTACAAATTTTAGGGGCGTTTGCTACCTTTGCAGTAGGTTTTTTATCCCGTCCTTTAGGTGCTATGTTATTTGGGCATATTGGTGACCGTTTAGGGCGTAAAAAATCACTTATTATCACTTTGCTTTTAATGGGGACGGCGACCACTTTTGTTGGGTTATTACCGTCTTATCAACAAGCCGGTATTTTGGCACCAACGTTATTGGTTGCATTGCGAATTTTACAAGGTGTTGCCGTTGGTGGTGAGTGGGGTGGGGCCGTGTTGATGACGAATGAACATGCGCCGAAAGGGTTGAAAAACTTCTTTTCATCCTTTGCTCAGTGGGGAAGCCCAGCAGGCAATATTTTAGCATTACTGGTTTTTTCTTATATTATTCGTTTACCTGTTAATGAACTGATTGATAGTGGTTATTGGCGTATTCCTTTTTTAGCCAGTGCTATTTTATTAATTATTGGCATTATTGCTAGAGTGACGTTAACCGAATCGCCGGTTTTTGTTGAAGCATCTAAAAAACAAGCGGACTTAAAGCAAGAGTCAGCACCGATTATTGAAGTATTTAAAAAAGCATTGCCATTATTAATATTAGCGATTGGTGCTAATGTGCTGTCATTTAGCGGTATCTTTTCCAATACCTTAATGATTGGTTATACTACTTTGGTACTTGGTGTCGAAAAATCAGTGATAGTCGATGCACTGTTTTGGATCGCTATTGTCCATTTTGTTGCTCAACCGTTTATCTCTTATTGGTCAGAAAAATTCTCGGCAACACGCTTTTTGATTTGTACAGCAATGTTGGCAATGGCATCGGTATTCTTGTTATTCCCGATTATAAATTCAGGCACAAAAACCAGTTTTATTATTGGGATTTCGTTAAATGTGATTTGTTACAGCGGCTTTTATGGTGTAATAGCTGGGTATTTAAGTCGTATTTTCCCTGCCAGAATGCGCTATACTGGGTTATCAATGAGTTATCAAGGGTGTGCGGCTATTTTTGGTAGCTTAATTCCGATGATAGGTGGTTATGTTATTTATACCTTCAAAAGTTTTTGGTTACCCTTAGCCTTGTTTTATTGCGGTTTAGCACTGATATCCATTATCTGCATCTACTTGTTAAGCAAATATCGTTATTATGATGAATAATAAGGTCAATATATGAAAACCGTTTTATCAATTCAGTCCAATGTTGTTTATGGTTATGCCGGTAATAAAGTGGCGACGCTAGCGATGCAATTACAAGGTGTCGAAGTGATGCCAATACACACCGTTCAGTTATCGAGTAATACGGTTTATCCACATTATGACGGCATTGTGCTGGGCGCTCAGCAAATCACTCGAATCGTCAATAGTTTAGAAAAAATTGGCGTATTGTCATCCATTGACGCCATTATTTCGGGCTATATTGGACTTGCCGAACAAGGTGAAGAAATCCTTGAAGCCGTAAAAAAGATTAAATTTTATAATCCTAATGCAATTTATATTTGCGATCCGGTTATGGGGGGCGACATCAATAAAGGCAGCTCTCTGCCACAAAATATTATTGATTTCTTCACTAAGCAAGCAATCAAATACGCTGACTATATCACGCCAAATTTATTGGAATTACAGATATTATCGAATCTGGAAATCAAAACCTTTAACGATGTGCTTAACGCCATAAAAACACTGCAAAATAAGCCGATTCAAGCCATATTGGTTAAAAATCTGCTGCATGCCGGTAAAACGACGGAATTATTTGAAATGATTTTAGCCACACCATCGCAAAGCTATCATCTGGCTCGACCATTATATGATTTTCCACACCGTCCATTAGGCGTTGGGGATTTAATCTGTAGTCTGTTTACTGCCCATTTAGTCAATGGACAATCCCAACTAACCGCCTTTGAACTCGCCGCCAATGCCGCCAATCACGTGCTTGATATCACCAAACAACAAAATGCCCGAGAGCTCACGATTATTGATGCTCAGCAGTGGATTAAACAGCCGGATTTGAAGTATCGCGGAACACCGCTAGCATTATAAGGCAATTAAGATCGGTATTATTGTCATTGGTCATAATCATTTTAGCTGCAAAATTTAATTAGTTTATTCTTGGCATAGAAAATGCATTCCTCAAAATGTTACTGTTAACAATTGAGGAACGACTAAAATGTGGAAAAGACACCCAATATTATTAAGTTTATTGCTTATTAATCCTTTATCTGGTGCTGCTGATATACCGCTATCAGAGACAGGAAAGTACTGTGATACCCCTTCCCGTTGTCTTAACCCGATAACGACCAATGTTATGGTAACGTCCCCCAATTATTTAGCGACTCAAGCTGGAATTGATGTATTACACAAAGGAGGCAATGCGGTTGATGCAGCGATTGCCGTAGCCTCAACGCTTGCTGTTGTTTATCCTCAAATGAATACCATTGGTGGCGATAACTTTTGGTTAATCTACAACGCTAAAACCAAAGAACTAAAAGGACTAAATGCCAGTGGTCGTTCTGGTAGTTTGGCCACGATAGACTATTATAAAAATCAAGGTTTCCATAAAATTCCGTCGCGAGGCTATCTGGTAGCCAATACCGTTCCTGGGGTGGTTTCCGGTTGGGATGAAGCGTACCAATACGCATCTAAAAATATGAAAAATGCACTACCATGGAACACGTTATTTACATCAGCAATTGATTATGCCGAAAATGGATTTTCGGTTTCACCTAGCCTAAATTATTGGTCTACAATTAATATTGATCCAAAAGACAAAGAGTTTCGGGAGTTACAGCGTTTTTCGGAGTTTAAAAAAGTATTCTTAAAAGACGATGGGCAAGCTTACCAAATCGGCGAAATCCTTAAACAACCCGATTTAGCTAACACATTAAAAACCATTGCGAATAAAGGCGCTAAGGAATTTTATCAGGGTGATATTGCCAAAAATATTGTCAACGATCTGCAAAGCCATGGTGGTGTATTGACTTTAGATGATTTTGCTAAGCATCGTGCTACATGGGTAGCCCCGATCCATGTTAATTATCGACAATATACTGCCTATAATCTACCACCCAATACACAAGGTATGGCATCGTTAGAGATTCTAAATATACTCAATAATTTTGATATAAAATCCTTGGGGGAAGGCAGTGCGGATTATTACCATTTAATAATTGAAGCAACAAAACAAGCATTTGCTGATCGAGATAAATACCTTACTGATCCCGATTTTAATCAGATTCCGCTTGATCTCTTATTATCTACCCAACATGGTCAACAACAAGCAAAACAGATTGATATGCAAAAGGCTTGTGTAGAAATAAAGCCATTAGATCCAAAAGGCGATACCGTTTGGTTTGGTGTTGTTGATGCAGAAGGAAATGCGGTTTCTATTATTCAAAGTATTTATCATGATTTTGGTTCTGGCATTGTTGCTAAAGATACAGGAGTTTTATTGCAAAATCGTGGTAGTTTTTTCTCGTTAGAGCCTAACCATATTAATCGTTTAGAGCCAAATAAACGCACCTTTCATACGTTAAATCCAGCCATGCTTTTAAAAGATAATAAACCTTATTTGGTTTATGGCACCATGGGCGGAGAAGGACAACCCCAAACGCAAGCGGCAATTGTGACACGAATTGTTGATTTTGGCATGACACCTCAAGATGCCATTAATGCACCAAGATGGTTACATGGCCGCACATGGGGTGCATCTTCCAATAATCTTAAAGTGGAAGGGCGCATACCTAACGATGTAATTCATTCCCTCAAATTACGTGGGCATGATGTGCAAGTTATTGATGATTACACCGATACCATGGGTCATGCTGGTGCCATTCTTATCGATACCAATCATCATCTACTAATGGGCGCAACCGACCCGAGAGGGGATGGTTTAGCGGCTGGGTATTGATACTATTTGGGTAATGAATTGATAGCGGTTAAATAAAGTTGCTCAATGCAGAAAAATCCCTTTTGAACTATATATAATCTTGTTAAGGTTTCCACCGTTAAATGTTGGAAACCTTAAACCAGATAACGGTATAGACTCCCCAATATTTTTTACAAATTTTAATAAGCAATAACTATTGGCTTGGTATTGTTTGCTATAAACAAGTTGTTGTGAGTTTTTTTGCTGATTTAGCCAATGCTTGCGCAAACAAAGTAATTTTTAAAACCGCATCAAGCCAATTCAATGCGGTTGTTGTATAAAAATTACACCTTAAACGTAATCCACGGCTTAAGTTTAACCACTGTTTGAATCAAACCGGCGTTTTGTTGTGCGTCAATCACCGGTGTGATCGGTTTGTAGGCTGTAGGAGCCTCTTCACGTAGGCGTTCTTCTTTTAAGGTAATACATTGCCATGGCAAATTAACCTTATCATATTCAACTTTTTTGCTACGCATAGCTTGTCGTCTTTCTGCTCGACCTGCACCGTGTGAGCAAGACCATAACCAATCAGCATTACCTTTTCCTACTGCCACATAAGAGTGATCACCCATTGAGCCAGGGATTAAAGCTATCTGACCAGCATAAGCAGGCGTCGCCCCTTTACGATGAATATTCATCTCATGTTCAGGCAAAATGATATTGTGCGAAATGTCGACCACGAGTTGACTATTATCTTGATGAAAAATAGTTGCAAGTGATTTACGTATCAATTCGGTAATCACAATTCGATTAATCCAAGCATAACGCGCAGCAACGCCCATAGCTTGTAAATAGGCTTGTGCGTGACGATCTGTTAAACCAAACAATCCTGATTTTGGTTGCTTTTCATTATTCGGCCATAAAGCTTTTGCTCTATCTTGCCAACGCTGACCAATGTAAAAACCAACATCACGCGATCCGGTGTGAATCATGACGACGACACTACTTTTTTCAAGACCTAATTGATAAGCTAAATTTCGATCGATAATATCATCAACAATTTGTAACTCGACAAAATGATTACCAGATCCGACAGTACCTAAACTCGCTGGGCGGATAATATCGCGCTTTTCAAAAAAGGCTTCAGGTGCATACTGACTATCTGCCTTAATTAAATGATTACCCGATATTTTATTAAGCTCTGCGTGTAATCGTTCATAATTAACTGAATTCCACAAACCTTGCTGCGGTAACGCCGATAACCATGCTGAAAGACCTTGATCAAATAATGCTTGAAAAGATTGCGGTGTAACAGGTACATCGCGTTCATCTTGCAATAACACACGTTTTAATTGTGCAATAATTGTCGATTTTTGTTCACACACCTGATCAAAGCTTAAACCGGTGGTAAAAAGCCGCATACCGCAATTAATATCGGTACCAATTGCTGCCGGAATAACTAAATCCTGTGTAGTTGCAACAATACTACCAACAGGCGCAACCGCACCCGGATGAAAATCAGGTGTAGCACGAGCCATGCAAACTTTTCCTACACTATTAGGAACGCTCACTGATGCAAAGTTTAGAAGCTGTTCTACCGCTTTTTGCTCTAAAGGCAATAGACTCGGTAACAAAATTTGAGCAGAGGTATTTTCTTTATTTAAAGTATAAATATCATTATTAAAATGACTTTCAATCCCAAGACGGGACAAACGTTTTTGTAAACGGGAAAATGTAGACATAATAGCCACCTAGAAAACAATAAAAAAGCGTCTCCTCAAATTGAGAAGATAATTACAGTTTTCCTGCAGCAGCACTATTCAGGAAAGCGGGTGAATTCTATACGCTGATTATTTATTTGTAAAGGATAAAATTGATATAGTAAGTCTGATAAATTTATTTTTATGACTTGCTCATTTGCTTTAAAATAGCAAACTCACCGATAAATTGATGAAGTTTATTTAAATCTTAAAAGGTGTTATTGATGGTCAACCTTGGCAGATTGATATGCAAAAACAGCCGATCATTTTGGGTGATGATTTGTATTTTTCAATCCAAATATTGGGAAGGTTTTCCTATGCTTTGGAAATTTGGCTTTGGGCTTGTGCAAGTGTTAACACACTATTTGCTTGCTAAAGATTATCACGTGACTTTGAATGACGGATCGAAGCTAATTGAAGTAAAAGAAAAACATCACATCACTGCTGAATCTGATCATTTATCGCAATAAGTTAAATTCAATGGCTAGGGCGCTCACTCGTTCTAATTCAAAGTAAAATAGACAAATACGGTGATTAAATGGACAAAAAAGCAAAAAAGATTCTGTTTCAAACCTATTGGAAAAATGGCTGGAAAGACAGAAAGGAGATAAAAACAGAGCCGAACGACTTCGCGTATGCGAAAGAAAAAGGATTAATGTTTGATCCCATTACCATATCACACGATGATTGTGTCAATAAAATCATAAACATCGTCGCCACAATCACACTTGAACACGTTGCCAAGGCCTTTTTGAGCAGCTTATCAACGCGGCGACTTGATTGGCGCTCAGGTATTGCATCATACTTTATCGCCAAATTAATGACAGCGCATCAATATACGCCAGTCGTGTCTGGTCAATCTTATCAAGATGGCCAAATGAGTCATTCATCCTATACGTGTCAGGTCTGCCGAGATCTCAAATATGGCATGATAGGTAATGAAAACTACGTCAAAGCAGATTTAAATATCTTAAACTTTGAACGAATAAAGTGGGGGGGAGTGCGTCATGGTGATTTACTTTATACCTACTTTGATCTCATGCAATTCACCAAACAGGCAATCTCTGAACCGACCAAAGATGATATAGCTATTTTAAAAGGGATATTAGCCATTATTGCATCCTGTCAGCAAGATGATTACCCGGGTTCACTGAGTGATAAACTGACGGATGTACCTAACTTTAAATCCAATCAGGATGAACGTAACACCGTTATTGAAATTTTGGCTTGTGTGGGGATTTTACAACCCGCTTCTTATGAACGCCCAACAAGGGGAAAACACGATTGGGTATATGCCACTTATTGGCGTGGTCAGGATAAATACAATCAACAAATGGTGAAGCAATTATTTGGTCTTTAATGCATGATCTCTAATTTGCTCTAGGGGCTGTTAATCTCATCCCAACTCAGCCCATCAAATATTTTTTCAGCCTGTCGGCATCATTACTCTTCTGTTTTTTCGTTCTCGAAACTGTAAAAAGCTCTATTTTACAATAACTGGTCAAAGCAGATAGTTTCTGCTCCTGTTCACATTGTGTTGTGAATGATAAACCCAACAGCGACGAGAAACAGATTTACCATTAAAGATCAAATCAAAGCAACGACACATGTTGAATGTCGAAAAGATGCTAATGTGATTAATGAAATCCCAATGGCATACAAAGATATTGATGCTGCTATGGCTACACAAAATGAATTGGTCGAGATAATGCATCAATTAAGGCAAGTGGTGTGTGTAAAGGGGTAAAAATTATCGAGGAGCGATCCTCGATATTTATTCAATATTTACTGTTATTAATTTTAAATCACCAAACTGAAAAAGTACCATAATTGCATTGGTATTATCTTTGATAATATATTTGCAGATTTTCCTATAAGCTATTTTAATCCGTTTTGTGTTTAATGTAATTGTGCAATATTGTTGTTTGAATGTTCGTAGTTATCATTCACTCAAAATAATATAACTATTTTTTTGTCCTACTACTTGTGACATGTGAAGGCAAATATTTGACAAGTTTTGGGATATGTTAGTCGATTAATATGCTAATGGTATAGCTATGCATAACTCTAAAAAGTGGTTATTTTTGTGAAATACTTCGAAAAATTTGGTTAAAATAAAGAAATATAATTAATAAAAAAAGATACTTGGTTTTCATACCTAAAAACAGTATATACTGTTTCTATATACATGTGATTATAGTATGATCTTTGGCAATATTATTTTACGGTTTTAATTGAATTTAATTGTTATTATTTCTCAGTAAAGGAGTATATTCTATGTGGCTAGGTATTTCTTCAGATGATTGGGTGAAAATTATTATAGCTGTAATTAGTTTGATTATAGCGATTATTGGGGTATTTTCTTATATTAATAAAAGATCTCATAAAATGCGTGATGTTATTGGTGATAATAACAACGTTATAAATGGTGACGTAACTAATAAAAGGGATCAGAATGTCAAATAGCCATAAAATTAGGTATATTAATGGCAGTAATAATATTGTTAACAATGGTAATGTTTATAACTTTTCTGTACCAGAGCCAAAAGGCAATATTATGCAAAAACTGCTACAAGACATAGCAATGATGTTATCAGAAAAACAATATTATCCGGAATTACCCGATACAGAGTTATATAATATTTTAGATAAAATAGAGTTCAATAATCTTAAAAGATATGCCGATGATTACGAATATTATGATGAAGGAATGTATATTATTGAGCAAAGATTAAAGACAATAGAAGAATCAGCTGATGGTTCTATACGCCATCAAATTATTCAGTTTGTTAATAATGTTTATCGTGGTATAAAATATGAAGCAAAGAATATTACTGCTGATGATTTAATTCATCGGGTTGAATGTAAAATTAAGGATGATTTAAAGGAATATTATAAACATACTTTATCTCCAGAAGATTTATCTTATGTTGGTTTTGTTGTATTTTTTGTATTTGCAAGCTGTAAAATTTTTGACAAACCAACAGCTGAATATATGGCACAAAAAAATGTTAGTTCTTAATAAAACTTACCCAAATATTTCATTATACTATTTAGGTTCACGTTTAATTCATTTCTTTTATGAATCAGGTGTTTCAGAATTTCATTTAACCGACTTATATCAAAAATATAATAAACTCTATCCAATAACATTTAATCGGTTTATGTTAGCATTAGATTGGTTATTTTTATGTGGTATTGTAAGTGAGAGCGAAGGAGGTAGGTTAAAATGTAATTTAAAATTGGATTTTAAAAATATTACTGCTGATGATTTAAATCAATCTATTGAATGTAAGATAAATGATGAATTTAAGAAATGTTATAAGCATACTTTATTTCCCGAAGATTTATCTTATGTTGTATTTTTGTATTTGCAAGCTGTAAAATTTTTGATAAACCGAAATCTGAATATATGGAAAAAAAATGCTAATTCTTAACGAAACTCGCCCTAATATTTCTTTATATTATTTAGGTGCGTCTTTAATTCAGTTTTTTTATGAGTCGGGTATTACAGAGTTACATTTAACCGATTTATATCAAAAATATAATAAACTTTATCCAATAACGTTTAATCGGTTTATGTTAGCATTAGATTGGTTATTTATGCTTGGTATTGTAAGTGAAAGCAAAGAAGGTAGGTTAAAATGTATCTTAAAAGGCTAACGATTACTAAAGATAATGGTGATGTTATACGTCATATAAAGTTTTTTAAAGGTCTAAATCTTATCGTTGGTATATCAAACAAAGATGGAACTTCCAATAGCCTTGGCAAAACAACATTGGTTCGATGCTTGAATTACTGTTTTGGTGGGAAAATTGAAGAATTTTATACAGATAATGAAAATAAAAAAATTGAGAATACGGTAGTCAAAGACTTTTTGATATCAAACCTATTAAAATTTGAACTTACTTTGGGAAATAATCTAGAAACCGATAGTATTAGTGATATAAAAATATCTCGACAAATCGCTATTAACAGTAAAACATCAAAGATAGATTCAATTAATAGTATTAATGGAGAAACTTATTCTTTAGAATCATTTCATGAAGTATTAAAACAAAAACTATTTTCTTTAAAAGAGCCGAAACCTACTTTCAGGCAATTAATTCCAAAATTTGTCCGAAATAAAGATTATGAAGTTAGCAATATTTTAAAATACCTTCATGCCTCTACTAGCATAATTGATTATACAACTATTTGGTTATTTTTATTTGGTTTTGAAAATATAGAAAAAATTAATAGTAAATTAAGTTTAGCAAATGACTTTAAAAAAGTATCAGAAAATTATAAAGCATTGAAATCAATTGTACCTAATGGATTACAACAAAAAATAGATTTATTAGAAGTCGAATTATCTGAAAAAATTGAATTGAGAGATTCTTTTCAGATTGAAAGACGTTATGCTCAAGATGAAGATGAATTAGCAGTTTTGCAATCTAAAATACATTCTATCGAAGAAAGTATAACTAAATTGACATTAGATAAAGATGTATTAGTTGAAAGATTGAATACATTAATTAATGATGAATTTAAATATGATGCTAAAAATGTTAAATATATTTATGAAGAGGCAAATCTTTTAAATATTGATGTTCAGCGTAAATTTGAAGATACGATAAATTTTCATAATGGCATGCTAAAAAACGAAGAAAGTTATTTATTGAAACGTATAGCTAAAATTGATGAAAAGTTAAATACTTTATTTTCGATTCGATTAACTTCTATTGAAAGCTATAATTCGGTATTAAGCAAACTTGGTCAACAAGGTTCTTTAGCTGAATATACCAAACTAAATGAAAGCATAACAAAATTATCATCTGAAATATCTAATGATAAAGCTTTGCTTGGTCAGTTAGCTGCTTTAGCTCAAGATAAAATAGCAATTAACACACAATTAGATTCTTTAATCTTTAGTTTGAAAGAAAGTATAAGTGTTTTTACAAAAAATAATATTAATATATTTAATACTTATTTTTCTAATTATTCTGAATCAATATATAAAGAAAAATGGTATGTGACATTTGATGAAGATTCTTATCGATTTGATATTAAAGCCTTTGAGTCAAATGCGGGTAGTGGAAAAAAACAAACGTTAGTTGCAGCATTTGATATTGCCTATATGTCTTTCATACAGGATAAAAATATTAATTTACCTTATCCGAGATTTACGACTCAAGACAAGATTGAAATTATTGATATTAAAGAATTATATAAATTAGCGGATTTAGTTTTAAATTCAAATGGGCAACTTATCGCGCCAATTATTCAAGACAAATTTGATAATTTAGACGAATCATTTACAGGAAGTGTAATTTTAGAACTATCATCTAGTAATCGTTTTTTTGGTATATAAAGATAATTATTGATCCTATTTTCTATCAACCACTAGCGGATAGTTGTTATATCAAATTCAAGCAACTATCCTGTTTTTTTACAACCCTCTCCACCGCCTTCACCGTTATCCCCAAAATTTTAGCAATATCATCAACCGAAAAACCTTTTTTCAACAATGCATTAATCAGTATTTTCTTTTCAGACTCTGCTTTTTCTCGACGTGCTTTTTCTATTTTTGTTTTATCCCTTTCAACCGCCAACTTCTCTTTAGCAATCAATTTTTCTTCCTTACGGATGCGTTCAACCACTTGATAAGTCGGTACGTATTTTAGGCTTTGCTCTAACTCGTCCATAAGTTTAGTACTGCGAAAGCTGATATAGGATTTTGGGGTGATGATTAGGTGGTCGATTAGATTGATATTTAGAATACGGCCAACTTGAATGAGGCGATCAGTGATATCTTTATCCGCCTCGGACGGCGTCAGCGATCCTGACGGATGGTTGTGAACTAATATCACGCGTGAGGCGTTTTTCATTACCGCAACACGAAATACATTCATCGGTTCAACATCGACCGATTTATAACCGCCAAGCGCAATAAGTTCGATATACAGGATGTAACCAGCTTAATTTATACCAATCATACAAAGATGTTCATTTTCTTGGTCGATTGGGTTATCACGCAATAACACACGTTGCATAATGCTGTACACATCGTCCGTACCTTCATCATACTTGGTGAGTTTTATATCTATCTTATCACCTTGTAAAATCAGTTAAAAAATAATATAGCATATTCTGTTTAGGCTGGGCAGTCGTTAATTAAACAATTCCAACTGTTTAATTTTTAGGTTATAGTGTTTGTGAAAATTATTGAGGAGTCTATACCGTTATAAGGAGCATAATGATGTATCATGCAATTTTACCGAGTAAGCAACAGCCTGCTGCAGAGCGATTTTTGCAACAGTTGCCCAAGTTTGTTGCAGCAAGTCCATTATGCCAGCGCCTTAAACCGACATCATTGCTGATTGATATTGCTGCGTATACCTTAACGGCTCAGCCCCACAGTTTTATTGCTGCTCAGTTCAACCTGTCACCACGAGCAGCTCGTAGACGGGATAATGTTATACGGCAATTGCTGGAGCAGCATGAGCCTGACCTTTATCAAGCGGTATTAGACCTTGAGCAAAACACCCCTAACCAGGTCAGTCAGCAATCGAAAGCATTTAAATCATGGCTTAAAGATTTGCTCAGTACATCCGTCATGCCTTGCGATTATTGCGAATCACCTCTGACGGTTCGTATTGGTCACCGCCTTAATTTTCGTTGCCGAAGTTGTCGACGCACGTTTAATCCACTCAAAAAATATCAATTAGATCATTTATCTCATTGCGAACTGTGGTTACCTTTTGTTGACTTATTGCTACAAGGTGAAACTCTTAAAACCGCTAATCAGCAATTAGGGATTAACTCCAATACCGCCGCTAAATGGAAGTCCTGTTTTCTGTGGATAATGGAAAAGCAAGGGTTTTCCATATTGGCGAATTATTGCCGAGTAAAGCGACGCCAACGTTATCGGCAAATTTGGTTAGATGTTAAAGCCGGAGCAACATTTTTACCCACCGTTGGCTCTCGTTTTAGGCATAAATCACATTTTTGATTCATATCTTTGTAAAAAAGATTGAGGAGTCTATACCGTTTCAATCAGCACGTTAAATGATTTCTCATTAAAATCGCGATTATAGAATTTTGACTGCTGTTTTTGCTTTCTACATTCTATAGTCGATATATTAACCAAAATTCATTCAAATAAATCGGCTATATCAATTTAAAATCAAGTTAGCTACTTTATTCAAGACAAAGCCAATTATCTATCTAATACTACTGTTTTCTACCCTTAATTATGTTGTAGTAAGACGGACAAAAGTATGGATAAAGAGATAGATTCGCCACCGCCCCCAATTAAACGTAAAAAGAAGCTGATTATATTAACGCTATTATTTCTTTTTTTGGCTTTGGCTTATGGCGTTTATTGGTTTATGTTTAGTCGATTTAATCAATCAACTGATAATGCTTATGTTATGGGTAATCAGGTCCCGGTTGATGCGCAAGTAAATGGTGGAATATTAACGATTAATGTCGATAATAACGATTTTATTCAACAAAATGATGTGATAGCAACGATTGATGCAGTTGATGCAGAAAATGAATTTGGTTATGCCAAAAATGCGTTAATCAAAGCGATTAGAGAGTTGCATCAAATTCAGATCACAAATGAAAAACTTTCAGCCAGCATTCAGTTAAAACAAGTCACCTTAGACAAACTTAAGCAAGATCTTGATCGCCGGGAGAATCTTTGGTCACGAAAGGTCATTTCAAAAGAAGAGATTATTCATGCAAGGCAAGATGTCGATTTTGCTATTAATGATTTAAAGATATCTCAGCATGAATTAGCCATTAATAATGCGCTACTAATGAAAACGCCATTATTAGAACAACCAAGTATTCAGCAAGCAATTTTTAAATTAAAACAAGCTTGGCTTAACTTAAAGCGAACCAAAATCACCGCACCTGTAACTGGGTATGTCGCGAGGCGAAGTGTCCAAGTTGGTACACAAGTGACTAAAGGTGAGCGTTTAATGGTTATTGTTCCGTTAGATCAAGTATGGGTAGAAGCAAATTTTAAAGAGGTACAGTTAAACGATATTCGTATCGGTCAGCCAGTTACCTTAGAAAGTGATTACTATGGTGAAAAAGTTGAGTATAAAGGAAAGATAAGTGGTATTGCGATGGGTACTGGCGGTGCTTTTTCTTTGCTACCTGCACAAAATGCGACAGGAAATTGGATCAAAGTGATTCAACGTTTACCGGTACGGATTGAATTAGACAAAGTGCAACTTAAACAATTTCCATTACGTATAGGCTTATCAATGAATGTTAATGTGGATACGCATGATACGTCAGGTAAGCTTTTAACCGATATTCCAGCGAAGACGATAAAATATCAAACGGATTCACTTTCTTTTGATGAAACTGAATTTGAGCAGCTCGTTAAGAATATTGTAAAAAACAATTTTTACGCTACGCAGATTATTCAATGAATCAAAGTAAAGCGTCCTCATTGCCTTTAACTGGCATCAGATTTATCTTACTAATTATTTTATTAGCGGTAATCGCGTTTTTACAGATTTTGGATTTAACAATTACTAATGTGGCGTTATCAACCATTACGGGTAATCTTGGTGCTTCAAATTCGCAAGGAACGTGGGTTATCACCTCTTTTGCCGTTGCTAATGCTATTTCGATCCCCTTAACGGGATGGTTAGCTCAGCGTTTTGGTGAAGTGAAATTATTTACTTATTCTATCTTATTTTTCGTAGTCACTTCTTGGCTTTGTGGTATTTCAAATAGTTTAGCAATGCTGATTTTTTCAAGATTATTGCAAGGTATGGTTTCTGGACCAATCATCCCTCTATCGCAAAGCTTGCTATTAGCGTATTGCCCGCCGGCCAAAAAAAATATGTCATTAGCTATATGGTCAATGACAATTATTATTGCGCCAATCTGTGGTCCAATTCTAGGGGGTTGGATTAGTGATAATTATTTTTGGGGATGGATCTTTTTAATCAATATTCCTTTCGGGATCATCATTTGGTTTGGTGTTCACCTTTTATTAAAAGATCGTGAAACGGCTACCAGCAAATTACCCATTGATAGGATTGGATTAGTTTTATTTATAGCTGGCGTGGGATGTTTACAACTGGTATTAGATAGAGGAAAAGAGCTTGATTGGTTTAATTCTAATCAGATTATTATTCTTTCTGTATTAGCTGTTGTTTTTATTAGTTATTTTATTGTTTGGGAACAAACAACAGATTATCCAATTATTGATTTATCCGTTTTTAAATCCCGAAATTTTACCATTGGCACAATTTGTATTAGTTTGGCATTTTTACTCCATATTGGCACGCTGGTTATTCAACCACAATTATTACAACGTGTGTTTGGTTATACTGCAACTTACGCCGGTTTAGTGTTAGCGCCAATTGGTTTGGTTCCTATTTTTCTTGCGCCAATAATTGGCCGATTTGCTTCGAATGTCGATATGCGAAAAGTGGTGACGTTTAGCTTTATTGTGTTTGCACTCTGTTTTTTTTGGCGAGCATATACATTTGAATCAAACATGACTTTTGCTGATGCAGCATGGCCTCAGTTTTATCAAGGTTTTGCGATAGCGTGTTTTATTATGCCATTAAATATTATTATTTTATCTGATATTCCCATTCATAAATTAGCAATTGCCGGCAGTATCTTTAACTTTTTTAGAACGTTGTCGACATCAGTTGGTACCTCGTTAACCGCTACTTTATGGGAGCGTCGTGAAGTGATTCATCATAGTCAATTGACTGATATAATTTATCAAAATTCCCAAGCATTAAATTACACTTATCAACAGTTCAATCAACTAGATTTATCTAACATGCAAGTATCAGCTATGCTGGCACAACAAATTACCAATCAAGGTTTATTAATTGGCATTAATGAAATTTTTTGGCTATATGGTATGATATTTTTAGGTTTAATTGGTATAGTATGGTTAGCAAAATCTTCTGTGAAGGTTAATTGATACCAGGCTAATTAAATCAACGTGATTTTTATTTTGTGGCAGGAGTTAAGTATCAATCAGTGGTATATTATTCAGATATAAAATAAGCAGGAGAGCGCATTTTGCATATTGATTCAGTGATTCAATTAGATGAACAAGACTCAGCAACTTTGTACTTTCTCCAAAACGTTAATACCGATTTTCATCGCCATCCTTGTTTACAATTAACGATATCACTAAACGATATTTTTTTAAGTTTAGAAACAGAAGATAAAAAGTATCGTGAATTTGGTTTTATTATTCGTTCAAATCTGTCACATAAATTAAATACAACTTGCGCTATCAATTTATTACTCGAACCCGACGCGCCTTATTTTCATTTGTTGTCACATTTTACCGAAAACGATCCTATTTATCGTTTATCACGTGAAGAAGCCTCAATACTGGCACAATATTTTATACATACTATTGAAAATAAACAGGTATTCGATATCGAGCATATTGTTAATTTATTATATCGCCCTAATACAAGTTGTCTTTGTCGGCAAGATAGTCGCATAGTTAAAGCGACCTCAATAATTTCGTTATTGCCGGTAAAACAGATATCCTCAAAAGAAATTGCTGATAAAATTTATTTATCCGAAAGTCGTTTTTTACATTTATTTCGAGAAAATCTAGGTATCAATTTCCGAGGCTATCTGTTATGGAAAAGATTGCGTGATGTTATTAACACGCTTGACGCATCGGCAACATTAACAACTTTAGCTAATAATATGGGCTTTGCCGATTCAGCTCACTTTAGCCGAACTTGTGTTGCAAGTTTCGGATTAAGGCCCTCAGAGCTGAAACGAGCGTTAATTTATAATCAAAAATTGCCAAACAATAAATATGGTAAACATATTTATTGTTTGCATAAGCCAGCAGAAAAATAACTCACCAGACCCAGCTGAGCCATTCAATTCTGCGTTAATTTTAGTATGTTAAAAATTGCTAATTATTTTCGTGCAACAAATACATAGCCTCATAAGGTTGTAATACCATTTCACCTTCAAACTCTGTTTGATTTGAGTAATTACTTAACAAATTTTTCCAAGAACTATTTTCTAATGCTTTAGGCAATTGCCATTTAACCGTATTTTCGGTCAGATTGGCTATCACAAGTAATGTTTGATTATTCCAATGTCTGACATAGCACCAGCAATTAGCAACATCAGGCGTTAGATCTTGATAGTCACCAAAAATAAAAACCGGGTATGTTTTGCGTAATTTGATTAAAGTTTGATAGCAATAGAAGATTGAATTGGGATCATCAAGCGCTGCCTTAACATTGATTTTTGGATAATTGTTTGCCACCTCGATCCAAGGTTTACCTTGGCTAAATCCGGCATTGGCGGTGTTGTCCCACTGCATTGGCGTTCGGCTATTGTCCCGTGATTTACTGGCAAGAATCGCTAACATATCAGACTCTGACACAGCTTCGGCAATTTTTTCTTGGTAGATGTTAAGACTTTCTACATCTTTATATTGCGAAATATCGGTAAAATGGGGGTTTGTCATTCCGATCTCTTCACCTTGATAAAGGTACGGTGTGCCTTGGAGTCCATAAAGAATCATCGCTAGCATTTTTGCTGATTCGTTGTGGTATTGGTCTTCGTTACCTAAACGTGACACAATGCGAGGTTGATCGTGATTACACCAGAAAATCGCATTCCATGCCTTACCGTGCATACCCACTTGCCAATAGCCAAGTATCTTTTTGAGTTCAAGTAAATCAGGCTTAGCCAGCGTCCATTTTTCCCCATTTGGATAATCAATCTTTAAATGATGAAAATTAAACGTCATGGTCAACTCTTTGCCATCCAATGCGGCATATTTTTGACAGTTTTCTAATGTAGTTGATGACATTTCACCCACGGTTTTTAAACCATTAGGTTGAAAAACATCTCGACTTAACTCTTGTAAAAATTCGTGTATTTTCGGGCCGTCCGTATAATATTTTCGCCCGTCACCATTCACGTCATCCAGAAAGTCTTGCTGTTTAGAAACCAAATTGATCACATCCAACCTTAATGCATCAACCCCTTTATCCGCCCAAAATTGACAGACGTTTTTAATCTCTTGGCGGACGGTTGGATTTTCCCAGTTAAGATCGGCTTGCTGTTTTGCAAATAGATGTAAATAGTATTGTCCTGATTGCTCATGCCACTGCCAGGCTTTGCCGCCAAATTTAGATCGCCAATTGTTGGGTTCTGATCCGTCAGCTTTGGCATCTTTCCAAATATAAAACGATCGAAATGGGCTGGTTTTATCTAAGGCGGATTTAAACCATGGATGCTCTGTTGAAGTGTGGTTAAATACCATATCCATCATAATACGGATATCACGTTCATGCGCCTGCTTAACCAATAATTCAAAGTCGTCCATCGTGCCATAAGCCGGATCAATATTATAATAATCCGATACATCATAACCATTATCTACTTGCGGAGAAGGATAAATTGGCGTTAACCAAATCGCACTAATTCCCAGATTTTTCAGATAATCTAATCGACTTATGATACCTAATAAATCCCCCGTTGAACTCGCACCACTGGCTTGAAAACTTTTGGGATAGATTTGATAAATAGTACCATTTTGCCACCAAGGGATTTCGTTCGTATTCATTGTTTGCTCTTTATTTTTAATCAGTAAAATTAAATTCACATAAAACGGGTGAATTACTATTTATTATCATTATTGAATATTTAGTGTGCCTTTTTTCTGTTTTATTTTATAAACAATGATGGTTAATGCGATTGGAACAATAATCGCTACTAGCATTGCTAAGGCATAAATTGACCAATAAACAGGTTTTATTGATAAGATACCAGGCAATCCTCCCACACCGATACCATTAGATAATACACCATATAAACCACAGATTAATCCAGCACTAGCCGCACCGACCATGGCACAAAACATTGGGAATTTATAGCGTAAGTTAATACCGTACATAGCTGGCTCAGTAACACCTAGATAGCCGGATATAGCAGCAGGAATGGAAACTTCGCGCTCATTATGTTTTCGACTGATCAAAATGATGCCAACAACGGCTGAAGCTTGAGCAATATTGGATAAAGCAATGATTGGCCAAATTGGTGTACCGCCCATACTTTCTGTCATCTGCATATCGATAGCTAATGTAGTATGGTGAATTCCAGTAATAACCAACGGTGCATAAAAGAATCCAAAAATTGCCGAACCAATGAAGGCATAATCACCAGTCATTAAGTATTTAACCACATAAGCAATACCATTGCCTAACATTCGTCCGATTGGCCCTAAAAGAAAATGTGCAAGGACGACGGCTAATAGCAGTGATACGATTGGTACAATCACTAAAGTTAGGTAATTAGGGACAATTCTACGTAATCGAGTTTCGATCCATCCCAATGCCAAACCAGCAAAAATAGATGGAATCACTTGTGCTTGATAGCCGACTTTTTGAATCGTAAACCAACCAAAATCCCACACTTCAGGAACGATTTTCCCTAGATTATAAGCATTCATCAGTTGTGGAGAAACCAGTGTTATACCTAAAACAATCCCTAACACAGGAGAACCGCCCATTTTTTTGACTGTAGACCAACAAATAGCCACCGGTAGAAAGTGGAAAATCGCTTCACACGGTAACCAAAGGAAACTGTGAATAGGTACCAACCAAGTATACGTGTCAGTAAGCGGTTTATCGTTAATAGTTGGCATTTCACCAATTACATTACGCAAGCCGAGTAATAAACCACCCGCAATCAGTGCAGGTAATAATGGTACAAAAATTTCAGCTAAATTTGAGATTAACCGTTCAAACCATGACATATTTTGTTTAGCTGCGGCTTTTGTTTGCTCTTTGGTCGCTTCGTCAATATTTAATTGTTCAATCAATAACTTGTAATAACTATCAACATCCGTTCCAATAATAACCTGAAACTGCCCGGCATTATTAAAGCATCCTTTGACAAAAGACAATCCTTCAATCGCTTCAACATTGGCTAATTTGGGATTAGCAAGCGCAAACCTTAATCTTGTCAAACAATGGGTAACACTAGCAATGTTTTCTTTTCCTCCAACAAGTTCAATCAATTGCATAATTGATTTTGTTGAAACTTTAGGTGCTTTTGCCATTGTTAAGTCTCCTTATTTTCAATTTAAGCCAAAATTTTTTTAATTATTTCGACCCTAATTTGGTAACAATTAAGCATAAATTGAATTATTATTTAAATAAATGGGAACGTTCCCTTTTTGTGATAAACCTCACAATTTTAGGCAATATATCACTCAAAAATAATTAAATAAGTATTTGGGAAGGAACCGTAATAATTTTAGGTTTTGCTCCACTTTGTAGTATTTGCAATAACTCGTTTGCAGCGTAAGTACCCGCTTTATCAAAACCAAGATCGACTGTAATCGTTTTGGCAAACAAGAATTTAAGCAGATCGCTACTACCAATGCTAATAACAACAATATGATTGATATTTTTTTCAGATAAGAATTTATTTAGGCCTAAAGCAATTGAATCGGTAGCACAAATGATTGCTGTTGGTGAATCAACCAATACTGACTCGGCAAGTTCATAACCAGAATAATAACTTAATTTGCCAAGCACCGCATTTGGCTTAAGTTTATGAGTATGACAAAAATTAGTATACGCTTGGTAGCGTAATTCACCAGTAGTCTGATCTTGTTTAGTAATACCAATATAGCCAATTTTTTTATGCTTTTGATATAAATAGGTTAATGCTTTGTTTACCGCCCCTACATCATCATAACAAATGCAAGTATAATCAGAAAAAGGCCTAGCAATAACCACACATTTATCTTGCCAAAATGTCAGCCGAGAGCTATTCAATCCTGTAAAAGCAAAAATCACTACACCGTCAGCTTGCTTTTCTTTTAACATTGTCAGGTGTTCTTCGACTTTTTGCGGGCTAAATTGGCTCTCAATGATAATCGGATCATACCCATTTGCATAAAAAACAGGCAACATGTTTCGAACTGCATGATTTTCGGATATGGAATCAAGGCGAGTAACAATTATACCAATCACTTTATTACCATAACCACGCATTGCTCTAGCTGATTTGGATGGGGTAAATTGATATTGTTCAACAATTGCCATCACTTTGTTACGTGTCGATTCCTTCACCATTGGGTCGTGATTAATAACTCGCGAAACAGTGGATTTACTCACCCCGCTCAATTTGGCAATATCTTTAATGGTTAAATTCGGTGATGGCTTATTCATAATCAATTTTTAGAATGAAAATCAATTAAATCATAGTAATATAGTTTTAACAAAATGGCGATAGGTTGGCTAATAAGTTAATATCAAAATTATTAACTATTACTTATTCTTCATTTATAATTAGATTGAGATTTGACAGAGGAATAAAACAGAATCAACAAAGCATTAATAACCTCACATAGACAATTAATTATGAAAAAATCATATTTACTTTTAGGTTACACGCTATATTTTTTGAGTTTATCTGGCTATGCGTCTAGTGATGATACGAAGACTACAACAGAACAATTCAGATCCGCATTATTATGTCAGTCAAAACCTTTTGCCATAGAAGATAAAAAGATCATTGCTGAACTTGCAAAACAAAAAATTACTATAAAAAAACATGATAGTATAAATGAAATCGAATACTATTTTGGGCAACCTATCAAAGTTAAGAATGTATGGGTTAATATGATTCGTTATGAAAGCGATAATTTTGTCACATCTTTTTATGCTAAAGCCAAAGGTGATATGTACAAGTTCGCTAAATTGATTGAGGTTAACCCTATATTACGCAGCTGTGAAGAACCTATTCCTTTAAATGATACAGACATATTCCGAAAGGAAATTACCCCTATTACCGACAACAATCTCTACCCAAATACAATCGTTATTGGTCAGGATAAAGACTCAAAGCCGGATGAATTCTATTTCATTTGTTCTAAATTTGAGGCTAATTAGCCATAATTTTTTGCTTAATGAAAATCTTGCTATTAGTTTACTAACATTACTTATGTATAAACCTATTTATTAGCACTTTGTTTTGATTTATAAGCACTTCCCCACGCTAACATAGCATCATGTACTTGTTTTAAACTTTGACCGACATCGGTCAATGTGTATTCCACTTTAGGTGGTACTTGGGCATAGACTTTTCGGCTGATTAAGCCGTTTTTTTCCATTGTTCTTAGATGTTGGGTTAAGACTTTTTGAGATATACCGTTTAGTGATTTTTTTAATTCTCCAAAGCGTTTTGTACCTGTTAATAAATCACGAACGATTAAGACTTTCCATTTATCACCCATTAACGTAAGGGTAATTTCGACAGGGCAAGGAGGTAAAATTCCGTTGAGTGACATTAGTTAAAAATCCTTTAAATTCAATAATAGTATCATTTCGGTAACTATATTACTGCTTGGTACCTACTTTACAATAGATACTTAGAATATTAACCTAAAAATATCAAATTGTTAAAAGATTTTTCCAATTTAAAACCTGAATCAAACAATACTTATAAATTAATAAAGGAGTAAAAAATGAAAATTGCGGTTATTGGTGCTAGTGGTAAGTCAGGTAGTCTGATAGTTAAAGAAGCAATTGCGCGTGGACATGATGTAACGGCGATTGTTCGTAATCCGAACGCTCATGTTGACCCTAAGGCAAAAATTCTAGTTAAAGATCTGTTTGATCTAACTTATGAAGATTTGAAACCTTTTGATGTCATTATTGATGCTTTTGCGGCATGGACGCCAGAAACCCTTCCACAACATCAAACTAGCTTAAAACACTTAACTGATATTTTAAGCGGTAAACCTAATCGTTTATTAGTTGTTGGCGGTGCAGGTAGTTTATATGTCAATCCTGAGCATACTATTCGTTTAGTTGACTCTCCGGATTTCCCAGATGAATTTAAACCATTAGCCAATAACATGGCAAAAGCTTTAGATCAATTAAGAACTTGTAATGATGTAAATTGGACCTATCTAAGCCCAGCAATTGAGTTTATTGCTGATGGTCCAAGAACTGGTCATTATATTGTTGGTGGCGAGCAAATTTTGGTTAATAGCCAAGGGAAAAGTCAAATCAGCTATGCTGACTATGCAATCGCGATGATTGATGAAGCGGAGAATGCAAAACACATTAAACAACGTTTTACTGTAGCTACTAAATAATATTTTCAAGACCTTACATTAATAGCGATACCTAAAAGGTTTACTTTAATGTAAGGCACATAATCTAATCATTCCAATGTTTTATTCGATTTTCCTATCTAATCACCCAAAATGGTGCAAAAAAATTAACCAAACTGATTTAAATGGATCATTTTAGTGCAATTACACTTACAGAAAACCAAATCATGTCAGTTATGACTTACTTTTTGATTTTGTGGCACGTTTATTGCATAAGTATAAAGATTATTATGAAAATTTGATAAAACAAATAATACTGATAATATGAATTAGTATATGTCTAATTTGTAATCAATTCAGTTGGGAAAATTATTATGCAGTACGATCTCATTATTAAAAATGGTCTTGTCATTCTCGAATCTGGCGAAACTTATACCGATATTGCAATAAAAAATGGCAAAATTGCAGCAATTGGCCCTAATTTAGTGCAAGCCGATGAAATTATTGATGCTAATGGATTAATTGTTAGTCCCGGAATGGTTGATATTCATGTTCATATTAGTGAACCTGGTGGTGTTCGTCATGAGTGGGAAGGCTATATCACAGGAACAAAAGCATGTGCAAAAGGTGGCGTAACAACCTTTGTTGAAATGCCTCTTAACCAACTCCCGGCGACTACAAGTGGCGAAACTCTTCGTACCAAATATGCTGCTGGTGAAGGAAAACTTTATGTTGATGTTGCTTCTTATGGTGGATTAGTTCCTTATAATCTGACCAATAATGGTATTGCAGAACAAGTCGAAGAAGGTGTCGCGGCATTTAAATGTTTTATGGCAACCTGTGGTGATCCAAACCTTGACGGTGATTTTGCCAATGTAAATGATTACGCATTATGGGAAGGAATGCGCCAAATTGCTAAAACCGGTAAAGTGTTAGCTATCCATGCAGAAAATGCCGCAATTACTGATATTTTAGGGCAACAAGCTAAAGCACGAGGCGAAAGTAAATTATCACAATATGTAGCAACCCGTCCGGCATTTACTGAAGTTGAAGCAATTCGTCGAGCAATCTTTTTCGCTAAACAAACTGGGTGCCCGATTCATATATGCCATGTCGCTTGTCCTGAAGGAGTTGAAGAGGTTATCAAAGCTCGTCAAGAAGGCATTAATGTGACGTGCGAAACCTGTATCCATTACCTCTATTTTACTACAGACCAATTGGATGCTATTGGACCAATTGCAAAATGTTCACCACCAATCCGTGATCAGCAAGCTCAAGAAGGATTATGGAAATATCTATTTGCTGGCCACATCATCACTGCGGTGTCTGACCATTCACCATGTACTTACGATTTAAAAGACAAAGCCAATGCCTTTGATGCTTGGGGCGGAATCTCTGGTGTTCAAAATAATGTGGATATTATGTTTGATGAAGCCGTACAAAAACGGGGGATGTCATTAAAACAATTTGCCGATATCATCGCTAAAAACCCAGCTGAAAGATACAACTTACCAACTAAAGGCTCAATTCAAGTAGGTAAAGATGCTGACATCATCTTTATTAAACCTCATTCTAGCTATGTATTAAAAGAGCAAGATCTCGAATATCGTAATAAATTTAGTCCTTATGTAGGACGACAAATTGGTGCACAAGTGGTTCAAACATTATTACGAGGCAAAACTATTTATCAAATTAATGCCGGTATTAATTCAACACCAAGAGGTGAATTTATTCGGCGTTAATAATGGAATTGAAACGACAGAAATAAGTAGGGAAGGAAAGTCATGAAGAATAATACAGCACAATCACCAAATACATTGATGCAGATTGATAGTTCTTTATTACCCAAATCTAGCAAAGATCGAACTATGAATCCTTTAGCCTATTCTTTTATGTGGATTGGCGATGGCATGAATTTGGGTAATATGACCTTAGGTGCAAGCTTAGTTGTAGCTGGTGTTGCCACCATGAATATTTTCCAAACTTTTGCCGCAACATTAATTGCAATATTGATTATCACGACAATTTTTGTTTTTAATGATCGCTTAGGATATCGCACAGGTATTCCTTATGTGGTACAACTTCGCATGTCATTTGGTATAAAAGGCGCTATTATTTCTTCATTACTCCGCGGTATTCCTGCTATTGTTTGGTATGGATTTCAAAGTTGGATAGGTGCAACTGCGCTCAATGAAATTATTAGAATATTATCTAATGGTGATTTTAATAATATATTTATCTGTTTTCTTATTTTACAATTTTTCCAAATCGCTTTGTCGCTTTATGGATTCCATGCAATAAAATGGGTAGAAACGTTAATTTCAATTGTTATTCTTTGTGCGTTAATTTATGTCTTTATTATATTACTCAATAATCATCAAGAAATTATTATAGACAAATGGGTAAATACCGAAGGAACTTGGGGATTACCATTCTGCGGCTTCATTATGATGTTCTTAGGTAATTACGCTGCAATTTTTCTTAGTGCAGCTGATTACTCACGAGAACTAAAAGCAGGTTTTAGCGATAAAAAAAGGGGGCTCCTCTATTTTCTACCAATTTTTGTTGCTTACGGTTTTATTATTACTATTGGTGTGATGTTAGCTTCAGTCACAGGTAACTCTAATCCAGTTAAAGCATTTGCGATTGTAGTAAATAATCCATATATCACCATCGTGGTATCATCCTTTATTGTATTAGGCACCATTGCTGTAAATATCGTTGCTAATATCATCCCACCAGCTTACGTAATTACGTTATTAACAAAAGCTAAATATAAAGTAGCAGTAACCATTACAGGATTATTAGCTATCGCTTCTTTTCCTTGGGTTCTTGTTCAGGATACCTCAGCAAAAGGATTAGGTTTATTTATTCTAATTTACTCCGCATTTTTGGGACCAATTGTGGCAATTTTGTTGGTGGAATACTATCTGTTACGTCGCCAAAAAATTGATGTAAATACACTATATGATAACAACGGTCAATTTGCTGGATTTAACCCCGCTGCTATTCTAGCGATGCTTATTGGATCAGCAGCTGCATTTTATGAAGTGAGCTTAACATGGATTGTCGGCTTTGTTGTTGGTGGTATAAGTTATATATTGCTCACCAAATTCTCATTTAAAAACTCACCTTTCAAAAAAGGGACAATATTTGAAAAAAAATAGATTAAATGACGATCAATATTGTGCAGTAAATTTATCATAATTCACTGCCAATTTGATATGTCACTTGGATCTTTCGGTTATCAGGTATTTCTAAATTAGATAACACGGCTAATTGAGGAAAATTAGGTCTTAAAAATTGGGAGAGCATCGCTCTTAATGTGTGATTAACCAATAAAACAGGCGGCGCTCCCATTGCATCTTGCTGATTTAATGCTTGTTTGAGTTGTTGAAGAATATGTTCTGCTAGTCCCGGTTCAACATTACTAGTATTTTGCAAAGCTTGCAGTAATATTCTTTCTAAATCAATATTTAATCCAATTACTCTTATCGGTTCCGTCCCAGGAAACCATTGTTGGGTAATCACACGCCCTAGCGCTATTCTAACAATACTGAGTAAATGATAGGCATCGTTTTGATTTGGTGCCTGTTCACAAATCGTCTCAATAATTGTGCGCATATCACGAATCGACACTTTTTCAGAAAGTAAGTTTTGTAGAATTTTATGAAAAGTAGTTAAAGGCACTACGTCAGGAATAAAATCTTCGACTAATTTAGGAATATCCTGCTTTATTCGATCCAATAATTCTTGTGTCTCTAATCGTCCCAATAAATCACTGGCAAATTGATGTAACAAATGATTGAAATGGGTGGCAATCATGGTACTAGTATCAACAACAGTGTAACCCAATATTTGTGCATTTTCTTTGTCATTTTCATCTATCCAAACAGCAGGTAAACCAAAAGCCGGCTCAATAGTTTCAATGCCTTCGATAGTTTCGGTTACTGTGCCGGGGTTGATCGCTAACCACTTATTATTCATAATTTCGCCTTGACCAATTTCACCACCTTTTATAAAAATTTTATATTGATAAGGTGATAACGAGAGATTATCGCGAATATGAACTTGAGGCGGTAAAAAGCCTAATGTTTGCGCAAACTTTTTACGCAAACTACGAATTCGACCAAGTAATTCACCATTTTGGTTTTGATCAACCATAGGAATGAGCCCGTATCCAACTTCCATCGCTAAGATATCTTCAATATTGACATCAGACCATGAAGCGTCAATATTTGTTGGCGCTGCAACACTTTTGGGTGGAGCGGCAACTGTTTTTTCAACTCTCTTTTGTTTGGTTAACCACCAAGAAATTACTGATAATACCGCAGTAAACATTAAAAATACTAAATTTGGCATCCCTGGAATAAGTCCAAGCAGACCAATAACAACCGCAGTTAAGATTAATACTTGAGGGTTATTAAATAACTGTTTAAGCATTTGGTCGCTAATGTTTTCTTGTGAGGTAACCCGAGTCACAATTACACCCGCAGCGGTAGAAATAATCAGTGAAGGGATTTGTGCAACTAGACCATCACCAGTCGTCAATAATACATAGGTTTTACTCGCATCTGAAAATGTCATACCATGCTGCATTACCCCAACTAATAATCCACCAACAATGGTTATGGCCATAATTAGTAATCCAGCGATGGCGTCACCACGTACAAACTTACTTGCACCATCCATTGAGCCATAAAAATCGGCCTCCTGTGTAACTTCTGCGCGCCGTGCTTTGGCTTCATCTTCACCAATTAATCCAGCATTGAGATCAGCATCAATTGCCATTTGCTTACCTGGCATACCATCCAACGCAAAGCGAGCACCAACTTCAGCTATCCTACCAGCACCTTTAGTGATTACCATGAAGTTGATGATCACTAAAATAATAAAGACAACAATACCAATAGCGAAATTACCGCCCACTAAAAAATGTCCAAAAGCCTCAATAACTCTACCTGCTGCATCACTACCAGTATGACCTTTTAACAGTACAACCCGAGTTGAAGCAACATTTAGCGATAGTCGTAATAACGTTGCAAAAAGCAGAACTGTAGGAAACGCTGCAAAATCTAAAACCCGCTTAGTAAACAAGGCAACAATCAAAATAATAATTGATAATGCAATATTAAAAGTAAAAAACAGATCCAATATAAATGCAGGTAAAGGTAATACCATCATTGAAAGAATCAATAAAATAAGCATTGGTCCTGTTAAAATTCGATAATGACCACTTTTTGATAGATTTACTGATAATAAATTGGCTAATTTTGATTTCATCATAGAGATTTACTTTTACTCATTCACGGATAAAGATTCAGGGATCGGTATATTCGTTGGTTTTTGAGGCTTATCACCGCCATGTTTATGCCAACGTTTTAATTGATAAACCCAGGCTAAAATTTGCGCAACGGCAGCATAGAGTTCAGCTGGGATGGTTTGTCCTATTTCACCATAGCGATATAAAGCCCGAGCGAGAGGGGGAGCCTCTAATTGTGGAATGCGATGCTCTTGGGCAATTTCTTTAATTTTGATAGCGATATTGTCGGTACCTTTAGCTATAAGTTTAGGGGCAGACATAGTTTTATCATCATATTGTAGTGCAACAGCATAATGAGTTGGGTTAGTGATAATAACATTGGCTTTTGGTACATCTTTCATCATTCGACGTCTTGCTATTGCTTGTTGCATCTGGCGAATGCGCCCTTTAATTTGTGGATTACCTTCTTGCTCCTTGAACTCGTCTTTAATCTCTTGTTTAGACATTCTTAATTTTTTTAAATTACTCCAGATTTGATAAAAAATATCAAATCCAACCATAGGAATTAAAGCTAAAATAGTTAATATTCCTGAATAAATAAGCAGTTGCATAACGTTAGATAATGCACTATTTAAATACATATTTGGCAGCGAAAGCATATTTGGAAATTGATTGATTAGAAACAATGTCACGGCAAAACCGATTAAAACAACTTTAAGCAGGCTTTTAAATAACTCTGAAAAAATTCGAATACTAAACATTCTTTTAAATCCGCTAATCGGATTCAATTTACCAAAATTGGGTTTAATTGATTGCAAACTAAAAAGTAAACCACCAACTCCCATAGGTGCAATGATGGCAATAATGACTAATCCGAAAAAAATAGGTAAAATCGACCAAAATCCAGCGGTTAATAAATTAATTAAATTGAAAATAATTTGTTTATCATCATCTGTTCGGTATGCAACCAACATAGCGTGTTGAATAATTGTTTTTAAATTAGCAACAAAATGACTGCCCATCATCCAAAATAATAGGATACTAACCAACAAAATAATTAACGATGTTAACTCGCGAGATCGTGGGATTTGTCCCTTTTCCTTGGCTTTTTTTAATTTGCTATCGGTGGGTTGTTCGCTTTTATCTAGATCACTATCATCAGCCATATCTTAATTAAATCAATTTTATTGCCTAATTACCGTTTACAGCACAGTATGAACGCAACTTGAGAAAGTTATTGGCTTAATAAGACCCTAATTTAATAGTTATTTATCTCGTTTACCGTAAAACAACTTCAAAATGATTAAACTTTAGCGCGTTTAGATGAAATAGTTTCTGGTTGTTGATAACCATTATGGGTATAAACAGCAGGATTATTCATACTTTTCAAATAATCTATTGAATGTTGCGTTACGTTCATTCGGTTTTGAATAAGCACTCCGTTTTCCCGATTGATTTGAGCTAATCGCTGAGTCATTTTTGTGATAGCTTGCCATTTTAATGCTAACTCTTGTTTTTCACTATAAGGTGACTGAATATTGCATTGCTGACTAACTTTTAGTCTTTTTTCATCCAGTAATTTTAACTCAATGAGTAATTGGCTTTTTTGGTTTATAATCTCACTCAATTGATTTACTGAATTATTTTTAAATAATATTTGTTGTTCAGCTTCTAAAATATCTGACAGGGCTTGTAACATAACTGTTACATTATTAAAAATGTTATCTAATTCTAACATGACGACATTCCTTCAAAATCAATTAGATTTCAATATTTTCGAAAGTTTGCTTAATAATTTCATCGGCAATTTTATTTAGATTGATCACTAATTTACCTTCAGTAATGGCCTGTTTTATCTTTTCAATTTTACTAATATCGATATCATTTTCAGTTGAATGCAACAATGCTATAGTATTTTGGCTTAACTTAACATTCAACGTTAAGTTATTTGAGTTTTGCATAGATGCATTAGTTTTTTTATTTTGCTCATTTATACGATTAAGTACCCCTGATACGGTGGTAACCATTTTTGTTGCATCTATACTCATAAAATTCCTTCAATTAACGTTGAGGTTTATAGGGGAGGTTTAATCTAATTATCGGCAAAAATTAGAAAATCATTAATTTTATTTGTTTAAAATTGTGATACCTTTTTCTGTAATAACACCCTGAACAATATTACCTGTATTAAGTTTGATATTTATTAATTCACCCAAGGCACCATTGCTTAGTGTTTTGCCATTAGCAGCAATTGAATACCCCTCACCATTAACAATTACTTTTACTGTTTGACCTGCTTTAACATGCCAATTTTTTTGTAACATTGAATTTTTAATAGGCTCACCATTATTAATATTTCTTAAAGCAATATGATTGATAACCTCTGATTTATTCAAAATTACAGTAGGTGGTAATTTATCTAACCGCCCAGATTGCATTTTCACTTGCTGCTCTGTCATTAATGTTCCTGCACTTATCGGCTGATTCGCCATAACATAACTCCCAGTAACAGCAACATAAACTTGAATATATTTAGTAATGTTTTCACATTTAGCAGTAATAGTTAAATTACCCCACTGCTTATTTTTATTTAAAATCGCAAATGTTGGTGAATCACATTTTAATTGAGGTTTCAAAGTGAGGTAATCAATAGCAATATTATCAATATTAGCTTCGCTAATTTGTTGATAGATTAGATCGCTAATCTGTTTTTCCATTGAGTTAGCCAAAGCTATTTTTGAGCTACACAACATACCTAAAAGGCTTATATATTTTATAAACTGAGACATATTTGTTCACAACATTATTGGTAACTAAATTTTACTTTATCAGCTAATTTATTGAATGTTGAAATAAGGGCAATTTTTATCGTTATTTATACGATGATTTTTTTTTGATTTGCTTAAAATTCTCTACATAAAAAAAGATGAGATGATTTTATGCTAAATAAATTAGATACTTTTGTTAACTTTCATCAACAAGCATTAAGTGTTCGTGAAAAACGACAAAATATACTTGCGACCAATATTGCCAATAGTGATACGCCTAATTATCAAGCTAGAGATATTGATTTTAATATTGAATTAAAAAAAGCTATCAATAATCAACATACGCTTAATAATATAAAACTTAATATAACATCAGCAAAGCATATTCAAACCAACACTATCGGCTCAGCTGATTATCAACTTCTGTATCGCATTCCTTATCAATCATCTGCTGATGGTAATACTGTTGAAATGGATCAAGAAAGAACAGCTTTTATGGATAACAGTATCCATTATCAAAGTAATTTAACATTTTTAGGTGAACAATTTAGAAATGTAGTATCCGTATTACAGCAAGGATAACCATTATGAGCTTTTCTATTTTTTCTATCTCTGGTTCTGCCTTAATGGCTCAAACTCAACGAATGAATGTTAGTGCAAGTAATTTAGCAAATGCTGACAGTGTGACGAGTACTTCAGGTCAGGCTTATCGAGCTAAACAAGTTATTTTCCAAGTCGATGATATTAATTATCCAAATAGCGTTGCTGGAGTAAAAGTATCTGAGGTCATCGAAGACCCATCACCAATGAATTTAGTCTATGACCCTAAGCACCCTTTAGCTGATGAGAAAGGTTACATTCAAAAACCTAATGTAGATGTAGTGGCAGAGATGGTCAATACCATTTCAGCATCTCGTAGCTACCAAGCAAATGTGGAAGTCATTAATACCGTAAAAAGCTTAATGCTTAAAACACTTACCTTAGGGCAATAAAGGGGCTTAATTCATGGGTATTTCGAATGTACCAGTTTCAGAATCGTCAAATATGGCTAGTCCACAAGCAGTGAGGAAAGGTTCATCTGATGGTAATTCTAGTCAGGAATTACAAGATAACTTTTTAACATTACTTATTGCCCAAATGAAGAATCAAGATCCAACTAATCCAATGGATAATAGTCAGTTAACCTCGCAATTGGCGCAAATTAATACGCTAGCAGGCATTGAACGACTTAATACAACGTTAGGTATGGTTTCAGGCCAGATTGACGATAGTTTATCTGTCAATGCGAGCAATATGATTGGTAAAGGCGTTATGGTTCCTGGTAATAAAATATTAGTCGCAACTTCAGAAATAGATGGTTCAAAAAGTGATAAAGAGACCATTACTACGCCGTTTGGTTTTGAACTTATGCGTGATGCTGATTCGGTTGTTATCACCATAAAAGATGAAAATGGTAATGTTGTACGAGAAGTCGATCTTGGATCCATCCCTGCTGGTGTCAGCTCTTTTACTTGGGATGGAGAACTTAACGATGGAACTTTAGCTCCAGATGGTAGCTACACGTTTTTAGTTAATGCTACTTACGAGGGGCAAAAAGTCACATCAACACCATTAGCTTACTCTGTTGTTTACGGAGTAATTAATAGCAAAGTTAATAATAAAGTATTACTTGATTTAGGGATACTTGGTTCAATTAGTATTGACGAAGTGCGTCAAATTCTTTAAAGGGGAATAAGTTTATATGGGATTTTCTCAAGCAATCAGTGGTATGAATGCCGCTTCTAAACAATTAGATGTTATTGGTAATAATATTGCCAATTCTGCAACAGTTGGCTTTAAAAGTGCTAGTATTTCATTTGCTGATATCTATGCCGGTTCAAAAGTAGGGATGGGTGTTAAAGTTGCTGCTGTTATGCAAAATTTTAATGACGGTACAACAACTTCAACCAACAACAGTTTAGATGTAGCGATTTCAGGTAATGGATTTTTCAGATTAGTTGATAGTAGTGGACAAATCTACTATACCCGTAATGGTCAGTTTCAATTAGATGCTGAACGTAATATCGTATCTGCTGACGGTTTCAATTTGACTGGTTATCTTGCGACAGGTACTCCACCACAAATTCAACAAGGTTCAGCACCGGGTCCATTAAAAATTTCACAAGAAATGTTAAATGCATCAGCAACCAATAAAGCTGCTTTGCAAACAAATCTAAATTCAAATAGTAAAGTTCCTGAAAAACAACCCATTAATGCAACAGATGCTGACACATTCAATTATTCAACCACTATCACCACTTATGATTCATTAGGTAATCAACGTAATGTTCAGCTTTTTTATGTAAAAACAGCAGATAATCAATGGGATGTTCATTACCTTGATAGTAGCGATCCTAATGCAACTCTACAAGCATTAGGAAAAATGGAATTTGATTCATCAGGCAAATTAATCAGTGATCCAGAAATGACTATAAATATTAATGGCATAAATGGATCAGAAGATAATAGCTTTACATTGTCACTTGCAAACAGTACTCAACAAAATATGGGTAAAGAAGTCGGTAGCATAAAAACCCCTATCGTTGATGGCTACGCAGCAGGTGATTTAGTTGGCTATAGTATTAACAATGATGGCACTATTTATGGTGTTTATTCTAACCAACAAACCATGTTATTAGGTCAAATTGCCATGGCTGATTTTGCCAATGTTAATGGATTAGAGTCAGCAGGGAATAATAACTGGCGTTCAACACTTAATTCTGGTGGTGAAGTATTAGGCTCAGCCAATACAGGTACTTTTGGAGCATTAGCCAGTGGCGCCGTTGAATCATCTAATGTCGATATGAGCCAAGAATTAGTCAATATGATTGTTGCCCAACGTAATTATCAATCTAATTCTCAAACCATTAAGACACAAGATCAAATTCTTAATACATTAGTTAATTTAAGATAATTTAAGGAATATGTATGGATCGCGTTATTTATACTGCCATGTCTGGCGCTAGCCAAACATTAAATCAACAATCCATAACCAGTCATAACTTAGCTAATGTATCAACAGCAGGCTTTCGTGCTCAATTAACGGCAATGAAAGCCGTTCCTATTGTGGGTAATAGTATGCCAACAAGGACCATGGTTGCAGCAACCACGCCTACCTATGATTCAACAATGGGTGCATTTAATTACACTGGGCGAGATTTAGACGTTGCTTTATCAGAAGATGATTGGCTAGCTGTACAGTTAGCTGATGGTAGTGAAGCATATACTCGTAATGGTGCGATTCAAATTGATGAAAATGGCACACTTAATATCCAAGGTCATCCATTGCTTGGTGATAATGGCGTATTAACAGTTCCTCAGCGTTCACAGGTTAGTATCAGTGCCGACGGAACTTTATCAGCGTTAGGTGCAGGTGATAAACGCACAACCATTGCTCAAGTTGGAAAAATAAAGAAAGTTCACCTTGAACCTAATGAGTTGGTACGTGGCGATGACGGTTTTTTTCATGCAACAACTGTTAACAATCGTGGTGCAGTATTACAAGATAATCCTAACGCAAAACTAATGTCTGGAGTATTAGAAGGCAGTAATGTTAATCCTGTTACTGCAATGGTGAATTTGATTAGCCATTCTCGTCAATTTGAAATGCAGATGAAGCAAATTACTACAGCAGATGAAAATGCACAAAGAGCCAATCAAATATTATCGTTAACATAATTAAAATAGGAAAAAGCAATGATTAAATCATTATGGATTGCAAAAACTGGGCTAACTGCACAACAAATGAATATGGATATAATTTCCAATAATTTAGCCAACGTTAGTACTGGTGGTTTTAAACGCCAACGTGCTGTTTTTGAAGATCTGTTATATCAAACTATTCGCCAACCTGGCGCCCAATCATCTGAACAAACAACACTACCTTCTGGATTACAAATTGGTACCGGTGTTAGACCTGTAGCTACCGAACGAATCCATAGCCAAGGAAATTTAGAATTAACTGATAATAGCAGTGATATCGCTATTAATGGACAAGGTTTTTTCCAAGTTCTGATGCCTGATGGAACGCTAGCTTATACTCGAAGTGGTGCTTTTCAAGTTAACCAAAATGGTCAATTAGTTACGGCTGCTGGTTACGAAATTCAACCAACCATCAACATTCCATCAAATGCGATAAAAATGACCGTGGCACGGGATGGTATTGTTAGTGTGACGTTAGCCAATCAATCAACTCAAGTGCAAGTTGGTCAATTAACATTACATACTTTTATTAATGACACTGGGTTAGAAAGTGTTGGGGAAAATCTCTATTTAGAAACCGAAAGCTCTGGTGCTCCAACTGAAAATACACCGGGATTAAATGGTGCTGGATTGCTGTATCAAGGTTATATCGAAACCTCTAACGTAAATGTCGCAGAAGAGTTAGTTAACATGATTCAAGTACAACGTGCTTACGAAATTAACAGTAAAGCAATATCAGCGTCTGACCAAATGTTGCAACGTTTAAACCAGTTATAAAACTATGATAATGAGATATCTTTATATTTTAGTAATGATGTTATTAGTTGGTTGTAGCCAATTACCTAAAAAAGCATTAGTTGAAGGGCAAACCAGTATTGTTCCTCAAATACCAGAAATTGTTAATTCAAGTGGCTCAATATATCAAGCATCACAACCAAGTAGTTTTGGCTATCAACCAATGTTTGAAGATCGTAGACCTCGCAATATTGGTGATGTATTAACCATTGTATTACAAGAAAATGTGAGTGCGAGCAAAAGTTCATCTATTAATGCTGGCCGTAATGGTGGGGTAAATTTAGGTGTAAAAACTGTTCCTCACTTTTTAGATGGATTAGTTGGTAGAGGCAAAGTAGATACTGATATCTCAGGCAGTAACGATTTTAAAGGTTCTGGTGGCGCTAATGCAAAAAATACATTTAGTGGAACCATCACCGTCACCGTTCAAGATGTCATGATTAATGGCAATTTAAAAGTAATTGGTGAAAAACAAATTGCAATAAATCAGGGAACAGAATTTATTCGATTTTCAGGCGTTGTTAACCCTAGGACAATAAGTGGTAACAATACCGTTATTTCAACTCAAGTTGCCGATGCTCGCATTGAATATGTAGGTAATGGCTACATTGATGAAGCTCAAACTATGGGTTGGTTACAACGCCTGTTTTTTAATCTTTCACCATTTTAATGAATCTGATTATGCTTAATATATTACGAACTTTTATTATTTTAATAATGATAGTGGGCACACCCTATAGTTATGCCGAACGAATAAGGGATTTAGTAACTATTCAAGGCGTGCGTGAAAACGCCTTAGTAGGCTATGGAATTGTTGTTGGGCTAGATGGTACAGGAGACCAAACTTCACAAACACCATTTACCATTCAAAGTATAACCAACATGCTTTCGCAATTAGGTATTACCGTACCATCAGGTAGTAACATGCAATTAAAGAATGTTGCTGCGGTAATGGTTACTGCTAAATTACCATCTTATGCACGAGTTGGGCAACAAATTGATGTTGTTGTCTCTTCATTAGGTAATGCCAAAAGCCTTCGCGGTGGCACATTGATTATGACGCCATTGAAAGGTGCCGACAATCAAGTTTATGCCATTGCTCAAGGTAATCTTTTTGTTGGTGGTATGGGCGCAAGCAGCAAAGGCAGTAGTGTAACAGTTAATCAAATGGCTGGTGCAACTATCCCGAGTGGAGCGACAATTGAGAGGGAATTAACAACCCGCTTAGATGAAAAAAGTTCCATTCACTTACACCTTAACCATTTTGACTTTACCATGGCATCAAAAATCGCTGAAGCAATTAACAAGGTACAAAAAAATATCGCAGTTGCTTTAGATGGTATGACGGTTAAATTGAACATGCCACAAGATAGTCAGGCAAGAGTTAAATTATTATCGAAGATTCAAAACCTACAAATTAGTGCTTCACCAATTTCAGCAAAAGTAGTCATTAATACACGCACTGGCGTGGTGGTGATGAATCAAAAAGTTCAATTAGACAATTGTGCCGTTGCTCATGGTAATTTGTCTGTGGTGGTCAATAACAAATTAAAAGTTAGCCAGCCTAACACTCCGTTAGCCGGAGGACAAACCGTAGTTGTTCCTGATGATGAGGTTAGCATCGAACAAGATGGCGGAGCATTACATAATTTAGCTTCTGGCGCTGATTTAAACCGAGTAATTAGCTCACTTAATTTATTAGGAGCAAATCCAACAGAATTAATGTCGATACTTGAGGCATTAAAAACCGCAGGTTGTTTGCACGCTGCATTGGAAACGATTTAAAGTATAATTATTATGAAAAACCTAGTTAATCAGTCTATTAATCGCTTTGCTTATGATTTTTCGAGCATTGGCCAATTAAGGCGTAACGCTGTTAGTGGATCAAGTGAAAGTGTCAAGCAAGTTGCCGATCAGTTTGAAACACTATTCGTCAATATGATGATGCAATCTATGCGAAAAGCCGTTCCTAATGGTGGATTATTTAATCAATCTGCAATGCAGTTATTTACTTCGATGTTTGATCAGCAAATTGCTCAACAGGCTGCAGGTAAAGGATTAGGTCTTGCCAATATTATTGCCAAACAATTAAATAATCAGCCAAATAGATCTATTACCCCACAATCTCAGGCTAATAATATAGAATTAGCACAATCTTTATTTAGTGATTCAAATTCATCGCCTGCGGCATTAGGTCAAATGCTTTACCAGCAAACGAATAAATTAACGAATACTAACGTCAAACCATTACCGCCAGCAGTTAATGATTTTGATAAAGACCATATCACGCAATTTATAGTCGAGTGGTTTGAACCAGCTAAAAAGGCATCCAAAATGTCAGGTATTCCTTATGAGGTTATCATTGCACAAGCGGCCTTAGAAACAGGTTGGGGTAAAAAGCAGATAAAAACAGCCGACAATCAACCAAGTCACAACTATTTTGGCATAAAAGCGACATCATCATGGAAAGGCAATTCAACTCGGTTAACAACACGAGAATTTTTAAATAACAATATGGTTAAGATTCAAGATGAATTTAGAGTTTATAAAAGTAAACAACATGCATTAGCAGATTATCTTGATTTACTTACCAAAAGCCCACGTTATCGTGCCGTTGTTAACGCACCTGATGCAAGAACCGCAGCCAAAGCACTGCAAGATGCACACTATGCAACCGATCCTAACTATAGCGAAAAGTTAATTCAAATTATTAGTCGAATTGAAGAAATTGCTAGAAATACACCGCAAAAATCAATATCAGGTTTTAGACAAATTGCCTTTAAATAATAACTAAATAAATTAACTAAATTTTAATGAAGTTAATAAATAGGAGGCATAAGCCTCCTGTTTATTAACGATTTAAATAAGTGATGACAGAAAGTTATTTCATTTGAAATAAGGACATATTTTGCATATTCATAAAAGTATATTGAGCTGCTTGTAAATTTGCCTGTAACATCACATAATCTGCAATGGCTTCATACCAATCAACATCTTCAATTTGGCTAATTTGTGTCTGAAAATCAATGTCCAAGGTTTTACCTAGTGCAGTTAATCGTTCAACTTCCGCTAACACATTACCACCTGCAGCCCTAACTGTTGAGATATTTTCAAACGAATTATCAACGCCTTGACTAGCTTTCGATAAACCTTCTCTGAATTGCGTAATCGCATCAGGGTCATTATCATCTAAACCGATTTGCAGTACTTCTAATGCATAGTCAATGCTAGCAAAAACATCACTTTCCACAGAACTATTGGCGCCTGACATAAAAATCTGATCACCAGTAAAACTCAATGACACTTCACGCGTATCATCAATAAAAATATTAATCGTTGTAGAACCACCGACATAATTAACTTTACCAGATTCATCCACAACAAAAGGAGGTGTATCATTTTTATTTCCAGCAAAGATATAATTGCCATTAGTGTCTTTAGCATTAGCTAACGAAATTAATTGATCTTTTAGTCCTTGTAATTTATTGGCTAAGTCACGTCTATTTTCATCGTTTAACGTCTCATTACCCGCATAAACTAGTGTCTCTTGAATTGATTGGATAACAGTATTCGCTTCTTTTAGTACTGTATCTTGGCGACTTAACGAGTTATTAACACTTTCACGAGCTGATTGATACTGAGTATTTCTTGATTGAGCCTGTTTTAAAATTAATGCTTGCGATGACCCCATAGGATCATCAGAAGGTGATAAGATTTTTTTACCGGTTGCTAAATGCAATCCTGATTTTTGCCATTTACTGTTGGTATTTAAAATACTCGTTAAATTTTTTTGATACATTGCATTAGTACTAACACGCATATTTAAACCCTTCTATTATTTAGCTAAACCTAAAATGGTATCGAATATTGTGGTTGCCGCATCAATAATCTTTGCATTAGCTTGGTAATACTGCATATAAACCTGCATAGAGATATATTCTTCTTCAATATTAACGCCTGATATTGATTGATTTTGCTCATAAATTTCTTGAGTAATATTATGACTAGATTGCGCTGAAATTTTAGCTGTCTGTGTTTCACTTCCCACATAACTAACTAAGGCGTTATAAGCACTATTTAACGTTTTAGTGCCATTAATTAATTTTTCATTTTGGATATCAAGCAATTTAGCTACATTACGATTATCGCCATTACCATTTTCATCATCATTAATACCTGTTGCTAGTTTGTTGACATCCTTAACTAGTAGCTGGAGTGATGATGCTACATCTGCAACAGGTTTAAGTAAGATACTATCACCCGCTACTGGATCACCATTTATTTCAATAGATAATCCATCAAACAATAATTTACCATCTTCAACTTGTGGGGTAATTTGCTTGTTATCAGACAATCTGGTTACGACCCAATCGTTACCATTAAACTCAATTTTATAATCAGATGCTTTGACGTCTGTCACTGAGTTATAGTTAATTTTAGCAGTGGCATTACCTTGATTTTGGGCGTTAGCAATACTAGTTGGGCTATGATAATCAAATAATTTCTGACCTGGTTCGCCATTAATATCAACCCCTGACATGTGTACTTCATTAAATCGTTCTGCTAGATTTAACGCAATCAAACCTAATTGGTTGCGAGATTCTAGGAGTGGTCCATCACGAAAAGCTAATAATCCATTTAATCGGCCTGATGCGATATTTTGACTTGATAGTTCTTGAGTCGCACCAGAATTATGAGTGTAAATAATTGTATTTAAAGCAGGATCATCTTTAGACGGCTGTACAGATAACTGAGTTGCCGATGACCCTTGCACTAAACTTAAACCATTAGGTAGTGAAATATTGTATTGTCCATTTTGCTCAGTAACGGTGATGCCTATCATCTCGCTTAATTCATTAACCAGTTGATCGCGTTCATCAAGCAATGCATTCGGCTCATGACCACCACTTACTGCCTGTAATCTTGCTATTTTTTGGTTAAGATCAGCAATTTGTTGGGTATAAGAGTTAATGGTATCAACATTATTAACAATTTCAGTATTGATATTGGCAATCTGATTTTTTAAATTCAATTCCGTTTTATTAAACTGACTGACTAACGAGCTAAGATCATTTATTACTGTTTGCTTGGAAGCGGCATCACCCGCATTTGAAGAAAGTTTATTTAAACTTGCAAACAGACTATTTAGTTGCGAGGAAATACTATTATCATTCTCCGCTAATAAATTATCGACTTTTGACAATTCATTGTAATAAGCCTTTATAGAGCCATTTTGTGATTGAGATTGACGTAATTGGCCAACCACAAAACTATTATATGCCCGATTAACTGATGATACAGATACACCGTTACCAACAAAACCATAATTATATTTAGTGCCATTTGCTTGTTGCAAAATTTGTTGTTGACGATTGTAACCAACGGTATGCGCATTACTGATATTATTGCTTATAACATTAAGCATATTTTGCGCAGCATTTAATCCACTAATACCGGTATTCATCAATGAATTTGACATAAAAGCTCCTAAATATATTTAGTCAATAATCAAATTATTAACTTAAAGGGTTATTCTTATATCGGATAAAAAAGATAAAACTTTAGTTATTTTTAGAAAATAATTGAAATTTAATTTTTTAACACGCTTAACCTAAGTAATTCCAATGCTATTGTTCAGATTTAGTTGCTTGTTTTAAAAAATCTATTCCAGTCATTGTATTTTCATCTTCAATATATTTTTGAGCTGACTTATTCAAAATTAAAATACTAATACGACGATTAGCATCTTTACTATAATTAGGATTGTTTAAACCAACCGTATCAGCTAAACCAATAATTCGAATAATTTTGCTTGAATCTAATCCAGCAGCGATAAGTTCTCGTCTTGATGAATTTGCTCTATCAGCAGATAATTCCCAGTTACTATAACCTCTATCACCTGTTATATACTGGCGCTCATCAGTATGCCCAGATAAGGTCATCTTATTGGGTAAATCGTTTATTATTGGTGCTAGAGCGTGAAGAATTTCTTGCATATTAGGATGAATAACTGCACTACCAACATCAAACATTGGTTTATCATCAGTTGCTAAAATCTGAATTCTTAACCCCATTTCAGTTAGTTCAACAATAAGATTAGCCGCTAATTTTTGCAGTCGAGGATCAAGTTCAAACGCCTCATAAATTTTACGAGCAGTTTCGATCAATTGATTTCTTTCAACTACATTGGGATCTATTGGTTGTTCATTTATTATGCTCTGTTGCTCTTCGCCCAAACTTTTACTGACATCATCGCCACCACCAGGAATAGGGCTTTCGCTATCGCTAATATTTTTACCACCATTTTGACCTAGTATTAATGGCGTTCTGAAATATTCGGCAATTCCTTGTAATTCTTGTGGGCTGGATTTGGCTATCAACCACATGACTAAAAAAAGTGCCATCATAGCAGTCATGAAATCTGCATAAGCAATCTTCCACGAACCACCATGATGGCCACCGCCATGCCCTGACTTTTTTTTAGAAATAATTATTCTTACTGGCTTATCTTTCATTATTCATTATTTTCTGTTGGGTTAGCATTTTTATCTTTCACTTCTTGAATATATTTTTCTAATTCAAAGAAAGATGGTCGCTCATGCGAAAAAATAGTTTTTCGACCAAATTCAATACAAATCTGTGGAGCATAATCATGCATACTGGCAATAAGAATAACTTTAGTACATTCTAAAATTTTTACTGTATCAGCATTCTTCTGTCTTAATAAAGCAGCTAGTGGCGAAACAAACCCATAAGCCAGTAAAATTCCTAAAAAGGTTCCAACCATAGCATGTGCAATAAGTTCACCCAACTCGCTAGCAGGCCTATCTGCTTGTGCTAATGTGTTAATCACTCCCATAACCGCAGCCACAATCCCAAAAGCAGGTAACCCATCGCCCACACTAGAAATCGCATCTGCAGGTTTTTCTAACTCATGGGTATACGTCTCAATTTCTTCATTCATTAATGCTTCAATTTCATAAACTTCCATATTTCCGCTAATCATTAAGCGTAAATAATCAGTGATAAAATCGCATATTTGTGGATTGGCAAGAATAAGTGGATACTTTTTAAATAACACACTCTCTTTTGGATTATCAATATCTTCTTCTATAGATAATCCTCCATTTTGGCGTATCTTAGTTAAAATGGTGTACATTAAATTAATTAATGTTAAATAAAGAGTTTTATTATATTTTGATGTTTTAAATAAACTACCTAACGATTTAAGTGTAGCAATTATTGCTTTCTTTTCATTACTTACAATGAAAGCACCAATAGCTGTACCACCAATTATCAGAAACTCTAATGGTTGAAAAAGTACTGCCAAATACCCTCCACTTAGCACATAACCAACTAAAGCAGAAGCGATAACAACAATATATCCTATAATTATTAGCATTGGCTTTCCTTTATCTCTATAAAATGTAACTAAACTTTTTTAATTAATTGTTTATCTAAACCGTTACCTGATTTGCGGTGACTAAGTTGAATGCACTAGGTATTGATAAAACTTGTAAGCATTTTGCTTGGCTTTCTTTATGCGTTTTATTATTTTTTTCGGCCCTTGATGGCGGTTGGCATAAACTGCAAACAAAACTATTATGTGGCTGGTAAGCGTGTGTAATAAATCGCCCTTTACACTCTTTGCAACACGATTGCTGCATAACATTACTTTCAACAAATTTAACTAAAATCCATGCACGAGTTAAGCCTAAAACCGGCTCTTCATCGTGATGAAGGGAACATTGCTCTAAATAAAGTTGATAAGCTTTAACAATTGCATGAACTCCAGATTTAGTACCATGCTTGACTAAAAATCGGTAAGCATTATAAAACATGCTTGAATGAATATTAGGCTCCCAAGTCATAAACCACGTGGTAGAAAAAGGAAGTAAACCTTTAGGTGGTGGGCATCCTTGGATTTCTTTATATAATTTAATCAGCTTTCCACGGCTTAAATTGGTTTCACTTTCCAACATTTGAATTCTAGCGCCGAGTGTAATTAATCGAATAGCTAATTGGACTTCTTTATATTTTTGGATAATGCTTTTGCTACTCATTTTTATCATTTACCTACTTATTAATAGAATCTAAAAGTAAGCTTGATAGAAGGATCCCTGTATGCATCTGCTTTATATCACTAACGCGAGACTCTTCAGTTAATTTTTCCATCATTGCTGAATTTTTAAATCGAAATTGAAACGTTAATTGATTGGTTTCAGATAAAACCAACATTTGAGAAGCACTTAAATTACTCAAAATATCAGCGGTTTTTTCATCAATTCCTAATCGATACATTGCCATCACTTTATCTTTCTCTATCATCCTTTGGCTTAATAAAAGCGTTGAAAGATTTAAATGATGTATACATTTCAAAATATCGTCTTCTTGTATATTTCCCAATTTACTCACCAAAATTTATATTTTTCTCGCATAAAAAAATGCGAAATCAGTAAAAAATATCTTAATTCGTTTTTTTTCACTTAAAGTTACATTTTTAAAAGCAAAAGGTCAATAAAAAAATCATTTCGATTTATTTTCAATTTATTTTTTCATGTTTTACTGTTTTATTCTGTTTTTTATATATTAATTTTACTTTGTATTCGTTTTATTGCTTGGCTATGTAATTGACTTACGCGAGATTCACTAATATCTAACACTTTTCCAATCTCTTTTAAATTCAACTCTTCTTGATAATAGAGCGCTAAAACCATTTTTTCTTTTTCAGGTAAGTTATCAATTTGTTGAACAATAATATTGCGAATTTCATCATTAATAATAAAAGCAAAAGGATTGTTATCGGAATCAGGCTCAATCAGCACATCCAAATTATCGCCGAGTTTTTTTTGTATCTCATCGTAAGAACAGATTTGGCTATAATTTGAATCTAATAACACTTTGCGATATTCAGTAAGAGACAATTGCAGATGTGCAGCTATCTGGTGATCATTAGGTGGGACACCTAAAATTTGTTCCAATTCATTAATGGCGTTAGTGACATCTTTAATTTTTTTTCGAGTTTGCCTTGGTAGCCAGTCACGACTACGCAACTCATCTAACATTGCTCCCTTTATTCTAGGAATAGCAAATGTAGTAAAAGTATAACCTTGTGCTGCATCATAACGTTTTATGCATTCTAATAAACCGATATAACCAACTTGTAACAAGTCATCAAGCTCAATCGTCGTCGGTAAACGAACAGCTAATTTCAACGCTTCATTACGAACTAAATAGATATATTGTTGCCAATCGATTTGATTCACTACACCCTGAGAGTTATACAGGTTATCACTCATTTCCTAAACCATTGTAAAAAATGCTAAGGAATATTATGACGATAATTGACTGAGTTAATGGCAAGAATAAAGTATTAAAAAATAGGTAATTAACATTATTAGCAATAATGGTATTAAAAAATACCATTATTACTATAGTATAAAAATTAAAGTAAAATTTTAGAGATATACTTTATTGTAATAAAGATAGTACAGATTGAGGTACTTGGTTAGCTTGTGCTAATACTGATGTACCTGCTTGTTGTAAAATTTGACCACGAGTCATATTAGAGACTTCTTCAGCATAATCTGCATCTTCAATACGGCTACGCGCTGAGCTTAAGTTATTTACTGTATTGTTGATGTTAGTCACAGTTGACTCAAAACGATTTTGTACCGCACCAAGCTCACCACGTAATTCATCAATTTTTGATAATGCAGCATCAAGTGTTTTTAAAGGATCTGCTGTTGGGCTTGAAGAAACATTAAATGAAGCTAAACCGAGTTCAGTACTGTCAATTTTTTTCAAATTGATTTCAATAGTTTCACCATCATTTGCACCCACTTGTATTTTAAGTGTTTTATCAGCAGATAATACTTTAGTACCATTGAAATCAGTTTGTTTAGATACACGGTCTATCTCTTCTAAACGTTGATCAATTTCGTTTTGAATTGATTCTAAATCGCTTTGAGAGTTTGTACCATTTGCCGCTTGAACAGTCAATTCACGAATACGTTGAACGTTGTTATTAATTTCGTTTAATGCACCTTCAGTTGTTTGAGCTAAAGAGATACCGTCATTTGCATTACGTGCAGCTTGAGTTAAACCACGAATATTTGAAGAAAAACGATTAGCGATTGCTTGACCTGCTGCATCATCTTTAGCGCTATTGATACGCATACCTGATGATAGACGCTCAATTGCAGTTCCAAGAACACTTTGAGAATTATTCAGATTGTTTCTTGCCATTAAAGACATAGTATTGGTATTAATTACCTGTGCCATTTTTATCTCCTTTAATATGATTAGTTAGATCAACGAGATATTGAAAATATTATTCAATACTTTTGCTGATGATTTAGTTATCGGTATTAAAAAAAGAAACTTTAATATTTTTTTAATTTTTATTTTATGTCGTCGAATAAAACCGAATAACTAATTAAGTTTGATAAAACGATCAGAGGTCCTAATACATTTTTATATGTAAATTAATCGGTAAAAAACAGTTGATAGCCTTATTTAATAAAGGCCGCGGCAAAAGTGCATAACCTCCTATCTATTTAAATAATTGCAATATATTTACTAATAATAGAAATTATATTAGAAAGATCACTACTTAATTTTATTTTTAAATTACGACTGCCATCCTTAAAACCATTTAGAAAAACATTTAGCTTTTAACACTCTAAAATATCAAAGTTCATTGATTAAAAAGATAATTTATAACTCCAGTAGCGATATGTCACCTACATCTTTTTACAGTGCAAAATTGATATGGATATAACATTTATAATTGAATAAATAACTGGTTTTTGAATAGATAAAATCGTCTAGCAATATATGCATTGCCAAAACCTAATTATTTATTAGTAAAAATATCTAAACTTTTTATTACATCAGTCGATAAAACAAGAGATGAAAGAATTTATAATAGGATAATAAAACATGGCAATGAGTATATTGGGGATTGGTTCTGGTATTGATTTAAATGAAGTATTAGATCAATTAGAAGCGGTAGAAAAAAACCGTCTTACGCCAATAAAAGCACAGCAAAAAACAATTAATAATAAAATAAGCGGTTTTGGCAAATTAAAAAGTGCATTATCAACATTTAATAGCGCAACAGCAAAACTACAAAAAAAAGAGCTGTTCCAAGCTAGATCGGTATCGGGCAATGACAACTACTTTACTACTAACGTAAGTAGCAATGCTCAATTAGGTAATTATGCAGTGAGTGTGCAACAACTTGCTAGCGCACACAGCGTTGCTACTAATACAATAAACGATAAACAAACAGCGTTAGGTAACAATAATGAAACGCGAACAATCACCATCGAACAAGCTAATGGTCAAAAATTAAATGTCACTTTAGCTAAAGATGAAACATCTCTAGAATCAATCGCAAATGCAATTAACCAAGCTAAAGTGGTTAATGAAGATGGCTCAATCAGTGAATCTCCCGTTAATGCCACAATTGTTCGTTCAGGAACCAATAGCTATCAACTGGTTATCACATCTAAAGAAACAGGTGAACAACAAACTATAACTTCAATATCATCCGATGATGAAAAACTCAATTCATTAGTTGGTTTTGATATTAATCAAGCTGATTCATCAGCAATGAGCGAAGTCGCTAAAGCGCAAGATGCTAAATTTAGTTTTAATGGTATTACCGTCAATAGTGCATCAAATACCGTTAAAGATGTCATCCCTGGCGTTGATATCACTTTAAAAGCAGTAACCACCACATCGCAAAATTTAACTATTAACGCAGATAACGAAAAAACCCAAGAGGCACTTAAAGAGTGGGTGGAGGCATTTAATCAATTACAATCAACGATATCAACCTTAACTCAATTTACTGCTAGTGATGCCAATTCAGATGAATTAAATAGTAATAATGGACCACTGGTTGGTGATTCAACACTACGTAATATAGATCAAAGTATCCGATCTATCTTTTCGAAAGGTCAAGCTGGTGAAATCTCTGTATTGGCTCAAATCGGTATCAATATGGATAGTAATGGCAAGCTAATTATTAAAGAAAACGAATTAGAAAAAGCCCTCAAAGAAAACAGTGAAGCAGTCGCCATACTATTTATTGGTGATGGTGAAACGACAGGCATAGCTAACGAAGTATGTGCCAAAGTGAGTAGCTTCATTGATAGTGATGGCATGATTGATACCGCAACTAACGGCTTAAACTCAACCTTAAAATCATTAGATAAACGCTATGATCAAGTTAACAACTCTATTGACCAAACTATTGAACGTTATCGTGTACAGTTTACTAAATTAGATATCTTGATCAATGAATTAAATGGTATGAGCAATTACTTAACCACACAATTCGAAATGATGGCGAACATGAAAAAATAAGGAATATAAAAATGGGAGTTCAAGCTTATAAGCAAGTTAATTTAGAAACGAGTGTTAATCAGGCTTCGCCACATCAGCTTATTGTTTTATTATTCGAGGGCGCACTTAATGCTATTCGTTTAGCTGAGTTATATATAGAAAAAGGGAATATTGCAGGCAAAGGGCAAGCCATTTCGAAAGCAATTAATATTATAGATAATGGACTTAAGAGTTCACTTGATCTAGAGCAAGGTGGTGAAATTGCCGAAAATTTAGATCAATTATATCAATACATCAGTCAGCAGTTGGTTTTAGCCAATTTACATAATGATAAAGACAAACTGCAAGTCTGTTTTAATTTGCTTGATAACATTGCTCAAGCTTGGCGGGAGATAGCATAGTTATGGGAACATCAGTTTTAAATAATAATTTATTATTAGAACAATATGAAAAGCTTAATTATGTTGTTGAGCAAATGCTAATTAATGCACAAAAAGAAAACTGGGAATCATTAATCAGCTGGCAAGCTCAATACCACCAATTATCTAAAGATATCCAACTAATTGATACGATACCATCACCACAGCAAGATATGATTCGAATGTATATCAATAATATTTTGGGTTATCAAGAGCAATTAGAACAATTAATACATCTACGGCATGATGAACTTACCAGACTCATTGGCGAGCAGGTTAATTATCAAACTAAAATAGATAGTTACCAAAAAATTGCCAACCTAGCATAATTCACTAAGTAATCAAAAAAATAGACTAAAAATAATTGAGGAGCGGGGTTTTTTTGCATATTAGAATCGCTAAAAACCCCGCTCCTCAACTTTTTTTATTATCAAATTAAACTAGTTAAGGTTATAAAAGGTGAATAGTAGGCTGACTTTTTAACAATATAGATGAAAACCAATTTTTGATAAAAATTGGCAGTTGATGAATGGCGATTTTTAAACAAATAGAATCATTAATAAATTAAACATTCATATTCATGATTTCTTGATACGCTGCTACTAACTTATTTCTAACTTGCACGCCAAATTGCAATGAAATCGAAGACTTTTGCATATTAACCATTACTTCATTTAATGAAACATTAGGTTCACCCATTTCAAAAGCTTTAGCTTGCTTACTTGCCTCAATTTGAGTTTGGCTAATTTTATCTAATGCCATTTTTAATTCAGCAACAAAATTTTGCTCTTTACTTACCTGTTGATTCGAAGAAAAATCCAATTTAGTTGCCGGATTAAAAGCCTCGATACTGTTCATCATATTAATTATATTCATCTTAATAAAATTACCGCTTAAATTATCACAAAGATAACAATCTAAAAGCGATAACTAAAGGGTAAAGCATGTGCTTTTTTAGCTATTGATTTTTATAAATACACAGATAATAGACCCTAGAATTAATCTAACCTGTTTAGAATTAGGATACATATGGATAGCCAGTCAGTAGGTAACAAAGGCGAATCAATATTGAATAAGTTACCATTTATCAATCAATTAAAACAAAATCGTAAAATGCTGCTCCTTATTGTAGGAGTGATCGTAATAGCTATAAGTAGTATCACCTATTTATGGCTTAAGAGTGATGATTACGGTGTGCTATTTAGTAATTTGAATGATAAAGATGGCGGTGAAATCATTAGCCAACTTGATAAGATGAATATTCCTTATAAGTTTTCATCATCCGGTACAACGATCTTAATTCCCGAAAATAAAATTTATGATACTCGCCTACGAATTGCTCAACAAGGTTTACCTAAAGGCGGTGCTATCGGTTTTGAACTGCTCGATAAAGAAAGCTTTGGAATGAGCCAGTTCAATGAACAAATCAATTATCAACGAGCATTAGAAGGCGAATTATCTAGAACAATTTCAATCATTAGTAGTGTTGATGATGCCAGAGTGCATTTGGCTATGCCAAAACCCTCTTTATTTGTTAGAGAAAGAAAATTCCCTTCTGCATCAGTCGCATTAACTTTATTACCGGGTCGCTCGCTATCTCAAGGTCAAATTGACGCTATTATCCACTTAATTTCAAGTAGTGTGCCGGAATTACAAGCGGATAAAGTCACTATCATCGATCAAAACGGTAATTTATTGACTGGAGAAAAATACCGCGATACTAACGTTAATGTTGCCCAATTAGAATATAGTGAACGAATCGAAAATTTGGTGCGTGAACGCGTAGAAAAAATCATTATACCGATTTTAGGTAAACAAAATGTTAAAGTTCAAGTTAATGCTGACATTGACTTTAGCCGTCAGGAATCAACATCCGAAATCTATGATCCTAATAGCGATGTTAACAATCAAACCATTCGCAGTAAGCAGCAAGTTGAAAACCGTCAATTAGCATCAAGCAATGCTATTGGTGGTGTACCAGGGGCTTTATCTAACCAACCAGTACCAACACCAAGTGCACCAATTGATGGAGAGAATGAAGCAAAAGATAAAGACGACAAGCAAAAAATGTATCATTTACAATCCAATAATACGTTGAACTTTGAAGTTAATCGTCAAATTATTCATAGCAAAATTCCTGAAGGTCGTATCAAGCGCTTATCTGTCGCGGTTCTAGTTAATTACAAATTTGCGACAATCAATGAAGTTGCATCGTCAAATGAAGAAAATCAAAAAAATGAAGCGGTCGAAAAATGGGTAAAACTCGATAAAGAAGAGCTTACTCATATTGAGGCGCTAGCACGTCAAGCTATGGGATTTTCAGACTTGCGTGGTGATTCATTAACGGTGGCAAATTTGAAATTTACAGATCAAATAGATGATGAAAATGACGCCATCACCTTTTTACAAAAACATGAAGTTTACGACATGCTGAAAACGGCAATTAAATATCTAATTTATATCTTAATAATATGGTATGCATGGCGAAAAGTACTGCGTTCGGTATGGATTAAGATTCAAAGACAATACCTCAATACGGATAAATCTGACGGCACGATGGGCGCTGAAGATAAGCTTGATTATAAAGCACACAGTAAACTGCAACAGAAAATTTTTGAAGATAATATGCAACAACAGCAATACATCCGAAAAATTGTCGAAAAAGATCCTCGTGTAATGGCTCTCATTATTCGTGGTTGGATGAACAAGAAGGACACCGAGTAATGAATTTAAGTGAATCTCAAAAAGCAGCGACAATTTTAATGATTTTAGGTGAAGAATTAGCTGCAAAAGTAATGCAATTTTTAGACCATAAAGAGGTACAACAAATTAGTAGTGCCATGATGGGATTGCCACAATTAACACAAGAACAACTCAAAAATATTCTTAATGAGTGTCAAACCACACTTGATGATTGTGCCGTATTAAATACCGATACTAATGGCTATCTACGAAAAGTTCTCGAAAAATCAATTGGTAGTGATAAAGCCAGCCGTCTACTTGATGAACTATTAGATACCGATATTGAAGATACTACCGATGGCTTAAAAATGCTTAACTTTGTTGATGCGGCCAGAGCTGTTGATTTGGTTAAGAAAGAGCATCCACAAATTATCGCCACAATTTTAGTTCACTTAAATCGTGACTTAGCTGCTGAGATATTAAATCTATTTGATGATGATCTGCGTAATGATGTAATGCTACGTATTGCAACCTTCGGTGGAGTAGAGCCTTCAGCGTTAGAGGTATTATCAACATCGTTATCAACTTTACTACATGGACAAAATATTAAGCTTAATAATATGGGGGGTATCCGCACCGCAGCAGAAATCATCAACCTGATGAAATCACAACAAGAAGAATTGGTTATCAATGCATTACGTGATTATGACAATGAGTTAGCTCAAAAAATCATTGATGAAATGTTCTTATTCGAAAATCTGGTTGATGTGGATGATAGAAGTATCCAACGTCTACTCAAAGATGTGGATAATGAAACCTTAATTATTGCCCTGAAAGGTGCGACAGAACCATTACGGGAAAAATTATTATCGAATATGTCGCAACGTGCTGCATCTATATTACGTGAAGATTTAGAAAACAGACCACCAGTGCGCTTGTCACAAGTTGAAACCGAACAGAAGAAAATTTTGGTTATTGCTCGTCGTTTAGCTGAAACCGGTGAGATGATCTTAAGTAGCGGTGATGATGAATATGTATAATCAAGCTAATACCTTAACTTGGAAACCATTACACTTTCAAGATTTAGCAGAATCATCACCACTCATTCCTGAAACCGATGAGCAAGAAGAGTGTGAACCAGAACTTGAAATAGTCGATGAGGCCGATACCAATTTTATTGATATTAATAGCCCTGAAATAACGCTAGAACTTGAAAATATCAAACAACAAGCACGAGAAGAAGCCTATCAAGAAGGTTTTAATCTAGGTAAAGAAGAAGGTTTCAATATTGGTAAACAAACAGGGTATGAGGAAGGGTTAACAATAGGCCAACAAGAAGGCCTGGAGAAAATAGAACAACAGATAAACGAAGAAAAATTAAATACTGTTGAATCCATCAAAAATCTAGCAATTCATTTTCAGCAGTCAATTAATCAAATTGATGAAAAAATTGTACCAAAGCTATTTGATCTCGCTTTACTTGCCGCTGAAAAAACTGTTGGTTCGTTATCCAAAGTAAAACAAAAGCAATTAATGCATTCGATCAAGTCATTAATTGAACAAAATACAATTGCACCGATTGTGGTTCGAATCAATCCGAATGATTTTTTATGGCTAGAGCCACAGCTAGATGATCAACTAAAAAACGAATGGCAATTTATTGCCGATGCAAATATAGAATTAGGTGGCTGCAAAATATTTACTGAAACAAATGAGATCGACGCAAGTATAACCAATCACTGGCAAATTATTTCAGACACAGTGCATGGAGATGAGCGTTAAGGTGAGCTTTTGTACGCAATGGGCAACTAAAATTGATAGTGCTAAACAGAAATTAGAGTCTGCATCTTTAATTCGTCAATATGGTCGATTGGTTAAAGCGTCTGGTCTTGTTCTAGAAGCTATTGGTTTAAAACTACCATTAGGATCCAACTGTTTTGTTGAACGACAATTAGATGGCAAAATCCAAGCTGTTGAGTGTGAAGTAATTGGTTTTAAAGGAAAAACACTATACCTCATGCCGTTTGAATCAACAGACGGTATATTACTCGATGCAAGAGTTTATACATCACAATATGATTTAACACATTTTAGCCACAAAGTTTTACCAATTGGTATGGGGTTATTAGGCCGAGTTGTCGATGCAATGGGAAAACCTCTCGATGGCAAACCATTACCTGAAGATATCGAATATGAAGGATTAATTAATAAAACACTAAATCCGCTAACCCGAACACCAATTCATCAAGTTCTCGATGTTGGCATTCGTGCAATCAATGCATTATTAACCGTTGGTCAAGGTCAGCGAATGGGGCTTTTTGCAGGTTCAGGCGTTGGTAAAAGTGTTTTACTTGGCATGATGGCAAGATACACCAAAGCCGATATTATTGTGGTTGGTTTAATCGGTGAGCGAGGTCGAGAAGTAAAAGATTTTATTGAAAATATTTTAGGTGAAGAGGGCTTAGCTCGATCTGTTGTTGTTGCCGCGCCTGCTGATGTATCGCCATTATTACGTCTACAAGGTGCAGCCTACGCGACTAAAATTGCTGAAAAATTTCGTGACCAAGGATTTAATGTATTACTCATTATGGATTCATTAACACGATACGCCATGGCACAACGTGAAATAGCCTTAGCGATCGGTGAACCACCAGCGACTAAAGGATATCCTCCTTCAGTATTTGCAAAATTACCAGCATTAGTTGAAAGAGCCGGTAATGACGCTGAAGGCAAAGGCGCTATTACCGCTTTTTATACCGTGCTAACCGAAGGTGATGACCAGCAAGATCCTATCGCTGACTCAGCTAGAGCAATTCTCGACGGACATATTGTTTTATCCCGTTCTCTTGCCGAATCAGGTCATTATCCAGCTATTGATATTGAAGCATCAATAAGTCGCGTGATGACAGAACTAACCAAAGACGAAAAAAAATCACGGTTATTTAAGCAATTATTTTCAAGTTTCCAACGAAATCGTGACTTAATTAATGTTGGCGCTTATGTAGCAGGAACCGATCCTTTATTAGATAAGGCAATAACGCTTTTTCCTGCTATGCAACAATTTTTACAACAAGGAATTTATGAACATTGTAGTTATCAAGACGCTTATCAACAGTTAGCAAGAATTGTTGATTCAAACTTAGGAAAGAACAATGGCCAATCAATATAATGGTAAATTTGCCTTTTTAACATTAAAAAAGTTAGCTGAAAAATCAGTCGACGACAAATTGATTAAATTAAAAAATGCGCATGATAATAAGCGTAATGCTCAATCACAACTAAATGTATTGAATGATTACTATAATGAGTACCAACAGCGCTTAAATAAAGCGTTATCAGTTGGCATTACAGGATCAGAACTGAACAATTTTAATGCTTTTATTACTGCTATTGAACAAGGGATCACACAACAAAAAAAGTTATTGTTAACTTTAGAAATTAAACAAAAACAGATTACCAATGAGCTAAATCAATCACAAAAAAGTCTCAATACTTACACCACATTATTAGATAAACAAGATAAAAAACTACTGCTACAGCAAAGCCGTTTACAACAAAAATTAACCGATGAATTTGCACAGCAGCAGTTAGCAAGGAGAATGTTGAATGAATATTAATCAATTTAGTGATATCCCATTAATATCACCTATAGAATTGAATGAAGTATCAATTATTGAAGACGATTTGTTTCAGCTTTTATTACAGTTTAATGAAAAACAAGAGTTAGGCGAAAATAATAGCCTAGCCAAAGCTGATATTTTCGAGAACAAACTCGATCATCAATTAGATGATCAAGAAGAGGAAGATAGTGATGAATTATTCACACTATTTCCACTAACTTTGCAAGTCGAAGAACAGCCTATAATTAATAATGAGCATAATCATACTGAACAGCCAGCAATACGTGAATTAAAAATTAATACTACAGCTAATGATATACTTTTAAAGGCACCAATTTCTGATGATATCAATGTAGATGAAAAAGCAGCAGAAATTCTAACTATTATTAATAGTAGTGAACAAGTGATCATTAAAGCAAATGAACAAACAAGCTTGCTAACGAATGATGAACATAATATATCAACCAATATAAATTCAGTTAAAACCTCAAATCAACCATTACCAACTCTTACTAATACTCAAAATAATAATATCGATTTACCTATCACCAATTTTGATATTAACCACTTTGAACAAGAACCTACATTACTAGTCCATAGCCCAAATCAATTAACCACATCAACACCATTAATTGAAAGTCAAAAAACGTTAAATATAAATTTACCTATGCCAATGGATATTACTGAATGGCAAAAAACATTAAACGAAAAAATTAGTCTCGTTTGTCGTCAAGGTATCCAAAATGCGGAAATCAAATTACATCCTGAAGAATTGGGTTCGCTGCATATTAAATTGGCAATAGTTGATGACAAAATGAACCTTCACATGGCTGTTGCACATAATATGGTTAAAAGCGTGTTAGAATCAGCTTTACCGCAATTAAGAACTTCATTGGAAGAACAAGGTATTATGTTAGAGCAGACCGATATTAGTGATTTTTCAATGATGAATGACTCCTCATCACCTTATAAACAAGAGTTTGAAATAGAGCAATTAATGGACGATAAAAATCAAACACTTCATGAACTTGATCATCCATCAAACATTGTTCAATCAGGATTAAGTATTTTTGCCTAAATAATAGTATTTGAAACAGTACTACGTTTTGATAGCTAGAGATTAAAAAGGTTGAATAGGTCATATTTTTACTGCCTATTCTTCCAATTAATTCTCAAAGCATGATTTATTATTTTGGTAATTTTTGGCTATTTAAATAGACATTTCATTAATTTTCATTGAGACAATAATAAATATGCAAACTACCAAGAAAAAAATAAGTATTTTAAATCTAGTACTTATTTTAATTACCCTTTTAGCAACAGGTTTTGCTGCTTATTTATGGTTACAAGATTCTCCTAAAACAAAGCCCCATGTAGAACCAGAAGTGTTATCACCGGTTTTTTTAACATTAAAACCTTTCACAATTTCACTTCCACCATCTAAAGAAAATTTAGAAATCAATAAAATTCTATACGTTGGTATGGTGTTACGCGTCGCTGATGAAGAACAAAAAACCGTTTTATTAGATTATCTTCCTGAAGTAAGAAGTGACGTACTTTTGTTAACTTCAAAACAGTACGTTAATAATTTAAAGAAAGAGTCAGGCAAACTTGAATTACAAGAGCAGATAAAAATGGCATTATCTCGCCAATATGATGCAAAACATTCAGTAAAAATTGATGAAGTTCTATTTACTGATTTCATTGTAAGGTAATTATCATGTCTGATAAGCTTCAACCTAATACCGATAAAAGTGAATCTTTGCATTCACAAAATAATTCAGCCAGCATAAAAAATGATGCTGAGCAAAATTATCATTTACAACAAAGTAAACGGACTGAAGTTAAGCCTTATGATATATCAGTTAAACATAGCTTTATCCCTGAAAGACTAACCGCGTTAGAGATTATTAATGAACGCTTTGCACGTCAATTTAGAATTGGATTATTTAATTTATTACGCCGAAATACTGATGTTATAACCTCACCCATTGAACCCAAAACGTTTAAAGAGTTTTCACATGTTTCAGCAACCAATCATTTAAATTTAGTTCATCTTAACCCTTTGCGGGGAAGTTGCTTATTTTCATTTTCACCTGAATTAGTATTTATTGTTGTTGATACTCTTTTTGGTGGGGATGGCCATACTACTAATGTTGATACTGAAGGACGAGAGTTTACTCATACTGAGCAAGAGATTATTCGACGAGTATTAAGTCTTGCTTTAACAACTTATCAAAGCTCCTGGATTGATGTATACAATATTGAAACCGAATACATCCGCTCTGAAGTAGAAAGCAAATTTACCAACATTACCAGCTCGCCTGACGATGTTGTGTTAACTTCATCATTTTTAGTCGAAATTGGTAATTTTAAAGGAACATTTTGCATATGTATTCCTTATGCAATGGTTGAACCAATTAAAGAGCTATTAATTAAACCACCGATAGAAAACCAAACTCACCAAGATGATAACGTGTGGATGAGCTCACTGACGAGTGGTATTAAACAATCAACCGTTGAGTTAGTCGCAAACTTTACAAACATTCAAACAACTGTTGCCAAATTATTAGCATTAAAAGTCAGTGATATTTTGGATATCGAAAAACCAACAATCCTTGATGTCACCATTGGCGGTGTACCAGTATTAAAAGGTCATTATGGTAGCGTCAATAAACAATATGCAATCCAAGTAGATCAGATAAGCAATCCAGTTTTAGAACAATTGAATGAAGGAGTGTTCAATGAGTGATATACCAAGTGATGATAGCCAACTAAATATTAGTGATGAATCAGTAATGAAAGAAGCTATTTTCGAAACCCTTTCACCACAACCAACAGACGTAAAAAAGCAAGATATTAACCTTATCCTAGATATTCCAGTTAATCTAAGCGTAGAACTTGGTCGAACCAAAATGGCCATTAAAGATCTTTTAAATTTAACTCAGGGTTCAGTTATAGCCTTAGACGGTTTAGCCGGTGAGCCTTTAGACATACTTATCAATGGTTACTTAATCGCCCAAGGTGAAATCGTTGTAGTTGGCGATAATTATGGAGTACGAATTACCGATATTATTACTCCATCAGAACGTGTTCGTAGATTAAGCCGTTAAAAATGAGATAACCATGACCCAAACTTTATCCGCCATTCCTGTAGAATCAAGCCTATATAGCCAGATCGGCATGGCATTTTTTTGTGTAATTGCTGTTATCTTATTTTTAGCATGGATAATAAAACGAATTGGTTGGAAAAAGTCTACGAAACAATTCATTGATATTAAAGCAACTTATAATATAAGTGCTAAAGAGCGAATTCTTCTGGTTTATGTAGATCATCAATTACTGGTAGTTGGTGTTACTGCACAACAAATGACATTACTGCACACCATAAATGAACAACGCACTGAAATGTTATTAGCTGAGCCCGCTGAGGTTGAGCAATTGTCAAAAAGTAACCTGTTTAATCAGATATTACAATCTGTGTTAGACAAGAGGTAACATAGTGCGGTTAATACATATTATTTTGCTAAACGTACTGTTTTTTAGTCAATGTTGTTTTGCTCAATTATCACCATTAACAATTGTTTCTCAAACACCCTATCAAGAAGGACAAAGTTGGTCTTTACCTGTTGAAACCTTAGTCTTTTTAACTTTACTCACTTTTATCCCTATTATTCTACTACTAATGACGAGTTTTACTCGGATCATTATTGTATTAGGATTATTGCGAAGTGCACTTGGCACACAATCTGCACCACCTAATCAAGTGATAATAGGCATTGCGTTATTTATGACATTTTTTATCATGTCACCAACACTCGATAAAATATATCAAGAGGCGTATGTACCTTATTCGAAACAACAAATCACCATGCAAGAAGGGTTAAATGAAGCAACAAAACCGCTTCGTGAATTTATGCTCTCTCAGACTCGTGAAAGCGATTTAGGGTTATTTGTAAATATGTCTCATACGAATGAAATTCAAACTCGTGAAGATATCCCACTACGAATTTTGGTGCCGGCTTTTATCGTTAGTGAACTCAAAACCGCTTTTCAAATTGGCTTTACACTGTTTATTCCTTTCTTAGTAATTGATTTAGTTGTCGCCAGTACCTTAATGGCGTTAGGGATGATGATGGTCCCACCCGCAACGGTATCTCTACCATTTAAAATTATGTTGTTTGTATTAGCTGATGGCTGGCACTTACTATTAGGTTCGTTAGCACAAAGTTTTTTTAGTTAAAGTAAAGGAATATAATGCCATCTGAATATATTAGCCATTTCGCCATACAAGCCATCAAGGTTGCAGCATCGCTTGCTGGTCCTTTATTAATAGCGGCACTGGTCACAGGATTAATCATCAGTTTACTACAAGCAGCAACCCAAATTAATGAGATGACGTTATCTTTCATCCCAAAAATTTTGGCTGTTATTCTAGTATTAATTATTTTAGGTCCATCAATGCTAACCACAATGATCGACTATATTCGCCTTGTCATCACTAGCATTCCCAACCTAACAAGTTAACCTTAATGGATTTAGCTATTGTCGATCTATTGAATATTGATTTTTTTGCTTGGGTTCAATCAAGTTTTCTCCCTTTTGTTCGTATTTTAGCTTTAATTATGGTCGCACCAATCACTGGCGAAAAAGAAGTACCAAACCGTGTAAAAATAGGTTTAGCAATACTTATAGTCATTGTGTTACCTTTACCAAAGTTAGACGACAACCTTACCCTTTATTCATTAATGGGCATCTGGATTATTGCTCAGCAAATCATGATTGGCATCCTAATTGGTTTTGCAATACAACTTACCTTTATGACGGTTAGATTTTCGGGGGAATTAATTAGTATGCAAATGGGATTAGGAATGGCCACTTTTTATGATCCTATCAGCGGTCCATCAACCTCGGTATTATCACGTTTAATTAATATTATTGCTATGTTGATATTTCTTAGTTTAGATGGTCATTTATGGTTACTTTACGGATTAGCTAACAGTTTTGATATCATTCCTATTACGGCCTATCCTTTAAAACAAAACGGCTATTTAGCCTTAATCGAAATAACGGGTCTATTATTTAATAACGGTATTATGTTGGCATTACCATTAATGACATTATTACTTATTATTAATCTGTCATTGGGCTTATTAAATAGATTTACACCACAACTATCAATTTTTGTGGTCGGCTACCCGCTTACATTATTATGTGGGCTAACGATGTTATCGTATCTATTTTCTGCTTTACCATTGTTTGTCGAATCAATTTTAGAACAGATCTTTTCAACAATTTCTCGCATCTTAATCTATCTTGCTGATGTATCTACTTAGACAAAAAAAGTTGAGGAACGGGGTTTTTGAACGCCTAAATTAGAGATAATTAACGCTTGATAAAATCAAATTTTGCTTAAAATAAAAAACCGCTGCGTAAACAAAAGTCACACAGCGGTTATTAAGAAAAAATTAATTAAATAATTTATGGAATTGTAAACATATCCAATCCCAAATGCCGCCGAAGAATCCAGTTTCCTCAATATTTTCAAGCGCAACTAAAGATTGTTCATTGATAACTTTATCATCCAATAAAAATTGAATTTTACCAACCGCGGTTCCTTTGGTTATTGGTGCATAAATGTAATCATCAATGGTATATTGCACTTTAACATCTGCTGAACGACCTTTCGGCACTGTGATATAAGCGCCATTGATCGCACCTAATTTAACTTTATTTTCATCACCATACCAAATTGACTCAATCGCGAGTGGATCATTGGGTTTTACTGGATTTGCCGTTTCAAAGAATCGAAATCCCCACGTAAGTAATTTTTTACTTTCTTCTTCACGACCTTTAAATGTTCGACCACCCAATACCGCTGAAATTAAACGTGTATTACCATCAACAGCAGAAGCAACAAGGTTATAACCGGCTGCGTTAGTATGTCCAGTTTTAATTCCATCTACATTTAATGTAGTATCCCAAAGTAATCCATTACGATTCATTTGAGGTTTAGAAAGATTGTAGGTAAATTCTTTTTCTTTATAAATTGCATATTCTTTTGGTAAGTCACGGATTAAAGCCTGACCTAACAACGCCATATCTTTAGCTGTGGTATATTGACCCGGTGCATCAAGCCCGTGCACAGTTTCAAAATGAGTGTGTTGTAATCCAATTTTTTTCGCATATTCATTCATCAAATTAACAAAAGCACCTTGGCTACCTGCAACATGTTCAGCCATAGCAATACATGCGTCGTTACCCGATTGAATAATGATACCTTTATTTAAATCAGAGACCGAAACAGTCTTACCGACTTCTAAAAACATTAATGATGAGCCTTTTAATACTGGGTTACCTGTTGCCCACGCATCTTTACTCACTAATACCATATCATCATTTTTAATTCGGCCTGATTCTAAGGCTTGACCAACAACATAACTTGTCATCATTTTAGTTAAACTTGCTGGATCGCGTTGTTGTTCCGCATTATATTGCGCTAAAATTTCGCCAGATTTGGCATCCATTAAGATATACGCTTCAGCATCTAGTTGTGGAATAGCCGGTATAGGAAAAGCCATTTCCGCAGAAGCAGAAGAACATATTGCGAGCACTAATAATCCAAAAGATAATTTAAATTTCTTTTTCATTTATAAAAATTCCGTTAAATGTTTTTAGATAACATATATCGATGAGTGTGAATAGACATCATAATGCCAAAACTTGCCATTAAAACGACTAATGATGAGCCACCATAACTTATTAGTGGTAATGGTACACCAACTACTGGCAATATTCCACTGACCATACCGATATTAATAAATACATAGACAAAAAAGACCAAAATTAAACCACCAGAAAGGATTCGGCCAAAAGTCGTTTGTGCTTGAGAGGCAATAATCAAACCTCTAATTATTAAGCATAAGAATAAGACCAGCAAAATAATCGAGCCAATAAAACCAAACTCTTCTGCGATGACTGAAAAAATGAAATCAGTATGGCGTTCAGGTAAAAATTCTAACTGTGACTGGGTACCTTCTAGCCAGCCTTTGCCCCATATTCCACCTGATCCAATTGCTGTTTTAGATTGAAGAATATGATAGCCAGTACCATTAGGGTCACGTTCAGGATTAATTAGCGTTAATACTCGTTCACGTTGATAATCGTGCATTAAGTAGAACCACATAATCGGTACAAAGATAGCCAACAATATCAAAGCAACAAGAATAAATCGCCAATTAATACCAGCCAAAAAGATAATAAAAATACCCGACATGACAATTAAAATAGCAGTTCCCAAATCGGGTTGCATTGCCACCAATAGTGTTGGCACACCGATAATAGCTAATGTTTGTAAGGTCGTTTTTAGTGGTGGAGGGCAACCATCACGATGAATAAATTTAGCTACCATTAAAGGAACAGCTATTTTAGCAATTTCTGAGGGTTGAAAACGAATGACACCTAAGTCTAACCAGCGTTGAGCACCTTTACTGGTGTAGCCAAAAATATCAACCAATAGTAATATAAAAATACAGGCAATATAAAGATAAGGTGCCCACTGTTCATAACTTCTTGGTGAAAACTGTGCAAAGACAATCATCACAAAAAAACCAAGTAATATTTGGATCACTCTTTTTTGCATCATATCTATATCTTGGCCGCTAGCACTCCATAGAATATAAAGGCTATAACCAAGTAGTAAAGAGATACATAAGCAAAAAAGCGGATCGATATGTATCTTTTGCCAAAAAGATTTCTTAATATTATTCATCATTAATCTTCATGTCCTGTATTAGGTGATTCATCGTTTAATTCCGTTGAGTTATCACCTTCAAGATAATAATCTAGTATCTTACGTGCGACTGCACCACCGTTGGAGCTTCCTCCTCCACCATTTTCCAGAACAATCGCTAAGGCTATTTTTGGTTTATCGTAAGGTGCGTAAGCAATAAATAAAGCATGATCGCGTAAATGTTCAGGTATTCTATGTGCGTTATAGGTTTCGTTTTCTTTTAAACCATAAACTTGAGCAGTACCTGATTTACCCGCGGCTTGATATTTAGCGCCTGCATAAACTTTACGCGCGGTGCCTCGAGCACCAAACATTACACGGTGCATACCTTCTTTTGCTAATGCCCAATAGGCTGGATTAACATCAACAAGACTGTTATTTTCAATATATTTTGATGGATCAATCAACGGTTGATTTTGATTGGTATTGATAATGTCGCTCTTTTTATATAATAAAAAGTGGGGTGTATAGGTTTTACCATTATTAATTAGTGTAGTTAATGCTTTAGCCATTTGCATTGGTGTTGCTGTCCAATAACCTTGACCTATACCGACAGGAATAGTGTCTCCTTGTAACCAAGATTTTTTATGGCGTTTTAATTTCCATTCACGACTTGGCATGACAGCTCGAGTCTCTTCACTAGGCGAAATATCAATGCCTGTTCGCTGGCCATAACCAAACTTAGTCATCCATAAATTTAAGCGATCTATCCCCATGTCATATGCAACTTGGTAAAAATAGGTATCTACTGATTCTTCTATCGCTCGTAATACATCGACATGGCCATGCCCCCATTTTAACCAGTCTCGATAACGTCTTTCAGTACCCGGTAATTGCCACCAACCCGGATCGTTAACCACACTTTTTGGTGAAACAACGCCTTCACTTAATGCTGCTATCGAAATAAATGGTTTAACCGTTGAAGCTGGGGGATAAGCACCGAGCAATGCACGGTTAAATAGTGGTTTACTTGGATCATTAAGTAACTCACTATATTTCTTACTTGAAATACCACCTACAAAGTCGTTTGAATCATAACTTGGGCTTGATACCATTGCTAATATTTCACCATTATTTGGATTAATAGCAACAACCGAGGCTTTACGGCCAGCAAGCAGTGATTCAATATAGAGTTGTAATTTGAGATTAATGGATAAATAGATATCTTCACCCGCTTGTGGTGGATGTTGTTCAAGTAAGCGAACAATACGACCTCGGCTATTGACTTCAACCTTTTCGTTACCCGCCGTGCCATGTAAAACATCTTCGTAATATCGTTCAATCCCCATTTTTCCAATATTAAAGGTAGCCACGTAATTGCTAGCTTTATTTTCTTCTTCTAGACGTTGCTTATCTTGACTGTTTATTTTAGATATATAACCAAGAATATGGGTAAGTGAAGCACCGTATGGATAATATCGATGTTGAATTTTTACAATCGATACAAAAGGAAATCGATGCTGATCAACAATAAACCGAGCAATTTGTTTTTCGGTTAAGTTTTCTTTAAGTGGTACAGGACGATGAGATCGATAATTTCGTCGCTCCTTTTGGAAGTTTTCAATATCTTCATCAGTTAAATCAACAATCTTTTTTAATTGTTCAAATTGCTCATTAAGGTTTTTAGTTTTGTCAGGAACAATATTAAGTTGATAGGTAATATTATTTATCGCTAATGGCGTGCCATTACGATCATAAATCATACCGCGACTTGGAGGAATAGGGATAATTTCAATACGATTATTGTTCGATTTGGTGCTGTAATAACTAAAATTCGATATTTGCAAATCAGCTAAATTGGCTAATAATACAAAAATTAGTAGTATAATTACGACAAATGCAAACAGTGCTCTACGCAAAAATAAGTTTGTTTCTGCGGAGTGATCGCGAATATAGCCTTTTTTTGTTTTACCTGAAATAGAGATAATCTAACTCCTCTAAATTCTGTTTATAGATGTTCTTTTTGTTCCCATTTTTCATAAGCATTAACAATTCTAGCTACCACAGGATGGCGAACTACATCTTCACTCTTGAAAAAATTAAAACTAATATCTTCAACTTCATTTAATACTTCTATTGCGTGACGTAACCCAGATTTTTGATGACGAGGTAAATCTATTTGGGTTATATCACCCGTTATTACCGCTTTAGAATTAAAACCAATGCGCGTTAAAAACATTTTCATTTGTTCTATCGTTGTGTTTTGGCTTTCATCAAGAATAATAAATGCATCATTGAGTGTACGCCCACGCATATAAGCTAACGGTGCAACTTCAATCACACTTTTTTCAATTAGTTTTTCGACTTTTTCAAAACCAAGCATTTCAAATAAAGCATCGTAAAGCGGACGCAAATAAGGATCGACTTTTTGGCTTAAATCACCTGGTAAAAAACCCAATTTTTCACCGGCTTCAACTGCAGGGCGTGTTAATATAATTCGTCTAACTTGTTGTTTTTCAAGTGCATCAACTGCGGCAGCTACAGCTAGATAGGTTTTACCTGTACCAGCAGGACCGATACCAAAAGAGATATCATAATCTAATACATGAGCAATATATTGTGCTTGATTAGGCGTGCGGGGTTTTATTACTCCTCGCTTGGTCTTTATCATCACTTGTTTGCTACCATGCAGATCAACATAACTAGGTGCGTGTTCATTAGCTTTTTCTAACGCACCTGATTCTTTAATAGCTAAATGTATCTGCTCTGGTTCTATATCGACAATACTGTCTTTTACTTTAGTTTGTTTATACAGCGATTGTAAAATCTCAGTTGCCGCTTTTGCACAAATTGTATCGCCAGTAATAGCAAATTGATTACCCCGATGGTTTATTTCTAATCCTAATCGTCGTTCAAGTTGTTTGATATTGTCATCATAGGGACCACAAAGACTATTAAGCCGCTGATTATCTGCTGGTTCAAGCATTGTTTCATATGTCGTAATATTCAAAGATATGTCCCCAAATCGTTTATTTTAAACACGTTCTTTTGAGCCAAAATTTATCAACATGTTATATATTATTATTTCAATCATTATTTAATTATGGTTGATAGATAGCCACACCTAAATCGTTTTCTTTACGGGTACGAGAGATGACCGATATTGGTGATTCGCTCACACGTAAATTCATCTGATCCTCTGTTCTTACTACTTTACCACGCAATGAGTTAGGATAAACATCGGTAATTTCAACATCAACAAATTTACCAATCATATCCGGACTACCTTCAAAATTAACAATACGATTATTTTCTGTTCGTCCGGTTAATTCCATAAGATCCTTTTTAGAAGGGCCTTCAACTAAAATACGTTGCACAGTATTTAACATGCGACGACTAAATTGCATTGCTTGTTGATTGATTCGTTCTTGGAGAATATAGAGCCTTTGTTTTTTCTCTTCTTCAGAAACGTTATCTTCCATTTCAGCAGCAGGTGTACCTGGTCGTGCTGAATAGACAAAGCTATAACTTAAATCAAAATTAACATCAGCAATGAGTTTCATGGTTTGTTCAAAATCTTCTTGGGTTTCACCAGGGAATCCAACAATAAAGTCTGAACTAATTTGAATGTCAGGACGAACTTTGCGTAATTTGCGAATGATTGATTTATATTCAATTGCTGTATGAGTGCGTTTCATTAAATTTAACACTCGGTCAGAACCACTTTGTACCGGCAAATGTAAAAAGTTAACCAGTTCTGGCGTATCACGATATACATCGATGATATCATCAGTAAATTCAATTGGATGGCTAGTTGTAAAGCGAATGCGATCAATACCATCAATAGCAGCAACTAAGCGTAGTAGTTCAGCGAAAGAACAAATATCACCATCGAAAGTTGGCCCTCGATAAGCATTTACATTTTGACCCAGTAAATTAACTTCGCGTACACCTTGTTCAGCAAGTTGAGCTATTTCATAAATTACATCATCACAAGGTCGGCTCACCTCTTCACCACGGGTGTAAGGTACCACACAATAAGTACAGTATTTATTACATCCTTCCATAATTGAAACAAAAGCTGTTGGACCTTCACTGCGAGGTTCGGGTAAACGGTCAAATTTTTCAATTTCAGGAAAACTAACATCAACCACATGATGACCATTACCACTACGAATTTGTTCAATCATCTCGGGTAAACGATGAAAAGTTTGTGGTCCAAAAATAATATCAACAAAAGGAGCACGCTTACGGATATGTGCACCTTCTTGTGATGCTACGCAACCACCTACACCAATGATTATATCAGGATTATGTTGTTTTAAATTTTTCCAACGGCCTAGTTGATGAAAGACTTTTTCTTGGGCTTTTTCTCGAATAGAGCAAGTATTTAATAGTAAAATATCTGCTTCTTCGGCATTTTCTGTTAAAGTTAAACCATGGGTGGATTCAAGGAGATCTGCCATTTTTGTTGAATCATATTCATTCATTTGGCAACCCCAAGTTTTGATATGTAATTTTTTGCTCATCAATAACTCAGCTATATTTAATTGTTAAAATGAAAACGGGTTTAAATCCGTGATTTTAGCGTGCCATATTGTAATCCTTTGTGATTGTAGGGTCTATAATTAATATAAAAAACTATATTTATATGCTTTATTTAGAAAATAATGTCTAATTAGTAATTAATCTATCGAAAAAACAACTGATTATGATAATCATTCTTTTTAATATCGTTTTATTTTATGCTATTATTCTTGGCCTATTAATATTACTAATATAAAAGTGTCTAGGTATGTCGAAAACTTTTAGTCCAACAAAGCGCTTTTTGATCAAAGGCATTATTGCTACTTGTCTATTATCTGTTACACGAGTTGGCTTTGCTGCGGCAATGGCTCAAGTTGTGGCTGTGCGTGTTTGGCCTTCATCAACCTATACACGAATAACGTTAGAATCAAACGTTAAGCTTAATTATAAAAGCGCACAATTATATAACCCTGATCGTATGGTGATTGATATTGATAATCTCAATTTAAATCCAATATTAAAAACCGTTTCGACAAAAGTTTTAAGCCGTGATCCTTTTATTAAATCTATACGTGCATTACAGTTAGATCCTAAAACTGTACGTATTATGATCGAATTAAAACAGGGTATTGATCCTAATACATTTACATTACCACCGATTGCTGAATTTAAACATCGATTAGTCGTTGATCTTTATCCGTCTAAACCGGCTACAGCTAATGATGATCCTTTACTTGCTCTTTTAGAAGAGTATCAAAAAGGGGATCTAAATAAAAAACAAGCGCAAATAAAATCGCCAACGAATAAAAATAAAAACTCGCCTATTATTGTTATGCTTGATCCTGGTCATGGTGGTGAGGATCCTGGTGCGATTGGCTACAAAAGAACACGAGAAAAAGACATTGTTTTGCAAATTGCCAGACGAACATATAGTTTGCTAAAAAAAGAACCAAATATAAAAGTTTATATGACTCGTAATGAAGATGTTTTTATTCCATTAAAAGTTCGTGTAGCGAAAGCGAGATCTTTACATGCGGATCTATTTGTCTCTATCCATGCTGATGCTTTTGCGAGTCGATCTGTTAGAGGGTCATCTGTATTTGCTTTATCAACACGTGGAGCTAGTAGTTCTGCTGCAAGTTATTTAGCACAAACTCAAAATGATGCAGACCAAATAGGTGGTGTTAGCCGAAGTGGTGATAAATATTTAGATAACACTATTTTAGATTTAGTGCAAAAAACAACCCTTTCTAATGGTGTATTATTAGGAAGTGCTATTTTAAATCGAATGAAAAATGTGAATAAATTACATAAACCATCGATAGAAAAAGCAGGTTTTGCAGTGTTAAAAGCACCAGATATTCCATCAGTTTTAGTTGAAACAGCCTTTATTAGTAATATAGCTGAAGAGCAAAAACTTAAAACAGCAGCCTTCCAAAATCAAGTTTCTAAAGCCATAGTTGATGGTATTAAGGATTATTTGAAAAGACGTAAAAATTGATCTAAAAAGTGATTAGATCAATTTGTTTTTTATTCAATGATCATTAATCGTCTTTCAGCATTCAATTCAGGTATGGTAAGTTTTATATCTTGTTTAAGCGTAAATCCTTCAGGGATCGGATCAAGATCACTGCCTTTTAACGCATAAAATAATCCTTGTTCATTAGGAAGATGTTTACACCAGGTTAACATATCTTGTAAAGAAGCAAATGCTCGACTTATTACCCCATCGAATTTTTTTTGATTATATTCTTCAATACGGCTTTGAATTGGTTGAATATTTGGTAGCTTTAATTCAAATTGAACTTGTTTTAAAAAACGGATCCTTTTACCTAAACTGTCAACGAGATCAAATTGTTTGTCTGGATTGATGATTGCTAAAGGAATCCCTGGTAATCCAGGGCCTGTACCTACATCAATAAACGTGCTACCAACTAAATAAGGTGAAACAACTAAGCTATCCATAATATGTTTTATTAACATTTCATTAGGATCACGCACCGCTGTTAGGTTGTAAGCTTTATTCCATTTATTAAGCATTTCAACGTAATTGATCAGTTGATCAATTTGCTGACAATTGATTGAAAGATCCGTTTGATCAATAAGATTAATGAGTTTCTTTTTTAACATAGTTCTTCTTTTTTAAATAAACTAATAACATTGAAATTGCAGCTGGTGTAATACCTGAAATACGTGAAGCTTGGCCAATTGAAACCGGCTTATGTTGTTTTAATTTAGCAACAACTTCGTTAGATAACCCTGATATTTCAGCATAATCTATATGTTCAGGTATAAGAGTTTCCTCATTTCGTTTTTGTCTTTCTATTTCTTCAATTTGTAGTTTTATATAGCCGTCATACTTAACTTGAATTTCAACTTGTTCTGCTGCTTGATCATCACTTAGCCCTGGTGCAAATAAAGACAGGGATTGTAGAGTTTTGTAGCTCATTTCAGGGCGTTTAAGCAGCTCTTCTCCATTGGCTTCTTTGGTAAGGTTAGCGCTTAATACCGCATTAACTTCATCAATTGTTTCAATGTGAGGATGAACCCAAATGTCACGAAGACGTGCTCTTTCTTGTTCAATAGCTTCAAATTTTTCGTTAAAACGTTGCCAACGGTAATCATCAACCATTCCAAGTTGTCGTCCAATTTCTGTTAAACGAATATCTGCATTATCTTCACGTAACATTAAGCGATATTCAGCTCGTGAAGTAAACATACGATAAGGTTCATTAGTACCTAAAGTACAAAGATCATCAACCAAAACCCCTAAATAAGCTTGATCACGCGTTGGATACCATTGATCTTGATCATAAACAAAACGAGCTGCATTTAATCCTGCCAGCATACCTTGGGCAGCGGCTTCTTCATAACCTGTAGTACCATTGATCTGTCCTGCTAAAAACAAGCCTTTGATCACTTTACTTTCAAGAGTTGGTTTGAGATCACGAGGATCAAAGTAATCATATTCAATCGCATAACCTGGTCTGACTATATTGGCATTTTCCAGTCCTTTCATACTGCGAACAAAAGCTAATTGTGTGTCAAAAGGTAAACTTGTTGATATTCCATTTGGATAAATTTCATTGCTGTCTAAACCTTCTGGTTCTAAATAGATCTGGTGCGAGTTACGATCAGCAAAACGCATTATTTTATCTTCGATTGATGGACAATATCGTGGACCTACACCTTCAATAACACCTGTATACATAGGGCTACGATCTAAGCTGTTTCGAATAATATCATGTGTGATTTCATTAGTACTTGTTATATAACAAGGAATCTGTCTAGGATGCTGTTTAGCATCACCTAAAAACGAAAATACAGGCACAGGATCATCACCGTATTGTGTACCTAATTTAGAAAAATCTATGGTTCTAGCATCGATACGAGGTGGCGTTCCTGTTTTTAAACGACCCATTCTAAATGGGTATTGATGCAACGATTTGGAAAGACCTATCGAAGCAGGATCACCCGTTCTACCACCACTATAATTATCAAGTCCTATATGGATCTTGCCATCTAAGAAAGTGCCAGTAGTTAATACAACAGATCTTGCTTTAAATGAAACACCCATTTGTGTAACCACGCCTGTGATCTGATCGTTTTCAATGATCACGTCTTCAACTGATTGTTGAAATAACATTAAGTTTTCTTGGTTTTCAAGGGTTGTTCGTATTACTTTACGATATAAAGATCGATCCGCTTGAGCTCGCGTTGCTCTTACAGCAGGACCTTTGCTGCTGTTTAAGATCCTAAATTGGATCCCAGAAAGATCAATAGCATGTGCCATTAATCCACCCATTGCATCAATTTCTTTTACCAAATGTCCCTTACCAATACCACCAATAGCAGGATTACATGACATTTGTCCTAACGTATTGATATTATGGGTTAAAAGTAATGTTTTTCGGCCCATTCTTGCTGATGCCATTGCTGCTTCTGTTCCGGCATGGCCACCACCAACGACGATGACATCAAAAAGATCTGGATAAAACATATAAAGCCTCGTTTTTTATTTTACAGATAGATGATCATTATTTTGATCAGGTGATTTGGTTTTATTTAGCGTAAGGAATTTTACTCATCTTTTTTATTACGTCAAATGATCTATTTTGATCATCATTTAAATTAAATAAGATCTTTTTGTGATCTTTTTTATTTTTACTATTATTAGTTTGGATCATTTTTGTTGATAACTCTTTTTTATGATTATTTTATAGGATCTTAATGATCGTCTAATGCTGTTAATTGATCGGATCTTTTTTTAGTTAATCCTGTTTATAATTCTTATTTTTATCCACAACCTTTTTTGCTTTTAAGGTTATTAATATGATTATAACAGCTTATATAGTGGGTTTATCACAGAGTTATCCACAAAAAATAAATTTGTTTGCTTAAATTTTATCTTTTATTGTCTATAATTTAATCTTAATTATTTAGATCATTCTGGTTAAAAAAGTTATACATCTTAAATATTATGATCAATAAAAATGTAATTATGAGTTTTAATGATCATTATAAAGTTCGAAATATGATCTTTGATCATACTTAGCGACATTAATTTTATTAATTTAAATTTTAAAAATACCTAAGAATAGGATAATTAATTATCATTTTATTAGTTTTTTTAAATACCTGAAAAAGATATTTTTCTAAAAGATATTGGTGTTTTTAGTAGAAAGCTAATGTAACTAATGTTTAAAAGTAGGATTATAAGTATTTGTTTCTTTTAATTCGGAAGTGCTGTGAGGTAGCAGTACCATCATCACTTAAAATAATAGTACTTATTAAAAGCTATTTAGGAAAAGGTTAAAATGTTTTTTTAAGTATTAGATAATAATAAAATGGATTAATTTCTATATCTAAATTAATTTTTAATTAGGTTATTATTTAGTTTTTTAGGATTGATATATTAATTTTTGATAGTTACTTTCGTTAACTTATTTGTTTGCTGTAAAAGTGATTGATTTTTGTAAAAGCAAATTTATACTTAGTAAGATTATATTTTTATTGTGAGGTTATTTTATTACTCTTTCACAGTTGCCTTTACCTTTTATATTACCTAATAACGAAACATTTGATAGTTTTTATGTAGGTAATAATCAATTATTGTTTGAATCTTTGCAAACCTTACTTGATAAGGAAGGCTTCAACGTCTTTTATATATGGTCAGCAAGTGCCGCTGGTCGTACTCATCTATTACATGCTTCATGTCAAAATAAGTTAGCAAGCTATATTCCTTTAAAACAACATGTTCTACTTGTACCTGAGATTTTACAAGGTTTAGATAATTATGATTTGGTTTGTTTAGATGATATTGATGCGATAGCAGGTCATCGTGATTGGGAAGAAGCAATATTTGATCTTTTTAATCGTTTAACCGAAAAAAACGTTAGTAAATTATTGATAACTGCCAGTGCTCCTCCAAAACAAGTTCCTTTTATACTACCTGATTTGGTATCAAGGTTAACGTGGGGGCAAGTTTATCAGTTAAAAGAGTTAAGTGATGAGGATAAACTAAAAGCTTTACAACTTAGGGCTAAGCTAAGTGGATTTGAGCTATCAACGGAAGTTGGATTATTTTTGTTAAAACGTGTTAATCGCGATATGCGAACTTTATTTTCTTTAATGGAAGAGTTTGAAGTAGCTACGTTAGCTCAACAACGCAAATTAACCATTCCTTTTATTAAACATATTTTGGATTTATGAAATGAAAAAGAAACCTGAAGCTATTGTTTTTTTCGATTTAGATGGAACCTTATTTAATAAAGATATAGATGTGTTACCTAGTTCTTATGATGCAATTAGAAAACTAAAACAAAATAATATTGTACCAATAATTGCAACTGGTAGAACACCACCTGAAGCGGTTGATTTGATGAGGGATACTGGTATAGATTCAATTATTGGTATGAATGGCCAAGTAGTTATTTATGAAAAAGAGGTCGTTTTCACAAATAATATTGATAAAAATCTCATTACTCGATTATATGAATATTCAAGAGAAAAGATGAATATTCCATTATCTTTCTATAGCTATAAGACCATGCGAGTGAGTGAAAATAGTCTTCCAGCTCAAAAATTCTATACTTCTTTAAAACAACAAGTACCTCCTGTTGATGATCAAATTTACTTAAAAGAACCGATTCAAATGTTATTACTGCTTTGTGAACAAGGCGAATCACCTTATAGAGAAGTTTTTCCTGAATTGACGTTTATCCGTAATACACATTATTGTGTTGATGTTTTTAATCATGGCGGTTCTAAAGGTAATGGAATTAAAGAATTATTAGAAATTAAAGGTTTTAATGACGTACCTACTTATGCATTTGGTGATGGTATGAATGATTTTGAAATGTTCCTAACCGTTGACCATCCTGTAGCAATGAGCAATGCGGTTGATCAGCTAAAAGAAAAAGCTGAATATGTCACTGATACCAATAATAATGATGGCATAGCGAAGGCATTGAAAAAGTTTGGATTAATTTAATATAAAAAAAATCATCTAATTGTTTAGATTAGATGATTTTAAGTTTAATTATATTACTTTTGTTTAGTGGTGTTGTTTAAAGCCTACATTATTGTTACCAAAACAGTTGTCATATTCAAAGCCAGTTAACTCTTTAACTAAACTTCTTATTTCTGGTGTTGCATCTTGTTTTTTGCCACCATTTTTTAATCTATCAAGTTCTTGAATAATAAGTGCATGAGTCGATTTATCTAATTTCATACGATATGTGAAGAAGATACCTAATAGTGCCATTCCACACACACCGAAGATTAATACTAAGTTAATTGCAGTAACGGCACTCTCTGGTTGAACAGCATCTACGCCAGACACAAAACCAGAATATTTCAATACAATACCTAAGACAAAGACGATAGTTGCACGCATTAATTTACCGGCCATGGTCATAGCACCAGCATAAATACCTTCGCGACGTCTTCCTGTTAGTACTTCATCGATATCTGCTAAAAATGTGTATACACTCCAAGGAATATAATAAACACCCCCCGTTCCTAATCCAAACCAAATAGTAATACCAATTACAATCCATGTAACATGAGGCATATTAAAGTAGTAGACACCGATATAGCCGATTACCGAAGATATTACTATCAATATTGCAATAACAAATGGTCTTTTGAATCCACGTTTTACACACCAAGCCATGAAAAAGGCAGTTGAGATTAATTGGCAAATACTACTTAAACTGTTCATCTGTGAAACGAAGGTTTTTGGTTGGCCTAAGTTAAATACTACGAAATAAGTAAATGTTGCCGCAAATAACCATTCAGCACCAAAGCCAAATAGATACATACCTAAATGGTTTCTAAAAGTTTTTAAACGGAAAGTTGAAAAAACATCTGAAAATAATTTAACAATACTTTCCCAAAGGCCAGAAGTTGTTTCATCTTCAATTTCATCAACTGATTTTTCCCAGCTATTAAAATAAAGTAAAATTAGTGCTATCGCCATAATAGATGCATAAGTAATACCTGTTAATAAGAATGGTAGTGGAGAGTCTTTACCATCAAATAGATAGAAAAATACACCAGGAATAGCTGCAGCTAAGAAGTTTGCTACTTTACCAAACATCGCTTTGGAACCTGCTAGGTAAGTTCTTTGATCGAAGTTTTTAGTCATCTCTACCGGTAAAGTATTATATGGAATCATAATCATGGTATAGATGAATTCAAATAAAATATAAGTAGTTAAGTAGTACCAGAAATTCATCCCATCTACCCAAAGTAATGGGTAAATAATCATACATGGAATAGCAAATAGGATGAAGAATCGACGGCGACCAAATCGACGTCCAAGTTTTGTATGGTTAAAGTTATCAGTAATAAAACCCATTAGTGGATTTAAAATTACATCTAAATAGGTAGCTATAGAAAAAATTAACGTTGCTTGAAATGCCGAAAGTCCACAAAATGTTGTATAAAAGTATAGTAACCAAGCGGCACTAATTGCTAGAGCACCACTTCCTATCAAATTACCACTACCATACGAAAATCGAGTGAGTGTGGTTATTTTTTTCTGATTATCAGCCATAAATCTATTTCCTTTAATAATTATGAAATACTGTTTTAAAATTATTATTGAAATAATACTAAATTTATACAAATTAATTTTAATTTTTTTTTAGAAATGTGACGTTGGTAACAAATTATTTTGATTTTTAAGGTATATATATTAATATTATTTTAAATAAAAATTAAATATATCATGTAGTTATTGTTTTTTTTGAATTGTTTTCTGAAACTGTGATCTTATTAACAGAAAAAATTAATAAAATAATAAAAAATATAAAACAGTATTTCAAAAATAAATTTAAAAATTTAGGAAAACAATAATGAGTCAATTTAAATTAAAAAAAATACCGCTTTTAATGTTTCTGTCTACCTTTCCTATTTATTCTTTTGCTGGTCAAACAACTTTTCAATATGAACATAACTGGAAATCTATGGATAGGATTCATGGGGATACAATTAAGTTAATCCATAAAACCGACGATAATTGGCAATATGAATTTAAATTTGGTGTTACTGAAGGTGGCGGGAACAAACGTGATGTTTTATATGATGATATGCAAGGTGGATCAGGTGGTGTCGTTATTCAAAAAACATTTACGCTTGATGATGGCTGGGGATCGATTATTCCATCATTAGAATTAGGTTTCAGCAAAGATTCAACTCTTTATCAACCAGGATTGAAATATAGTTATAAAATTAATAGTGATTGGTCAACAAGTTTTCGATATCGCTATGAATGGAAAAAAATATCTCACGCTGAACGTTATAAAAGAGCAAAAATAGCTGGCAAACAAGTTAAATATGTTGCTAGTAGTAATACAGGAAGGAATCGTTTAGATTGGGCATTAATGTATTCTGGTATAAAAGCATTTAACTTTGCCTATACCTTTAACTATTATTTTGGTGATTATACTAACAATTCTTATAAAGCATTGAGGAACGGTTTTTCTAAAAATGAATATAAAGCTTATAACAATAAAAAAACTGATTATGAGCAAGAATTTAAAATTACCTATAATTATTCAAAATTACTCCGTCCTTATTTTTCTATTTCTGATGTATCGAAAAATAAAACCACTAATACTCGACAAGCTAAGTTTAAAGTTGGTTTCAATTACGCATTCGGTCAATCAAATAGCAAAGACTCTAATTTTTCTTATAAAACCTATTTCAAATATGCACATCATTATGGTTTAACTTCACATTACCATGGTGATAGTTTTGGTCTATATACTGATTTTGATAAAAAAGGCTATGTTGGTCTAAGTGTAAATACCTATAACCAATTAAAAAATAGATTATTCTTTGATGATATTGTTTCTAGTCATTATCAAATTTATGGAGGTTACAATTTTTATTTAGCTGATAATTGGATACTAACACCAAATATGGAAGTTAGATTCTATTCAGGTGGTGGTTATAAAGCTAAAAGTAAAGAAAACTTACCCCATTATCAGTTAGGTGATGTAAGTGATTCACAACGTCCAGGTGTTCGTTATTCTCCCGCTTTAAAATTGACTTGGTTACAAAGTGATGATCTATCTTTTTATGGCCAATATCGATTTGAATATCGCAAAGTTTCAAGAAGTAAACGCGAAGATAGTGTTCAAGGTTATGTCGATAATCGAGCGCGCAATCGTTTTGATATAGGTACTGATATTAATCTAACTCCTGATTGGAACATTGGCTATCGCTTCTCATACTTAAAAGGAAACTATGTATTACACAATGATAAAAAGCATGATTATCAACAAGAACTGGATATAAATTGGCAAGCAACCAAAGTTTGGCAAGTTAACTTTGCTGCAGAAGATGTGGCAAAAAGTGTTCATTCTGACGCAAGGGAAGCTAAGTTAGCACTAGGATTATCTTATTTATTTTAATCGATAAAAGTGTTAAAAACAGTTAGTGGTGAAAAAATGATAAAGAAAATTTTTTTCGGATTTTTATTGGTTGTCACTTCAATCAATCAAGTATTGGCAAGTACTGTAATACAAGGTTATGTTTATGTTAATAAACCAGTTGTTTCATCGGTGATAGTCCGTGATGTGAATAATAAAATTTTAAAAACGGCGACTAATAGCGATGGGTTTTATCAACAAGATGTTTCTGAACTGACTCCACCACTAATTGTTTTTAGTAATGAAAACTCACTTGCCCGAAAAGCGGATGAAGGGCAAATGTGTAACGGTAATTGTTTGGTTTCATACGTTCATACCTTACAAAAAGATGAAAAAAATACTGTTAATATTAATCCATTAACTGATTTTTTAACTAGTGAACTAGCTAAACAAATCAATCTTCTAGGCCCAGAACAATTTACTGATAATCAATTATCTTTTTCAATAGATGATGCTGCGTTAAGCCATGCTTATAAAAATTATCATATGCTGTTTGATAAAGCATTACGCCAAGTAGGTATTATTGCTAATTCTTTTGATCCACTTACCACCGAAAATCCAGATATTAACAAGCTACTTAATGTAATATACTTTAATCGTGGATACGATTCTTCTACTGGTAAAGTAAGTGGTACTGTATTGTTTGATATGCGTTTAAGACCCATTAGTCAAGATTCACCTTTTGATTATGATCAGGCAGTTAAGCAAAAAGAAAGAAATATAAATGCTAAGCAACGTATTTTTATTTTAGGTGATTCGACTGCGTCCAACTATGATAAAAAAGTTTATCCAAGAATGGGATGGGGCCAAGTTTTTGATCAGTTTATTGATGATAAGGCTGATACGGTTGTCATCAATGGCGCACAGTCAGGCTGTTCAAGCCGTAGTTTCAAAACTGAAGGATGGTTCGATTTACTGATCCCTTTAATGAAAAAAGGCGATTATATGATCATCGCTTTTGGACATAATGATGAAAAATGTAACGGTAACAATCCGAAACGAGGTAAAGTGGATGTTGCTAATTTATGCACTTATCCTAATGATGATAATAACCAAAAACAGTATCCATCAACGCAAGAAAATATGTCATTCCAATCCTCTTTAGAAGGTTATCTCTCTGTGGCAAAAGCGTTGGATATGACGCCAATTTTAATGACACCAGTCACCCGTTATAAAGATAATAACATTGCTTATCAAAATACTAATCCTGTTAGTCATATGCATTATACCGCCAATAAACCAGGTTTTGCTTATTGGGGAGATTATTCGAATACGATTAAACATACGGCAAAAGTTAATCAAGTTGTTTTAATTGATTTGGAGTCATTTAGTATTGATTTTGCCAACCAACACAAAGATGACTGGCAGTCTTACTGGTTAGCTGTAGATCCTAATGATCCTCAATATCCTTATTATAAAAATCAAACTTCTGGCGTGATTAACAATCCTGATGCTACGCATTTTCAAGAAAAAGGCGCATTAGCTATCGCCAAAATTATTGCTAATGCCATAAACAACGATCCTTGGTTACAGCAAGGAATCACTTTCGATCAAACTCAGATTAACTAATAAAAGGTATTTGTTAAATGAAAAAATTAATCATTGCGCTATTAGTTCCTTTGGCAATTAATTCATCTATTGCTGCATGTCATGCATTATCTCCGTCTCCTATCAAAATTAGAGAAGCTCGTGATGTTGCACCTAGAGACGGTTTTGGTGGTTATGATTTAGCGACAAATACGGGCACGATCGGTGGCGCTAAAGCAAATGAAAAAATGATCTTTATGGTGAATAACAAAAAAGATCTTTTAGATGCGATTGCGATCAATAAAAATCAGCCTCGTATTATTCAAGTCTCTGGGATTATAGATATTAGTGAAGGCAAACCTTACAAAGACTTTGATGATCAAAAATCTCGTTCGTTGATCAAAATTCCTAGTGATACCACATTAATTGGTGTTGGTAATAATGCTGGTTTTATCAATGGTTCACTTATGTTGTCTAAAGTAAATAATGTCATTATTCGAAATTTAAAAATTGAAGCACCAATTGATGTTGCGCCAAAATTTGAAGAGGGAGATGGATGGAATGCTGAATGGGATGGGATAAATATTATTACCTCAACTTATGTTTGGATTGATCATGTCACTCTAACTGATGGTAAATTTACCGATGATATGTACCAGGAAAAAGATGGCTGGAAATATGTACAACATGATGGTTTATTGGATATTAAGCGTGGTAGTGATTTCATTACTATCTCTTATTGTCTATTTGAAAACCATGATAAGACTATGTTAATTGGCCATAGTGATAAAAATGCTGATCAGGATGAGAATAAGTTAAATATCACGCTTCATCATAATGTTTTTTTAGACATCACTCAACGCGCACCAAGAGTAAGGTTTGGCAAAATCCACATGTATAACAACCTGTTTAAAGGATCGGTTAATAAATCTAAAACTGTATACCCATATCAATACTCTATTGGCTTAGGCTATAAAGGTAGTGTGCTTTCGGAAAATAATCAATTTATGATTGATGGTTTAAAAGATAACTGCAAAGTAGCTAAACAGTTTAAAGGCGATAACCTTCGGGATAATAATTCTCTATTTAATCAATCTAAGTTGAAATTATCATCATGTGGTTTTGTTGATAATTTGAATTGGTCTGTGCCTTATCAATATAGCGTGGATGATATTAAGCAATTTAGTAAAAACTATGGACGATTAGTCGGTAGTGGAAAGCTTTAGAATTATTGAAATAAACAAAAATGTTAGGACCCATAATGAAAAAAATATTAACTTCAATACTTTGTCTGTCTTCGCTTTATGTTAGCGCAGCTTCTGCACAAGAGTGGAAAGCGATAGCATTTGGCCAATCGACTGACTTAAATTTTGCCTCACTTATCAAGCCTGAAAAAGTGGGAACCAATAATGCATGGATTGCTGGTCAAAAAGATTATTTAGTTCCAAATCAACCTTATCAATTACCGTCAGATTTCTATTTAGAAAGTCGAGGCGGTAAAATTGCTAACTCGCATGATGGAATGGTGGTTTTTTATACTCAATTACCCGTTAATCAAACTTTTACTTTAGAAAGTGATGTTACCTTAGAGCAAATAGGACCTGAAGTGGATGGAAAAACGCCTGCCGCTCAAGAAGCGGTGGGTTTATTTGCTCGTGATACTATTGGCGTAGCTAGAAGTGATCCTCAGCCGGCTGGTTATGAGGAGTTTCCAAATGCTTCAAATGTAATTATGAATGCATTAATTACTCAAAATCAAAAAAATGATAATTTAGTAAAAGTAACTGGCTTAGTACGTGATGGTGTAAAAAAAGCATGGGGTAATGAAGGCATATCAATTGAGAAAGTTGGTTATGTTGAAAATGTTAATTATGTTGATGTTAAAAGTATGCATTTAACAATGACCAGAACGGCAGATCAATTTATCTTATCGATGAAAAATAATGCGACTGGTGAAGAGAAACAGTGGGCAACCAATGATTATTCAGGATTCTTAAATCAACAAGATAACAAAAATATTTATGTCGGCTTTTTTGCTTCTAGAAACGCAAAAGTTGAGTTCAAAAATTCTAAATTAACCCTCAGTGATATAACGGTTGATTATGATAAATTACCCGCTAAACCTGAGGTAATTGTTGATGTTAAACCAACGTTAATTTTATCATCACCAAATGATGTATATAGTAAAAATTATACATTACAATTTTTTCCAAATACTTCAGGTACCGTATTTGTTAAAGAAATTAATAAAACGTTGAATGCGGAAGTTGGTAAGTTATTACAGTTTCCAGCTCAGCTAAAAGATGGAACTAATACCTTTACTGTTGAGTTTACTGATAATGCTAAAAATAATACTCAAATTTTTACAATTAATCTAAATAAATCATCGATTGAAAATTTATCTAATATTATTGTTTCGCCAGAAGGTAAAAAGGATAATAAAGGTACCAAACAATCACCGGTTGATTTCGAAACGGCTGTTAATAGCGTTGAACCGGGCGGTGTTATTCATTTGATGGATGGTTATTATGACGGCATAACTCTTCCGGCTCAATTAAGTGGATTACCCGGTAAATTAAAAACCATACAAGCCATTAATAAGCATAAAGCGATTTTTATCAACACTACGTTTAATTTAGATAGCAACTATTGGGCTATTAAGCAGGTTATTTTTGATGGAAATATTGATGATAAAGATAATAAACCAGCTTATTTAAGAATTTCGGGCAGTCATAATGTGATTGATCAAGTTATTACACGTAATAATAGTGATACAGGTTTGGCTATCTCAGCTAAAAAGAAAAATCAAAATCGAATTTATTGGCCATCTTATAACCTAATTCTTAACTCTGATTCTTATAATAATATGGATAAATCAGGTAAAAATGCTGATGGTTTTGCCGCTAAATTGGGTGTTGGTAAAGGGAATATATTTAGAGGGTGTATTGCCCATAATAATACTGATGATGGTTTCGATCTTTATAACAAGATTGAAGATGGCCCAAATGATCCGGTATTAATTGATAGTTCTGTTACATATTCAAACGGTTTTCCTTTTTCAAAACCCAATATTGCTAAAGGAAGTATAGGTAATGGCTTTAAATTAGGAGCAGAAGGTCAACCGGTAAATCATAAAATTATCAATTCAATTTCCTTAAATAATAATATGGATGGCTTTACTGATAATTTTAATACTGGTTCTTATATCATGAAGAATAATCTTTCGATCAATAGTGCGAGGTATAATTATATTTTACGCGCTAATCCTTATGAATTTTTAAAACCAGTGGTCATTTTTGAACACAACTATTCTATTCGTGATAGCTGGCAATCAGCGATAAAAGATTCATTTGGACCACAGATTAAAAGTAAAAATTTTAAATCTGTAACCAGCAATCAATTATGGAAAGGAAATAGTGACTTTAAAATCACTCGAGATAAAAACGGTAATATAGTGTTACCAAAAGAGCTAAAAACGCTAATCGAAAAAAATAAAGCTAAATAATTAAAAAAATAGAGTGCTAGATCTAGTAAGATTTAGCACTCTTAATCTTTTCAATCAGCAATCTCATTCCTCCATTTTTAAATTAAATCGGTTTAATCATTTGTTAATGAAAAATACATTAGAATTTATTCTATTAAGTTAGAAACGATTAAAAATAGTGAATTGAGCCATTTCACCAGTTAAGTTGAAATGGCACAAAATTGAAGGATGTAGTAAACTCTAAATTAAGCTAGTAAGCTTTTGATGTAATTGGTTATTTCAGGATCTTGACTATTTTCAAATAAACATTTTTGGAAACGCTCACCTCTGATCGCATCTTTAAGTAATGATTGATCAATTGACTTCAATGCTTCAATTAAACTTTTTCCTGCTGCATTTTTCATATCATTTAAAATTACAGCATTAGCATTCTGAGATTCACGACGCTCAGGTGGATAACCCAATCCTTTTTCGCCATCAAATGCTTTTTCAAAAATATAACGAGCATTGAGTTCTGCACCCCAACCAAAGCCTTTAGCAAATGCAAGTGATAACGCATTACCGTTATTTACTTGTGCAAATAAATAGGCATCAGTAGGTTCAATACAATAACCACAGTTAACACCTGGGAATGCATTTAACGCCATTAATGCGCCTTGTCCTGTACCACATCCTGTGATAACAAAATCAACGGCTTTACTGTTTAATAAAATAGCGCTAATAATACCTAAATGAACATAAGTTAATTTTTTATCATTGTCGCCATCCATGCCAACGTTAAAAACAGTATGTCCGTATTTCTCAGTTGCATTTTTCAATTCATTTAAAATAATTGGATTTTTAGCTGCTTGGCTAAATTCGTTCATTAGTGCTATTTTCATGATTTTCCTCTATTTTGATAGAAATAATAACTAATTATATATTAGTACATTTCGTTTTCATTATAAGCTCACCCAAAAATATATCAATTTTTTTAACTAAAATAAAACGATGTTTTAATAAATTTATTGCAATGTGATGAAAGTCACAAAAACGTCTTAATTTTTATATTACTATATTTAATAAATGAAAATCTTTTAAACATTTAATTATATTTATATTCAGGGAGTACATATGGCTAAGGGGAATATCGTAAGGCTATCATATTCATCATTTACAGATGAAGATTCAAAAAATGAAATTATTCGGTTAACTCCAGAAGGTATTTTATGCCACCGTAATTATTTTTATCAAAAATGTTTTACCAATGATGGTCAAAAATTACTTTTTGCTGGTGAATTTGATACTCATCGTAACTATTATTTACTCGATATTGAAAAACAAACAGCAAAACAACTTACTGAAGGACCTGGCGATAATACTTTCGGCGGTTTTTTATCACCAGATGACAAATTTTTATACTATGTTAAAAATGAACGTAACTTACAACAAGTTAATCTTGAAACATTAGAAGAAAAAAATGTTTATACTGTTCCTGATGAATGGGTTGGTTACGGCACATGGGTTGCTAATAGTGATTGTAATGAAATTGTTGGAATTGAAATTGATAAAAAAGATTGGACGCCACTTACCGATTGGACAATATTTAAAGCATTTTATGATAAGAATCCACACTGCCGTTTAATCAAGATTGATATTGAAACCGGTGTAGCTAAAACAGTTATTGATCAGAATGTATGGTTAGGTCACCCAATTTTTAGACCTTTTGATGATAAAACTATCGCATTTTGCCATGAAGGTCCTCATGATTTAGTTGATGCAAGGATTTGGTTGGTTGATCGTGATGGTAAAAATGAAAGAAAAGCGCATGATAATTTACCTGGTGAAAGTTGCACTCATGAATTTTGGGTTCCAGATGGTTCTGGATTAGCTTATGTATCTTATATGAAAGGGCAACAAGAACGATATATTCGTCTATATAATCCGGTAACTGATGAAGATAAAGAAATTATGGAGATGCCAGCTTGTTCGCACTTAATGAGTAATTTTGATGGCACACTTTATATTGGTGATGGAACAGGCAGTCCTGTAGATGTAATAGATACAAGTGGCTATAAAATTGAAAATGATCCATGGCTTTATATTTTAGCACCTAAAACAAAAACAGCTCATAAGTTGGTTAAGCATAATAGTACATGGCGAGTTTTAGATGGTGATCGTCAAGTTACTCACCCTCATCCATCATTTTCACCTGATAATAAATACGTTTTATATTCATGTGATGCACAAGATGAACCTGCACTTTATTTAACCAAAGTGCCAGCTAACATATTAGAAGAAATGTGATAGACCTTTTGTCTATCATAACTATAACGGAGAATATAATTATGTCGATTTTAAATAAATTTTCACTCAACAATAAAATAGCGCTGGTAACGGGCGCTTCTTATGGCATCGGTTTTGAGATAGCAAAATCATTAGCCGGTGCCGGAGCGAAAATCGTATTTAATGATGTCGTGCCTGAAAATTTACAAAAAGGACTTGATGCTTATAAAGCAGCTGGTATTGATGCCCATGGCTATCTATTTGATATTACGGATGAAGCTGCTGTTGAAAAATCCATTGCTCAAATTGAAAAAGAACATGGTGTGATTGATATTTTAGTCAACAATGCTGGTATTATTCAACGCAAATCAATGCTTGAAACAAGTGCGGCTGATTATCGTAAAATTATTGATATCGACTTAACAGGTCAATTTATTATGGCAAAAGCAGTCCTTCCTTCAATGATCAAAAAAGGAAGTGGCAAAATTATCAACATCTGTTCAATGATGAGTGAACTTGGTCGTGAAACGGTTGTAGGTTATGCATCGGCTAAAGGTGGTTTAAAAATGTTAACCAAAAATATCTGTTCTGAATTTGGTCATGCCAATATTCAATGTAACGGTATTGGTCCAGGTTATATTGCCACTCCTCAAACTGCGCCATTACGTGAAAAACAAGCAGATGGTTCTCGTCACCCATTTGATCAGTTCATTATTGCTAAAACACCGGCAGGCCGATGGGGGACTCCTGATGATTTAGCTGGTGCAGCCGTATTTTTAGCATCGGAAGCATCAAATTTTGTTAACGGCCATATTCTTTATGTTGATGGTGGTATTTTAGCTTATATCGGTAAACAACCTTAATAAAATAAGGTTAAAAATTAGATAATTTAAGAGATAATAAAATAAAAGGATATTATTTATTATCTCTGTTTTTTTATAAATTTAGGAGTAATGTCATGTTTTGTTTTAATTCAGATATTGAATTAATTGATTTAGGAAATGGGGTTAAACGTAAAATTTTAGCTCATGATGGTAATATGATGGCGGTTGAAGTTCATTTTGAAACTGGCGCAATTGGTGCGATGCATCATCATCCACATGAACAACTAACCTATGTTTTGTCTGGTGAATTTGAATTTACTATCGGTGATGAGACTAAGATTGTTCGTGCTGGTGATACATTATATAAAAAAACCAATATTGAACATGGTTGTGTTTGCAAACAAGCTGGTGTTTTGCTTGATATGTTTACTCCTCAAAGATTAGATTTTTTATAAAATAGCTAGTTCATTATTAATTATGATATACTTTCGATAATTTTGATTTGTTCTAGTTGATCATTTAATAATAGAATAATGACTAATTTTTAGTAAGGAGATGTGCTAATAATGAATGATAGCTCACCAGAATCGGTTGCTTCGGTTTTAAAAGTTTTCGGAATTTTAGAAGCTTTATCCGAATCTAAAGACATTGCTATATCAGAATTATCGCAAAAAGTAATGATGCCTAAAAGCACTGCCTACCGTTTTTTACAAACCATGAAATCATTAGGTTATGTTAATCAAGAAGAAGATTCAGATAAATATTCTCTTAATTTAAAATTACTTGATTTAGGCAACCGTGTACTTTATCACCAAAACTTTTTAGCTATTGCTGATTTAGAAATGAGAAAGCTAAGGGATAAAACTAAAGAAACGATCCATTTAGCCGTTCGTGAAGGTGACCAAATTATTTATATTAATAAAGTGGCATCTGAACAGTATAGTCTTTGTTTAACCTCTAAAATTGGTAATCAAGCAACTGTACATGCCAGTGGATTAGGTAAGGTTTTGTTGGCTTGGTTAGATGATGAAAGCAAAAAAAGCTTAGTAAATGGCATTAATTTTGTTCAATACACACCTAAAACAATCACTAATAAAGAGGCATTTTTTGCTGAACTTGATGAAGTTAAACGTTTAGGTTATGGCAAAGATGATGAAGAATCAGAGCTTGGTTTACGTTGTTTTGCAGTGCCAATTTATAATCGTTTAGGTAATATTATTGCAGCTTTAAGTTTATCTACCTCTATCTTTAGATGTAATACAGCAGAAGATGAAGCTAAACTTGTCGGTGAAATTAGCCAAGCTGCCGCTAAAATATCTGAACTAATTGGTTATAATAAGCAATCAAAATTATCAGATTAAAGGTTATTATTGATAAATAACTCCTAAGCTTACCGCTTGGTTTGCTCCAGTTACTTCTGGAATATTAGATGGAATATTATTCATCCTACAATATGCAAGCCAAGCGAAAGCAATCGCTTCCATATCGTCACTGTTTACCCCTTTCACATCTGTGGTCAAAACTTCCCATTTTGGTAATAATGCTGACAATCGTTTCATAATCAGAGGATTTTTTGCCCCTCCGCCACAAACTAGCAATTGACAAGGTAAATGAGCATTTATTGATAATTTATTAATCTCATGAGCAACAGTAGTAGCAGTAAATTCAACGAGTGTTGCTTGAATATCTTGAGCGTTTAGATTGAAGTTACTGAGTTTTTGGTTAAGCCAAGTTAAGTTAAATAATTCTCTACCAGTACTTTTTGGGGCTGGTAGTTGAAAATAATTTTCATCACATAAGGTATTTAATAAACTTTGATCAACTTTTCCTAATTTAGCCCATAAGCCGTCTTTATCGTAGTTTTTCCCTAGATTTTTATTTATCCAACTATCAAGTAAAACATTGCCTGGCCCAGTGTCATAACCAATTACAGGTTGGCCTGGTATTAGAACGGAAATATTGCTAATACCACCAATATTTAAAACAACACAGTTAATTGACGGATTTAAGAATATCGCTTTGTGAAAAGCCGGAACTAATGGTGCTCCTTGGCCACCATAAGCCATATCTTTACGACGAAAATCAGCAATTGTTGTAATGCCTGTTTTAGCAGCAATGATATTGGCATCACCAATTTGCATAGTAAAGGGATGTTGGCTATTAGGAGAATGATAAATAGTTTGCCCATGGCAACCAATGGCTTTAACTTGTTTTTTATCAATATGATTTTGCTTTATAAACTGATCAATGCTTTTTGCGTAAAGCATACCAAGTTGGTGATCAAGCTCACCGAGCGCTTGTAATGTAGTTTGCTTACTATTACAAAGCGTTAATAATTGGCTTTTAATTTCAGTTGGCATTGGGTAGCAATCACTAGCAATCGAAGTAATTTTCCCATCAGTAATATCAACTAATGCAATATCAACACCATCCATACTGGTACCTGACATTACGCCAATGTATAAATTTTGCATAATATTATCCTTGTCGAATGATAGTGCCAGTTTGGACATCCCGAATGATTGATGGTTGTGAACGCTCACCGGTTTTACCATCTAAAATTGGAAAAAATTGACCAAATTGGTTTGCAACTTCAATTGCTGTTTTACAAGATTGATGTCCAGAGAGGTTGGCACTGGTCGAAACTAATGGCTTACCAAATAAATCACAAAGTTTACATACTAATGGATGATCAGTAACGCGAACGGCAATAGAATGATACTTTCCGCTCAAAAAATTTGGAGTATTAACATTTTTCGGAAAAACCCACGTGTTAGGGCCGGGCCAACTATCAATAGCCATCTGTTTTTGAACTTGAGTTAAAGCCGATTGATCAATATAAGGGATCAGTTGTTCATAGTGACTCGCAATTAAAATTAAACCTTTTTCAACTGAACGTTGTTTTAATTTTAACAATTTAAAAACTGCTGATTCACAATCGGGATCACAACCTAAACCAAAAACAGCTTCAGTTGGATAAGCAACCACTTCACCTTTTTTTAATAATGAATTGATTTCTAAAAGACTTAATAAGTTTGCCATTAAATTTTGTATGTTTACCAACTATTGTTAAAAATTATATTAAACTGAGGTAAGCCTATTTGCAAATTGAAGATGGTAGCAGTGATATTAAGATAAATACTGGTTTAAGATAATTAGTTAAATTACTCCCAATTCATTTGTGGGAAATAGTTAACAGTTAAATCAACAACCTGCTGCATACTGATTATTTTTACTCTTGGATCTATTAGTGAAGCTAAACTACGAGCATTAATATCATTATCAAGCACAAAACAATTTTGGGTATTTTGTAAAATAGCCTTCAATATGGGATTATTTTGACAAGCTATAATTACGCCATTTTGCCAGAAAAGTACTGCATCTTGCGCTGAAATTAGCGTTGGATCAATTGTTGATTGGTTATTTGTTGTGATGGTATGTAGCATTTGTTCCTTTTACCTTTAAATTACCCTTCAAAAACCCCGTTCCTCAACTTTTTTTGATATAAATTAGAGTTAATTTTACTTGGTACATCTTTATTAGTATATAATAAGGACTATTTATTGAGCAAAGAATTCGTCATGAAACCTATTATTTTAGCCAATGAACAAGAAACAATTTTGTTTGGTCAACAATTGGCTGAGCAGTGTTTAAAATATTTGTCTAATCATGATAGTGCAATTGTTATATATCTGATAGGTGATCTTGGTGCTGGTAAAACAACGTTTAGCCGTGGCTTTTTGCAGCAGCTTGGACATGTCGGAAATGTTAAAAGTCCGACTTATACTCTTGTTGAACCTTATCAATTTGATATGTTTTCAGTATATCACTTTGACTTATATCGATTAGCTGATCCAGAAGAGTTAGAGTTTATGGGGATTCGTGAATATTTTTCATCGAAATCAATTTGCTTAATTGAGTGGCCTATGCAGGCTGAAGGTATTTTACCTCCTGCTGATATTGAAATTCATTTGGCTTATTTGGCGCTTGAACGCACAGTTTGTTTGCAAGCAAACAGTGAAAAAGGGCAAGCTATTATTAACCAATAAAATTAGCGAAAAAAATGAAAAAAATACTCACTTTTTTTATATTATTACTGCTTTGTGGCTCAGTTTATGCTTCACAAGTTATCATTGCTGTTGATGCTGGTCATGGTGGTAAGGATTCGGGTGCCGTTGGTAAAAATAAGTTATACGAAAAAAATGTCACCATTTCGATAGCAAAAAAATTAACTAATTTATTGAATAAAGATCCTAACTTTAAAGGCGTATTAACACGTAGTACGGACAATTTTATTTCTGTTCCTCAGCGTTCTGATATTGCCCGTAAAAGTAAAGCAAACTTATTAATTTCTATCCATGCAGATGCCGCTCCTAATCGCAGCGCGTCTGGTGCATCAGTTTGGGTATTATCTACTAAGCGAGCGGATACAGAATTGGGGCGCTGGCTTGAACAAGATGAAAAGCAATCTCAACTATTAGGCGGTGCTGGTGATGCATTAAGTGATGATCATGACCAAAATTTAAGTCAAGCAGTACTAGATTTACAGTTTTCATATTCACAGCAGGTTGGCTATGAATTAGCCACTCAGGTTTTAAAAGAGATGAAAGGTGTTATTAAATTGCATAAGAATAGGCCTGAACATGCAAGTTTAGGTGTATTGCGTTCACCTGATATCCCTTCAATATTAATTGAAGTTGGATTTATTACTAACGAAACTGAAGAAAGTTTGTTATCAAGTAATGCTCATCAAGATAAAATTGCTAAATTGATTTATCAAGGTATAAAAAATTATGTCAAACAGAACCCTAATTTTGGGAAACAGCATTAATGGCTATTCATATATTATCTCCTCAATTAGCTAACCAAATCGCTGCTGGTGAAGTGGTTGAAAGACCAGTATCGGTGATCAAAGAGTTAGTTGAAAACAGCATTGACGCTGGTAGTACTCAAATTGATATTGATGTTGAACAAGGTGGCAGTAAATTAATTCGTATTCGTGATAATGGTAATGGTATTGCTAAAGATGAATTGGCATTAGCTTTAGCTCGCCATGCAACCAGCAAAATTAATACGTTGGATGATTTAGATACCATAATGAGTTTGGGGTTTCGTGGTGAAGCGCTGGCAAGTATCAGTTCTGTTGCTCGGTTAACCTTAACTTCACGCACAGCCGATCAGTCTGAGGCATGGCAAGTTTATGCTGAAGGTCGTGAAATGAAACCAACAATTAAACCGGCTGCACATCCTGTTGGAACGACGGTTGAAGTTCTTGATCTGTTTTACAATACGCCTGCTAGACGTCGCTTTCTTAAAACTGATAAAACAGAATTTATGCATATTGAGGAGTTTGTTCGTCGAATTGCACTTGCTAGACCTGATATTACTTTTAATTTGCAGCACAATGGGAAACTCGTCAAACAGTATCGAGAATCACTTCTTGAAAAACGTGTTGAATTAGTTTGTGGACGTACATTTGTTCAAAAAGCGATAAAATTAGATTGGCAACATAATGATTTATTCATTCAAGGATGGGTAAGTAGCAGTGAAGTGAGTGAGTTGCAATATTTTTATGTTAATGGGCGGGTAATAAAAGATAAATTAATTAATCATGCTTTGCGTCAAGCTTATAGTAGCCGGACTAATGAACAACAGAGTTATGTCATTTTTTTACAGATCGACCCTAAACAAATTGATGTGAATGTTCATCCTGCTAAGCATGAAGTGCGTTTTCATGAAGCAAGATTGGTGCATGATTTTGTTTATCAAGCTATTGTCATGGCGCTTGAGTCAAACCAACAACTTGCCAATGACGAAAATGTGCTAATGATGCCGAATCGGCAAGCAGCAGGTGAGAATATTTTTAATAATAAAACTGAGAATAAAACTTATTCACCAACTAGCGCATTACCTAAAAAAGCAATTAATCATGTTAAAGAAAATAGACTATATGGGCAATTGGTTGATACTAAGTTAAAAGGAGCAATAGAAAAAACGCTCTTAAAATCATTTGAATTATCGGATGATGATAGTTCTATAACTGCACCACAACAAGCGGTTATTGAGGGATTGTTTCCTAAACGAAATGTACCTTTGCAATCACTACATCAGCAAATTGATAGATCTTCACTAATACAATTTGGTAAAGTATTAACGGTTATTCAACCAGATATAGCTTTAATTGAAAAATCAGAAGATAATCAACAAAAGTTTATGTTAATGAATTTGTCGGTTGCTCAACAGAAAGTAAATTCAGTTAAATTATTATCTAACGAGTCAGAAAGATTACTCATTCCATTGACAATTTTAATTAATAAGAAAGAACAAAAAGTATTAAATGATTATCAAGAACAATTGAAGTTTTTAGGCTTTGATTTTTATATTGATAAAGCAAAATTGCATTTGCATAATGTGCCAAAAATGTTAAGAACTACAAATTGGCAAAAATTATTACCAACTTTAATTTCGTTTCTTTTATCATCCGGTAAGGATGTGCTCGATCCAACGCAAATTATAGCTTGGTTGGTTGAAAATTGTGGAGATGATTCTGTTGAAAATTGGAATGTAACTAAAGCTATCGAGTTATTAGTACAATTAGAACAGATAGATATTAATTTATTACAACAAGATAGCTTTTTATATCCGATTGATCTTCAATCTTTTTCACAATCAATTTTATCATGAATAAACCAAAAATTATTTCGTTAATGGGGCCAACCGCATCGGGTAAAACCGCTTATGCCATGGTGCTTTACGACAAGTATCCTATAGATATTATTAGTGTTGATTCCGCACTTATTTATCGAGGTATGGATATTGGCAGTGCAAAACCAACTAAAGAAGAACAACTTAAATATCCACATAAACTTATTGATATTTGTGACCCTGCAGAAAGTTATTCTGCTGCTAACTTTAGGCATGATGCTATTGTAGAAATTGAAAAATCATTAAGTAATGGCCGAACGCCATTATTAGTTGGTGGAACAATGTTGTATTTTAAGGCGTTAATTGAAGGACTTTCTCCTCTTCCTGCGGCAAATAGTGATATTCGCGATCAAATTGAGGAAAAAGCAAATCGATTAGGTTGGCAAGCGATTCATGAGGAGTTAAAAAAAGTTGATCCTGTATCAGCTCAGCGAATCCATCCCAATGATCCACAACGCCTTAATCGAGCATTAGAGGTTTATCTTATTACTGGTAAAAGTTTAACTGAATTAACTAAAGAAAGTGGTGATGCATTACCTTATGATATTATGCAATTAGCTATCATGCCGGAAGATAGAGCAGAATTACATCAACGAATTGAACAACGCTTTTTACAAATGCTAGATCAAGGCTTTGAAGATGAAGTAAAAAAACTTATGCAGCGCCCCGATCTTCATTTAAATCTACCTTCTATACGTTGCGTAGGGTATCGTCAAATGTGGGAATATTTAAATGGCGATACTAGTTATGATGAAATGGTTTTTAAAGGAATTTGTGCTACTCGCCAATTAGCAAAAAGGCAAATTACATGGCTTAGAGGTTGGAAACAATCGATAACATGGTTAAATAATGATAATATAGATTCAATTCTTAATCAGATTTTTTAAGTTACAAATAGTAGTAATAGTTTTTGGTATTTTTTCTATTGGTTATTATAATACGCTAAATTTTTTCATTTCTTAAAAAAATTTCTACTTTTCTTAACGATTAAGGTTACTTGTTTGTATAAATTTCGTTAATTTATTAAATTTTTAGTTATTTGTGCATAAATTACTGTTGATTAGTTTAAGAGCTGAGTTTTTTATGTTATTTTGGTAAATACTACATAAGTATTTTATATTGCGATCAATTAAATTATTATGTTGATTGTAAACTTATTTTATCTTTATATTTTTATTTCATCTTAAAGGATAAACTCATGTCAAAAGGGCAGTCATTACAAGATCCTTATTTAAATTTGCTTCGTCGCGAGCATATTCCTGTATCTATTTATTTAGTTAACGGTATTAAATTACAAGGACAAATTGAATCATTTGATCAGTTTGTTATTTTATTAAAAAATACTGTTAGCCAAATGGTATATAAGCACGCTATCTCAACTGTGGTACCATCAAGACCAATTTCTGGATTGATATCACAACCTGAAGAGGACAGCGAAAGCTAATTAGTTGGGTGGAGAATGTGATTGTTTGAGCGATATAAAGGTGGTGAATCTGCCTTATTAGTCCATGTATTCTTCCCTCAAGAAAGCGATATCGAGGATTTAAAAGAGTTTGAAGTGCTTGTTTCTTCTGCTCAAATTGAAATTCTCGATATTGTGACAACCTCAAAAAAGTCCCCACAAGCTAAATATTTTATTGGTGAAGGAAAAGCATTAGAAATCGCCGATAAAGTAAAAGAACTTAATGCTTCAGTCATTTTAGTTAATCATACTTTAACACCGACCCAAGAACGCAATCTTGAGCAATTATGTGAATGTCGCGTAGTAGATAGAACTGGATTAATTCTCGATATTTTTGCTCAGCGCGCTAGAACACATGAAGGTAAATTACAAGTTGAATTAGCACAATTGCAATATTTATCTACTCGATTAGTTCGTGGTTGGACTCATTTAGAACGCCAAAAAGGTGGAATTGGCCTTCGTGGACCTGGTGAAACTCAGTTAGAAACTGATAGAAGATTAATTCGCCATCGTATTCAATTAATTTTATCAAGACTTGCTAAAGTTGAAAAACAGCGCAATCAAAATCGTCAATCTAGAAGTAAAGCAGATTTATCAACGGTATCATTAGTTGGTTATACAAATGCTGGTAAATCGACTCTCTTTAATGCATTAACTAATGCTGAAGTTTATGCTGCCGATCAATTGTTTGCGACGCTAGATCCTACTTTAAGACGCATTAATGTTGAAGATGTTGGAGAGATTGTTTTAGCTGATACAGTCGGATTTATACGTCATTTACCGCATGATCTTATTGCTGCTTTTAAAGCAACTTTATTAGAAACACAGGAAGCATCACTACTATTACATGTTGTTGATGCAGCTGATCCTAATATATTAGATAATATTCATGCCGTTGATGAGGTATTACTGGAAATTGATGCACATGATATTCCTACTTTGTTAGTGATGAATAAAATTGATTTAATAGAAGGTAAGGAACCGAGTATTGATCGGGACGAAAATGGTGTACCAATTCGCGTTTGGATTTCAGCTCAAAATAGTTTAGGATTAGATCTTTTATTTACCGCATTAAAAGAGAGGCTCTCTGGGCAAATTCAAGTTTGCCAATTAAACTTACCTCCTTATTTAGCTAAACTTAGAAGTCGGCTATATAAATTAAATGCAGTGGAGAATGAAGTCATTGAAGATGATGGGAGTTTTCACCTAAATATAAGAATACCTTTAATTGAATGGAATCGCCTCTGTAAACAAGAGCCAGATCTGTTATACTTAATCAATACGCAAAATAACAACTAATTGTTAAATGGAGCATATAAAATATGGCGTGGAATCAGCCCGGCAATAACGGACAAGATAACGACCCATGGGGAAATAAACCTTCCAATTCTTCGTCGGGAGGAATATTTGATCAAATTAAAGATCTCTTAAAAAAAGGTGGATCAAGTAATAATCGAGGTTCCTCAGATATTAACTTGAGTTCTTCTAAAATTATTATGTCGATGATTTTAGTGCTTGCTTTGATTTGGGGGGTAAGTGGTTTTTATACCATCAACCAAAACCAACGAGGTGTAATAACTCGTTTTGGACAAGTTCAACCTGAAATTATCCAACCTGGTTTAAATTGGAATCCAGCATTTATTGATACAGTTTATAAAGTAGATACCCAAGGAACTTATAACTTTAATGTTCAGGGTGATATTATAACGACTAGTGATAACGGTGAAAATCTGGTCTTTGTTGAAATGAATGTTCAATATCGAATCAGCGATCCTATCAAATATTTATTTAATGTAACTAATGTTGAAGATAGCTTACGCCAAGCAGCAGATAGTGCGCTTAGAACATCTATCGGCAGTTCTAATATTGATGCAATTATTTCTGATGGACGTTCAGTGTTAGAGAACAGTACTAAAGAAGAACTTATCAATGTTATTTCTTATTATGATATGGGTATTACTATTGTCGATATTAACTTCCAAGTAGCGCGTCCTCCTGTCGAAGTACAAGATGCTTATGCTGATGCTATTCGAGCTCAAAATGATAGTGAGCGAGAAATAAAAAAAGCTACATCTTATAAAGTGCAGTTAATTCACCAAGCAGAAGGTCGTGCTGCTACTATCTTAGAGGATGCAAATGCTTATAAAGTACAAGTTGAATTAGAAGCAGCTGGTGACGTTGCACGGTTTGAAAAATTATTACCTCAATATAAAGCCGCGCCTGAAATTACCAAAGATCGTTTATATATTGAAACAATGGAAAAAATATTAGCTAAAACTCAAAAAGTGATTGTTAATGATAAGAGTGGTAACTTATTGGTATTACCGTTAGAGCAATTAATGAAAAATAAACTTGAACCTGAATCGGCAAAATTATCAGATTTAAGTAGTGATGACAATATTAATCCGTCTACAGCTTCAGAAACAGTGGATAATGCTTCTCAAAATAAAAATGAAGCACAAAATTCTACAACTGATAACACTACAACTCATAATAATAGTTCTACTAATCGAAGTAACCGAGCTATGGGTCGATAAGGAGAGAAAAATGCGAAAATTATTGATTCCTATAGTTTTAATTTTAATTGTTGGCCTTTATTCTAGTGTTTATGTGGTTGAGGAAGGCACGCGTGGTGTTGTTCTACGTTTTAATAAAATTATTGGGTTATCTCAACCGGGTCTCCATTTTAAAATGCCACTTGTTGATAGTATTAAAATAATCGATGCTAAAATACAAACCACTAATAGTTCAAATAATAGTAACGAAAAGCGCTTTTTTAACGTTCAAAAGAAAGAGTTAATCGTTGATTATTTTGTGCAATGGAAAATTGTTGATTTTAATCGTTATTATGAAACTATTGCTGGTGGTAATGATGTTAACGACTTAATTTTGGCTCGTTTAAATGGTCGTTTGCGTTCTGAAATAGGTAAATTAAGTAACCGAGATATCATTAATGATACTAATGCTGATACCAAATCAAGAAATTCATTGATGGCAAGTGTTAAAGATGCATTAAATGGTTCACCACAAGAAATTGAAGAAAATTTACCTATCGACAAATTAGTTAATGATGCGAAAAAAGATCCTGAAAACAGTAAAGCCAGTTTAAGAGCTTTTGGCGTTGTTGTGATTGATGTTCGAATCAAGCAAATCAATTTCCCAGCTGAAGTGTCAGGATCAATTTATGCTAACATGCGAGCTGAACGTGATATTATTGCGCGTGAAAAACGATATGAAGGTGTTAAAACTGCAGAAGAAATAAGAGCGAAAGCTACATTTGAGAAAACTAAAATAATATCAGAAGCTGAGCGCCAAGCTCGATCTATTCGTGGTGAAGGTGATGCAAATGCAGCTAAACTTTATGCTGATGCTTTTGGTAATGATATCGAGTTTTTTAGTTTTATTCGTAGTTTAAAAGCTTATGAACAAAGCTTTACAGGTAATGATGTTATGGTCATTAGTCCTGATAGTGAATTTTTCCGATATATGAAACTAAAGTCTAACAAATAATACAATGAGTAAATAAACTATGAGTAATAATGTTGTTGTGCTAGGTACACAATGGGGTGATGAAGGCAAAGGAAAAGTTGTTGATTTACTCACAGAAAAAGCAAAATATGTGGTACGTTATCAAGGCGGACATAATGCTGGCCATACCTTAGTTATTAATGGTGAAAAAACAGTATTACATTTAATTCCATCAGGTATTTTACGTAATGATGTCATTAGCATCATCGCAAATGGCGTTGTGCTTTGTCCTGATGCTCTTATGAAAGAGATGAAAGAGCTTGAGGAAAATGGTATCCCTGTTAAAGAGAGACTTCTAATTTCAGAATCATGTCCTTTAATATTGCCTTATCATATAGCATTAGACCAAGCTCGAGAAAAAGCACGTGGTAATAAAGCGATAGGTACCACAGGTCGAGGTATCGGTCCTGCATATGAAGATAAAGTCGCTCGTCGTGGATTGCGTGTAGGTGATTTACGTGATCGCCAAGCATTTGCTGAAAAATTGAAAGAAGTTATGGAATACCACAACTTTCAATTAGTAAATTACTATAAAGTTGAAGCGGTTGATTATCAAAAAGTCCTTGATGACACATTAGCGATTGCAGATATTTTAGTGGCTATGATTGCAGATATTCCGACGCTATTAGAAGATGCTCGAAAAAAAGGCGAAAGAATCATGTTTGAAGGGGCGCAAGGTACTTTACTTGATATTGATCATGGTACTTATCCTTTTGTTACCTCTTCAAATACTACTGCTGGCGGTGTAGCAACAGGATCAGGCTTTGGTCCTCGTTATGTTGGTTATGTTTTAGGTATTGTTAAAGCTTACTCTACTCGTGTCGGTGCAGGCCCTTTCCCAACTGAATTATTTGATGATGTGGGTGAATATCTTTGCAAACAAGGTAATGAATTTGGTGCAACAACTGGTCGTCGTCGTCGTACTGGTTGGCTTGATGCGGTTGCTGTACGAAAAGCTGTACAACTAAATTCAGTTTCTGGTTTCTGTTTAACTAAACTTGATGTTTTAGATGGTCTTAAAGAAGTCAAAATCTGTGTTGGTTATCAATTACCAAATGGTGATGTCATCAAAAATGCACCAGCTGCTGCTGAAGATTGGAGTTTAGTAAAACCTGTATATGAGTCTATGCCTGGTTGGAGCGAGTCAACGTTTGGTATTAAAAGTTATGATGCTTTACCACAAGCAGCCAAATCCTATATCAAACGAATTGAAGAATTAACCGAAACACCAATTGATATTATATCAACAGGTCCGGATCGTAGTGAAACCATGATTCTACGTGATCCTTATCAAGCGTAATTGTAAATAAAAAATCGGGTGCGTTTTCCCGATTTTTTATTTTTAGGATATTAAAAATAGTTAACTGAGTATGAGGACATTATGGCTAAATTAGGGACGCCGTTATCACCCACTTCAACCAAAGTTATGCTGTGTGGCGCAGGTGAATTGGCTAAAGAAGTTGTGATAGAGCTACAAAGGTTTGGTTGTGAAGTTATTGCTGTTGATCGCTATGCTAATGCACCAGCAATGCAAGTTGCTCATCGTTATCATATTATTAATATGCTAGATGGTAATGAACTGAGAAAAATTATTGAACAGGAAAAACCGGATTTTATTGTTCCTGAAATTGAAGCCATTGCAACGCAAACTTTAGTTGAGTTAGAGCAAGAGGGATTTACGGTTATTCCTACTGCAAAAGCAGTCGCGTTAACCATGAATAGAGAAGGAATTCGTCGCCTCGCTGCTGAGCAACTAAATCTACCAACTTCACCTTATCGGTTTGCTTCAACCGAAATAGAATTTAAAGATGCTGTAAAAGAGATTGGTTATCCCTGCTTAGTTAAACCAGTGATGAGCTCTTCCGGTAAAGGGCAAACATTATTACGCAGTGAAGCTGATCTTCAATTAGCCTGGAAATATGCACAAGAAGGTGGTCGAGCTGGTGGCGGTAAAGTCATTATAGAAGGTTTTATCGACTTTGATTACGAAATTACCTTATTAACAGTTAGGCATATCAATGGTATTTCTTACTGTGAACCGATTGGGCATCGTCAGGAAAAAGGTGATTATCGGGAATCTTGGCAGCCTCAACAAATGTCTTGTAATGCTTTAGAGCAAGCAAAAGATATTGCAACTAAAATAACTCAAGCATTAGGCGGGTACGGTTTATTTGGTGTTGAACTATTTGTTAAAGGCGATAAAGTCTGGTTTAGTGAAGTATCGCCTCGTCCTCATGATACCGGAATGGTAACTTTAATTTCCCAGAATCTATCTGAGTTTGCCTTACATGCCAGAGCTATATTAGGCTTGCCTATTCCACTTATTGAACAATATCATGCTAGTGCATCTGTGGTCATAATGGTTGAAGGTGAATCAAAACAGGTATCGTTCACAAATTTAGATAACGCATTAAGTCAACCAAATACTGATTTACATTTATTTGGCAAACCACAAGTTGAAGGTTGCCGTAGAATGGGGGTTGCACTTGCTAGTGCTGTAACAGTGGAAGAAGCAATAAATAAAGCCGATGCTATCGTAAAACAATTAAAAATAACCCTATAAGACGTTGCTTTGTGTAAAAAGCAATCACTTAATCCAAAAAAAGCAAATTTTGCAAAATAGGGGTTGACGTAAACATGTGAAGTGAGTAACATACGCAACCCTTGAGACAGCAAACTAAAACACCAAAATGTTTAGTTAAATTTAAAGCTGTCAGCTCTTTAAAAAGAAGAAACAGACAATCTGTGTGGGCACTTGCGAGACGAAAAATTAAAAGTCTACGGACTCA
>NZ_JAFNNL010000004.1:0-205508 GCF_026536805.1 Gilliamella sp. B3482 | reverse complement strand
CTTCAATTTAAAGTTTGATGCTCAATAACTGTCTCTGACATAATTCAAATGAATCTTCAGTGTCACTTATCAAGACTTAATTTTTGAGTCCGTAGACTTTTAATTTTTCGTCTCGCAAGTGCCCACACAGATTGTCTGTTTCTTCTTTTTAAAGAGCTGACAGCTTTAAGTTAACTTCTCAATTTCTTGCTTCAGTTTGCTGTCTCAAGGGCTGCGTATACTACGCTACACCTTTTTATTCGTCAAGATCTTTTTTTAAAAAATTTGATCTTGTTCACCAACTTCATTATCGTCTGCTTTCGCTGACGCCGTGTCAGTGGATGCGCATTATAGGCACTTCTTTTTTTTTGGCAAGTGAAAAATCACACTTAGAATTCCGTTTGTTTTTTATTTGTTCAGCAGCAATATTGATATACTCTAGATAAAGCAAAAATTGTTACTATAAAAATTCGAAAAATCAAAACGTTGCTTCAAGATACATATTGTTATATGTTTTGAACCATAAAAACACATAATTTCTATCAAGTATTCGTTTAACTATCATAAATATTAACGATTACCACCAATCAAATATTTTGCTTTATCTTTGAATACTAATTTAATGGTATACGCAACAAGAACACTTATAGTTAATGTACATATTAAAAAGCTAATAGCACCAAGTGATGCTAATTCACCATTATCTGTTTTGATAATGTATCCAAAAGGTGAGTTCAGTAACTGTGCTTCTAAAAGGATTACGATAATTTCATGAACAAAATAGATGGGAAAACTAACATTTGCCATGAAAGAAAAAAACTTATATGTATTACTTTCATCATTTTTATGGTTCAAACCATCCAGAAAATAGAGTGCTAAAATAAATAAAATAATCTTTTGTAATGTATCGTAATAAAGTTTTTCAACACAAAGATGATCAACATAACGATAAGCAAATGGAATAAAAAAGCATAAACCAAAAAAGAAAATCACCAAAACTAAATTATCTTTAACTAGTTTCATAATTTTTTCATAATTTTGCTTTATCATCATTCCCGTCAAATAAACAGGTCCATAATGCAATAAATTTAGCAATGGCTGGGTATAATCAGGCTTGGTGAACATAACTACCCAGAACATCGAAACTAACCCCACGATAATCAAACTTTTTTTTGACCATTTATATAATAAAGGGCTAATTGCGAAAATAATGATAATCATCGGCATAAACCATAATGGCAAAAGCTGGGTTCCGGTCAACATCATTTTAATGATTGAAGTACTCGAACTTGGTTCCGTTAGCGAAAAAATAGGTAAACTGGATAAATATTGGTAATGAAAATATAGGAAACAAAATATCGATACAGAAATATATGGGCAAACTACTGTTTTAAACTTAGATAAATAATACGCTTTTACATTATATTTATAAGTTAAATGCTGAAATAAAAACCCCGCAATTAATACAAAAAATGTTGTGAAATTAAAAGCAAATAAATTTAAAAAAGAAAATAAATAACTATTAGCAATTAAATGGCTATTTTTAAATACACCTAAACAATGGCTAAAAACAATCATAATGATGGCTACGCCACGCAATACATGAATAGAATGAATTTTTTGGGGTTTGACTATTGTCATTTCAGTTATCAAAACATAACAAAGAAAATTTGCTATACATTAGCACAAAATTTCAAGATAAAAACTAGTATTATTTTAGAAAATGCACAAAATATTTCTTGACAAATTTCTGAAAAAATTACAAATATTTATCAAATATAAACACAATTAGTTGTCTAGCTTACTCGCAGCAAAAGAACATAAAGGTATGATTTCACGTTTTTCTTGCTTTAATGTTTTTATCACAAGCTCAAGTAACTTATCTGCTATTCCTTGTCCACGATAATTAGGATCTGTATAGGTATGATTGATGGTTGCTTTATCTTGCCCAATTCGAGTAAACGTCATTTCTGCTATTTCTTGATTATTGTCATTACATACATAGAAACGATCGTTATCTTGCTTATATTGTAATGTCATAAAATTCCTCAATTAGTATGATTTTCATCGAAATTAATTAAATAAGAAAAGAAAAATTTGTTGGAATTTATTAAAAAAATAGTTTTAAAGTTATAAAGTGAATAATTGATAAACCTAAATCAAACTATAGTATATCAATTATCCACATCTTATTAGATTATCAATGGAGCAATATTTAGAATAAACGTTTCGCTGTATTATAAAGATCCATATCAAATGGTCTTTTCATATTATTGATAGCATCAATGATATCATGATGAACCAATTTACCATTTTGAATTCCGACACAACGTCCAGCATGACCATCAATGAGTAATTCAACCGCATAAGCCCCCATACGTGAACCTAAAATTCGATCATAAGGTACAGGTGAACCACCGCGTTGTACATGGCCTAGGATAGTTGCTCGCGTTTCATGATGTACTGCTGCTTCAATATCTTTTGCTAATTGGTTTACATCACACATATGTTCAGTAACAGTGACAATTGCATGTTTTTTACCTTTAGCAAAACCTAATTTTATCTCTTCAATTAAGTCTTCTTTAGTATAAGAAACTTCAGGAATGATCATAAATTCACAACCACCAGCTACTGATGCACTTAATGTCAAATCACCACAATCTCGCCCCATAACCTCAATTACAGAAATTCGGTGATGTGAAGAACAAGTGTCTCTCAATCTATCTATAGATTCAACAACTGTACTTAATGCAGTAAAATAACCAATCGTGTAATCAGTTCCTCGGATATCATTATCAATGGTGCCAGGTAAACCAATACATGGAAAACCTTCTTCAGTTAATCGCATCGCACCCATATATGAACCATCACCACCGATAACCACTAAAGCATCAATTTGATGTTTCTTTAAATTAGCAATCCCTTTTTTTCTAATTTCTTGATCTTTAAATTCAGGAAATCGAGCTGATCCTAAAAATGTTCCACCTCGAGTAATGATATCTGAAACACTAGAACGATCTAACTTGACAATGCGATCTTCACAAAGCCCCAAGTAACCATCATAGATACCGAAAACCTCTAAGCCTTCAGTTAACGCAGTTCTCACAACTCCACGAATAGCTGCATTCATCCCTGGCGCATCACCACCACTGGTTAAAATACCTATTTTTTTTATCATAAAAAATAACTCCAATTTATAAACCTTTGGCTATTATAAGGTCATAATAAATAACTAACAATATAAAGTTTAGAAGCTATTTTGAATAGTTTTTCAGCTGATTTGTTTCAAGAGGAACAACAGAAATCGGATCTTGATGGATAATCACTGTTGCTGGAGCAAATTCTCTAGAGATATGTTTTTCGATTGCATCAGCAACTGCATGAGCTTTTATTAATGGCATATCATCATCTAATTCAAGATGTAGTTGTATAAACTTCACCGGGCCTGCTTGTCTAGTTTTCAAATCATGAAAACCACGCACATTTGAATAAGAAGAGACAATTTCACTAATTCTTTGGTTATCACTTTCAGGTAAAGCTTTATCTAATAAGTCTTGAATTGCACTATAGGCTATTTTACAAGCATTATAAAAAATATATAACGCAATAAAGAATGCAAAACAGGCATCAGCATACGTAATACCATACCAGCTTAAAAATAGTGCAATAATAACTGCAATATTCATAAACAAATCTGATGAGTAATGCAACATATCTGCTTGAATCGCTTTACTATTTGTCTGTTTTATTACATGCTTTTGATATAAAACTAATGTGGCAGTCACAACAACCGAAATCATAGATACGATAATACCGAATAAAGGGAACTCTATTGCAGTTGGATGAATAATAGATTTAATACTTGATAATAATAAAATGGTCGCCGAACCAATAATAAAAGCACTTTGTGCTAATGCGGCTAATGATTCAGCTTTTCCATGACCAAAAGTATGATCATCATCAGCAGGTTTTAATGCATAACGGACTAAGAAAAAGTTAAGCCCAGATGCAAGCAAATCAATACTTGAATCCAACAGTGATGCAAATAAACTCATTGAGCCAGTGAACCAGCACGTAATTAACTTAATAATGATAAGGAAAATAGAAATTAAAACTGCACTCAATGTCGCCTTTTTAATTAATTTTTCATACAAATGTGATTTTGACATTTGTTACCTATTTATTGGTAGGATTCTATCCCTTGTGGAAGCACCAATTGCGCAGCTACTTCGGCTGCAATCTTTTTGTCTAATAAAACTTCAATAATTTTTAAAGCAAAATCAATTGAAGTTGCAGGGCCTTGACTAGTAATAACTCTATTTTGAACATCAAAATAAACTCTACCCGATTTCCAATTTTTTATAGCATCTTTGGTTGATGGATAACCCGTCATATATGCATTAGGGAATAAATTATGATGTTGAAAAACCATCGCTGGAGTTGCACAAATAGCTGCAATAACAACCCCGGCTTGATGAGCTTGCTTTAATTTTTCAATTAATTGTTGAGAGTCTCGAAAGTTTTCAGCTCCAACTAATCCACCAGGTAAAATAATCGCATCAAAATGAATATCGCTAACTTCAGAAAACGTTTTTTGAGTTAGGATAGTGACACCGCGAGAACATTGAACTATTTTATCTTCAGTAATACTTGCATAGGTAACTTTAATTCCAGCACGTGTCAACAAATCAATTGTTGTCACTGCTTCAGTTTCCTCACAGCCATTTGATAAAAAAACTAATGCTTGCTTTGTCATATTACACCCCTTCCTATCAACTAACTGTCTTTACAAAATGTTAAAAATTGAACTATTTAACACGTTCAATGTTAGCGCCTAATTTTCTCAGCTTATTTTCAATATTATCATAACCACGATCGATATGGTAAATACGATCAACAATTGTTGAACCTTCAGCTATACATCCAGCCAAAACTAGACTCGCAGAAGCACGTAAATCAGTTGCCATTACTTGAGTTCCACTAAGTTTCTCAACGCCATGAGTAATCAGAGTATTACCTTCGATTTCGCCATGAGCTCCCATACGAATAAGTTCTGGTACATGCATAAAACGATTTTCAAAAATTGTTTCTTTGATAATTCCAGTGCCTTCTGCCACCATGTTTAATAATGAAAATTGGGCTTGCATATCAGTTGGAAAACCTGGGTGAGGTGCAGTATGAATATTAACGGCTTTTGCTCGTTTACCTTGCATATCTAAACAAATCCAATCTTCGCCAGTTTCAATATTAGCTCCCGCTTCCTTCAATTTTGATAATACAGCATCAAGTAAGCTTGGATCAGTTTTACGACAAGTTATTTTGCCGCGTGAAATAGCTGCAGCAACTAAAAATGTTCCAGTTTCAATACGATCAGAAACGACTGAGTGTACACCACCACCAAGACTAGCAACACCTTCAATTTCAATGCGCATAGTACCGGCACCAGTGATTTTAGCGCCTAACATATTTAAAAATTTTGCGGTATCAACTATTTCTGGCTCACACGCTGCATTTTCAATTATCGTTTTACCTTCAGCTAGAGTTGCTGCACACATAATAGTAACTGTAGCACCAACACTAACCTTATCCATTACAATATGAGCGCCTTTTAAACGACCATCAACTGTAGCTTTAACATACCCCTCATCTAAAGTAATTGTCGCACCTAATTGTTGTAGTCCAGTAATATGTAGGTCTACTGGCCTTGCACCTATTGCACATCCACCTGGTAATGAAACTTGCCCTTGACCAAATCGAGCAACAAGAGGACCTAGAGCCCAAATTGAAGCTCGCATCGTTTTTACAAGTTCATAAGGCGCACAATAGTTATCAATCTGACCTGCATCAAGATGAATAGAACCGTTCCGTTGATATTTCACTCCTAATTGCTCAAGAAGTTCCAGTGTAGTATCAATATCTTTTAACTTGGGAACATTTTGTAATTCAACTGGTTTTTCAGCCAAAATTGCAGCAAATAAAATAGGTAGCGCCGCATTTTTAGCGCCAGAAATGACAACTTCTCCATTTAAAGAAGTTGGGCCTGTAACGTGAAACTTTTCCATTGTTAACTCTTATTCATTTTAAATGGCGATTATTATAAAAGTTATTCACTAATAGATAAATGAATTTTATCAAAATATGGTGACTATATTTGTCATCACCAATCCATAACAAAATAATTTCAATTATTTATTATCAATAAATAATTTGTTATCCCATACAAAATCAGATAAATATTAAATAAAAAATTCTTAATTTTGTTTTTAAATCAACTAGTAAGAAGTATAAATAGGTTTCAAAAACCCCGTTCCTCAACTTTTTTTACTAAAATTGATTAATTTCCTTATTTTCCTATTCACTACAATTTTATCGAAGTATGGTAAAATAGATAATATTCAATCTTATAAATCAAACAATACAATAATATGGATTACGATATTGCTATCATTGGACTTGGACCTGCAGGTAGTACCCTCGCACGTCTACTTAACCCATCTTTTAAAATTATTGCATTAGATAAAAAGCATCAAGCTGGTAATGAGGGTTTTCATAAACCTTGTGGTGGATTATTAGCAGATGACGCTCAAAAAGCATTTGTGCGACAAAAGTTAAATTTACCTACTGATATATTGACTGATCCACAAATTTTTAGCGTTAAAACGATCGATCTTCAATCCAAACTTATTCGTAATTATCAACGTAGTTATGTTAGTTTTGACCGACATAAATTTGACCTATGGTTAAAATCATTAATTCCCAACACTGTCAATGTTTTACATAACACACTATGTAAAGAAATCAGAAGAGTAATCGATGGATATCAAGTTACTTACATCGATGAAAATAAAATCGAACACAAAATTACGGCTAAATATGTAGTTGGTGCAGATGGCGCTAACTCGATTGTTAGACGAATGCGTTATCCTCATCATTCCATCAGACAATATGTTGCTATTCAACAATGGTTTACTGAAAAACATCAACGCCCTTTTAATACATGTATTTTTGATAATCAATCAACAAATTGTTATGCGTGGAGTATTTCTAAAGATGGATATTTCATTTTTGGTGGTGCTTTCCCGAAAAAAACAGCGAATCAACACTTTGAATCGTTGAAAGAAAAGCTAACAAAGCAAGGGTTTATTTTTGGAGAACCGTTAAAAACTGAAAAATGTCTTGTGGTTTATCCAAATCGCTTCCAAGATTTTTATACAGGCAATGAAAATATCTTTTTAATCGGTGAAGCAGCAGGTTTCATAAGCGCAAGCTCATTAGAAGGTATTAGTTATGCGCTTGATAGCGCAGAGATTTTAAGCAAGATATTAAATAGTGGTATAGCAAAACCAAATAAGCGTTATTATCAAAAAACAATTCCATTACGCTTAAAGCTTTATAGCAAAATTATCAAGGCTAAAATACTGACTACACCATTGTGGCGTAAATTAATTATGAAAAGTAAAATTCAACATATCAAAACAATTTAATTTATAAAAAATGAAATAATGAAATATAACAAGGAAAAGACATTATGTTTGATGTCAACGATCTAATTCGCTTTAATCATGAATGGTCAGAAAAGATAGCACAGGAAGATCCTGAATTCTTTAAACAGCTCGCGGTTGCGCAAAATCCTAAATTTTTGTGGATCGGTTGTTCCGATAGTCGCGTTCCAGCAGAAAAGCTTATCAAACTAAAACCGGGTGAAATGTTTGTTCATCGAAACGTTGGCAACCAAGTGATTCATACGGATCTAAATTGCCTTTCAGTTGTCCAATACGCAGTTGATGTACTTAAAATCGAAGATATTATTGTTTGTGGTCATTTAGATTGTGGTGGTATCCGTGCCGCAGTTGAAAATCCCGATTTGGGCCTAGTTAATAATTGGCTACTTCATATCCGTGATTTATGGTTTCGCAACAGTTCTTTACTTGGTAAGTTTCCTGCTGATATTAGAATGGATATTTTATGTGAACTCAATGTAATTGAACAAATCTATAATTTAGGGCATTCGACCATTATTCAAGCAGCATGGCAACGTGGTCAAAAGGTTAATTTACATGGTTGGGTTTATGGAATCGATAATGGAAAAATTACAGATTTGCATATTACATCATCAAGTAGTGAAAATCTCGAAATCAACTATCGTGAAGCGATTTCTTATCTGTTAAATCTGCATAAATTACAATAAATTTATTTGAATCGATGGATAATTTGATTACTGCTACCTCGCCATAATAGTTTAGGATCAGCGAGATCTTGTACAAATTTTCCATCAATCAAGACATCAATATAAGGCACTACAGATTGCTGTTCATCGGTTAATTCATTAAGTTTATAACCTGTCCATAACCAAATATCCTTATTATCACATTCGGCTTTTACTCGTTTAACTAATTTCAAAATGGTTGGCACATTTTTAGGGTGTAAAGGATCACCACCAGAAAGTGATAATCCTTGGCGTTTTATTTCGGTATCTTGTAAATCTTTAATGATTTGATCTTCAAGTGATTGTGTAAATGGCTTACCAGAGTTTATTCCCCATGTGCTTTTGTTATAGCAGCCAGGACATTGATGTACACAACCTGCTACAAAAAGTGTACAACGAGTCCCTTCGCCATTAACAACATCAACAGGATAATAACGATGATAATTCATAATAACAAAATTAATTTTTTAGCCTATTTGGCCATTATCCAAATGTTTAACTCGACGTTTTACTTCTTCTTGCTTACCGGCATTAAATGGACGAGCATCAGGACTTCCTAAATAACCACAAACACGGCGAGTCACAGAAACTTTTGACGAATCATGGTTACCACAACTAGGGCAAACAAATCCTTTGCTAGTACATGAAAACTCACCGGTATAACCGCATTCATAACATTCGTCAATCGGGGTATTAGTGCCATAATAAGGTACACGAGTGTAGCTGTAATCCCAGACATCCTCTAATGCTTTAACATTATTAATCATGTTAGGATACTCGCCATAACAAATAAATCCGCCACTTGCTACTGCTGGATAAGGTTTTTCAAACTCAATTTTTTCATATGGGTTAACCTTTTTCTCAACATCGAGGTGGAAACTATTCGTATAATAACCTTTATCTGTTACTCCAGGAATAATACCAAATTCAGCTGTATCTAAACGGCAGAATCGGTCACATAAATTTTCACTTGGTGTACTATATAAGCTAAATCCATAGCCTGTTTCTTTCTTCCATTGGTCAACAGCTTTAGCTAAGTGTTCAACTATTGCTATACCTTTTTTGCGTAAAGTTTCACTGTCAAATGGATGGGTTTGGTTTCCGTATAGTGCATTTAGTGTTTCATGTAGACCTATATAACCTAATGAAATTGACGCACGACCATTTTTAAAGATTTCAGAAACACTATCATCTTCTTTCAATCGAACGCCACACGCCCCTTCCATATATAAAATCGGAGCAACACGTGCTTTTACTCCATCAAGGCGAGCAATACGCGTCATCAATGCTTTTTTACAAAGGTTTAAACGTTTATCTAAAATTTCCCAAAAACTTGCTTCATCACCTTTTGCTTCAATTGCAATACGAGGTAAATTAAGGCTAATTACACCTAAATTGTTACGTCCGTCATGAATTTGTTGTCCGTCTTCTTCATAAACACCTAAAAAGCTTCGGCATCCCATTGGTGTTTTGAATGATCCAGTTACTTCAACAACTTTATCGTAATTTAAAATATCTGGATACATACGTTTACTGGCACACTCTAACGCCAATTGTTTAATATCATAATTAGCATCACCTTGTTTATGGTTAATACCATCTTTAATAGCAAAAACAAGTTTTGGGAATACTGCAGTTTTATGATTTTTTCCTAACCCTTTTATGCGCACTTTTAAAATTGATTCTTGGATAAGTCGTGATTCCCAACTGGTTCCTAAACCAAAACCAAAAGTAACAAAAGGCGTTTGTCCATTTGCAGTATGAAGTGTATTAACTTCATACTCTAAAGATTGAAATGCATCATAACACTCTTTTTGCGTACGGCTTTCTGCATACGCTTCAGGATTTGGAATATCCCACTCTTCTGCAACTTTTTTATGCTTTTGATAACTGATAGTCACAAATTTTGCTAGAATTTCATCAATTCGATTAATGGTTGTACCACCATAAATATGACTAGCGACTTGTGCGATGATTTGTGCTGTTACCGCAGTTGCAGTTGCAATAGATTTTGGTGGCTCAATTTCAGCATTACCCATCTTAAAACCATTTGTTAACATCCCGTCTAAATCAATTAACATACAGTTGAACATTGGGAAAAATGGCGCGTAATCGAGATCATGATAATGAATTTCACCACAATCATGTGCACGAGAAATATCTTTAGGTAACAAATATTGTTTAGCATAATGTCTTGCAACAATACCCGCTAATAGATCTCGTTGAGTTGGAATAACTTTACTATCTTTATTCGCATTTTCGTTCAAAATAGCAACGTTACTTTGTTCTATTAAGCCACGAATATCTTGATTCAAACGGCTACGTTCTTCACGCGCGCGATCACGATCATGTCGGTATTCAATATAAGTTCTTGCCAATTTTTTATAAGGCCCTGACATAAGTTGATTTTCAACGACATTTTGAATTTCATTGATATCAACACTTTCACGATCCATCATTTGATTGGTCACAACGCGAGCAACGGAGGCACAATAGTCTGGGTCATTAACATTGGCCGCAACAGCTGCTCTTATAATAGCGTCTTTAATACGAACCTCATTAAATGCAGTTTGACAGCCATCACGTTTGATTACTACGGGCATATATACTCCTCAATATTCATTAATAGTTAGCGCTTGGCATGAGTTTTATATCAACCTTAATAGTTGTTGTGGCTATTCAAAACTATTGATTTTTTATTAAAATATGGGCCTTTTGATATAAACTCGGATTTTCACATCGCTTTAAAAAACACTATATGTAGTAAATATTGGTAAATTATACACCATATATTGTGTTTTTCTAGTTTATTTAAAAAATAAATTTGCTTGACAAGGCCAACGCTAATAATTGCAAGTCTTTCGATGATTAATTTGAGAAAAATTTGGGTAGATTGGATATAAAAGATGGATAAATTTTGTATGAGTGCAACTGATTTTGCACTCATACATAGAATACAACAACAAATCTTAATCAGAATTAAGATTCAATATTTAACCAATCAGTATGGAACACACCTTCTTTATCGATACGTTTATAGGTATGAGCACCAAAATAGTCTCTCTGAGCCTGAATTAAATTAGCAGGTAGCACAGCTGAACGATAGCTATCATAATATGCTATTGCTGCCGACAAAGTAGGAATAGGAATACCTTGCGAAACCGCTAGACAAATAACATCACGTAATGATTGTTGATAAGCCTCAACCGTTTTACGAAAATATGGTGCTAACAGTAAGTTATCAATATTGTTATTTTCAGTATAAGCATCAGTAATTTTTTGTAAAAAATGCGCTCTAATAATACATCCTGCTCTAAAAATCTTTGCAATTTCACCATAATTTAATTGCCAATTATAATGTTCTGATGCAGCTTTTAACTGTGCAAATCCTTGTGCATAAGAGATAATTTTACCCATATAAAGTGCTTTACGTACTTTTTCAATTAAAGTTTGTTTATCTCCTGTAAAAGCTACTTTTTCCGGCCCTTCAAGCACTTTTGATGCCGCTACTCGCTGATCTTTAATCGCTGAAATATAGCGAGCGAATACAGATTCAGTTATCAAAGATAAAGGCTCACCTAAATCTAATGCACTTTGGCTTGTCCATTTTCCGGTACCCTTATTACCAGCAGCATCAAGGATCATATCGACCAAATAATCGCCATTTTCATCTTTATATTTAAAAATGTCCGCTGTTATCTCAGTTAAATAGCTGTCTAACTCGCCTTTATTCCAATCAGCAAACACATCGGCAAGCTCATCATTTGTTAAACCAACAACATGTTTTAGTACACTATAGCTCTCTGCAATTAATTGCATGTCACCATATTCAATTCCATTGTGCGCCATTTTAACGTAATGTCCTGCTCCATCAGGGCCGATATAAGCCACACATGGTTCACCATTCGCTTTAGCCGCTATTTTTTCTAAAATCGGAGCAACTAACTCATATGCCTCTTTTTGACCACCAGGCATAATTGAAGGTCCTTTTAATGCACCTTCTTCACCTCCAGAAACACCGGCTCCTATAAAATTAAAGCCTTCATCGGATAACATTTTATTACGACGAATAGTATCTTCAAAGAAAGCATTACCACCATCAATAATGATATCCCCTTTATCTAATAACGGTCTCAGCTCATCAATTACGGCATCTGTTCCTTTACCTGCTTGCACCATAATTAATATACGCCGTGGTTTTTCTAATGAGTTAACAAAATCTTCAATACTATAATAAGGAACCAATCGTTTATCAGAATGTTCAGCCATTACTTGTTCTGTCTTATCTTTAGAACGATTGTAAATTGATACTGAAAATCCTCGACTTTCGATATTAAGTGCAAGGTTTCGCCCCATAACGGCCATTCCAATAACACCGATTTGCTGTTTAGACATAATTTGGCTCCTTTATTTAATCTCTATAACCTTAACAAGGTTTGGTACTGTTACCTTAACGCTTATTAACAATATAAGTTATATATTGCCATAAAAAAACCGTATCAATACATAATACGGCTTTTTTTCATTATTTTAATTAAAATGCTTTGGAATTAAGCGAATTATGAACGCTTCATCATTTCAAAAAACTCATCATTAGTTTTTGTCATGGCAAGTTTATCAATTAAGAATTCCATTGCATCAATTTCACCCATTGGGTTGAGGATTTTACGCAAAATCCACATTTTTTGTAGTTCATCAGGTGAAGTCATTAGATCTTCTTTACGCGTACCTGAACGATTAAAGTCAATAGCAGGGAATACACGTCGCTCAGCAATTTTACGTGATAAGTGTACTTCCATATTACCCGTACCTTTGAACTCTTCGTAAATGACTTCATCCATTTTAGAACCAGTATCAATTAAAGCAGTAGCAATAATTGTTAAACTACCGCCCTCTTCTACATTACGTGCAGCACCAAAAAAACGTTTAGGACGATGTAACGCGTTAGCATCAACACCACCAGTCAATACTTTACCTGATGATGGAATAACGGTATTGTACGCACGAGCTAAACGAGTGATTGAGTCTAATAAAATAATGACATCTTTTTTATGTTCAACTAAACGTTTTGCGCGCTCAATTACCATTTCAGCGACTTGAACATGTCTTGCTGCTGGTTCGTCAAACGTAGAAGCTACAACTTCACCTTTAACTAAACGTTGCATTTCAGTAACTTCTTCTGGTCGTTCATCAATCATCAATACGACTAATTCACATTCAGGATGATTTACCGCTAAGCTTTGTGCAATGTTTTGTAATAACATTGTTTTACCCGCTTTTGGCGGAGCAACAATTAAACCACGTTGACCTTTACCAATTGGTGAAGCTAAATCAAGTACTCTTGCGGTAATATCTTCTGTAGAACCATTACCTCGCTCCATACGTAAGCGAGAATTAGGATGTAAAGGAGTTAAATTTTCAAAAAGGATTTTATTGCGAGCGTCTTCAGGTTTATCGTGATTAACTTCATTTACTTTTAATAAAGCAAAATATCTCTCACCTTCTTTCGGCGGTCTAATTTTGCCGGCAATGGTATCACCAGTTCTTAAATTGAATCGTCTAATTTGACTAGGAGAGACATATATATCGTCAGGTCCAGCCAAATAAGAACTATCTGCAGAACGCAAAAATCCAAAGCCGTCTTGCAAAATTTCAAGTACACCATCGCCAAAAATATCTTCACCACTTTTAGCGTGTTGTTTTAATATTGCAAAAATAATATCTTGTTTTCTAAGACGGGCAAGATTCTCAAGCCCCATTTTTTTCTCACCAAGCGCTACAAGCTCGGAAACGGAAGTGTTTTTTAATTCAGTTAAATTCATAGTTTATAAATTCTTGAGGATAAAATTGATATGTTTACAATTACTGCTATTTTTGTATATTTCTTTCATTTACTTATAAAAAATTTTCTTTCTAGCAATATATAAAATTAATTTATTAATCAGCTTTTTCGATGATAATTATGTATTTGGGCATTGAATTTTAACCACTTTATCAAGAAAAACAATGGATTGCTGAAAGGGGTTTATGTAAGAAATTAGCAATTTACACTAAAATTATAGGTATGTCTATACTTAATTGCGATTTTTGGGAATAAAAAATAATAAGCGTTGTAAAACGCTTATTATTTATATTTTCTCAATTAATTAAAGCTGTGGATCAATAAATGCTTTAAGTTGTGCTTTCGATAACGCACCTACTTGAGTGGCAACAACTTGACCATTTTTAAAAATCAATAGAGTTGGAATACCTCTGATCCCAAATTTTGGGGCAATATTCGGGTTTTGTTCAACATTTAATTTGGCGATAATAATTTTATCAGCATATTCTGGAGCTATTTCTTCCAAAATCGGGGCAACCATTTTACAAGGTCCACACCACTCAGCCCAAAAGTCAACCAATACAGGTTTACTTGATTCGTTTATTACTTTATCAAATGTAGCTTCAGAAAGTGCAACAATATTATCACTCATTTAATTATCTCCTAGAAAATTTGTCTAAAAATATATTAGGATATTTTCATACCTACCGCTAGTAATTATTCTAATAGGACATAATTATTAGTGAAGTTGTTGTATTTAGTATGCTACAATTACCAAATTCTGATAATTATATTCTAAACAATAATGATTCAATCATATCTTACAAAAACAACTTTCAATCAATTTCCCTTACACCCATTAGTCATAAAAGCGTTGGAGAAAAAAGGTTTCGTTTACTGTACCCCAATTCAAGAACAAACATTGCCTTTTACAACAAAAGGAATTGACATTGCAGGGCAAGGACAAACTGGAACGGGTAAAACGATTGCGTTTTTGGCATCAACATTTAATCATTTATTGAATAATGCTCCATTACCCGATCATAAATCTAATCAACCAAGAGCAGTCATTATTGCTCCAACACGTGAGTTGGTTGTACAAATATACAATGATGCTCAACCTCTTTCAGAAGAAACAGGTATTAAATTAGGGCTAGCTTATGGTGGTGATGGTTATGATAAGCAACTAAAGATGCTTTCTGCTGGTGTTGATGTATTAATTGCAACCACAGGAAGACTTATCGATTATGCAAAACAAGATTATATTAATTTAGGTGCAATCCAAGTTGCAGTTCTAGATGAAGCGGATCGTATGTTTGATTTAGGTTTCATCCGTGATATCCGATGGATATTTAGACATATGACATCGCCACAAAATCGTCTAACCATGTTATTTTCAGCGACATTAACTCACAATGTTCGTGAATTAGCTTTTGAATATATGAACGAACCACAATATGTTGAAGTTGAGCCTGAACAAAAAATTGGTCACAGAATAAAAGAAGAGCTGTTTTTTCCGTCAAACGAGGATAAATTAGCTCTATTACAAACGCTTATTGAAGAAGAGTGGCCTGACCGTAGCATTGTATTTGCTAATACTAAAGTTGCCTGCGAAAAAATCTGGCGTCATTTAGTTGCAGACGGCCATAGAGTAGGACTACTTACTGGTGATATCGCACAAAAAAAACGTTTATCCATTCTTGATAAATTTACCCAAGGAGATCTTGATATTTTAGTAGCAACAGATGTTGCTGCCCGTGGTTTACATATCCCAAATGTAACCCATGTTTTTAACTATGATCTTCCTGATGATTGTGATGATTATAGACATCGAATAGGTCGTACAGGACGAGCCGGTGCCGAAGGTTATTCAATTTCATTAGCTTGTGAACGTTATTCACAAAACTTACCTGCTATTGAAAAAGCCATTGATCATACTATTCCTGTTAGTCAATATGATCCTCAGGCGTTATTAACTAATTTACCAACACCTAAACCATTCAAAAGGCCAAATCGTAGAAAACCATCATAATAGAGATCGTTGGTTAAACCCTAAATAGCATCGAATTTAATACCATCATTAAAACTAAGTTTAATGATGGTATTTTCCTTATAAAAAGAAATTGATTAAATCAAATCTTGTTTTGTATTCAAGAAATTCTGATAAGCTAATTCAATTTCTTCTTTAGATTCGGATGATAATGTTCCTACATGCCGATCATGTTGAGCTCCATATAAACCAAACAGAACATTAATTGATAGTTTTGGATTTTTACTTTTTATTCGATAAAAAGTTTCCAAATAACCGACTTCTTTAAATGTTCCTATATCGGTAATATCAGAGCTTACCATCAATTTTTCCAAAGAAACCGTCATGTTGGGTAAAGATTTTAAACGACTTTGGTATTTAGCTACTTTTTCGTCTAGATCTTGTTTTGCATATTCAATGACCATTTTCACTATATCATGCAATTTTTTTCGATCTTGGCGTAACGCATCACTTGCTTTATAGTAATCAAGCAATTTATGTGATCCATCAAATACCAGATCAAGTGGTTGCATACCGAGTTCAACAAACATTGAACGATATTTATCATGAGCTCTCAAATAAACATCATTTTGATCGACCCAAGCAAACATAACTGATTCACTATTAAGACTAAATCCTCCAAAAAATGACCTTAATGAAATGTCTTCAATGCAAGAAAACTCCTGTTTAATATTCACTGCTAATGTTTTAAGCATATAAATTCCCTTTTCACTTACCTTTTCAAATAACTTTAACTAATATGTTTATGCTAAACTATATTAATTTGATTAATATTAAAACAACTAATTAACATTAATTAATAAATATGGGATCTGTCTTCCATAAATGAATATTTGTTTGATTTGTACTTGATTAATTAAATTTTTTTTGCTCTAAAAATATTTGAAGGCCTTTTTAGTGGTTAAATATTTGTCAAATCTTAATATTTCTTAAAAAAAGAAAAAACGGTTTAACATTGTTATTCTGTTGTAATAATTATACAATCAAAGACAATTAACTAAATGGTATCTATTTTTGTCAATTTCAATCAACATGCTCAAAAACGTTATAGTCCCACTTTTTATGTTTTGTTCATTTGCCGTATCAGCAGATAAAATACCGCTGATTGAAGAATTGACATCCTGTAACCCTGACTTTTTTAATCATGTCTATGAGCATAGAGAAGAGTTAAAAAATCATACTAATGTTGAAATTTTTAATCATAATCAAGCTTATATTCCAGTTGAAAATCGCACAGACACGAACAACAACTTCATTTATTTCAAAACGCCAATTCAATATAAAAACTTAAAACTTATCGGTTATTATGATAGTGCGATGGATTTGAAAAAGATGGGGAAATATTATTTCTGGGGATTCATCATTGATAATGATATGAATGAGATACGTGAAAGTTTGGATTTTTTAGAGTGGAAAAATATGGAAGATAATCTTCTGTATATTGCCAATCCAAGAATTCGAAATATTACTGACGATATCCAGGTTTGGCATAAAAACACAGGGACAGTAGTTGGAGTAAAAACAATACCAGCTCCAAATACTACCGAAAAGTTATTACTGCTTGAAAAAGGTGATAATATGCAACTCCTTATTTGTTCGATTCAAGGCGTTGTCACCAATAATCTACTTAGGCAAGAACGTCCCGATATTCAAATCAATAAAGTTAAATAGCTGACTCATCCATTTCACCAGTACGTATACGAATTACTTGCTCAACGTTATAAACAAATATTTTTCCATCACCAATTTTACCTGTTTGAGCAGTTTTCATGATAGTCTCAATACATGTTTCTAAAATATCGTCAGCGACAACAAGTTCTATTTTTACTTTTGGTAAAAAATCAACCATATATTCAGCACCACGATAAAGCTCAGTATGCCCTTTTTGGCGACCAAAACCTTTCACTTCAGTAACGGTCATCCCCGTAATTCCTTGATCAGCAAGAGCTTCTCGAATATCATCTAGTTTAAAAGGTTTAATAATTGCTTCAATTTTTTTCATATCTCTTTGCCCTTAATTCGAGATTACCAATTCTTAAATCCAAAAGCAGAAGTAATTGGATATCGTCTACCTTTACCAAAATTACGAGTTGTAATTTTAGGACCTACTGCTGATTGACGTCTTTTATATTCGTTAATATCAACTAATTTAATCACTCGCCTTACAGTTGTTTCATCATAACCTTGCGCAACCAGTTGTTCAACGGAAAAATCGTGTTCAACATAACCTTTTAATATCCCATCTAAAATATCATATGGAGGCAAACTATCTTCATCTTTTTGATCTGGCGCAAGTTCAGCTGAAGGTGGGCGTGTAATGACTCGTTCAGGAATAACAGGCGATCTACTATTTCGATATTTAGATAACGCAAATACCATGGTTTTAGGTACATCTTTAAGTACATCAAAACCACCAGCCATATCACCGTAAAGTGTTGCATAACCAACCGACATTTCACTTTTATTGCCTGTCGTTAAGACTAATCTACGACGTTTGTTTGAAAGCGCCATTAAAATCACACCGCGGCAACGCGCTTGTAGATTTTCTTCAGTTGTATCTTTTTGTGTCCCCATAAACATCGGCGTTAAAGAAGACATAAAAGCATCAAACATCGGTTCAATTGAAATAATATCAAATTCAACACCCAATATTTCGGCCTCTTCTTTTGCATCAGCAATACTAATATCTGCCGTATATCTGAACGGCATCATAACCGCTTGTACTTTATCTTTCCCCAAAGCATCAACTGCAATTGCCAATGTTAAAGCGGAATCAATTCCACCAGATAATCCTAATACTGCACCTTGAAAACCATTTTTAGTAATATAATCGCGAGTCGCTAAAACTAATGCATCATAAACATTTGCTAATGGATCACTTTTAGAATCAACAACTGGTTTATAATTATGTCCAAGATGAAAAATAGAAATTTGTTCTTCAAAAAAGTTGAGCTGATGAACGATATGGCCTTTATCATCACATACAAATGAGCTACCATCAAAAATAAGCTCATCTTGACCACCAATTTGATTCACATAAATAATCGGTAAGCCGGTTCTTAAAGCATGGTGTTTTATAAGTTCTTCGCGATGCTTTTGTTTTTCATAAGCATAAGGTGAAGCATTAATAGAAATAACCAGATCCGCACCCTGAGCGCCAATTCGATCAATAGGCTCACATTGCCAAAGATCTTCACAGATCAATAAACCAATTTTTTTACCTTTGAAATCGATAACACAAGTCTGCTCACCAGCACTAAAATAACGTTTTTCATCAAATACATCGTAATTAGGTAACTGCTGTTTATGGTAACACGCTATTTGTTGTCCTTCAGAAAACAATGATAACGCATTATAAACCACTCCATCTTGCCAATGAGGATGACCAACAATAACACTACATTGTTGACTAGCTTGCTTGATAGTCAATAAAGCTTGTTGACAACGAATTTTAAAATCATCTCGATAAATTAAATCTTCTGGAGGATAACCACAAATTGCAAGCTCAGATAAAATAATTAGATCATTAGAGGAATAGTTTTGTATCAGTTCAATGATTTGCTGAGTATTACCTTCAATATCACCTACACGCCAATTTTTTTGTGCTAACACGAAAGATAAAGTCATATAAATTCAACATTACAGAAAAAAATTGCCAATAAGTTTAAATGATTCTAAGTTGCGCTGCCACTTTTTTATCGTTAACATTGAAGATTAAATTGGCATGAACTTATCTGGAAATAATTATGCAAAAGATCCTAAATGTAGCGTTAGATAATCGCAGTTATCCCATCACTATTGGTGAAAACTTACTTAGTCAATTTGAATATTTCAAACTACATAGTGGCCAGAGAGTCCTCATTGCTACAAATGACACTATTGCTCCAATTTATTTACAGCAATTAATTAAAATGCTTGAAGATCATGGGGTCAAAACTGATTTCATTATTATTCCTGATGGCGAGCAATACAAAACGATGGAAACTTGGAATAAAATCTTGACTGCTTTACTGGCCAACAATCATACGCGCAGTAGCATACTTATTGCTCTTGGTGGTGGCGTTATTGGAGATGTGGCAGGTTTTGCAGCTTCCGCATATCAACGTGGCATAAAATTTATACAGGTTCCTACTACTTTATTATCTCAAGTAGATTCTTCCGTTGGTGGTAAAACTGCAATTAATCACCCTCTAGGTAAAAATATGATTGGTGCATTTTATCAGCCGCAATCAGTCGTAATTGATATTAATTGTTTAAAAACTTTACCACAAAGAGAACTTTCAGCAGGTCTAGCTGAAGTGATTAAATATGGCATTATAATGGATTGTGAGTTTTTTAATTGGCTAGAATTACATATAGATGATTTACTTAATTTAGATGTCGATGCATTAAGTTACTGTATTTATCGATGTTGTGAATTGAAAGCTCAGGTTGTCGCTGCTGATGAAACAGAACAAGATATGCGCGCTATATTAAATCTTGGCCACACCTACGGTCATGCAATTGAAGCTGAGCTTGGCTATGGGAATTGGTTACATGGTGAAGCAGTTAGTGTTGGAATGCTAATGGCAGCTCAAACAGCTAAGTTACTTGGCAAATTTACTGATGAAGATTTTGATCGGATTAAAAAGTTATTAATTAAGGCCAAATTACCAGTAGAAAGACCTAAACAGATGACAAATGAATCCTACATTCCTCACATGCTGCGAGATAAGAAAGTTCAATCTGGGCAAATTAGATTAGTTTTACCGACTAAAATAGGTTCTGTTGAAGTCATTGATGTTATTGATAAACAATTAATATTAAAAGCAATATCTTCTATTTAAATCTTAGTTAACCTCATTGATATACGAGTACTTGTAATTAATTCAAGTATTCGTACACATTTGTTTCCACTTATTTGAATTAGATCCTTAAGGTGTAAACAAGAATTTACACTTTGATATTATATTTTATCTAACAATAAGTAAAATTTTAATTTACTATTTTGTAATTTTGTGTTTACATATTAAGTGTTTATGTAATCAATATTTTACATATAAAAAATATGCATGATTTTAACAAGGAAAATAAAATGTTAAAAGACACACTAAATAATGTTCGAATTAGAGATGAGCACATGTTAATTACACCTGAAGAAATTAAGAATCTTTATCCATTATCATCAGAATTAGAAAATCAAATTGCTTCATCTCGTCAAACTATTGTTAATATTTTAGAACGTCGTGACCATCGATTACTTATTGTTTGTGGTCCTTGTTCTATTCACGATACTGAAGCCGCAATTGAATATGCACATAAACTAAAAAAACTATCTGATGAGGTTAAAGATAACTTATTTATCGTTATGCGTGTTTATTTTGAAAAACCAAGAACTACTGTTGGTTGGAAAGGTATGATCAATGACCCTCATATGGATAGTTCGTTCGATATCGAACATGGTTTAAAAAAAGCACGTAAATTACTTCTTGATATCACTAAAATCGGGTTACCAATTGCAACTGAAGCATTAGATCCAAATACACCTCAATACATCGGTGATTTAATTAGCTGGTCAGCTATTGGTGCAAGAACCACTGAATCACAAACTCACCGAGAAATGGCGTCAGGATTATCCATGCCAGTTGGCTTTAAAAATGGTACAGATGGTAGTTTAGATGTGGCGATTAATGCAATGAAATCAGCCTCAATGGCACATCGATTTGTAGGTATTAATCAACAAGGGCAAGTTACGGTATTACAAACTTTAGGTAATCCACATGGTCACGTGATCCTAAGAGGAGGAAAAACACCTAACTTTAATGCCGAAAATGTTGCATTATGTGAAGTTCAAATGAACAAGGCTAAATTAGTGCCTAATTTAATGATAGATTGTAGTCACGCCAACTCAAATAAAGATTACCGTAATCAACCAATCGTTGTAGACTCAATTATTGAGCAAATTAAGCAAGGCAACAATTCAATTATTGGTGTAATGATCGAAAGTAATTTATTTGAAGGAAATCAATCATCTGAACAACCAAAAGAAAACTTTAAGTATGGTGTATCAGTTACTGATGCTTGCATCAATTTTGAAACAACTGAGCAATTATTGCGAAAAATGAACAATGACATAGCAGAGCCTCTAAATAATAGGCAAAAGTAACCGATTAAAGTTTATATTATTTTTATGAAACTAAATCGCCGACAAAAGTCGGCGATTTTTTTATCCAAGTTGCTTACGTGCATTGCGGAAAATTCGCATCCAAGGACTATCTTCGCCCCAATTATCAGGATGCCATGAATTGGTTACAGTCCTAAAAACTCGCTCTGGATGTGGCATCATTATAGTTGATCGACCATCACTTGACGTTACAGCTGTAATACCATTTGGTGATCCATTCGGATTTGCAGGGTACTGCTCTGTCGCTTTTCCAAAATGGTCAATATACCTGACTGCCACTAAACCCGAAGCCTCTAAACGAGTTAAATGATCTAAATCTCTAGTTTCAACTTGACCTTCACCATGAGAAACCGCAATAGGCATATGCGAACCAGCCATATCAGTAAAGAGTAATGAAGGACTTGATTGGATTTTGACCAAACTAAAGCGTGCCTCAAAGCGTTCCGATACGTTTCGTACAAAACGAGGCCATAACTCAGCACCTGGTATTAGATCTTTGAGATTTGACATCATTTGGCAGCCATTACATACACCTAATGACAAAGTATCATTACGATGGAAGAATTGCTCAAACTCATGGCGAACTTGTTCATTAAATAAAATAGATTTAGCCCATCCTTCGCCTGCACCTAATACATCTCCGTAAGAGAAACCACCACAAGCAACGATGGTATTAAATTGATTCAATGTCACTTGCCCAGATAATAAATCCGTCATATGGACATCAATTGATTCAAATCCAGCTCGAGCAAATGCAGCAGCCATTTCCACATGCGAGTTGACTCCCTGTTCGCGTAAAATTGCAATTTTAGGCTTCACACCTTTGGCTATATAAGGTGCAGCAATATCTTGTTCTGAATCAAAAGTAAGGTGAACATTTAATCCCGGATCGTCATCATTTTGTTTGGCTTGATGCTCCTGATCAGCACATGCTGGATTATCTCGCAAACGCTGCATTTGCCAAGTGGTTTCTGCCCACCAAGTTCTCATGGTTAATCGAGATTCGCTATATACCACAGCACTGTTATTACGCACAATAAATTGCTGTCCGGCCTTAGCTGAGCCTAATTTATAAATCGCATGGGACAGTCCAAAATGCTTAAAGCATGTCATGACTTCGTCTAAATCACTACCACGAATTTGAATAACTGCCCCTAGCTCCTCATTAAATAACGAGGCAATCACATCACTACCGAGAGAATGAATATCAACATCAATACCGCAATGCCCTGCAAATGCCATTTCAGCCAAAGTAACCAATAACCCACCATCTGAGCGATCATGATAAGCCAATAGATTATTTTGAGCGACTAGCGTTTGTATAGCTTGATAAAAATCAGCTAATTCTTTAGCGTCATGAACATCAGCAGTTCTTTGTCCAAGATGGCGATAAACCTGCGCCAATGCCGTTGCACCTAATGCATGGTAACCTTTAGAGAGATCAACAAACAACAATAGATTATCCTGATCGGTGCGAAGTTGTGGCGTAACTGTTTTACGGACATCTTCAACTCGAGCAAATGCCGAAATCACTAATGATAAAGGTGAAGTTACCGTTTTTTGTTCACCATTTTGTTGCCATGTCGTTTTCATTGACATGGAATCTTTACCGACTGGAATAGCCAGACCCAATGTTGGGCATAGTTCTTCACCAATAGCTTTAACTGCTTGATAAAGACCAGCATCCTCACCCGGATGACCTGCGGCTGCCATCCAGTTAGCCGAAAGCTTAATTCGCTTAATGTCGCCAATGTTTGTCGCCGCAATGTTGGTAATTGCTTCACCAACAGCTAATCGTGCTGATGCAGCATAGTTAAGCAAAGCAACAGGGGCGCGTTCACCCATTGACATAGCTTCACCATAATAACTATCTAAACTTGCTGTTGTCACTGCACAATCGGCAACAGGTACTTGCCAAGGTCCAACCATCTGATCACGAGCAACCATGCCAGTTACCGAACGGTCACCAATCGTAATTAAAAAGGTTTTTTCGGCCACAACTGGTAAATGCAGTACCCGTTTCACTGCATCATATAAATTGATATCAGATGTAGAAAAATGGTCACCTTCGGCTTGGCTTGACTTTACATCACGTAACATTTTAGGGGTTTTACCAAGTAAAACATCTAAAGGTAAATCTATCGGATTATTATTAAAATGCTCATCATGTAAAACTACTGCTTTATTTATTGTAGCTTCCCCGATAACCGCATAGGGTGCGCGTTCACGTTTACAAAGTTCATCAAATAACTCAAGGCTTTCCGGATGAATAGCCAATACATAACGCTCTTGTGATTCATTACACCAAATTTCTAAAGGCGACATTCCCGGCTCATCACTTAATATTTTGCGCAATTCAAACTGACCACCACAGCCACCATCACTAACAAGTTCAGGCATAGCATTAGACAAGCCTCCCGCGCCTACATCATGGATAAATAAAATAGGATTTTTATCGCCAAGTTGCCAGCAACGGTCGATGACCTCTTGGCAACGACGTTCCATTTCAGGATTATCACGTTGAACCGAAGCAAAATCGAGATCCGCATCCGATTGCCCAGAAGTCATTGAGGACGCAGCACCACCACCTAAACCAATATTCATAGCTGGTCCGCCTAAAACAATTAGTTTGGAACCAATAGGAAATTCACCTTTCTGGATATGTTCTCGACGGATATTTCCCATACCACCAGCTAACATAATTGGTTTATGATAACCTCTGACCTCTTCGCCATTAAAGCTGTTTACTTTTTCTTCATAAGTACGAAAATAACCTAACAATGCTGGACGACCAAATTCATTATTAAATGCAGCGCCACCTAAAGGTCCATCCATCATAATATCGAAGGCGCTCACTATTCGATCCGGTTTACCAAAATCTTGTTCCCACGGTTGCTCAAAATTAGGAATTCGTAAATTTGAAACGGAAAAACCAACTAAACCAGCTTTGGGTTTAGCGCCTTTTCCAGTCGCACCTTCATCCCGAATCTCACCACCACTACCAGTTGCTGCTCCTGGCCAAGGAGATATCGCAGTTGGATGATTATGCGTTTCAACCTTCATGAGAATATCTGCATATTCCTGATGAAAATCGTAAGTTCGATTTTCATAATCAGCAAAAAAACGCCCCACTTTTGAGCCATCCATTACCGCAGCATTATCTTTATAAGCGGATGACACATAATCTGGCGTATTTTCAAAGGTGTTTTTTATCATTTTAAACAATGATTTTGGTTGTTTTATACCATCAATCACCCAATCAGCATTGAATATCTTATGGCGACAATGTTCAGAATTCGCTTGACCGAACATATAAAGTTCAATATCTGTAGGATTACGGTTTAATTTTTGGAAACTTTCAACTAAATAGTCAATTTCATCAGGCGCTAAAGCTAAACCTAATTTTACATTAGCCTCTTCTAAAGCATTGCGCCCTTTTCCTAATAAATCAACAATGGTTACTGGTTTGGGCTGTTCAGTCTTAAATAATTGCTGAGCTTGCTCAAAGCTACTTAATACCGTTTCCATCATTCGGTCATGAATTAATGAAAGAAAAGTATTTTGTTGTATTGCCGTTAAGGATGAACTAACTTGTACATAATAAGCAATTCCACGCTCTATTCGATGGATTTGTGATAGTCCACAATTATGTGCTATATCGGTGGCTTTAGATGACCATGGTGAGATAGTGCCTTCGCGTGGGGTAACTAAAAAGAGTATTTTATTTGCTGGATTTTCTATCTTTATCTGCGCACTTTTAGGACCATATTGTAACAGCTTATCCAAGGTTAAACTCTGTTCGGAAGTCAGTTCATCAATCAGATCGATAAAGTGAATATATTGAGCTTCGATATTGACAATGGGGATAGATCGTTCACGACATGAGGATAGAATTTTATTAATACGAAATGTCGATAGAGCAGAAGAACCAGCTAAAATTTTCATGCTAAGTACTCTTTTTAAGCAAAAAAAGGGAAAAAATAGAACAACATTATAAAAGTAAGTAGCTAAAAAGGCTATCTTAAAAATCATTATATGATTTAATAAAAAAGTTGAGGAACGGGGTTTTTGAAAGCTTATTGACTAATCTTTAATGTCATCAACAATGATATGCTAAATAAAAAATAGTTGATTTATTGAATAATTATTGATTTACTGCAACTCACAAAAATATATATGTATTATCAACTTTTAAAAATATTGAAGTAGTAAGTATTTTTTAGTATAAGGAAAGTGGAGTGGAATTCATTTTTTATTTCCTCATTATTGCGCTGTTTATTGCGGTATTTGTCAATTTTGCTAATTTGAAGGAACAAATTACGGTCTTACAGACCCAGATAACAGAATTACATAAAAATCTTTTATCTCTTACACAGCAACTTTATCAATCAGATAAAACATATGTAGAAGAAGAAAGCAATACAACAAAAGTAACTGAAGAATTAGTAACAGATAGTCCTCATGAAATTAAGGACGAAGCTATCCAAACAGAGATTGAACAAAAAACTGACATGGTTCAATCAACACAAAACATACCTAATGAAGAAATAACAGAAAACAATGTAGAACCATTAACTTCAGAAATAATACAGCCATTAAAGCCTTTTCTTCACCAAAAAGAGACATTCTCAAGTTTGGTGCTTAATGAGAAAAATGAACTCGTTTTAGTTGATACTACGCTGCAATCAGATTCAACAACAGCCGATGAAAATGCCTTGTGTGTTGAACATGATCAGCCAGAAGTCAAAACACAACCAATCACAGAACAATATCAACAAATTGATAACCAACTAGAGATTTCACAACCTAAATACGATCCTTTTGAATCATACCATAAACGTTCTCGTAATAATGAACCAAGCATTGGTTATGCATTGTTTAATTGGTTAATTAGAGTCAATATTATCACTAAAATTGCTATTATAATTCTATTTTTGGGACTGTCTTATCTATTCAAATACGGCATTGAACATCATCATCATTATCTTAAACCTGAAATTAGAGTTTTAGGCTCACTGATTTTAGGTATTGGTTTATTGGCTATCGGCTGGAAATTGCGCCTTAAACGCCAGATTTACGCGCTTATTTTACAAGGTGGGGCTATTGCAATTTTATATCTGACTATTTTTGCTGCCTTCAAGTTATATGACTTAGTCCCTGCTTTAATCACCTTTGCCGTTTTAGTTGTGATTTGTTCTACCAGCATTATATTTGCCATCTTGCAAAGAGCAATGAGCTTGGCAATCATTGCCTGTGTTGGTGGTTACCTAACACCAATTTTACTATCCGATGGTTCCGGTAATCATATTGCGTTATTTAGTTATTATTTAATGATTTCAACAGCAATTTTGGTAATCAGTATTACGCAATCTTGGAGAATTCTTAATCTATTGGGATTTATATTTACTTTTGTTGTATCGCTAGTTTGGGGAATAAAAAGTTTTACGCCAGAATTCTATACTGAATGCCAAGTCTTCATTCTTATCAATTTAGTAATTTACGGTGTTTTAGCGGTATTGTTATCAATCCGAAGCATCAATAATCAAGAAAAAAACCAGAATACTATTGATTTGCTATTACTGTTTGGTGCTCCCTTATGCGGATTCGGATTGCAATATGCTATTACCCAACAATGGGAATTTGGCCCAGCATTTTCATCGCTTGGTTTTGGATTATTCTATCTTGTCGGTGCCTATATTATTCTCCATTTATGGAAATCATTAGCTAAAACAATATCGTTATATTGGCTGGCTATTGGTGTTTCATTTATTACATTATCAATTCCGCTTGCTCTTAGCGCCAATTGGACAGCTTCATTGTGGATGTTTGAAGGAACGGCTATTACATGGATTATGTTCTCACAAAAACACTACCGTACTGCTTTATTTGGTACATTAATCATGTTGTTAGGTATTATTTCTTCACTAATATCTTTGGAGCATAATCAATTAACGCCAATCCTGTACTCTTCACTTTTAGGAACTACTAGTATTACTTTATTTGTTAATGCTTGTTTATGGCACTATTATGGACAAAAAAATGAAATCACAAAATTAATCAAATTATCTTGCGTATCTATGTCTGTTGTTATTTGGATGTTTTGGATTTTATTAAGTATTCCGTTATTCTTAGATCAAATCAGTTTAGAAACATCGTTAATTGTATTATGTTTTACTGTTTCGTTTTGGTTATGGTACTTCATTGGTAAAAAGATTAATTGGAATATTATTTGTCATGGAATGATATTACTTTGGGTGGTATTAGCAACATGTTTACTAAGAAGTGAAGCTATCTCATGTTACTATTTATCTAACTATGTCTATTTTAGTTTAGCTTGGATTATAGCTTTTATCAGTGGTTATGCTTATCTATATAAATTACAGACAAACCAAATAAATTGTAACACTGACATAAAGAATCTATTTATTTTATTACATATATGTTTATTTTGGCTAATATTGCTTTGGCTAGCTCGGGAAATACTACATATATTTAATGAATTACCTTGGGGGTATGAGGTAATAAAATGGAGTCTTTGGGCTACTATTGCAAGTGGAATCACTTTGCTATTCTATATTCTTATTAAACGCCAATATATTACTTCATTTTCATTAATAAAAAGTTATTGGTTAGTCGGTTTGCTACCACTTGTTGCTTACATGGTATACTATTTGATTATGGGTATTGGTATGAATGGACAAATTATCTATTGGCCTTATATCCCAATTATTAACCCGCTTGAAGAAAGTGCAATTTTTAGTTTAATCATGCTCTGCGTATGGTTAAAACTGTCTATGGGTTATTTGCAAATTGAAAATAAAACAACCAATTTTACTAACTTTAAAATACCACTACCTAATTTGATTGTAGTCTTGTTAATGACATTAACATTCCTTTGGTTTAACAGTATTGTTTTACGTTGCCTGAGTCAAGCATTTGATATCACCTGGAGTTCATATATCTTATGGCACAATAATATTGTTCAAATGACTGCATCACTCCTTTGGATGTTAACCGCCGTCATTTTGATTATGATTGGACACAGAGCTTCACTCCGAAAAATATGGTTTACTGGCCAATTAATTCAAATCATTGTTGTTATTAAGCTGATTTTTGTCGATATTCGAGAAATAGACGGTTTATTGAGAGCTTTTGCGTTTATTGGTGTAGCGTTGTTAATGTTATTAATTGGTTATTTAGCACCTTTACCGCCAAAACAGAATGATGAAAGCTTGGTCGAAAATGAATAACAATCAATATAAAAAAAAATTTAAAATATTAAGCGAATATTTCGCAAATTCAAGAAGAACAGAATTAAATTATTTACAACAGAAATAACCACGAATTGCTGAATAGTATTTCAACTAATGGATAAAAAGTTATGAAAAAAATCTTATTAAGCTCGCTTTTGCTAATAAGTGGATTAAGTCATGCGACTGATCAAACAAATCAATATGCCTATGGCGCTATGATAGAACTTAATGACAGTGGCAGTATGTATAACCGAATTGAGCTAACCCGTGATATATATACTCAAGCATTATCTAGCACATTAGATGATGTTCGAGTTTTCAATCAAAAAGGCCAACCAGTCCCATTTGCATTAGTCAATGTATATCAGGAAAATGAGGAAAATAAAACTTTTCCAGTTACCGTTTATACGTTAAATAACAATCTTCAAACGGATGAAAATGATAATGAAGATGGGCAAGATGAAAAAAATCAATCTCTAGTTGGTCAATACAATATCAATATTAATAATAAGAATGTAAAAATTAATTTTGATAGCACCAATAAATCAGATGGGTATCAGGCAACATACTTGTTGGAAATTCCTAATGAGATTAAACTAGGCCAACCATTTAGTCGTTTATCTATCGATTTCGATAAAACACAAAATTGGAGAGCAACTGCAAACCTTCTTTATAGTAGCGATTTAAAAAGATGGCAAACTGCGATTGATAATGTTCCAATAATGTCTTTGACGGATAATAACAATAATCAATCATTAAATGTTAATACTATTGATTTACCTTCGGGTATGAATTTCAAATCTACCTATTGGATTTTACAATTAAAATCAGACAAGCAAATAGTGCCGAATATTAGAGGCGTAGAATTCACATCGAGAAAAGCAACACCAATAAGAGCACTTTATCCGATCAAATTAAATTTAATTTCAGCTGATGAACAAGAGGCAATTTATGAATTACCTACATCACTACCGATTAAAGAGCTTACTGTTAAACTGCCAAATGAGCGTACAATCTTACCTGCAAGTATCTTTTATAAAACCCATGATAATGATAAAACATGGCACAAACTTGATGATTTTATTTTTCGAAGCATAAGTGACGCCAATCAAAGCCAAACAATCAATATTAATAATTCAACTTTAAATATTAAACAATTAAAAATTAAAGCAATTAATGCGTCTTTAGATCAAGCACCCTATGTTACCGCTCATTTATACCGGATGAGTATTATTTTTAACAGTGCTAATAATGGACCTTTTATTCTCGCTTGGGGGGCGGCTAATGCTAAACCGGCATCTTTAAGTGAAAAAGCTTTACTGTCTGATACAATATCTGCACAAGATGTGCCTATGGCCCATTTAGGTGATAAAATAAAACTAGGCAACAAAAATGTATTATCTCAAACCGATGATAATTCAAGCAAATCATCTTATTTATCTGAATGGTTAATTTGGATCATTTTAATAGCAGGTGCAGTATTTTTAATGCTTTTAGCTATAAAATTACTAAAAGAAGTAAAAAAGGTAGAATAACATCGCACCAGAGATGACAATAAAAAACACCAACTAAAGTTGGCGTTTTTTATTCTATAACTAAGCTTCTCTATGATTAAGCTTCGTTCCAACTATCTCTTAAGCCTACGGTTCGATTAAAGACTAATTTATCTTCTGTCGCATACTTACTATCAAGACAGAAATAACCTTCACGTTCAAATTGATAAGCTTGTTCGGCTTTGGCTTTTTGCAAACTAGGCTCAACAAATCCTTGTTTAATAATTAAAGAATTTGGATTGATAGTTGATAAGAAATCCTCAGCGCTACCAGGATTTGGGGTACTAAATAAACGATCATAAAGACGAATTTCAGCAGGTTTACCATACTTGGCTGATACCCAATGAATAACGCCTTTAACTTTACGTCCATCTTCAGGATTTTTATTTAATGTTGCCGGATCGTAACTACAATAAATAGTTTGTATATTACCTTCTGCGTCCTTTTCAACACGATCAGCGCGTATCACATAAGCATTACGCAGACGGACTTCTTTACCTAATACTAAACGCTTATAATTTTTATTAGCTTCTTCTCTGAAATCAGCTCGATCAATATAAATTTCACGCGTAAATGTTACTTCGCGATGACCGAGTTCAGGCCTGTTAGGATGATTTGGCATACTTAAGACTTCATCAAGTGTTTCTGAAAAGTTTTCAATCACCACTTTAACTGGATCAAGTACCGCCATTGCTCGAGGTGCATTTTCGTTGAGATCTTCTCGAATACAGAATTCAAGTGTACTCATTTCAACGGTATTTTCTTGTTTAGTTACCCCGATTCGACGACAAAATTCACGAATTGAAGCTGGGGTATAACCTCGACGGCGTAAACCTGAAACGGTTGGCATACGAGGATCATTCCAACCATCAACAATTTCTTCGGCGACCAATTGTGTTAATTTACGTTTTGAGGTAATAGCATATTCTAGATTTAATCTAGAAAACTCATACTGATGAGGACGAGCTTGAATAGTAATATTATCTAAAACCCAGTCATATAAACGACGGTTATCTTGGAACTCAAGCGTACAAAGTGAATGGGTTATATTTTCAATAGCATCCGAAATACAGTGAGTAAAATCATACATCGGATAGATACACCATTTATTACCAGTTTGGTGATGCTCGGCAAATTTGATACGGTATAAAACTGGATCACGCATAACAATAAAAGGTGAAGCCATGTCGATTTTCGCTCTTAAGCAAGCTTTACCTTCAGCAAATTTACCCTCTTTCATTTGGATAAATAATGCTAAATTTTCCTCTATGCTTCGATCACGATAAGGGCTATTTTTACCTGGTTGTGTTAAGGTGCCTCGATACTCTCGGATTTCTTCAGGAGATAGTTCATCTACATAAGCTAATCCTTTATTGATAAGCTCTATGGCATATTCATACAAACGGTCAAAATAGTCAGACGAATAGCAAATCTCACCATCCCATTCGAATCCTAACCATCGGACATCTTCCTTAATTGATTCAACATATTCAATATCTTCTTTGGCTGGATTGGTATCATCAAACCGTAAATTACATTTACCGTGATAATCTTGGGCAATACCGAAGTTTAAACAGATAGATTTTGCATGGCCAATATGTAAATAGCCATTAGGTTCTGGCGGAAAACGAGTATGCGTTGTTTTATATTTTCCCGCAGCAAGATCCGCATCAATAATTTGACGAATAAAGTTATTTGGACGAGTTTCGTTCTCTGTCGGTAAATCACCGCTCATAAAAAACCTCTGATTATATATGTTTACTCATAACCAATTTAGAAATGAGATTTATCACTTTTATCACTTCGACCGACGAATATAGCAAATTTTTTGTTTTTTCGAAACGTTAAAACAAGAGATTTCAGTTACCTGAAAAAAATAATTACCCTCAAACGGATAACACTCCTAAATAATTTTAACAATTATTTTAATTTTAACTTCAGTTATTCCTCTCCTGATTTTATCGAAACGACAAATCTTGCACCACCTAGTGGGCTAGTAACCACGAATGCTTTACCGTCATGAAATTCTGCCATTAATTTTACATAAGCTAAGCCTAACCCATAGCCACCAGTTGATCGTGTACGACTGGTGTCAAGGCGAGCAAAAGGCATAAAAATTTTTTCTCGAGAATCGAAAGGAATGCCTGCACCATCATCATCAATTTCCAAAATAACTCGGTTATCTTGTTTGGTTATATTTAATACTGCTTTATGGGCTGCATATTTAAACGCATTAAGTAGCAGATTTTTGACAATAGTTTCTGCCAAATTGATATCAATTTTAGCTTTAGCATCTTGGCTATGGCAAATGAGCTCAAAGCCCTTAGGTTTAAATAGTGCTAATGACTGACAAACTTTTTCACCCCATTGTTTTAACGATACAGTAGTAAAGTTTAATTCAATATTACTTTGCTGCATTTTAAAATAATTCAAACTAGCATTAATGAGAGTTTCAAGTTCATCTATATCATCACTCATTCCTTTTTGTAAATCAGATCTTTCTACTTCGTCTGTAGATTCTTCAAGCATACTTAACTCAAATCGCATTCGTGCAAGAGGGGTTCGTAGTTCATGTGCCATCGCATGTGAAATTGTTTGGTTAGTGCTGACAAGATGCTCAATGTGAGTCCCCATATTATTTAAAACATTGGCTAATGGTTTGAATAACCAACCTTTCACATTTTCCGTTCGAGCCTTCAAATTGCCCTGTCCAAGTTGTTCTGCGGTTTGACGTATGTTGACCAGATCTTTCCATACAGCACTAAACGCGAAATAGATTAATATAAAAAAGATTATGGCACTAAATAATGCCCAAATAATAAGGAAAACGCTCAACGACATGGTATTTGATTCTAATATATCTCGCATTAGAATCGGCCCCAATTGTAATAAATGACCATCATTGAGATTGATATAGACAACTTCGTCATCACCATCATAAGCAAAATCAAGTTTTTCAAGTTCTTTTTTTACAAAATGAGATAATTCTGTATTTGCAGGTAATACTTTGATTGGATAACCAAAATATGGTTGTAACTCGTCAACTACTGCTTGCAGTGGACGCTGTTTGTTTTCATCAATATGTTTGCGAATTAAGTTGACTGTTCCTCGTTGTGATTCACGAAAAACGATATGATCATCTGGCATATCAGTTAATGATGAAGGTAGTGAATCAAACACTAATAATGCACCATAGGCGATAATACATTGCAATGAAAGTAAAATAACTAGATAAAAGACGATGCGGCGGTTAAAAAATAGCGGTTTAGCTAATAACTGTCTCAATGGTTTTCCCCTTCGCGCATGAATAAATACCCCTTTCCTCGAACCGTTTTAATTCTAGAAGGATTATCAGGATCATCAAGGAGTTTACGTCTTAACCGAGAAATTCGGGCATCAATTGAACGATCGCTACCGTCAAAATCAATCCCTCTAACTTGGGAAAATATATCATCTCGAGATAGAATCTTACCTGCGTTATTAGCCAACAACCAGAGTAAGTCAAATTCGGCTGTCGTTAAATCTATTTCATGCCCGTCTAATAACACTTTACGATTTTCACCATCAATCACTAAATTTTCAAAGGCTAAAGTATTATTGTTAAATAAAGCAATTTGCTCTTTTAGGCCTTCTTTGTCTGTTTCATTTTGCTTTCGGCGTAGCAATGCTCGAATTCGAGCTAGTAATAATCGTGGTTCAACCGGTTTAGCTAAATAATCATCAGCGCCTAACTCCAATCCCACGATTTCATCAATATTATCTTCGCTAGCCGTCATTATAAGAATATAGTTACTGAACCATGAACGTATATCTCGACAGATATCAAATCCAGTTTTTTCAGGTAACATTACATCTAAAATAACCAAATCAGGGTTGATTTTTTGTATTTTTTCTTCTGCTCCTTCACCACTATTATGCCAATCTACCCTATATCCTTGACGGATTAGGTAGACTTGTATTAAATTGGCTAATCTTTCATCATCTTCGATAATTAATATGCGTTCACTCATTTCTGATTCTCTTTACCGTAAAGTGGACTTCGAGATGCTTCATTATACAGGCAAATAGAGCCTCGTTACAAAATATATACAAAGAGCCAACAAAGTTAGCTACCACTTTGTGAGAAAATTGTCGCCAATATCTATAACTAGCAATTTTTACTTGGAATATGAATACTTTTTCATCAATTACTAATCATCTTTTTCAACCATCTTACACTCGCTATCACAACCCTATTATTTTGTGTGATTTTGATGGCACAATTAGTGTTAAAGATGTAACTGATACTTTACTTAGTCAGTTCGGCCAAGATGGCTGTGATGAGCTCGAAGAGTTGTGGGTTAGTGGTAAAATTGGTTCTCAAGAGTGTATGAGTAAACAGATTGCCTTAATGGACGCAAGCTTAGAAGAGCTTAATCAAGCATTGGAAAAAATTGAAATTGATTCTAGCTTTAAATCATTCATTAAGTATACCGAAAAAAAACATATACCAGTTCATGTAGTTAGTGATGGTTTAGATTATGCTATCCAATTTGTATTAAAGCGTCATGGTATTAAACATTTACCTATTTATGCCAATAAACTAATGCATGATAATCACAGAAGTTGGCGCCTTGAGTTTCCTTACGCTAATAAGGATTGTATAAAACAAAGTGGTAATTGCAAATGCAATCATGTAAAACAACAGCAACATTTTCCTCAAATATTGTATGTTGGTGATGGTACTTCTGATTTTTGCGTTTCACATCATGTCGATCTGGTTTTTGCTAAAGATAAGCTGATCAATTACTGTGAAAAAAATAACATTAAGCACACTGCTATTGTTAATTTTGCTGATGTAACAGAGGCTTTAAAACAAGCAGAGCAATCACTAATTCCAGTCATGATGGTGAAATAAAGGAACAATAATGAGTACAATTGAAGATTTATCTTATTTTTTACCAGGAAATAAAAATGGCGTGCTATTAATTCATGGTTTAACTGGCACACCAAATGAAATGCGTATTTTAGCCAATGGTTTACATAAAGCAGGATTTACTGTTTATGCAATACAATTGGCAGGTCACTGTGGTACTGAAGCAGATCTATGTAAAACAACTTGGCAAGATTGGTATAAAAGCGTTCAAGATGGCGCTGATTATTTATCTAAACATGTAGACAACCTTTTTGTCGCAGGTTTATCAATGGGCGCACTTTTGGCGTTGAAACTTGCTGCAGATCGTCCAAATCAAGTTAAAGGTGTTGGTGTTCTAGCACCTACATTTTATTATGATGGTTGGAGTATGCCATTTTGGGCTAAAAAGTTTTTCTTTTTATTGGTCTATTTTAAAAAACTGGGTATTTTTCAAAAAGTCTCTTTTATTGAAAAACCGCCTTATGGTCTTAAAGATGAGCGTATCCGAGCGGTGGTATCAGAAAGCATGTTAAGTGGCGACGCTGCATCCGCTGGACTTGCTGGAAATCCATTTCCTGCATTAGCAGAAATGCAATTATTGGCAAAACATGTTCGCCAAGAATTACCAAAAGTTACGTCATCTTGTTTAATTATGCATTCAGGTAATGACGATATTGCCAATATTGAAACTAATGCAAAATTAGTTGAGAAGAATGTTTCTGGTCCAAAACGATTAGTTGTATTAAATGATAGTTATCATTTAATTACTATTGATAGCCAACGCCGTGAAGTAATTAAAGAGTGCGCTTCATTTTTTAATAATCTGGCAGAAGGAACTTAAGCATAATGTCATCCTTAGTTATTTTTCTTTGGGTTAGTAATATTTGTTTTGATACCTTAGGACAAGTTGCTTTTAAATATGCTGCAATATCACCTACTAATAGAGATGGATGGTACTATTGGTTAGATCTCGCCAAAAATCATTGGATTTGGATAGGAATATCATCTTACATTGCCGAATTTTTACTGTGGTTAGCTTTTTTAACTTTAGTTCCACTTTCCCAAGGTGTATTGCTCGCCTCATTTAATATCATCACTATCATGTTAGTAGGTCGGATTCTATTTAAAGAATTACTGACGGTATATCGTGTTATTGGTATGTCTTTAATTACTGCTGGTGTGATCTTTGTGGGGTTATCTTAATATGGCTAAGTTCTATTTAATTGGTTTTACCGTATTATTAATGTTTGATACGATTGCACAATGTAGCTTTAAATTGGCTGCCGAACATGCCCAGCCACTTTCGATGAGCGTTGAATGGATAGTTAGGGTATTTTCCGGTCATTGGATCTATGTATCAATAGCTGGCTACATTTTTACCTTCTTTACTTGGATGACTTTATTAAAAAAAGCGCCTGTAGGGCCTGCTTTTGCTGCTTCACATTTTGAAGTTGTTACCGTAATGATTGCTTCAGTTTGGCTATTTAATGAACCTATCACTTTATTTAAGTTAATTGGAACTATATTGATTGTTTCAGGGATTTTGTTTTTAGCACTAGCAGAAAGTAAACTTGCGAAGAAAGATACTCATCATCGTTCTAAATAACTTCAAGATAAGGATTAAAAACCTGGCAAACTATATCAGTTCTTGAATGCTAGGTTTTTAAAGCTTTTAATAATGTTAAATTAAGTTGATGTTGTTCTTGTTGCCAATCATTTAACTTTTCTAATGATATCTCAGGCTGTTTGTCCAGTGAACTTAGTAATCTCTTAAACCAATTTTTAGGCTGCCATATTGATAATTCGCCCGTGATATCACTACCGATAATCCGAGGCTTAATAGATGTAATAGTATCTAATAAATGATAGGTTTGTAGTTTTCCTTGGTCCCAATTGGTATGAATAACTTCTTCACTTAAGGCATCTTTATCTATCGATAGATATATTGGTTTAGAGTTACGGTATTGTTCAGATAGAAACTGAGTAATAAGATCATCCGGCGTATCAAAATAGCGAAAAGCATGACTTAATCCAATTTTCTTAGCCCAGGAGACATTAACATCCATGCTCCAATAAGTCAGTTTTTTATGAAACAGTGGTGACCATCTATTTTCCCAAAAATGCCATAAGCCAATATCATGTGATGTAATTCCTAATACATGTACATGGCTAACAAAAGGTAAACTAGCCACATAGCTAACCCATGATCCACAGTGAATGCCAAACAGATAACACATGTTATCTGGATGGTTGTCAAAAATAACTACCTCAATGGGATTTTCTTCTGAATATTGCTTAGCTAGCTGCTCAATAAGTAATAACGAAATATGGTGGTAATCACCGCTACCCATTAATACCGTACCATAGCTTTCTGGTAATGATTGTTGTAATACCTTTTTAAATTTTTGGAATTTTTTTGTACTACAACCAAAGCGAATGACATCTTGCCACTGAGTAAAATCAATTGTTTTAGCATTATCAATTTCACCTACACTTTGATCAAAGTTAAGGATAACTAGCGATGTCATGCTACTTTCTCCTTATCTATTTCGAAATGGCCAATTAATCTACGCAAAACTGCCCTTAATAAAGGATTTCGTATATAAACTAAGTGTTTAGTTAAGGTAAAACTAGCACCTAAAGAAGCTTTAACTTCTGGATCAGTCCAACCTGCAACATAACTACTAAGTTTTTGTTGTAATGCATATTCAAGATTAACAAACCAACTAACAAAATAGAGGTTTAATTCTCTTGCTTGAGGATAAACCATTCCTATGTATTTATCGATTAAAACGTTGTTCACCACAAAACAGATGTTATAACCAATTAATTGTCCATTATGATGATAAGTAAAAATACGTCCATTTGAGGATTTACTTTGCAGTAATTGGGTGAAAAATGGCTTAGTTAATAAATCAAAATGCACTTCACTCTGCTCATATACATTCAGATAAAGTTGATAATATAAATCAAGAGTGGATTCATTAAGAAAACAATCATCACCAGTTTGTAAGATGTTAATCTCCAATTTTTCACGGGATTTTAGTTTTCTTCTTAAATTTTTACGACGACTGTATGATAATTTTGCAAAAAAATCATCGATCGACTCAAAATCAATTGGAACCCAAGCTAAAGCTTGTCCATCAACTTCAATAAAACCCCGTTCTTTTAAGGAACCAATGATCTGTTTAGAATATTGATTATCCTGCTTACTAAGCAGAGGTGAATCGGATGGCAAATCTTTAACAATAACAAATGGATATTTCTTTGTATAAGCTGCCTTAACATTGTCAGCTAATTGATGCGCATCGATTTTATTAGTCAATAAACTATATTCTGAAACGGTTGTACCCACAAAGCATGTTTTTGGTTGTAACCAATGCCTCCATTTTTTATAAAAAGGCAATTTATGAACTTTATGTTTAAAATCATCATCAGCAGTTATGAGCAAATCAAACTTAGCGGAAAAAGCAGGTATACCGTCTTCACTCATCCAGCTAGTAAACTCTCGCGGAGGATGAGAAAGAAAATTGTTGATTAATTCATTAGGTTCTAATTGATTGATATATCGCATAACTTTCTATAAATGATCTGAAATTCCCGCTAATTGATATTAGCGGGATTATTTTGATTTAAGACTTAAAGTTCTTTTTTAGCTCGAGTAATTAATTGATCGAGTAGTTCAATACCTTGATCAATCTCTTGACGAGTAATATGTAATGAAGGAGCAAAAGTGATAACATTTTTGTAATAACCACCAATATCAAGCACTAAGCCCATTTTGTTACCTTTCCAATCAAGATCACCTGACATACCAATATCTACCATTTTATCAACTAATGCTTTGTTAGCTGTAAATCCATCTTCGGTACAAATTTCAGCACGAAGTGCAAGACCTAGGCCATCAACTTCGCCTATTTCTTTATGTTTCTTCTCAAGTGTTTTTAATCCTTCAAGGAAATATGCACCGCTATCCATGACCATTTTTTCGTAATCTGTTTCAGAAGTCATTTTTAATACTTCTAGGCCAACTGCGGTACCTAAAGGATTTGAAGCAAAGGTAGAGTGGGTTGAGCCAACTGGGAATACTTCTGGATTGATTAACTCTTCACGAGCCCATAAACCACCTAATGGATTTAAACCATTAGTTAATGCTTTCGCAAATACCACCACATCAGGTTTAACATCAAAATGCTCAATTGACCATAATTTACCCGTACGATAAAAGCCCATTTGAATTTCATCAACAACTAATAAAATACCATATTGATCTAAAACTTTTTTCAGACCTTTAAAGTAATTACGAGGAGGAACAATATAACCACCCGTTGCTTGTAATGGTTCGGCATAAAATGCAGCATATTCTGCTTGTCCGACTTTTGGATCCCATACACCGTGATATTCAGTTTCAAATAAACGTGCAAACTCAGCAACTAAGTGTTCACCATATTCTTCTGCTGTCATTCCTTTTGGACGACGGAACGGATATGGGAATGGTACAAACATTGCACGATCACCAAAATGACCATAACGACGACGGTAACGGTAGCTAGAAGTAATTGAAGATGCACCCAAAGTACGACCATGGTAACCACCTTGAAATGCAAACATCAGAGATTTACCACCAGTAGCATTACGAACGACTTTTAATGAATCTTCAATACATTGTGAACCACCAACATTAAAATGAACTCGTCCTTGGTAACCAAATCGCTGTTCCATACCTTGAGCAATTGTTTTTGCTAATTCGATTTTGGTTGGATGTAAATACTGGCTAGCACATTGTGGTAAAGTATCGATTTGCTTTTTAAGTACGTTATTTAAACGCTCATTAGCATAACCAAAGTTACAAGCAGAGTACCACATTTGTAAATCAAGGAAGGCTTTACCTTCTTTATCATACATGTAACTACCTTCACAGCCATCAAAAATCTTTGGTGGTTCAACATAATGCACGGTATCACCAAATGAACAGTATTTTGCTTCATCCGCTAATAACGTTGCATCGTCGGGACGACTATTAATCATTTCTAAAGTTGGTTTACTCATAATTTATCTCACTAATCCATATTCAAATATGACAAAATGTGGCATTATTATCAGAGAAAATGGATTGTAACAATGTACATTTAATGTATAGATTTTGTGACAACAAGACTTGAGTGACAAAATAACTACAATAATTGTCTTAAATCATATCAGTATGAGTGGTTATCAAAATGAAAAAATTAAGCTGCATAATCTCACTATTATCAATGTTTCCTTTAGTGTATACTCATATTGCGTCAGCAGATCCTACTTCATTAGGCGTCGGTTTGGGTTGGTCTAACTCACCATATAAAAATTATAGTTCAAGTTACTATCCGGTTCCTCATATTGATTATGATAATGGCTATTTTTTTATTGATGATCTATCAGCTGGTATTTACGCTTTTAACAACGATAATCAAAGTTTATCATTTGGCGTTCGTTATCTTGCTAATGAATTTAAACCTCATGATTCTGACAATCAGAAGTTAAGACAACTTAATAGTCGTCATTCCACTGTGTTAGCTGAAATTGATTATGATATCACCACTAATTGGGGTATTTTTTCAAGTAGTATTGGCGCTGATATGCTCAATAATAGTAATGGAATCTTAGTTAATGCCGACTATACTGTTCCTTATATACAAGGTAATTTAATTATCGCTCCTACTATTGGTATTAACTGGGCTGATGGTAAACATAATGACTATTATTATGGTGTATCCCATAAAGAATCTTCACGTTCAGGATTACGCTATTTCAATGCAGATAGTTCTTTTACACCTTACTTTGAAATCGGTGCGCAATATTCTTTAACAGATAATATCGCTACTTTTGGCGGAATTCATATTGATAAACTAACTGGTGATGCAGCTGACAGCCCTATGGTTGATGGTAGTACGATAACATCCATTTATATGGGCTTATCTTATAAATTTTAATACTTTTATTAAATCTTATTAATAATACTTTATTTTCTGTGAAAATCTTATTTTAATTATTTTAATTAAATAATTTTCATGAATTAATTTTTGGAAAAATTACACTATGCTTTGGTTTAGAAACGCAATTATCTATCAACTTAATAATGATAATTTACTGGATAAACAGACTATTGAAAATGCACTCAAATCTGCTTTATTTTGTCCTTGTGGTAATTTAGATACCACCAAAATGGGTTGGGTATCCCCTTACGATGATAACAATTTGGATGATTTTATTATTGATATGCAAGGGCATTTATTATTAAGAATAAAGAAAGAAACTAAAATTCTACCTGCACCTGTCATCAAACAAGCCTTAAATGAGAAGATTGACAAGCAAGAGAAGGCATTAAGCCGTAAAATTAGTAAAAATGAAAAAGCGACATTAAAAGATGAAGTGATGATCGATTTAATGCCTAGAGCATTTAGCAAATATAACTATTATTGGTTATGGGTCGATATTGGAAACAAAAGGATTATTATCGATTGTAGCAGTTTTAAACTTGCTGAAGATATTCTAGCGATTTTACGGAAAGAACTTGGAGCATTAGCATTAACGCCTCTTTCCATCGAAAAACCGCTTGAAAAGATTATGACAACTTGGGTTAGAGAAAAACTTAGTTTTCCTCCTTTTATATTGGGTGATGAAGCAGAATTAAAAGATCCACTTGAGGGTAATGGGATTATCAGTTGTAAAAATCAAGATATTACAAGTGATGAAATGTTAGTTCATTTAGATTCTGGTAAATGGGTCACCAAACTTAAAATCATTGATGAACGTGGAATCAATTTCATTATTAATCCTGACTTAACATTGAAAAGAATTAAATTTGATTCTGTTATTTTAGATGAAAATGAAGATATTGGATCTGATGAATTTGATAAACGTTTAGAAGCTGATTTCTATATTATGGCTAAAACATTATCAAACTCAATTAACGATTTATATATTATTATAAATAAGATTGTTTAATTTTTTTACAATATATTATCAATTATTCTAGATCCGAATAATAATTGTGCTATAATACGTAATAAATTATGTGTAACATAATTGGTCATTAAGTATAAAACACCGTAAAAATTAAGTAAAATTAAACAATAAAAGCAAATTAAACAACGTCTATTACAACAAATAAGTTGAGGCAAAAAAATGAAAAAAACAACTCTAGCTCTAGCAATGGCTGTTGCAAGTTTAACCGCTACTGCCGCTAATGCTGCATATGAAGACAATACTTTTTATGTAGGTGCTAAATTAGGTTGGTCAGAACTTTATAATTTAGACGCAAATAAAGTTCGTGGTTATGATAAAGATGAAGCTGGTATTAAAACTTCTAATAGAAGTAATGTTGCTGGCGGTGCTTTCCTTGGTTTCCAAGCTAACCCTTACTTAGCTTTTGAATTAGGTTATGATTGGTTAGGTTCTGCAAAATATAAAAGAACTTATCTTGGTGATCATTCTAACGCTGGTAACAGTAAAGTTTCAGCACAAGGCGTTTCTTTAACTGGTAAATTAAGTTACCCACTATCATTCATTTCTGACGATTTAGATATTTATGGTCGTGCAGGTGGAATGGTTACTATTGCTAAATGGAAAAATAGTGGTGATATCAAAGAAGCTTACGGCCGTGGTAAAACAAAAACTGATTTATCACCAGTTTATGCTTTAGGTCTTGATTATCGTCTTAACGAAGATTTCTCTACTCGTTTAGAATACCAATATGTTCAACATATTCATACTAAAACTCACGCATCTCCAGATGCAGGAACTGTAAGCTTAGGTATTACTTACCGTTTAGGTTCTCCATCTGTTGCAGCTCCAGTTGAAATCAAAACTGAAGTAAATCGTTATGTTTTAAATGAAGATGTGCTATTTGCTTATGCAAAATCTGATTTAAAAGCAGAAGGTCGTCAAGCACTTGATAATTTATTAACAACTCTTGTTAAAATTAACCCAACTCAAAGTGCTATCGTAGTAATTGGTCACACTGACCGTATCGGTTCAGATAGCTATAACCAAAAACTATCAGAACGTCGTGCACACACTGTATTGAACTATTTAGTTCAAAAAGGTGTTCCAGCTGAAATCATCACTTCACGCGGTATGGGTAAAGCACAACCAGTTACTGGTAATAAATGTAATGCACTTCGTGGCGCTGACTTAAAAGCATGTTTAGCACCAGATCGTCGTGTTGAAATTGAAGTTAAAGCACGTAACGTGCAAGAGGTCCAAGTAATTGATCAAACAAAATAGTTTTTGTTATTAATTACACCTTTGAACCCAGCTTCGGCTGGGTTTTTTCATTTATATGTTAATAATTAAATTATATCTTGCTTGAACCCTACAAATTATCCACAAAAAAGATTATAATTATTCCAGTATTGTTAGTATCCCAATTAAAGGAGTAGCCATGTCTACCTCGATTTGGCAAGATTGTCTTTCTCAATTACAAGAAGCGCTTCCTACAACAGAATTCAACTTATGGATTCGACCGTTACAAGTGGAAATGGTTGAGAATAAACTTTATATTTATGCTCCAAACAGATTTGTATTAGATTGGGTTAAGAATAAATATTTAACGACTATTTCGCAATTATTAAATAATTTACTGGGTAATGATTCACTAAAATTATATTTGGAAGTTGGTTCAACTTTATCTGTAGAAAAAAAATCTAAAATTAATAAATCTGATGTTGTACCTTCTTGGAAAACAACAAAAGAGAATAATAATAATCACACTTACTATTCAGGTATTAATCATAAGCATACTTTCAACAGCTTTGTTGAAGGTAAATCTAATCAACTTGCTGTTGCAGCAGCTAAACAAGTAGCTGAAAATCCTGGAAAAGCTTACAACCCTCTTTTTTTATATGGCTCAACAGGTTTAGGTAAAACTCACTTGTTACATGCTGTTGGTAATGAAATTATGGCAGGTAAAGCTAACGCTAAAGTTGTTTATATGCATTCAGAACGCTTTGTTCAAGACATGGTTAAAGCTTTACAAAATAATGCTATTGAAGAGTTTAAAAACTATTATCGATCTGTTGACGCTCTCCTTATTGATGATATTCAATTTTTTGCAAATAAAGAGCGTTCACAAGAAGAGTTTTTCCATACATTTAATTCATTGTTAGAAGGCAACCAACAAATCATCCTAACATCAGATCGTTATCCTAAAGAAATTGATGGTGTAGAAGATCGTTTGAAGTCAAGGTTTGGTTGGGGATTAACCATCGCTATTGAACCACCGGAACTTGAGACTCGAGTTGCTATTTTGATGAAAAAAGCAGACGAAAACAAAATAAAATTACCTGAAGAGGTCGCTTTTTTCATTGCTAAACGATTACGATCAAACGTACGAGAATTAGAAGGTGCACTTAATCGAGTTATTGCCAATGCTAATTTTACAGGCAAATCTATCACCATTGATTTTGTCAAAGATGCTTTAAAAGATTTACTTGCCTTACAAGAAAAATTGATTACTATTGAAAATATTCAAAAAACGGTTGCTGAATATTATAAAATTAAAGTTTCTGACTTATTATCTAAACGCCGCTCTCGTTCTGTTGCAAGACCAAGACAAGTAGCAATGGCGTTAGCGAAAGAGCTAACCAACAAAAGCCTTCCAGAAATAGGTGATGGTTTTGGTGGAAGAGATCATACAACAGTATTACATGCATGTCGGAAGATCGCAGAGTTAAAAGAAGAAAGCAATGACATTAAAGAGGATTATTCCAATTTAATTCGAACATTATCAACTTAAAAAAGAATTAACACTATGAAATTTATTATAGATCGTGAAAAACTTATCAAACCATTGCAACTTGTTAGTGCACCATTAGGTAGCCGACCTACCCTCCCCATTTTAGGTAATTTATTATTGCAGGTGAGTGAAAACACGCTATCCATGACGGGAACAGATTTAGAAATTGAGATGATATCTCATATTCCCCTAACAGAGCCTAGTGAAGCGGGTGCTACAACTGTTCCAGCTAGAAAGTTTCTTGATATCTGTCGAAATCTTCCTAGTGATGCTCAAATATCGATAAGCGTTGACGATAATCGATTGATTATTCAGTCAGGTCGAAGTAAATTTTCTTTATCTACACTACCTGCATCAGATTTTCCTAATCTAGAAAATTGGCAAAGTGATGTTGAACTTTCTATACCTCAAAAGACTATCAAACGACTTATAGACGCAGTCCAATTCTCAATGGCTAACCAAGACGTAAGATATTATTTAAATGGTATGCTATTTGAAATTGAAGATGGTCTATTAAAAACCGTTGCAACTGATGGTCATCGATTAGCTGTGTGTGCTCAACCTGTTGGTCATGAGATCTCTGAATCCTGTTCAGTCATTTTACCAAGAAAAGGCGTAATTGAACTGGCAAAACTAGTTGGTGATAATGATGAGCTAGTTAATATGCAAATTGGTAACAATAATTTACGTATTAGTCTTGGCGATTTTACTTTTACTTCAAAACTTATTGATGGAAAATTTCCTGATTATAAACGTGTAATGCCTCGTAATCCTGATAAACCACTTGAAGTATCATGTGAAGAACTAAGAAATGCTTTATCTCGTGTTGCGATTCTTTCAAATGAAAAATTTCGCGGCATAAGATTATATGTACATAGCAATCAGATCAAAATTACTGCAAACAATCCTGAACAAGAAGAAGCAGAAGAAGTTATTGATGTAAAATACGAATCTCAAGAGCTTGAAATTGGTTTTAATGTAACTTATTTATTGGACATATTAAACACATTAAAATGCGATAGCGTCCAATTATTATTAACCGATGCAACATCAAGTGTGCAAATTGAAGATATCAACAACCAGTCTGCAACTTATGTTGTTATGCCAATGCGCTTATAATTAACGATCATTTAAACTTCCGGCCTCGGCCGGAAACTTTACCGACATGACACTTTCTCAAATCAAAATTTATCACTTTCGAAATATTGATTATGCTGAATTATCATTATCCAAACATTTTAATTATATAGTTGGTGATAATGGTAGCGGAAAAACCAGCCTACTCGAGGCGATTTATATGCTCGGACATGGTCGAGCTTTTAGACATATTCAATCCAATCGAATAATACAACATGAAAAACAAGAGTTAGTATTATTTAGTCAAATTGAATCTGCACAAAAAACTCGAACAATAGGTTTATCAAAAACACGCCATAACGATAATACGATAAAAATTGATGGTGACGAAGGGTTTCGGTTGACGGATTTAGCTAAATTATTACCAATTCAACTTATTACGCCTGAAGGATTTGATCTACTTACCGGAGGACCAAAATATCGCCGTGCTTTTATAGACTGGGGGTGTTTTCATCACTATCCTGAATTTGTATCACTTTGGAATAACTTAAAACGCCTTTTTAAACAGCGTAATGCTTTATTAAAACAGTCATCAAACTATAATCAATTATTACCTTGGGATAAAGAGTTAGCACCGATTGCAGAAAAAATCAGCCAGATTAGGGCTAGTTATAGCCAAAATATATTTCCTCAAATTATGCAAACCTGTCATGATTTTCTACCAGAATATCAACTTAATTGCCAATATTATCAGGGCTGGGAGCATGGAATCAGTTATTCAGATATATTATATAGACAATTTGAAAGAGACAAGTTCATTAATTATACTTCGCTAGGTCCTCATAAAGCAGATTTAAAATTACGAATAGATAATATTCCTGTTGAAGATTTATTATCTCGCGGACAATTAAAATTACTCATGTGTGCATTACGTTTGTCTCAAGGTGAATATTTCTCAGAAACAACAGGCCAATCCTGTATTTACTTAATTGATGACTTTGCTTCAGAGCTTGATAAAAATAAACGTAACTTATTAGCAAAACGATTAAAATCAGCACAATCTCAAGTTTTCATTACAGCGGTTAATCAAGAGCAAATTAGCCATATGATCGATGAAAATGATAAGATTTTTCACATAAATTCTGGTATAATTTCTTAAATATACAAAATGATATAAATAATCAAATAAGTCGAGAAATCCATGTCTAACTCTTATGATTCTTCCAGCATTAAAGTACTTAAAGGACTTGATGCTGTCCGAAAACGCCCAGGTATGTATATTGGTGATACTGATGATGGAACAGGGCTTCACCATATGGTTTTTGAAGTGGTAGATAATGCCATTGATGAAGCATTAGCTGGTTATTGTCACCATATTGAAGTTACAATCCATCCTGATAATTCCGTTTCTGTACGAGATGATGGTCGAGGTATACCTACTGGCATCCATGAAGAAGAAGGTATTTCCGCAGCAGAAGTTATTATGACTGTTTTGCATGCCGGTGGTAAATTTGATGATAATTCATACAAAGTGTCTGGTGGTTTACATGGTGTTGGTGTTTCAGTCGTCAATGCTTTATCAGATAAGTTAGAATTAGTGATTTATCGTGAAGGTAAAATACATAAACAAATTTATCATTTAGGCGTTCCTGAAGAACCGCTAAAAATCATTGGTGAAACAACTGAATCAGGTACATATGTTCGTTTTTGGCCAAGTCCAGAAACTTTTTCTAACATTGAATTTGTGTATGACCATCTGGCAAAAAGATTACGCGAACTATCATTCTTAAATTCAGGTGTTTCAATCAAACTCACCGATGAACGTACAGGTAAAAGTGAACATTACCATTATGAAGGTGGTATTCAAGCTTTCGTAGAATATCTAAATAAAAATAAAAACCCAATTCATCCAAAGATTTTTTATTTTAGTACTGAGAAAGATAATATTGGTGTCGAAGTTGCACTACAATGGAATGACGGTTACCAAGAAAATATCTATTGTTTTACAAATAACATTCCTCAACGTGATGGTGGTACTCACTTGGCTGGCTTCCGTGGCGCTATGACACGTACATTAAATAACTACATGGAAACCGAAGGCTATAGCAAAAAAGCAAAAATTAGTGCTACAGGTGATGATGCTCGAGAAGGGTTAATTGCTGTTGTATCAGTAAAAGTGCCTGATCCTAAATTCTCATCACAAACTAAAGATAAATTGGTGTCATCTGAAGTTAAATCAGCAGTTGAGTCTGTAATGGGCGAAAAACTAGCTGAATATTTACTTGAAAATCCTTCAGATGCAAAAATTGTAGTAGGTAAAATTATCGATGCAGCGAGAGCTCGTGAGGCAGCAAGAAAAGCTCGCGAAATGACACGTCGTAAAGGCGCTTTAGATTTAGGTGGTTTGCCTGGAAAACTTGCTGATTGCCAAGAAAAAGATCCCGCTTTATCTGAACTATACCTAGTGGAAGGGGACTCTGCAGGTGGCTCTGCAAAACAAGGACGAAATCGTAGAAACCAAGCAATTTTACCGTTAAAAGGTAAAATTCTAAATGTTGAAAAAGCTCGTTTTGACAAAATGCTTTCTTCACAAGAAGTAGCAACGTTAATTACTGCTTTAGGTTGTGGCATTGGCCGTGATGAATATAATCCAGATAAAATGCGTTACCATAGCATTATTATTATGACCGATGCCGATGTTGATGGATCACATATTAGAACATTATTGCTAACATTCTTCTACCGTCAAATGCCTGAGATCATTGAACGAGGTTATGTCTATATTGCTCAACCACCACTATATAAGGTCAAAAAAGGGAAACAAGAGCAATATATTAAAGATGACGATGCAATGACTCAATTCCAAATCGCTTTGGCATTAGAAGATGCATCATTACATGTTAATGACCATGCTCCAGGTTTAGCTGGCGAAGCTTTAGAAAAATTAATTGCCGAATATCAGAAAGTCGAAAAATTAATTACTAAAATGGAACGTCGCTACCCTAAAGCCTTATTATCAGAATTAGTTTATCAAGAAGTATTAGATGAAAATATCTTGAAAGATCAACACAAAGCTGAAAATTGGGCAAAATCTATTGTTGAAAAACTATCTAATAAAGAGCAACACGGTAGTACCTACCTTTATAGTGCGGATTACAACGAAAAAGCAGAATTGTATATACCTGTTATTAAAGTAAGAACTCATGGTGTGGATACTAATTATGCATTAGATCAAGTGTTTATTCATAGTAATGAATATCGAAATATCTGCCATTTAGGATCACAATTGAAAGATTTACTTGAGGAAAGCGCATTTATACAACGTGGTGAGAGAAAACAACCAGTTAGCTCATTTGAAGATGCAGTTGATTGGTTAATTCGTGAATCTCGTCGTGGATTAACTATCCAACGTTATAAAGGTTTAGGTGAAATGAACCCAGAACAATTATGGGAAACAACCATGGATCCAACAAGCCGAAGAATGTTACAAGTAACCATTAAAGATGCCATTGAAGCAGATCAATTGTTTACTACATTAATGGGTGATGAGGTTGAACCTCGTAGATTATTCATTGAAGAAAATGCCTTGAAAGCAGCTAATTTGGATTTCTAATTAATTATCTAATAAAAAACCAGACATTGTGTCTGGTTTTTTTTGCAAATTTATTAAAAATTAAAAAGTAATTTTATGTGATAAATTACCATCTATTAACTTTAATTACTGACAAACAGACCTATTGATTTTTAAGTCTGAAACAGCTTTATTCATCTGCCTAATCATATCTTTAGGACTTTGTGCAATATACACTTTGCCACCTGTCGCATTTGCGATACAGTCTATTTTATGTTCACCTGCAATATCTACTATATTTATCTTCAAACGAGGTTTTTGGGTAGCTATATGATTAGCAAGAGTACAAATATTTGCACGCGTACAATTATCCTCACCATCACTAATTATAAGAATATAATCATCACGTTTTACACCGTCAAGCATTTGGCTGGCTTTTTCTAAGCCGCTATAAAGTGGTGTTCCTCCACCACCAGCAGCACTTGGTGTTAATCTATTAATTTTACTTTTCAAAGCACCTCTACTTGAATAATTATAAAAAGGCGTAGTATCGGCTACTGGGCAACCATTAAGTGCCACCAATGAAATATTAATATTTTGCTGTATTTTATCAATACTTGTTAATGCAACTTTTTTACTGGTTGATAAACGAGTGGGTAAACGCGTCATTCGTTTGTCATAATCTATTTTATCTTGCTGAGACATACCTCTCGGATAACCATAGCTTAAATAATTGAAATATTGCCCGACTTCCATTGGTGATTCAGCTAAAGTTACAGTCATCGATAATGAATTATCGAATATTAATGCCATTTTAGATGGATTACTATTTTTGGCTAATTCTTCTTTAGTAATACAATTTGGTGGATTTTTTACTTTTGGCTTTGGTTCAGGTTTAGGTTCAGGCTTAGGCTCTGGATTAGTAATCGGATCTGGAACCGGTTTTGGTTTAACAACAGGTTGAGGTTCAGGAGCTTTAGGCTCTTGTTTTACTTCAGGCTTAGACTCAGGATTAGTAATCGGATCTGGAACCGGTTTTGGTTTAACAACAGGTTGGGGTTCAGGAACGTTAGGTTCTTGCTTTACTTCAGGCTCTGGTTGAGGCTTAATAACTGGTTCTTTTGGTTGTTCAACAGTTGGCTCTACTTTTTTTTCTTCCTTGACAGTTATAGGCTCGACGTTTTTAGATTCTTTAAAAGGATTAAAAAAGTACCATACTAATCCTAAAGCTGCTAATAAAAGTAAGGCTAAAATCAAAGTATACCACCATTTCCAGAAAGGTTTTGGTACTATTACTGGAGCAATTGGTAGTTCGATAGGTTCAAATGTATCGACAATAACCGGCTCATTATTGATTACATAAATATTATTCTTTAGGTTTTTAATTCTCAGTAACCATGAAGAAACTAGAGTTTTTTGTTCATTAGTTAAAGAAATTAATTTTACTGCTGTTTCAATATCATTGATTCTAGTAGCTAGAGTTTGTTTAATTTCAGATTTATGAGATTCGTCAATTATGTCATTAAGTAAGGTGGGTTGCCCTTCAAGATTTGTATACCAACCTATATATTGATTGCCTTCAATTAATTTTGGTGTAGCAAAAATTGAATATGTTCTAGCGGTTAGATGTGGTTTAAGTATTGAAAGTAAAGAACCATACTGTTCCAGTAACTGCATCTTGTTTAAATTACTTTGTTCAAAAGCTATGCGAGTTATTCTTTGCATTTCTTAACTTAATCCTCATCATTAGCCGGTAATTTGAAAAATTACTCGGTATTTTATTCGCAAATAGGCTTACTAATATTCATATTTGAAACTGCATTATTCATTTGATTAATAAGCTCTGTTGGACTTTTAGCTATATAAACATTTCCCCCCGTTCTTTTTGCAACACAATCTATTTTATGTTGCCCAGCTATATCAACAATATTTATTTTTAAACGTGGTTTTTCTGCTGCAATTTTAGTAGCAAGGGTACAAATATTAGCACGAGTACAATTATCCTCACCATCGCTGATAATTAAAATATAATCATCACGATTAACGCCATCAAGGAGTTTACTCGCCTGTTTAACACCACTGTATAATGGTGTTGCACTGTTATAGTCTAAAGGACGCAATCGTTTAATTTTATTTTTTAGTTTTTCTCTATTTTGATAAGAATAAAATGGTGTTGTTTGTGCTGCCGGACAGCTTGTTAATGTCACAAGTGAAATATCGATATTTTGTTGTATTTTATCAATACTTGTTACTGCAACTTCTTTGCTTTTTGATAAACGATTAGGTAAACGGGTCATCCGCTTTTCATAAGCTTCAGCTTCTTTCCGAGTCATTGAATAAAAATTAGCTTTTAAAAACTTATTAATACTTGCTTGTGACTCCATTAAAGTAATTGTCATGGAAGCTGAATTATCGAAAATCAAAACCATTTTAGGTGCGTCTTTATTATTGAGCACTTCTTCTTTAGGTACACAATCTTTTGCTTTTTCTACTGGTGCAGGTGCAGGTGCAGGTGCAGGTTCAGGAATAGGTTCAGGAACCGGTTCTGGTTTAACTTTAACATCTTCTGGTACCGATTTTATTTCAGGCTCTTTTGGTGGTTCAACTATTGGAGTTGGTTCCGTTTTATGTTCTTCTACATTTTGAGCAATTATTTGCTCAGGTATTTTTTCTTTTCCATATGGACAGAAGAAGTACCAAAGTAAACCAAGCAATCCAATTAAAAATAAGGCAAGCAACAAGAAATACCACCACCGCCAAAATGATTTTGGTGGAACTACCGGTGGTGTTATAGGAGATTTAGGTAAAATAGGTTCTTCAAAAGTATTAACTATAACCGGATCATCGTTGATAACATAAATTGTATTACCCAAACTTTTAATTCTCGGCAACCAGGTTGATATTAAAGTTTGTTCTTCGATTGTTAATGACATCGTTTTAATCACTAATTCAATGTCATTAATCCGAGTATATAGCGTTTTTTCAATCTGCTTTTTATGTTCCTCGTTTTCAATATTACTAAGTAAGACAGGTTGACCTTCAAGATTACTATACCAACCAACATATTGATTATTATCAATTAACTTAGGAATACCTAAAATTGAAAACGTCCGCTCTGTTAAATTTCTTTTTAACAATGCTAACAAAGAATTATATTGTTCTAACAAAGACGCTTTATTAGGATCACCATTATCAAATATAATTCTTGTTATTCTCTGCATTGTTTCTTTATTTCCCTATGTTCAACAAATTTTTTAGTTAATCAATATCAAATCATTGTTAAATATTTAACGCTTTTTGTAATCGTTGAAGCTTTTTATTTAACTTATCTAACTCAACTTGTTTTTCAATGTCAGATGCATTTGAATTATTAACTTTATTCATCTGCTGTTCAATGTCTTTAACTTGAGCTTGAAGATCATTACGATTTTTAGCTTTTGCTTTGACCTCATTGGTTAACTGAGTTAACTCAGTTTTTAATTTTTGTAATTGAGCTTGTTTTTGTTTAACACTCAGTGATGTAGAGTTTTTCTGTCTCTCAATAGTTGCGTAAATTTCTCTAAACTGCGCATTAGCTCTTTTCTCGTTTTCTAATATTTGTTCTTTCTTATCAATACGAGCTTGATAATTACCAGAATAATTACAGCTAATTTTGTCCAAAATACCAATGTTTGTATTGGTTGGATCGCACTGTTCTGGCGTTGTTGAACAACCACTCAAAAAAAAGAGCGAGCTTAGTAATAAAATAAGTGAAATCTTTTTCATATTAGCTTACCTTCACTGCTGAGCGTTGCTGAGTAACAAGGTTGACTTGCTTTTCAAGCACAGCAATTTGTTTATGTAATTGGTTAATTTGTTTATCAAGTTTTGAAACGTTTACGCCTGATCGTCGTTCTTGAGCAGAAATTGATATCCAATCTCTTTCAACTTTTTTCATACGAGATAATTTATCTGTTAAATAAGCAATGTTAGCATCAATTTGAGTTAAATCACGTTTAGCTTCGGTTTTATTCACTGTTTGTGACTTAATTTGATTATTTAATGTTTTAAGTGTTGCTAAATTTTTATCTAATACAGTTTTAGCTGTTTCTGTTACAGCTTGAACTTCATAAGTATTTTGCTGAACATCTTGAATATAAACATCAAGTCGCATTTCGGCATCAGCGTATTCTGCACGTTTAGTATCAAGATAGTAATTTGCACCCATCATTACACCACAACCCACTGCAGCTGACGCAATACAAGTACCTGCTTTACCACCTAATAAAAAACATCCAACACCAGCTACACCTGCACCTACAGCGCAAGACTGCCATGCTGATTTACTAAAGAACTTAGCACTATTACTTTTAGTTAAGGTAGGATCTACACCTTTAGTTCTTGCCCCACCCGAATTCTGACAACCAGTTAAAACCATTGAGATACATAAGGTTATCGTTACTATTAGTTTATTCATTATTTTTTCCCTTTTATTTCATTACATGTTTGAAGCCAAGTGGAACGCTCGATCTTCCCTGATTCAATATATTGATTAATATGTTTGAAATAGAGTTTTAAATAATCACTCATATTAGCCTTACCACTATTTTCTAAAATAAATTGTGTGGGTTTAGATTGATTATTAATCGTGTCTATTTCATAATTTGTAGCAGTATTTACAATCGTATCAGAATAATATTTTAGTATAAAATCACGCGCCTTTTTAGATTCATCTAGGACATTTTTTAAATTATTTAATTTCACTTTCGAGCACATATTCTCATCATCTAAAGAATCTATTTCGTTTGGATCACAGATTTCTTCAGTCATTGTTTCATACAGATTATTATTATATTCAAATTTATCATTCAAATCTGATACATTAGCACAGAGGAAAGCACCTAATTGTAGTGCTGATTGAATCGAGCGGTCTCTTTGTTCATCTCGCGCTTGATTAGCGCTGCGTAATAAGGCATTTAGTTGATTCAATTCCTTTTTAGTTTTTTCATCATCAACTTGTTTAGTGATTTTTTCAAGTTCATTGACAACATTCTCATTCTTCGAAATGCCAGCACCATTACCTAATTCGTTCCATTCTTGATCGAGCTGTTTTACCAGATCATTCGACTGAATAACTTCACTTGTATAAACTAAACGAAAACCAACATCTTTGCTTTTATATGCACTTTGAGCATCATAATAAGGTTTTTCCGTTCTAATAGCTGTTGTCATTGAGGATTCAGGGGTTAAATAACTGCCTCCTCGAACAATCATACCACCTTGTTGTCCATGGTAACGATCAAGCTTATTCATACGGAATGAATCAAACATCATTTCACTTGCATTACCCAAAATATCATAGATATCAAGAGGGTTAGGTTCTAATCGCCCAATAAGCTGCAATTTACCATTTGCTGATTTAGCACCTGAGAACCAAGCATAATTTTCTAAGTTATTAGTCATAGGAAATCTTGATTCTCTAAATTCCGATTCCGTAACTTTAGATCCACCTCGTGCTGCATATTCCCATTCAGTATTACTCGGTAATCGAACATAACCTTTAGGTACATCAATTGATTTAACTGTAGATTGATTAAGTAACCATTGATTATATTTATCAGTAAAAGCAACAGCATCAAACCAACTAACTTCAGTAATTGGGAAAATAAGATTAGGTTTAGCGGTTGGACAAGTATCATTCATAACAGCTTGATATTGAAGTGCAGTAATTTCATATTTACCAATAAGAAAATACCTTTCCTTTCCAGCATCGGAAAAACTACCAGATATATAATTAGGAGTCGCATACTCAGCAAAACCTAATTCTTTATTATTACTACCTAAAACAATTTTGACATCATCTAGTAGTTTACGTGTTGGTGTAAAAACTTTTTTCATCACCAAACTGCCTTCACATGGCATAGGTAAAATAACGTCATCATTTGAAGGTTTGGGATTATAAAATTTACTATCCCATGGTTCAGCATAACTTATACTCGAAATTAAACCTAATCCAATTGCCAAGAAAACTGGTCTAAAATTACGCTTCGCGTAGGCTTTCTGCTGGTTGAATACTAATAGCACCTCGTCCTCCTATCGCAACAACAACAAATGATATAAATAACGTTAATACAAATGCGATAATAAAATGATAAAATTGTAATTGACTTACAATTGGTTGTGAAACTAAATTTTTACCTAAGACCAGATTAAATGTACAATTCCCTAATAAAAAAAGTACACATGAAACAATAAAAGCTAAACAACTTAATGCCATCGCTTGAGTAAGCAAATAAAACATCACTTCCTTAGACTTAAATCCGATAAGTCTCATAAAAGCAATATCTTTACGCTTTCGCTCAATATTAGATAAAAATGAACCACTAAAGGATAATATACAACCAAAAATTGCGGTAATAGCAATCACGCTGAAAATAAAACTAAGTACCTTATCAATTGCTTGCATATTTTCAATTGCATTTGCTTGTGTTCGAGTTTCTATATTTTTTTCACGTAATTTCAATGATAAAGGCGCAACATTATCAAGAGAATTGGCATAAATTCTCGCTCTGGCAAATGAATCAGGATAAGTAGAATTAGCCAAACCGGTTCCGTTTGAAAAAATTTCACTTTGAAAACCGTCGTAAAAATGTTCCATTTCAATTAAAAGATCTAAACTTACAAAACCGGCCGCACGGCCATAATAAGCTTCAGGTATAATGCCAATAACCTCCAATTCCGTTATACCTTTTTCAAGTTTTCCATCCAGCTGCCTTGTGATTACCATTTTTACTCGGCTTCCTATTTTTGCTTGCATTTTTTCAGCAGCTAGAGCGCTCAATAAAACTTGATTTTCTTGACTAATCAATGGCATATTTTGGGTTATCGGATCACCTTTTGCTGTTGGAAGAACTTCAACATTATTAACAAAATGTCCAGAATCTTTAAACATATCTGCTTGGGTATTCAATGAACGTGTAAGAGGAATAACAAATGCAGTTTCAGGTTGGTTTTTAATCCAATCAAACATTGACTGATCAAATTGTAAATTACCAACAATTTTTACTTCTAAATTTTGTGGATCATTAAGTAATTGATGGCGTAGCTGTGCAACAACACCATATTTTAAACTAAACAAAAGTAACAAGGGTGTAATAACTGATATTATTGAGGCAATAATACAAAATGATACTTTCTTGTCATACCATAGATCGGCCAATGATAATCGAGAAATAAACCGCCACTTTGATGTTACTTTATCCATATTTTACACCTTACTTTATAACGGACGGTAAAAATTCTGACGATTGCATAGATGTTAATTTTGCCGATAAAGTGAACAACCCTTTATTTTCAATTCGTTGCCAATCATGTGTAACAATCATTGCAGCAATATTATCTTGTTGAGCTTGTTCTATTATTAAATCAAATAACAAATTTGCATTATAAGGATCAAGAGCAGAGGTTGGCTCGTCAGCTAATAATAACGCGGGTTTATGAATAATAGATCGAATAAAAGATGCCCGTTGCCTTTCACCTATAGATAGTTGTTTCGGATATTTATTCAATAAATGAGCAATATTAAGTTTATCAACCAAATAGTCAAATCGATTAGAATCAACAGGTTTTCGCAATACTTTAGCTGATAACAAAATATTATTTTTAATATTTAAAAATGGAAGTAATCCACCAGTTTGTAACATAAAACCCAAATATTGCGCTCGGATATTGGCTAATTGATTAATATTATTCTGATGAATCACATTAGCAATGTCATAAGTTTCATTATCAACCATAAGATTATAACAATCGACTTCATCTGGCTTAAGAATTAAGCCTATCATCTCAAGTAAAGTACTTTTACCGCAACCACTATCACCTTTAATGACAACCACTTGCCCTGCTTTCACCGAAAGCTCAGGCAAACAAACCTTAAAAAAAGATTTACCGATCGGTCTAGAAATCACCAAATTATTTATAGTTAACATATTTTATGGCAACATTTCTAACGGAATCGGGTAAACGTTTTCTCTAGGGTCACTACCTTCAGATAGTGATATCCAACGATCAACATCAGCATTACATTTTTGGTAATAACGCACTTTACTATTTAGATTACGTATGAATTTTTCTTGTTCAATCCCACTCATACTTTTCCATGTCTCTTGATCAAGACTAGTTACATCACTTTTATACGGAATATTATCTAAATATTCACCTAATAGTCCTAAATCAGCAATTTTTGTGACTGAATCTGATTTTAATTTACTTGGATCTTGCCCCATCGCAGCAGCAACAGAACGTAATTGTGAGAACATATCATCGGCAGAAATTAACCCATCATTAGCAGCATTAGCGATTTTAGTTACAATATCGCTTAAATCACTTAATTGTGATTTAGTTAGTAAAATTCTAGGTTCTGCTGTTGGGATTGTCGGTTTAACAAAGTCTTTATCAGCTATCCAGGCTTTAAAAACTGACGGAGCCTTAGTGCCGTTAGTATCACCTAAATAAGCCAGCTGCATTGCTTTACCTAATAGTAAAGCATCTTTTAACATATTAGATTCATTATCATCTTTGGCATTAAGTGCATTACCAATTGAAGACTCACCTTTATAGGCTAATTTAACTTGCTCTGATAATGCTTGAGCTAATGAATCTACTTTTTTACCAAACTCATTTACGTCGCCAGCATTAACAGGATAATAAAGTGATTTATGAATAAAATCGTTATAGGTCAAATCAGAATATTGCTTTTCGGCCACTTGATGATCTTTTTCACCACTTGGCGTTTTTAAATGTAAAGCATAAATTGCAACACCTTTATGCTGTGCTTCAAGTCGTAATTGAGCAGCATCCATACCTGTACTTGAAAGCTTATCATCGCCAGGAATAGCGCTTGCATCAGTAATTAGAATCATATATCGAGCGCCAAAATTATTCCAATTAATATCATTTAACGCTTGTGCAACGCCCGCGTAAGAGTCCTCAGCAAAATAAGTTGTTGAGACCGTGGCTTGTTTAAGAGAAGCACTAAGTTTTTTGAATTCTTCCTTATTTTTTACTTGATTTGGATCTACAAATATCTTACTGACAAACTCCAATTTATCCGAAGCTTTTAAGCTTGAACGAAAGGATACCAATCCAAATTTAACCTGATCTTGTAACTGCTCTTTTTCAATACGCTGATAAACTCGTTCAACAGCCTCTTTTGTTCTCGATATATAAGGATCCATCGAAATCGTTGAATCAATAACAAACACAATTGCAGCTTTAAATGGAGCAACTTGGTTAGTATTATCATCCGAAGATGAGGTAGATGGTTTATTATTACTTTTAACCACCGCTTGTTGTTTACTAACTGAAGCCACCTCTAAAATTCGTTCATAAAAACCTTGCCCATTCATTACCTCCTCACCCTGTAAAATCGGTAATAAATAAAAATTATTCTTGAAATCAACAAATTCCTTAGGTTCTTGAGCCAGAATCTGTGGTACGGCTTTATTCTCTTTTAGTGCGTCTCGAATAGGTTTTAATAACGTTTCAGGATTATCCGCATCAACAATTGAGGATAATGAGGCTTTATCTTTAAAAAATAACAGGGGGTCACGATCAACTGGATTTGTGAACACTAACGTCAATTGCATATTCCACTCAACCGCACATGAATTATTAATCCAACCAACTGTATTGCCGTAAGAATCTGGACCAACATTCAACCATTCTTGATTATTCTCATTTTTACGTTCATAGACATAATAACGAGAAAACGCAGGTACTGATTGGCCTTTAGCATCATTAATATTCTTCTTCAATTCACACGTCGGAGTACTAAGAACTCGCTGATAAAGTGTTGTTTTACCTGCTTGCTTTAATGGTTCTAAAGCTGACGTAACTAAAGGTAAGCAAGTAAGACTAAATCCGATAATCAATATTGAAATTAATGTTTTTTTCATACCTGCACCTTATTATTTTTGCAATTCAGCTAGGCGTTCTTTAGCTAAAACGTTATTAGGATCATTATTCAATGATGTTTCATACCAATAAATTGCGGTACCTTTATCAATTTTAAAGCACTGATTATCTTGATAAAATTTTTCATCATATTCTTTAGCATAAAGTAAAGCAATTTTAGCATTCAGCAAAGACTGATTAGCATATAAACGCTGAGCGATATTACATTTATTTGCTTGTTTTGCTTGATTTATTATCTCAATTATTGCGTCCGTATCAGGTTTTGACTGTAAACACTGTTGAATAAAAGATAAATCATTACTGTTTGCATTTGTAACGTCACACTGACTATTCATTGTCGCAGTCAAAGGACTCTTATCTTTTGAAAAGAAGAAATACCATGCCGCTACACTTAGACCAGCTAAAACTAATAATGTGATAAAAATTAGGATAATTAATCCCTTTTTACTTTTTGATTTAACTGGTTGTGGAGTAGAAACTTCTTCTGGTGTAATCGCAGGTTCAGGCTCTGGCTCAGGAGCTGCTTCTATTTCAACTTCAGGCTCGGCAATTACCTGACTTTCTTCTTCAGCAACAGGCAATTCAGTTTGAGGAACGTCAGATTCTGAAGGTGCTTTAGAATCTGATTCAGTAAAATTCGAAACAATCTCATCAGGCTCAATTTTATCTTCTTCTATAGCATCAGATTGTTGAGTATTTAGAGCAGATGATGGAAATACTGTTTCACCAATATTAACAACACCACTATCGGTATAACTTTCATTTTGCTTATCACGGATCTGAATAAGAAATCTAACACGGTTTTCTTGAGACAATAATGAGTCAACTAACCACTCATCAACTTGGCCAGTTAATTGCTCATTATCTACCGACATATTAGTTAATGTATGCCAATTTTTTTCTGGTCCCCACTGATTAAGACCTGATAAATAATAACCATCCTGGTTACGTTGAATAAGCATATCAATATCGGCACTACCATTCCATTTTTGTGCCAAAAATTTAGCAATACCTGGCTTGTAGCCTTCTAATTCAATTTTTAATGCCATGATATCCTCTATTTCACAATTATAATGTTATCAATATGGATTGATAAATCTTTCATAATAGAAGGTAGTTTAAGCTACCTTTTTTATAATTATTAAATGATAACCATCTAATATAATCACAACATATTATTTTATTTGCGATTGTTTAAAGATAGTTAAAACCTCACCAAGTTGAGAATTTTGTTCTTGACTAATTTCACGCCCAGCGTGATGCCCGACATTTTCTTGTGCCAGCACCGCAAATGCAATAAACCAATCAAATATAGCAAACTGAGAATAATTTTTAGTCTTATCATCAAGCACTGGAAGTGGATGAGATAATTGACTTGAAAATTGGCTCAATGGTGAAGAAAATATAGGTTTACCTTGATTAACACGGCTTGTCGGTATTTCATTTGCTTGCCCTTGAATAAACCCAAGCCAAGCAATAAAGTCGGTCAAAAAGAGATGAATAGAGCTAATTTGTCGAGACTCAAGATCATCACGTTTACTTCCCATATTTTCGATATCTAAAATTTTCTGCGTTAAACTTGCTTCAAGTTTTAAACGGTTAGCGGCAGTTATTAATTCTTCAACAATAAAAGAGAGTGATTTTTGCTCAAGTCCAAAAAATTGTAATATATGTTTATCTAATACAATATTTCTTAAATGCTCCAACCATGCAGTAAATACGTTTTTCGCAAATTTTGATTCAGTAGGTAAACCAGCAACAGCTTTAGGTTTTAGAGGAGAGCTAGAATCGGGGAACAGCTCAAATTCAGTATTTAAACCAAAATCGTTTGAAGAATTATCTAATATATCATCACTACCTGTACTGCTAACTTCATTATTTATATGGCTTGAATGATAAAGGGCTCGAATAGTTTGATCTGGCAATTCTAAAACTTTAAGTAGTTCGCCTAATAATAACGCTTTACCTTGTAGTTCTTTTACTACACCACTAATGATTTGTTTTTTCTTACCAAGTTCTTCATCACTGCCGGCTTGATACCAAGTATCAAAACGCATATTGATGATATAATCTATTTTCTCATTGAGTTGCTCAACAATTCGTTGTTGTTTAACTTCAGTAATAGCGACTTGTTCTAAATATTGGCTAATCCGACCAATTCCACCATCATTTAGCTTCAACATCGCATCCCAAGCTTGGTCTGGATCGCTTACATACTCTTTAATATCTGGATTTTCAACAAATGTCTTTTTCAAAACTGACATTTCTTGTTGATAATTATCATTATAAGATAATTCAAGATTTGCCTTGGCGTCGACATTTAAAAACGGTACATCAAATCCAGGTTTACGAACCAAAAATACATTATTAAATTTACCATTATTTGACCAATTGGATAACCAATCATAGCTTCCAAAACGTTCTAAAATAGTTTGTTGTAATAAGCCACCTTTACCCCAAGTATTACTTAGATTATCTTCTGATTGATGTAATGATGCTCCAATTCTTTTATCAAACATGGTAATAGCCCATAGTAAGCCAGCTTTTTTAGTGGCTCTTTTCTCAGCAGTTTCACCTTGCGTTTTATCAATCCAACGTTCTAATACTGGACCAACATCATTAACATCTGACTGTTTATCTGATGGAGTACAAACAACCAAAACATTCATTTCTTGGCTATCAGTATATTTCTCAAATAGATAAGCAACTTTACCACGCAATAAAAGTTGAGCAATTGGATTACCTTCTTTAACATCAGAGATAGAAATTAAATTTAATCGACCTCGATATCCAGGAAAATCAAGTAAATCGACCTTCTCAAAAGTTGGTACTCGAGTTTGATTTACTAAGGGGAAGATTAATTCTGCGGTTAAAAAAGCTAATTGAGCTAATGATATCGAAGTTGGTATTCCATTAAGTGGTGTAACGGATACAGATGAATCTTTCTCCGTATTTAACCTTTCAAGCATATCAACATTCATTATGCTATCAATCTGTGACTTTTTACCATCATGCTCCTTCACCAATACTGAAAGAGGTGCATAAATAGTATTAGCATGGTTTAAACTTGACAAGGTCGTAGCTAACTGCACATAAATTGCAGTGAGTTCACTTATGCCTCCCCACAACACAGAGAATAAAGCACCTCGGTCTACAGTCGAAAGATAAGGTAGTAAAGACACAGCTTTCTCCCAATACCCTCCTTTTAAACCTTCAAGTGAATTACCAAAGTTTTCAGATAAATAATCATAGAGATCAACAATATCATCTTCAGTTATACCACCCGTATAATCAGATTGTTTTTTATTTTCAGATTGTTGAATAAGTTGATTTAACTCTGAAAATTCAATCTTATTCACAACTTTCTGTTGATCAAAATCTTTAAAATATGCATTAATTAAAATTTTAACAATTTCGATTTCTTGAAAAAGTTTAAGCTCTAGCGGATAGTTGGCAATGCCACCTTTAGCGGTACGACTAAATCGAGTAACAAGTCCCGTTGCCTCTTTACCACCGCCAACAGGATTGACATGATCAATAAAATCTAAAATTTCATTATCGACAACGGTTTCAAGCTTACCATTCTCACCCGCAGCTAACGCTGAAATGAGATAAGATTTACCTGCTTGCGACAATCCAAAAAAGCCCACTGCAACAGACTTGGTTGACACATCACCCAATCGTTTTGCGCTATTACGCAAACGACGTAGATCTAGAATTAAATTATCAGCCTCATTGTTCAAACGCTTTGATGAATCTCGGGTTTGACTCACCCACTCTATTGCCTGTTCTGATGCTTGATAAACCTGTTCCCAAGATTTAGGGAGTTGTTCATTTAAATTTTTCATCGTTTTATCATTCCACTATCAAGCCAATATTGTGTGCTAATTAAACCTGAATTTACCATTGTGTTTAAATTAAGTTTGATATCCTTGGTTTTATTACAAGCACGTCCATCTGAAGCTTTGACATCTTTAATATAAAAATTCTCAACAGTTTTTTGTCGATTTTTAATGCCTAAAGTTACCTCTAAAACCACACCCTCAGCACTCAACCGTTTAGCAACATCACTATTTTCAATAGTCAAAATATAAATTGGTGATGCAGGCCAACGATCGATTTCAAGCTGTTTAAAACCAAGCCTTGTTGTGCCTCTAATTTCGAAAGAATGGTCAGGAAAATCATAATCAGGATCATCTAAATCAATATCTTGATAATAAATATTTTCTTTCTTTATCATGTTAAGATTATCTAACAAACCAATGTATTTGACTGTTGAATATAAATCCATATTCGATGATCTAAAATAGAAATTCGGTAATCTTAAGTTTTTACTTAGAAAACATAACATAGCGCCAACAGCAGCCGTTGTTTTTGGATCATCAATACGTTCTTGTTTATGGAATGGATACCATCCACCTGTATAATAACCATGTAATGGTAATATACGTCCTACTGGCATTGATAATCGTGAACGGAAATAACTTTGTACACCAGGCAGCCGCGAAGGACGGCCAGTTAATAACAATACATCACATTGATAACAACTAATAATCTCTGATAACGCGTCAAACGTTTTACAAATATTGTAATAATCACCACGAATAAATAAGTGATGAATACGTTTAAGGTCAATTTCTACATTTAAATCAAGCACAGAAAATTCAGGATTATTTAATGCTCGACTAATCGGTTCATTAATAAAATTCAGAACATGATCGGTCATCGCATTATTTTGCAGTAATTCACTAAATGTCATGTTATAAACATGCTGCTCAGCATGTAATGGATCATAAAGCTCATAAAGCTTTAATACATGCAAGCCTACTGGCGTAAACAGTTGTAAAGTTAATTGTTGGCGCAGTACTGCATCTTGTATTGATACCTGCTGAGAACCAATGATAGTAGATAAAATCGGATTAGGATCTGCAAGCCCAGCTTGTTTTAGCCCATTGTTTAGCGAAGATAAAACGGTATCTTGAATAATATCAAGTAAAATATCATCACCAGCGACTTTAAATCCATCACGAAAACGTTGTGTAGGAACAATGTAAGCATTACTGCCACTAAGCTGTTTATTAGCACCATAATCAAGTTCATAATCATTTATAACTAAATCAGTTGTGCCACCACCAATATCAACGGTCGCAATCGTTAATTTTTGTTTATTAGTTTTATCTGGTCTGACCATTGAAGCTATAAACTCTTCTGATCGACCATTATAATTGTTTTGAGTTTCATTAAAGAGATAGACCACTTGGCCACAGGTCGCTTCATCCCACTGAATGTAAATTTCAGGGATGTTTGGCCATATACTTTTTAATTGTTCAGGATCACTAAAATCTATATCATCGTCAGAACTATCCCAACCTAAACTTTTCCATACCAAACCGATAGCTTGATAAACACAGCTTTTAAAGATAGCTTGTTCTGGTTTTGGCATCGCTGGGGGAATAGTAAGAATAATTGAACGTAAATTACGAGGCGTTCTAGCGTGTTCAAGCTTATTACGCTGAGCAACACTATTTATTTGCATTAAAGCATGCATTAATACTTCACATAGCATAAATGTCATCAGTGAGCTACGTGAATATTTTGGATGAAACACAGGCATTTTACGATCAAATTCTTCCTCAATTTCATTACTGAGGACATGCAGTGCTTCACCATATTCATTAATTAAGCTAGAGAACGGCTCTGCCGTTGCAAAGGGTTCATGATCGCTCTTCACATAATGAGAATTGAATCGCCAACCTTGCTCATACTTCTCCTGATCCCATAAATAACGTTTTGGACTTGAAAGCCCCGTCGCACCTTCGTTCCCTTCACGACGACTTGCTAAACGACTGGCTTCTTTTCCAACTCGTACAATACTAGGCCAGCGGAAAGTATCACGTCGTCCACTTTGTAAAGAAAAGTGCTCTTTACCAAAAAAGGTTTGTGCAAATTCTACTCGACTCTCAAAAGGTTCATTATAGATATGTTCAGGTTGAGTTAAATCCCGAATTTCAAGCTCATAGCGACGATTTAAGCTATCTTTATCTTGAACGTGATCTTCAATTAGTATTCCACATGTTCTAGAATTACCAACATCTAAAATCATATCAACAGGAATTGATTTAACCACATCATCTCGATTATTTGAGACAATTTTGATTTTTGGTAACTGTAATGAATCAGCAAGCAAATTAAGAATATTTAAATAATGACCATAGTAAGCTTTATTATTTATTTCTAACTCAATATCATCTTTATGAATTTTTAGTCGCTCTGGTTGGGGCGCTAACTCTTGAAATAGATCAATTAACCAACTGGTGATCCACTTTTGCTCTAAGTACCAAGCAACTTGATCTGAACGATGAGCTAAACTAAAAACAGCTCCTGTTTTGACATCATTTTCAGTCGGCGCTAAATAAGCAACGTCCTGCATATTGCTGAAAATTTTTGTATCGAAGGCGAATGTAATGCGGTGTGTATTGCCATCAGCATCTTCACCTTCTGGAATACTAACAATTCGAACTCGACTCCAGTTATGCGGGCCTTTATCAAAACGCTCTGGTGGCATTGATCTTAAAACTGGCACAGGCAACCAAATGCCATCAAACAGTTTTAATGATTGGTCAACACTTATCTCTTGAGTTGGTGTAACAGCAAAAGAGAGATTATCCGGCGCAAAAAATTTACCACTATCGATATCTTCAATTAATCTAACTAGTGCTCCGCTTTCTGATGGATCAATAAAACAGCCATTAACTTTACTTCGCCATTTATTATCTTTCCAATCTATTTTTAATGCAAAATCAAGAAACTGAATTCCACTATTCATGATAAGTGTGACTTCTTGACCATAATTGCGTATTTCTGGAAGCATATACAAACCTATTGTTTTTTCATCGTAATTGGGAATGAAGTCCCGTTATCATAAACCCCCTGACAATCAGCTTGATTATTTTTGCCAGGTTTACACTGAATATTTGGTAATTTATATTTAGTATTATCACTACAAGTAGCTTCTGTATTACCCACAATATTTAAATTCGCGTTTTGAATACCACTACCGACCTTACCAACACATTTGACGCCATCACTACGAGTAAGCATCACTTCACCATTGCCTTGATTAAAATTATAACTTAATTGTAATGGTTTACCGGTTGCTTTATCTTGAATACCGGCTCCAACTGACCATTGGCCATTTAAAAAGTTAGTTGACCCTTGCTTTAATGCATCAGTAGGTAAAGCTAAATTTTGGGATTGATTAGCATTGGTATCAGGTGAATTACCTTGATTAGAAGTGTTAGCTTCAGAATTATTAACGACATCTGGTGGTGTCGTTTGAGCATTTTTATCGTCATTATTCTGACCATTTTGATCCACGTTTTTATCATCAGGCGAATTAGGATTATTCGGGGTATTATTATCTTCACTCCCTTTATTTCCTTGATCACCTTGATCACCGTTATTTCCTTTATCATCAGGATTATTTGCATCAGGAGGCGTAGGTTGAAGTGGATCTGTAACACCATTTGCAGTATTTTCTACTGTTTCATTTGGAGCAGCAGGTGGTACAGCTGAATTATCAACAGCAGCAGAATCGGTAGGAACTGCATTCACTGCATTAGGATCTACAGCAACAGTCCGATTTGATACGACACCATTAACCACACCAACAGGTCTGTTATCTATGATAACTTCTTTAGGTTTTCCCTCAGAATCCTGTTTATTATCCTCTGGTTTTTTGAGTTCTTCTGGTTTTTCTTCTTTCTTTTCATTGTTAACAACAGAAGGATTAACTTTATTATCTATTGAGATATTTGGATCTAAAGTTATACTTGGTTTTAACCAATAACCTTTTAACCACAGCAACGCTAACAATAGTAATAAAAGGAGTAATAATCCCAATAACCAAACCCACCAACGCTTCCACCAAGGCTTTTTAACAACAACAGGTATTTTTTGAGAAGGTGCGGGTGCTGTACTTCTAAAGGCCTCTAAACAATAAAATGGCGAGGTCGCTTGTGGTGTTTGCGGATTAACAAAGCCCCAAAAAGTAATAACGGGTTTGCCATTAACAATATAAACAAACTGATTGCTAGGAAAGCGTATCGCCATCAAATTAGGTTCAAGGCTATCTGCGCTTTGTTTAGGATCATAGATAAGCCGACTAAAAAGTAGTTGGTCACCTTCTAAATTGGGGTTTCTAGATAATTTTTGACCTAATTCGATAACTTTGTTTTCAAAATCTTTAAGCAAAACTAGAGCAGATTCTTTTTCTGATTCACTAGCCGATGTCCAAGGAACAATATCATATTCCCCATCAGGTGAGTCTGAATCGAAAGGGATATACCAATCAACAATATTACCCTGATCATTACGTTGTGGGATAGCTAAACAATCTGAGTATTGACGCCCTAATTTGACTCGGAACATTTCGCGAATTTGAGAAGCAACAAGATAAGCCGCTTTCCCATCATGCCCGAGCATCTTGAAATCTTTTATATCACCACTTCGAAGTAATGTGTTTGCCATATATTTCCTGATATTCCTTTAAATTACTTATATTTTTTGTAATTATTATTTAATTAAATCAATTCTATCAGAAATAGCAAGTTGTTGTCATTGTTAACCCAAAAGATAATATGATTTTTTTGTCATATTTAATTCTTTATAATGATTTAAATTATAAATATTCAACTAATTAATGACTAAATTGTTAAATTAGATCTCAAAAACCCCGTTCCTCAACTTTTTTTTGATTTCTGTTTTAAAAATTCTTCATCCGTTAACACTCGTAGTGGTTGCATATCACTTTCTCCTCTTATAACCAAAGAAGGATCAGAACGTAAACACGCACCTCCATAATGACCACCAACGGTGAAAGTACAAACTTGCAAATAACGATCATCAACTTTTGGCAAACACCATAATTCTTGATAAATATTTTCCTGTTTTGCAAATCGTCCAACAGTTTTATCCAACACTTGTTCATGACTACCAACTAACTCAATATCACTACCTCTTCGCCCGGCAATAGGCTTAATTGCGTAGCCTTTTTTGATTAAGTTGTCATTAAGTTCAAATGTAGATTCAAGCAAATAACGATGATTCGGAAATAGAGACCATAATACAGGTAAAATAGCTTTATTACTTGGGATTACAGTCCATAAAGGCTCAAAAACAGATACCTCAGGCCGCAGCAATACATCAATTAATCTAACCGCATTTTCAGGATGCCATGTTCGAATCGGCAATCCTGCTACTTGTGCTTCACTTTCTTGGCGTAATTGTTCAAGTACAGTTTCCCATGCCCACGTTTTCCAGACACAGGTAACTTGACGATCTTCATCATCAACTAAGCGTCCGCGTTTATCCCATCTTAACCCGGTTAGTCCTCGTAAAATTTTACTTTTAAATCCAGCTTGAGTCAGGGCCTTTTGCATAAATAGTGCATGATAATTTTCCTCATTGTCATTATCTTGCATAATGTGTACAAATGCTTTTGCGTCGCTATGCTTCCAACAACTAGCTAAAGCATTGAGTAATCCTGCACTCGGGTTTACCCCAACATTTAATTCGGCTTGGATTGCCCAATTTTCCAATATTTTTCCAGCTTCGGTATGACATGATGCAGAATCAGCATTGTATTCATAAACTTTAAAGCCTCTCTCATCCATACAAAAATCTAATCGACCAGTGATCATTTGATAACGCCGTTGCTGCCAAGATAACCGAAGTCTAGGCCAAAGAATTTCAGGAATATTGAAATTGCATAATAAATTATCATCTTTTAATACTTTATCTGTAGCATGTAAATACATTAAATGAAGTTCATTTGTGGCACGAATAAGTTCCTGTTCTGCACTTTCAGAAATAGTGAAATAGCGATATTGATCATCATGACTAATAGCATGGCCAGTTGCTGACACATAAGCGCTTTCTAACGGATCGTTTTCGTTTAGCCATTTGCCATCAAATTGACCATGATTTTCAATGTGTACGCTGTGGATTTCGAGTAAGCGCTTATTAACTTCAGGTTGTGGTAGGCTGTGAAGTGTATTATCAGTTTGAATCATCCAACCTAAAATTTTAGTATCATCAAAAGTATCATGTAAATAAAAGCCATCATCAGATACGGTCATCTCCAACTCACGCGTCCATTGCTGACCAATAGGAAGTCGGGTATGGATAACATTTTGTTCCGCAATTCGAATTTTATTATCAAAAACTTCAGTAACAATAGCAACATGGCCTGTTCTATCAAATATACCGCCATCATCCCATATTAATAATGCTCCTGCTTCTGGGATTTTTTTACTGCCGTTAGCAAATGCTTGTAATGGTAAAATTGCTTCATTGATAACCTGGCGAAGAAACCTTAACGAGAAAATTTCATGTGCCATGCCAACATCAGTAAAAACAATACCATAATTTAAAAATAAAAATCTTCTGGCAAATTCAACACATTGCCACTTGTACCCCATATACTCATGACCAGAATAGCTTCGAAATGAAGCATCATTAGGAAATTGTTCAGGATCTAATGTTTCATAATCAGATGAATAAATTGCGACACCACCTGGTGCATAACCAAGTAATGTACCAAAAGGTTCTTTATTAGCGGATTGGGATGACATGTTATTTTAGCCTTTTAGAATAATAGTAAGGTAGGTTTTACTAAGCTATGTTAGAATTTGCTTATCATAGATCAAATTATAAGCTTTAAAAAGTGATGTTTATGGCTTGAAGAATAATAAATTGACTATATATATTAGCAAAAGTTAGTAGTTATATTGATAAAACGAGAAAAAGACTATTATGCAACAAACAAAATTAAATGAATTATTAGATTTCCCTTGTTCTTTCACTTATAAAGTAATGGGTGAAGCAAAACCTGAATTAGTTGATAAAGTGGTGTCAGTTATTCAGCGCCATGCGCCTGGAGATTATACACCGTCGATTAAACCAAGTAGTAAAGGTAATTATCATTCTGTTTCAATTACGATTAATGCAACACATATTGATCAGGTGGAAAGTTTATACAAAGAATTAGGTGAAATAGATATAGTGAGAATGGTTTTATAATTCTTTACTTTTTGGTAATTTTTTGCACAAAATAAGAGTCTTATAGTTGTAAATATGAGGCTCTTATATGAAACCAGAAACAATTGTTTTGCACGCAGGCTATACTCCTGAACCAACCACTCACTCCGTCGCTGTTCCCATATATCAAACGACATCTTATGCTTTTGATGACACACAACATGGTGCCGATTTATTCGATTTAAAAGTCGCGGGGAATATTTATACTCGAATAACAAATCCAACAAATGCAGTACTTGAAGCACGTGTTGCTGCTCTTGAAGGTGGTATAGGCGCTCTTGCGGTAGCATCTGGTATGGCTGCTATTACTTACGCAATACAAGCCATCACATTTGCTGGAGAAAATATTGTTTCAGTTTCTAAACTTTATGGTGGCACATATAATTTACTTGCTCATACATTGCCTAATTTTGGTATTACAACTAAATTTGCACCACACAATGACCTAAACGCTATCGAAAACCAAATTGATAACAAAACTAAAGCAATATACTGTGAAAGTATAGGTAATCCGGCTGGTAACCTTGTTGATTTGACTGCACTTGCTGATATTGCCCATCGGCATGGTATACCATTAATTGTTGATAATACAGTTGCCAGCCCTGCCCTTTGTCGACCATTTGAATTTGGCGCTGATATAGTTGTACATTCATTAACTAAATATATCGGTGGGCATGGCAATAGTTTAGGTGGAATGATAGTTGATTCTGGTAAATTTCGTTGGAAAGATCATGCCGATAAGTATCCTATGTTAAACCAACCAGACCCTTCTTATCATGGCGTTTCTTATACTGAAAGCTTTGGTGATGCAGCTTATATTGCACGTTGTCGAGTAATACCTCTTAGAAATATGGGAGCAGCTTTATCGCCATTTAATACGTTCTTATTATTGCAAGGTCTTGAAACACTCTCTTTACGTATTGAACGTCACTGCCAAAATACACTTAAAGTTGCTAAGTATTTGGCTTCACATCCTCAAGTTGAGTGGGTCAATTATGCAGGGCTTATTGATCATCCAGAACATCATCTAGCCGTAAAACAAATGGATAATGGATTACCTGCCGGTATTTTGTCTTTTGGTATTAAGGGTGGAAAACAAGCTGGTGCAAAATTTATTGATGCCTTAAAATTGATTATTCGTTTAGTCAATATTGGCGATACGCGTTCATTAGCTTGTCACCCAGCATCAACTACGCATAGGCAACTCAATGATGAAGAATTGCAAAAAGCTGGTGTAAGCCAAGAAATGATACGTTTATCAATTGGTATTGAACATATCGATGATATTATTGAAGATTTAGAGCAAGCGCTTAACTCAGCTAAATAATAAATTTGATAATATGAGGGATGGGTATCATCCCTCTTTTTAAAAATTAACCTAAAATTTTAGTTAATTCATTAGTCACAGCTGAAACAGCTTGTGTTCCATCAATGCGGTAATATTTAGTTCGACCTTCTTTCGCTTCATGTTGATAATAGTTAACTAAAGGTTTAGTTAAATCATGATATTCAACAAGACGTTTACGAACAATCTCTTCATTATCATCTTTACGGATAGTCAATGGTTCACCCGTTACGTCATCAATATTTTCCACTTTCGGCGGATTATGACGAATATGATATACACGTCCTGAACCAGCATGAATACGGCGACCACTCATACGATCAATAATAACTTCATCAGGTACATCAAATTCAAGCACATAATCTACATTAATTCCGGCTTCTTTCATTGCATCCGCTTGTGGAACTGTGCGAGGAAAACCATCTAATAAAAAGCCTTTTTCACAGTCGCTTTGTGCAATACGCTCTTTAACTAAAGCAATAACTAACTCATCAGTAACAAGCTTACCATTATCCATAAGCTCTTTTGCTTGTAGACCTAGCGGGCTACCTGCTTTTACCGCTGCACGCAACATATCACCCGTTGAAATTTGGGGAATGCCATATTTTTGCATAATAAATTGAGCTTGAGTTCCTTTTCCTGCCCCTGGTGCGCCTAACAAAATAATTCGCATAAAATAACCTCTTATGGCTTTAAATATAAATTTCTATTCTGGTAAATAATGAAATATCACTTTACTGCTGGAGATTAAGCCATCAGTGTGACAAATGTAGTTTATAGCACCACAACCTTTAACTATTTGAGCACTTTGCTGACAAATTGGACAGATATACTGTTCTAGATAATGTTGCTTGCAATGAGGACAGTCATAATGTTGTGGCGACACAATGTCCATTTTATTATGGCATTTCGGACAAATACCTCCTTGCCCCTCATCAATACTCTTTTTTGTTGTCATACGTTATTTACGCCCCCGTACATGTTTCATTAATCGACGACGTTTACGTTGTTGGGAAGCCGTCAAACTATTTTTTCGGCCTTCAAATGGATTTGCGCCTTCTTTAAATTGAATTCGTATTGGTGATCCCATAATTTTTAATGAGCGTCTAAAATAATTCATTAAATAGCGTTTATAAGAATCAGGTAAATCTTCAACCTGATTACCATGAATAACAACAATTGGTGGGTTGTATCCACCTGCATGAGCATATTTTAATTTTACTCGACGCCCTCTCACTAATGGTGGCTGATGGTCATCTTGCGCCATTTGCATGATTTTGGTTAATAATGCAGTATTAACACGACGTGTCGCACAATCATATGCTTCTTGGATCGAGTCAAATAAGTTTCCTACACCACTGCCATGAAGTGCAGATATAAAATGTAAACGAGCAAAATCGATAAAATCAAGCCGATCATCTAACGTCGTTTTTACTTGCTCTTTGATATCTTGTGATAAACCATCCCACTTATTGACTGCAATAACAAGTGAGCGCCCACTATTAATAATGAAACCAAGCAAGGACAAATCTTGATCAGATATGCCTTCTCGGGCATCTATTACTAAAATAACAACATTAGCATCTTCTATCGCTTGCAGAGTTTTAATAACAGAGAATTTTTCGACGGTTTCTGTTACTTTACCTCGTTTACGAACTCCCGCTGTATCTATCAAGATATATTCACGATCATCACGCGTCATGGGGATATAAATACTATCGCGTGTTGTGCCGGGCATATCATAAACGACAACTCTCTCCTCACCTAAAATTCGATTAGTTAGTGTTGACTTACCTACATTTGGTCTTCCAACAATAGCAACTTTGATTGGCTGGTTGATGAGTGAGTCAGCTTCATCTTCAATGTCATCATAAGATTCAGGAAGCTCTTCATCTTCTGAATCATTTGATAAGATTTCATGCTGATCATCTTCAAAATGGAAAATAGGATCGAGTACAGTTTCAATTAAAACATTTACACCACGACCATGACTTGCTGCAATCGGATGAATGTCCCCTAATCCTAAACTATAAAAATCAGATATTGCGCTATCTGCATCAATACCATCAATTTTATTAGCAACTAAAAATGTTGCTTTTTCACGAGCACGAAGATGCTTAGCAATTGCATGATCAGCAGGCATAGCACCAGCTCTTGCATCAACTAAAAAAAGGACAATATCTGCTTCTTCAATTGCTTGTAGGGATTGTTCCGCCATAAAGCTTTCAACCCCATCTTCGGTGCCATCAATACCACCAGTATCAATGACTATATATTCATGCCCTTTGATTTCTGCTCGTCCGTATTTACGGTCACGAGTTAATCCCGGAAAATCAGCTACTAAGGCGTCTCGAGTTCGAGTTAATCGATTGAATAAAGTCGACTTTCCTACATTCGGACGACCAACTAGTGCGACAACAGGTACCATATTTTTTCTCTAATTACCTTAATTTTTTGTGAATGCGTAAATATCACCATTTTTAGCTTGGACAATAACTTTATTGTCGACAACTAATGGTTTCGAAATCAATCCACTACTACTAACTTGTGTTTTAGCAACGACTTCACCGTTATCTTTATTTAACCAATATAGATAACCTTCAAAATCACCAAGAACAATATAGTTTTCATATAAAACAGGATCGGTTAATTGACGATGTAACAAATCAGCTTGAGTCCATAGTACTGTACCACCATTTTTGCTGACGGCTTGTACATTATCATCTTGATCTACAACAAATAAATGTTGACTATCAACTGCAAAACTATGCGTTGACCCCATCTCTTTACGCCATACAATCTGACCATTACTTAAGTCAAGTGCTACAACATTTCCATTATACCCAATTGCATAAGCTAAATTACCTTCGATGACAGGGGTTGAATCAACATCATTCAATTTTGCAATTTCAGTTGATCCACTTGGGTGTGAAATACGTTGTTGCCAAATCAGTTGTCCATCGTTTAAGTAGTAAGCATTTACATGGCCAGTGTCATCACCAAGTATTGCTGCGCCATGTGCAATTGTTGGGGTTGAATTACCTCTTAATGAAAGAGGTGGAACTTCAAGCATTACATCCCATACATCCTCACCGGTATTACGATTCAAAGCTTGTAAATTACCACTTGCGGTATAAACAATGAGTTTATCTTCAGAAGAAATAGGACGAGCAAGTACTTCGCCTTTTACCGGTTTTTCCCAAATAACATTACCATCATTACGATCTAAAGCATATACAACAGCACGTTCACTTCCAACATATACATATTTATCATCTGCACTTACACCGCCAGAAAATAGCGCTGTTTTGCTGCTAAATAATGTACTTTTTGACAAATTTTTATCCCATATTGTATGACCATTTAATAGATCAATAGCTTTAACTTGTCCGCTTCGGCTAGCAGCATAAATAGCATTATCATAATTAATAGGACCTAATAATGAATAAATATGTGTATTGCCTGATGTACTATTTCGCCATACTTCTTTTATTGAAAATTGGTTACTTACTTTCGGTGAAGGTGATACTTGTACTATCTCTTCTTCTCCACCAAACAATGAACATCCAGCAAGTGAAAACATAAAAACACTAATAGAAAGACATTTTGTTAACTTCATTGTATAAACCCTTATATCAGGATAAATTAATTTTTATTTTCTTGCGCTGCATTTACGTTAGCTTCTGCTTCTTGCTTTGCTTTATCTTTGGCGTCTTGAGCTTCTTGTTCAGCTTGTTGCTTATCTTTAAGATATTGAGCCTGATTTAACTTCATTTTGATATTTTTATCTAACTGTTCTGTAGGCAATGAAGCTTTGGAATTATTTTCCCCTGATTGATCAGCTGGAGCAGGAGCTAATGCAACATTATAAGCTGCAACAGCTTCAGCGTAATTATTCAATTTCATATAGGCATCACCACGAATATCATTAACTACAGGTACCCAACTTTTTTCAGTTACCTTATTTAAGGTCGCTAAAACATCTTGATAACGTTCAAGTTGATATTGTATTCTTGCAATACGAATATAACTGATTGATTTAATAACTTCTGAATCAGTCTTACTTAATGAATCAGTGAGTAACTTTTCAGCTTTTGGATAATCTTTCAATTCTTCAACATAAAATTTAGCTGCTTTTAAATTAGCAAAAACACTATAAATAGTATTATCACTCTCTGCGAAAGAGACTAATTCATTTACTGAATCTGGTTTATTTTTGTCTAAATTAGCTATTAATTGTTCATACCGTTCGGAAGATTCAATCGTTTTTTCTAATTTGTAAGATTGCCAGTAACGCCAGCCATAAAAAGCTAGTAATCCAATTACTATAACTGCAACAATGATTTTCCACGTTTTAGCAAGAAATTCTTTTATCTCTGAAACTTGTTCTTCGCCAGATAATTGATAACTCACGTTCTTCTCCTATTTTCCTTAACTTACAATATTGCCAAACACGTTTGAACAATCTCTTTTTGTGCAACTTCAACTTGTTCACCTGTTTGTAAATTTTTAATTGTTACTGTTTGATTGGCTATTTCATTCTCACCAATGATTACAGCTATTTTAGCACCTAATTTGTCAGCTTTGGCAAATTGTTTCTTAAAATTACTACTACCATAATTTGTAACAATTCTTCTATCAGGTAAACCATCACGTAATATTTCCGCCGTTCTTTGTGCAGCAGATATTGTTTGCTCATCACCAGAAGATATCATATAAATATCAATCGAGTTGTCACGATTTAAAGAAGGGTTAACCGCTTGTACAAGCAATACTAAACGCTCAACGCCCATGGCAAAACCTACAGCTGGGGTTGGTTGTCCACCAAGCTGACTAACAAGCCCATCATAGCGCCCTCCACCACACACAGTACCTTGAGCACCTAAACTGGTAGTAACCCATTCAAAAACAGTACGATTATAATAATCTAAGCCACGAACTAATCTCTGATTAATATTATATTTTATTCCTGCGTTGTCCAATAAATGACATAACCCATCAAAATGATTTTTAGATTCTTCATCTAAATAATCAAATAATTTTGGTGCCTGATTAAGCAATTCTTGTACAACAGGATTTTTTGAATCTAACACACGTAATGGATTAGTATACATTCTACGTAAGCAGTCTTCATCTAATTTATCTTTATGTTGTTCTAAGAAGCTAACTAAAGCGTTACGGTAATTGGATCTAGCTTCAACTGAGCCAATTGAATTGAGTTCAAGTGTAGTGTGCTTTTCAATACCAAGAGCTTTCCAAAAACGAGCGGTTAATAATATAAGCTCTGCATCAATATTCGGTCCTTCAAGGCCAAATACTTCAACACCAAATTGGTGGAATTGGCGATAACGCCCTTTTTGAGGTTTTTCATAACGAAATGCAGGTCCTAAATACCATAAGCGCTGCTCTTGATTATAAAACAGACCATGTTCAATTCCTGCACGAACACAACCTGCTGTAATTTCTGGGCGAAGAGTAAGACTTTCATCATTACGATCGTTGAAAGTATACATCTCTTTTTCAACGATATCTGTCACTTCACCAACTGCTCGTTTAAATAATCCAGTATCTTCAACAATTGGGGTTCTAATTTCATTATAACCGTAACTGTTTAGCACACCTTTGACAATTTTTTCAATTTGTTGCCATGTTGCACTATCACTTGGGAGTAAATCATTCATTCCCCGTATTGATTGGATTTTTTTTTCTGTCATATTTTTATTCGCTATCTAATAAGATTATAGTTCAGTGGTTGCTATTCTATTTTTCAAAATTAAGGCTTTAGCCCGTATTTTAGCTTCCAACTCATCTATCATTTTTTCATTATCTATACGCCCTATGCGCACACCATCTTCATAAAAACCGCTTTTATTGTGCCCACCAGCAACACCCATTGTGGAAGCTAATGCTTCACCTGGACCATTAACAACACAGCCAATAATAGAGACATCCATCGGTGTTATAATATCTTCAAGTCGTTGCTCTAGCGTATTAACGGTACTAATTACGTCAAATTCTTGTCTTGAACAAGTTGGACAAGCAATGAAATTAATCCCTCTAGATCGGATACGTAAAGATTTCAAAATATCAAATCCAACTTTGACTTCTTCCGTCGGATCGGCAGCTAGTGAAACTCTTAATGTATCGCCTATACCTTCAGATAGCAATAAACCGAGCCCAATTGCTGATTTTACAGCACCCGTACGAATACCTCCGGCTTCAGTTATACCTAGATGTAAAGGCTGCTTAATTTGTTTTGCTAATAATCGATACGAATCAACTGCGGTAAAAACATCTGACGCCTTAACACTTACCTTAAATTGCTCAAAATCAAGCCTATCAAGAATATCTACATGGCGCATCGCAGACTCAACTATCGCTTCTGGTGTTGGTTCACCATACTTTTCTTGGATATCTTTTTCTAGCGAACCTGAATTAACACCAATACGTATTGGAATATTTTTATCTTTAGCACAATCAACTACTGAACGAATTCTCGATTCATTACCAATATTACCAGGATTAATCCTTAAACAATTAACACCATATTCAGCAACTTTTAAAGCTATTCGATAATCAAAGTGAATATCGGCAATCAAGGGAACTCTTACTTGTTGCTTAATAAATTTAAATGCTTCAGCAGCTTCCATCGTTGGAATAGAAACGCGCACAATATCAACACCAACACGCTCAAGCGTTTGGATTTGAGCTACTGTTTTCTCTACATCTGTTGTTCGTGTATTGGTCATGGATTGGACAGCAATCGGAGCTCCGCCTCCAATTGGCACATCACCGACATAAATTCGGGTAGATTCTCTCCTAACAATTGGTGATTCTTGATGACTCATAAGATGCCTAATCACATTACAAAATAACTAGGTCGCGATCTTAACAAGATTTGGGGCAAATGTCTGTATGTGAATTCGAAAATTTGCTAACTGTTAACGCGATCAGAGGCGCCAGGAGAAATATAATGGCTAACTTCAACATAATTATTTTTGTTTTGGCAGGTAGCGTAATATAATCCAACACCTAATAACAAAATAAAAATGGATAAAGTAATGAAGATAATCTTTTTACTATGATTTTTTTTATTATCTATTGATTCAAGTTTGAAAGGTTTTTTTACTGAATATTGCTTTGCTAATGCCTCAAGATAAGGTTGATATTCTTCACTAGGTAAACCAACAATTTTTGCATAGTTTTGAATATAGCTTTTAACAAGAACATAAGGGGCATGAACTAACTGATTATTTTCTATTTCTGAAATAACTTGAGTTCTAACATGAAGTTGAGCAGAGATATCTTTTTGGGTTAAGCCCATGTTATCCCTTAAATCGGAAAGAATCTTACCTAAAGTAATATTGTTTTCCATCATTCTCTCTTATTTCGCCTTCCATTAGTTTACATTTTTTTAACTTATTCTTACATAATTTTATATATTTTTACATACTTTAGAAATTAATCAATTTTTTTTGCATTAAACCATTGTTTCGGTGTTTCAATTTCATTTTGTGCAGCGACTAATTGCAATTCATATTCATTTTGTTTTAATGTTTCAAGCATAACAGCATAAACTGCGGAGGTAGTATGTTCGAAAGCTTCGACCATTGATTTACCAAGCATTATATTTGCTAAAAATAGTCCACTAGTCACATCACCAACACCAACTGGTTGCTTATCCCCAAAATCAACTAAGGGACGATCGATATGCCAAGCTTCATCCATAGTTACAAGCAACATTTCAAAACGATCTTTTTGATAACCAGCTCGGCTTAAGTATTTAACTAATAGAACTTTAGGCCCTTTTTGACAAATTGAGCGACAGGCTAAAATTGCTTCATTAACATTATTGATTGGTTGTTTACCGTTAAGTTCCTCAAGCTCTAAGATATTTGGAGCCATCATATCTGCAATAGGCAAAGCGGTATTACATAAAAATTCGGATACACCTGGCGCAACAAAACAACCTTTTTCAGGATGTCCCATTACCGGATCACAAAGATAAATTGCTTCAGGATTTACTGCTTTTACTTTTTTAACTATGTCGATGATTGCATTACCTTGCTCTGGTGATCCCATATATCCACTTAATACAGCATTACATCGGTCTAATTCCCCAATAGAATTAATTCCTTCAGCAATATCTACCAAATAAGATGCTGACATTACCGATCCTGTCCATTGACGATATTGGGTATGATTTGAAAATTGAACCGTATTTAAAGGCCAAACATTCACACCCAAACGACGCATTGGAAATACAGCTGCACTATTCCCTGCATGACCAAATACAACATGAGACTGAATCGATAAAATATTTTTCATGAAATCATCTCCAAATGAGTAAGCAATAGTATTTTTTACCTCGACGTAATAATGTATAACGATTAAAGAGTTTATCGCTACTTGAAAAACGATAATCTGTTGCGGAGTTACGTTCACCATTAACAGAAATAGCATTTGATTCAATCATTGTTCTTGCCTGACCTCTTGAAGGTGCAAAATCTGCATTAACAATTGCTTGTTGCAAATCTAGCTCTTCTTCAACGGCCAATGTAGGCATACCATCTTGAGCTAACTGCTCAAAATCAGCTTCAGATAAGTCTGTTAACTTACCAGAAAATAAACTTTCAGTGATACGTTTCGCTGCTGTTAAGCCATCTTCGCCATGAACTAAACGAGTAACTTGCTCAGCAAGTACATATTGAGCTCTAGGGGCTAAACCACTATTCTTGTCTTCTTCTTCCAATGCATCAATTTCTTCCAATGACATGAATGTAAAGAATTTAAGGAAACGATAAACATCGGCATCAGCAGTATTAATCCAAAATTGATAAAATTTATATGGACTGGTTTTTTTAGGATCTAACCATACTGCACCGCTTTCAGTTTTACCAAATTTGGTTCCATCCGATTTAGTAATTAATGGTACGGTCAAACCATAAACTTGTTTTTGATGTAAACGGCGAGTTAAATCGATACCTGCAGTAATATTACCCCATTGATCAGAACCACCTATCTGTAACACGACATTATGTGCTTTGTTTAGGCTTGCAAAATCATAAGATTGTAACAAGCTATAAGAAAACTCAGTAAATGAAATGCCTGACTCATCGCGGTCAATACGTTGCTTAACAGATTCTTTGTTAATCATTGAATTGACAGAAAAATATTTACCAATGTCCCGTAAAAAAGATAAAACATTCATGCCACCAAACCAATCATAGTTATTGGCAACAATAGCTGCATTATCACCACATTCAAAATCCAAAAACGGCGATACTTGCTGTTTGATTTTCTCACTCCATTCAATAACAGTATCTTCAGTGTTAAGCTTACGTTCAACGGCTTTAAAGCTTGGATCCCCAATTAGTCCAGTTGCACCACCAACTAATGCAATTGGTTTATGACCAGCCAATTGAAAACGTTTTAAACAAAGTAATGGAACTAAATGACCAAGATGCAAACTGTCAGCTGTTGGATCAAAACCACAATATAGCGCAATAGGATTTTTTTCGATTAATTCCATTAGCGCGTTTTCATCAGTAAGTTGAGCAATAAGCCCACGCTCTTGCAGTTGTTTGATCACATTTTTTGTCATGATATTTTACCTATTAACGTTTCTATTCTATTTAATTACATTTATTTATTATGATATCTTTTATATGCTTGTTCAAAATGATCTTCGACTATTTCATTTGGTTTTTTATCTAATAAACTAAAAATAACTATTGCTATTGACGCAAATAAAAAGCCAGGAATCAATGAATATAAATTAAACCAATTGAAATTTATCCAAAGTAAAACGGTAATTGCTCCCGTTATCATTCCTGCTAATGCACCATTACGAGTCATTCGCGCCCAGAAAACCGAAAAGACAACAATAGGACCAAATGCCGCTCCAAATCCTGCCCAAGCATGACTGACTAAATCAAGCACACTGTTATTTGGGTTTATTGCGAGTAAAATAGCAATAACTGAAACTAATAAGACCATAACACGCCCAACCCAAACTAATTCTCGTTGTTTAGCCTTTGGTCTGACAAATGCTCGATAGAAATCTTCAGTTAATGCACTTGAACAAACTAATAATTGGCAACTTAGGGTACTCATTACTGCAGCTAAGATAGCTGCAAGCAAAATACCTGCAATCCACGGATTAAAAAGTAATTTAGATAATTCGATGAAAATACGTTCATGCTTACCATCATTAATTAAATAAGCTAAATTTGGATTGTTAGCAAAAAAAGCTATGCCAAAGAAACCAACTGTAATAGCACCAGCTAAACACAAAATCATCCACGTCATACTAATTCGACGAGCATTTTTCATTACTTCATGTGAATCAGCAGCCATAAACCTTGCTAAAATATGGGGCTGACCAAAATAACCAAGTCCCCATCCTAATAAAGAGATAATGGCAATAAAATCCATATGTGAAAAGATGTTTGTATAATCGGGATTTAATGATTGAATATTAGCCAACGCATCTGAACCCCCCCCAGCATTTATCATAACCATGATTGGGGTTAAAATTAATGCAAACATCATTAAACTAGCTTGAATAGTATCTGTCCAGCTGACAGCTAAAAAACCACCGATAAATGTATAAGCAATGGTTGCACCTGCACCAGCAAGCATAGCCCAGCCATAACTAAGGCCAAATGTACTTTCAAATAATTTAGCGCCAGCAACTACACCAGAAGCACAATAAATTGTGAAAAAGATTAAAATTATTACTGCCGAAATAATTCTTAGTAATGAGCTGTTATCGTCAAATCGACGAGAAAAATAATCAGGTAAAGTTAATGAATTATGATTTATTTCAGTAAAAACTCTTAGTCTACCCGCAATAAGAAGCCAATTTAAATAAGCACCAATTATTAAACCTATTGCAATCCAACTTTGTGAAATACCAAATAAAAAGACTGCACCCGGCAATCCCATTAATAACCAACCACTCATATCAGAAGCACCAGCAGAAAGTGCAGTCACTACACTACCGATACGTCGCCCACCTAATATGTAATCACCAAAATTTCGCGTTGCACGGAATGCAAAAAAACCGATAGCAATCATTCCTAATATGTAAACAGCAAAGGTGACAATCATTGGTAATGACATTTTTATAATAAACCTTGAATGATGAAATTAAAAAATAGTTGGCTAGCTTACCACAAAAAGCCAATGCTAAAAAGCAGGTGATTTTTGCAGGTAGATGTTAAATAAAAAAGAAAAAACAATTCAAAAGTAAAAATATTTTATTATTTTCCAGTAGATAGATTTTTAATAGTCTTAACTTTTATAAAAACTCAATAGATCCTACGGTTAAATCTAAAATAAAAGTATATAATATTAATTAACCATCTTATGTTTATAATATATTGTGAAACAATCAACACGAATACAAATTTTAGAAAGACTAAAAGATCATATTAAAGATCCTACAACAGAATTGGAGTATCAAACACCATTCGAGTTACTTATTGCCGTTGTGCTTTCAGCTCAAGCTACAGATGTTAGTGTTAATAAAGCGACTAAACCGTTATTTGCGATTGCAAACACTGCAGAGCAAATTTTAGCGTTAGGCGTCGATAAATTAAAAGATTATATTCGCACAATAGGTTTATATAATAGTAAAGCTGAAAACATTATTAAAACTTGTCAGATTTTGGTTGATAAATATCAAGGACAAGTCCCCGAAAACTTTGATTCATTAATTGCGCTACCTGGTGTGGGTAGAAAAACAGCCAACGTTGTGTTAAATACAGCTTTCGGCTGGCCAACTATTGCGGTCGATACACATATATTTAGGGTAAGTAATCGAACTGGTTTTGCTCCAGGTAAAACCGTTGAAGCAGTTGAAGAGAAGTTACTAAAAGTGGTGCCAAAGGAGTACAAAATAAATTGTCACCATTGGTTAATCTTACATGGTAGATATACGTGTATTGCTAGAAAGCCTCGTTGTGGATCTTGTGTTATTGAAGATTTGTGTGAATTTAAAGAAAAAGTTTATCCAGAGTGAGAATCAATGTCGAATAAATTTATATTAGATCATGAAGACATAGACTTGTTTAAAAATAGTATTGGTAAAACAAAACAGCTCAAACAAGATACTGTGATTCATAAACCTCAAAAACGATCTCAAAAGCTAATAGAAAATCAAAAAATTGAACATGAAAAGGTAAATAACGAATTTTACTTTTCTGATGATTACCAACCTCTATTACAAGAAGATCCGATTCGTTATAGTCGTGAAAACTCAGATCCTAATGAATTGAAAAAATTACGACGTGGATTTTATGCACCTGAATTCTTTTTAGATTTACATGGATTAACTCTGCAAGAAGCGAAAAAAGAAATAGCAGCATTAATCGCCGTTTGTTTAAAAGAAAATGCCAATTGCGCTTGCATCATGTATGGGCACGGTAAAAACATATTAAAAAAACAAACCCCAATGTGGTTAGCCCAGCATCCTAATATCATTTGTTTTCATCAAGCACCGAAAGAATTTGGCGGCAGTGCAGCATTACTTATTTTATTTGATACCATCAATAACTAAAAAATAAATTTTAAATATATAAGAAATAAAAAAATGAAATTATTAAAAAAAATAAAACATGTTTATCTATTTCTAATACTTGTTATCTTTATTACTGCATGTGGAGGACTTGATGCAATTCCTTCAGAAAAAAGTAACTATATTGGCAAATGGCAAGGTGAATATATGATGATAACTATCACTAAAGACGCCAAAGTTATTTACAATTATAAAAAAGATGGGGTAACTAAAAGTGTTGAAGGGCCGATACAAGAATTTATTGGTGATGATTTTAAAGTAGGAGTTTTAGGTTTAAATTCTTTATTCAAAGTAAGTAAGCCCCCTTATTTTGAGGACGATCAATGGAAAATGGTCATTGATGATCAATTAGTTATCAAGACATCGTTTTTTAAATCACTTTAAAATAAAAAAGCCAGCTTCGTTTAACTAAGCTGGCAAACATTGGAAGCAATGTGAGCAATGTCATACTTTTTCAGATGTCTTTCGACGCTCTAATAAAGCACAACTTAATGATAATAATTCTCATTATTAAATGCAAGCTGTTTTTTTGACTTTTTTCAAAAAAGATAAAAAAGCTTCGAGAATTAAAAAGCATTATTATATTAACCTTTTGTTTTTATATAAAGAATAGGCTAGAAAAAAGCAGGATTCCTGCTTTTTTTGGAAATATTTAATGTAAATGGAGTATTAGAGTTTATTAACGGCAAATATGTTTATTTTTGGTAGATAAATTCGACACCCTCTTCATCACTTTCATCCCAATCATCAAAATCATCATCAAATACGTCGTCCATTGCTTGTTGATGATAATCATCCCACATAAACTCTACTTTTTCAGGGGAAGAATTCTCCTCTTCAGCTTCTCTAGGATGGGCATTAATGTATTCCATTAAATCCCAGCACAGTGCTTTTACACCTTCATGATTAACTGCTGAAATGACATAATATTTATCATCCCAATTCAACGCTTGCGCAATCTCGGCTGCTCGTTTTTCACTTTCTTCAGCGCCTAATACATCCATTTTATTAAACACTAACCAACGCGGTTTATTAGCTAATTTTTCACTATACTGATATAATTCTTGAATAATAACTTTAGCGTTTTCAATTGGATCTGAATTATCAATTGGCGCAATATCAATTAAATGTACTAGTACCCGACAACGTTCAAGGTGTTTTAAAAAGCGGATACCAAGTCCTGCGCCATCTGATGCACCTTCAATCAACCCTGGAATATCAGCAACAACAAAACTCTGCTCATTATCCATTCTAACTACCCCTAAACTAGGTACTAAAGTTGTAAATGGATAATCAGCGACTTTCGGTTTTGCTGCTGAAACTGAACGAATAAACGTTGATTTACCTGCATTAGGCAAACCTAACATACCAACATCAGCTAATAGTAAAAGTTCTAGTAGCACATCACGTTTTTCACCCGGTGTACCATCAGTCTTTTGTCTTGGAGCTCGATTCACTGATGATTTAAAACGTGCGTTACCAAGCCCATGAAAACCACCTTTAGCCACAAGGACTTTTTGTTGATGATGAGTTAGATCACCAATAATTTCACCAGTATATTTGTCAGTGATACGAGTCCCAACAGGTACTTTAACGGTAATATCTTTACCTCGCTTGCCGGTACAATCAGAACCTTGTCCATTTTGACCACGTTCAGCGCGATAGTTCTTTTCAAATTGAAAATCCACGAGTGTGTTTAGATTTTCATCGGCAATAAAAAATACATCGCCACCATCTCCACCATCGCCACCATCAGGACCACCTTTAGGTATATATTTTTCACGACGGAAACCAACACAACCATTGCCACCGTCACCAGCTTCCACTCGAATTGAAGCTTCATCTACAAATTTCATTATTTGTCCTCTTTTTTCGGTTAATCAGCCAGCCCTTTCTAGGTTGCCATAAATGATGTCCAACTGTTGCAAACATTGCACCTGCTACAACAGATACCGCGCCAATATAACCTATAATATTTAAATATTGCATTACAAACTTTTCTGGCCATAGTAAAGCAAATAAATCTGAGAAAATCAGTGCAAAAAGTGGTGTCAGTGTTGTTATAGCACTTACTTGCGCAGCTTGCCAACGCTCCATTGCCATAACTAAAGCACCATAAGCAATAATGGTATTTAAACCACAAAAAATAATTGCAAACAATTGACTAAAATCAGCATTAGCAATTTTAGTCGGCGATGCTAGAGGCCATAAAAAGATACTACATATAAGATAAATCAACCAAAGTAGCTGCTCTGCTCTTAATTTTCTTAATAATACTTTTTGCGCTAATGCATAACATGCCCATGATATAGAGGCTAATAAGGCAAGCCACACACCTATACCATATGAAGACATATTGGCAAAGAGATCTGCTAGATTTTCATTAAAAAATAGCGCTAAACCAATTAACAATATAGTAATACCAATAATTTGTGTTGGTCTTAATTTCTCTTTGAAAATAAAAGCACTAGAAATCATAAATATGACAATGCCAGTTTGTCCAACAACTTGAGCTGTAGTTGCAGATAAATACTGAACAGCTGTAGCAAAAAGCGCAAAATTACCTAATAAACCAAATCCGGCAATCATTAATAGAATAAAACGGCGTCGTTTTTTAAACATCATCAAATTAGGAAATTGTTTTTTATAAGCCAACCAAAGCGTTATACCTACTGCTGATATACTTAAGCGTGACCAAGCTAACGTTAATGGATCAATAACAACTAATGCATATTTCATAGCAATTGGCACGAGTCCCCACATCACTGACGTCAACATGGCTAGCGCAAAACCTAATTTAACATTTTGCTGTTTTATCATAATGAATTAATTTATATAAATTTCAAGAAATGAAAAAAGCCCCACAATAACTGTGAGGCTTCTATAACTTATGAACCGCTGGTTTATTAGCTGTTAGCAACTACACTAACATAACGGCGGTTTTTAGGTCCTTTAACTTCAAACTTAACTTGTCCATCAACTAACGCGAATAGGGTATGATCACGACCACAACCTACATTAGTACCTGGGTGGAATTGAGTTCCACGTTGACGAACTAAAATATTACCAGCAAGAACTTCTTGAGAACCATAACGTTTAACACCTAAACGTTTACTCTGGGAATCACGACCATTACGTGATGAACCACCAGCCTTCTTATGTGCCATTGTTCGATACTCCTATTAAGCGATTGCAGTGATCTTCACATCAGTGAACCACTGACGGTGACCTTGTTGTTTACGATAGTGTTTACGACGACGGAATTTAACAATTTTCACTTTCTCGCCACGACCGTGCTCAACAATCTCTGCTTTAACTGTTGCACCTTCAACAAACGGAGCACCAACTTTGATGTCTTCACCATTTGCTACCATTAAAACTTTATCGAAAACAACTTCTGCACCTGTTTCGACTTCAATTTTTTCCAAGCGAACGACTTGTCCTTCGCTAACTCGGTGTTGTTTACCACCACTTTGGAAAACTGCGTACATACTTAACTCCGCAATAAAAAGCAGACGATTCCTGATTTAACATATATGTCTGCATTGATTAATCTTATAGGGCGTGAATTTTACGCAAAATTTATGCTTGTTGCAAGCGCTGTTTAATAAAAGATCGCAAAAAGTCATAAAAAAGATCTTTGATCAACGGTTTTCACGATACAATAGAGCTAAATTATTATTTATTTAAACAATATTTAACACAAAAATATTGAGTATCGATATGCTAAAAAGAAAATTTCGCTACAGTGCATCTATTTTAAATCGTTTAACACTTTTAATGTTTTCTTTAGGTGCCATGGCGTTATTAGCTTTGTTTTTATCAATACAAGTAGCTAATGATACTAAAGGCAGTGCTTATATGATAAACCAATTGGGTTTAATTAGGATGAAAAGCTATCAATTTTTAGCCATGATCCCGATTGAAAAAAAGGACTATGATCGACTTAATATTTTTAATGATATTCCGTCTTCTGAGCAATTAAAATTATTTGAACGTTACCATTTAATTGATGAGCTTAACCAATTACAGTCTCAATGGATAACTGATATTGTCCCCAAAATTAAACAAGCAAACAGTATAGATGAAATAAAAAATGAAATTGATAAGTTTGTAACTCAGACCGATAAATTAGTCCATCAAATTGATCAAAAAACAGAAAATCAAATCCATTATATATCTCAACTGCAATTTGTTTTTATCATTCTAATTGTTCTTTTTCTTCTTGCGCAAATTTACTATTTACGTCGTTATCTTCTTGCTCCTTGGCGCAAATTAATTAATATGGCTGAATCTATTTCGCAACATAACTTTAGCCAACGATTTAACAGTAAGAAAAGTAAAAAGAACGAATTTGATTTATTGGGGCAAGCCTTCAATGAAATGGCAGAACAAATTGAATTGCAGTACCAATTATTAGAAGAACGTGTCACAGAAAAAACTGCCGAATTACAACAAATCAATAAAATATTGTCGTTTCAGTATCAAGCTATAAAACAACTGCACACATCAGATCCATTATGTGAACGCTTTTTAATTATACTCCGCCAGCTTGAGGAATTAGTGCCATTAACACAGTTTCAAATTCGTTTTTATGAGTCGGATAATATAGAACATTATCAACAAATCAGCTATGCCAACCAACAAAGACTACCTTATTGCCAAAATTCAGAATGTAACGCTTGCCTTATTCCATCAAAATCTTATCAAGAAAATGGATTTCAACGTTATTGGTATCTTCAAGAAAAAGGTGAAAAATTTGGTATTTTATTTGCTCTACAACCATCAACAATGCATCTAAGTGCAGAACAAGAAAATTTAATTACAGCCTTAGTCGAACAAATGACGACAGCACTAATGCTTGATAGGCAAATAGAACAACAAAAACAATATCTATTAATGAAAGAGCGCTCAGCAATGGCCAGAGAGTTACATGACTCTATAGCACAATCTCTTTCTTGTTTAAAAATTCATCTTAGTTGCTTACAAATGCAACCAGATTTAACCTCACAAACAAGTAGTGATTTGCTAGCTATTATGCGTACAGAAGTTAATATTACTTATTCTCAATTAAGAGAATTAATAACTTCTTTTCGTTTACGACTTAATCAAACCGGTTTTTATGCCAGCTTAATGGAATTGATCGAAGAATTTAATCAAAAATTGAAATTTAAAATACAAGCTGAATATCAACTACCTCTCAATGTCATTAAGAGCAAATATGCATTCCATCTATTGCAATGTGTACGCGAATCTTTAAATAATATTTATAAACATGCTAATGCAACACAAGTTAAAATAAGTTTAACTATTGATGATAATCATATTATTAGTGTCAGCATAAAAGATAATGGTATTGGTTTACAAAATAATGCTAATCAAGATAATCATTATGGATTAATAATTATGCGTGATAGAGTTGGAATATTAAATGGCAATTTAACCATTAATAGTAAGCCTAATCTAGGCACTGAGATTGTAATAACGTTTAAAGCAACTACAATGATCCCATTTAAAATGATAGAAGAATAACAAATGGAACAAGTTAAAAGTTCAATATTACTTATTGATGATCATCCCATGTTAAGAAATGGGGTTAAGCAACTTATAAAAACAATCAATAATTTTGAGGTTATCGGTGAAACAGGCTCTGGCTTAGAAGGGGTTATGCTTGCAGAAACACTTGATCCGGACATAATTTTATTAGATATCAATATGAATGATGTGAATGGATTAGAAATCTTGCGTTATTTACGAGAAAAAAATATTTCTGCACGAATCATTATATTTACTGTATCAGATGCAAAAGAAGATATCATTACTGCTATCAAAACCGGTGCTGATGGCTATTTATTAAAAGATATGGAACCGGAAAACCTTCTGAAAGCATTAATAGATATTTCTGAAGGCAAAATCACCATGGATGAAGCAATTTCACCTATTATTCTTGATTATATGCGTCATGGTGGAGGCACGACTACAAGCCAGTCCCATAATATTAATTTACTCACACCAAGAGAACGAGAAATATTTAATTTATTAGTTCAAGGATTATCAAATAAATTAATAGCGAAAGAGTTAGATATTGTCGAAAACACAGTAAAAGTCCATATAAAAAGCATATTTAAAAAACTAAATTTTAAATCTAGAATGGAAATGACTGTATGGTATTTACAAAGTAAAGAATAGCTAGTACTAATTATGCCATTCTTCACTTTATCTAACATTAAAGTTTAGAAAACCAATTTAACTTTTTGCGTAATGCAACTACACGTCCAATAATAATTAAACTAGGACTACAAGCATGTAATGCAAGTTGAGTAAGATCACATAACAATCCCTCTACAACTTTCTGATTGGCTTTTGTACCTTCTTCTACTATAGCCACAGGTATATTACTATCCATACCATGTTTAATTAATTGTGTTTTAATATTTTCTGCTTGTGATAACCCCATATAAAAAACGAGAGTCTGTTTTTCAGCAGCTAAACTTTGCCAATCCAAATGCGAGCCATCTTTCAAATGCCCCGTAATTAAACGAACACTATGAGCATAATCACGATGAGTTAATGGTATTCCACTATAAGCTGAGCATCCTGAAGCAGCTGTAATTCCTGGTACTAACGAAAAAGGAATATTAGCATCAAATAGTGTTTCAAGCTCCTCTCCGCCTCGACCAAAAATGAAGGGGTCACCACCTTTAAGTCTTACTACTCGCAACCCTTTTTGGGCTTGCTCAAGTAATATTTGGTTAATTTGTTCTTGTGGCACACAATGAAAACCAGGCCGCTTACCGACAAAAATTCGCTGAGCATCTCGTCGAGCTAAATTCATTATTTCATCGGATACTAATCGATCGTAAACAATAATATCGGCTTGTTGAATTTGTTGAAGAGCTTTTAATGTCAACAACCCTGGGTCACCCGGACCGGCACCAACTAAAACCACTTCACCTCGATAATCAACTGGCTCTTCAAATAATTCATTAGTTAACATTTCAACTTTTTCTGAATCATTATTAGCTATAGCTTGAGCTAACCTATCATGTGTAAATAGCTTTTCCCAGAATCTTCTACGTTCAGTCATGCTTTGATAAGTTGCTTTTACTTTATTACGTAAATAACCAGCATATTTCGCTAGTTTTCCAATATTTTGCGGTAAAATCGCTTCTAATTTTTCACGTAATAACCGTGCCAATACAGGAGCATGACCTTCTGAAGATATCGCAACCATTATTGGAGAGCGATCAATAATAGAAGGCATAATAAAACTAGCACCTTTAGGTGAATCAACGATATTGCAAAAAATACGTCGCTTTTCTGATTCTATACTGACTTGCTGATTGGTTTGTTGACAATCTGTTGCAGCAATAACTAACCATTTATTATCGAGTAGTTGTGTATCAAATTCACCTTGTATTAAAACCAATTGTTTTTGTTCTTGCCAACAGACAAATTGCTGAGTAAATTCAAGAGCATTGACAGTTAAATTTGCGCCAGCTTCAAGCAATAACCGAGCTTTACGCTCGGCTATTTCCCCACCACCAACTAATAAGCAATCACGGTTTTCTAATTTACAAAATAAAGGTAAATAATCCATAGACTTTAAAAACAACCATTAATATCTTATTGATCTAAAAAATTTACTGTTAATAATCCAATAATTCTTAAAAACAGTAAGCTAAACAATTACAACCTTATTCAATAATGATTAAGGTCGATCTGCTTTAGGTGTTGAAAACCAATATCCTAAGCCCATAAACAGTGCTCCAGATACTAAATTACCCAATGAAACCCATAACAAGTTATGCCCAATACCACCTAAAGTATAGGCATCAGTATGATTTCCAAACCAAGAAAGAGAAAATAACGTCATATTAGCAACACTATGCTCATACCCACAAGCAATAAATGCCAATAAACACCACCATATAGCAATAAATTTGGCTGAACCTTCAACTCGATTTGCCATCCAAATAGCTAAACAAACTAACCAATTACATAAAATTCCACGAAAAAATAGAGCCATTGCGGGAGTGGATGTTTTTGCTAATGCCGCAGTATGTATAAGGGAAGTATCTGTTGCCAATAATGGGCTTGCCGCCCAATAAAATAAAGCAGCAACAAAAATAGATCCCAGTAAATTGCCTAGCCACGTTTGTGGTAATACCCACCACATTTGAAAGTGTGTAATCTTTTTAGCTTGAACACCAAATGTTAAAAACATGGTATGCCCAGTAAATAACTCCGAGCCTGCTATAACAACTAAAGTTAATGCAATTCCAAATGTTGCTCCCATAACTAAAGGTCTAACTGAGGCATCAAGCAAATTACCCAGCGTAAAAATTAATATGATACCCAGACCAACATAAGCACCAGCCATAGCAGAACTTAGCCAAAACCCTATAGGATTGGTTTTAGCTAATTTAACAATACGTGCTGCATTAACAGCACATTTATTAATTGTTTCTGTATACATTTATTATTCCTATTTTTATTTATTAGTTAAATTTAACTTTAACAAATCCATCATTATCAATTTTGACCTCATAGTGTGCGATGGAATAACTTGCATTTTCAAAACAATAACCATCTTTTAAACGAAAGCGTTGTTTTTTCAGAGGACTAGCAACCCATAATTCATTTTGATGCTCACAAATAATCCCCCTAGAAAGCACACTAGCATTAGCAAAAGGATCAATATTACTAATCGCATAAAGCTCGTCAGAATGAAAAGGACGAAAAACAGCGACATGCTCTTTACCAACTAAAGCACAAACTCCTGTTTCAGGAAAAATATCTTCAATTTTACAGATAGTTACCCATTGACTCATAATCTACTCTCCTGACATAACTTGACGTTCTTCAAGGGTGGCGGGACGATGTTGTTGTCGCTCAGGTACAAACTGAACATTATCGTCTCGTTTAGGACTATTAATAAAATGAGCAAACCGGATTTGTGCTTCTGGATTATTAACAGTTTCTTTCCATTCACAAACAAAAAGCTTACGAATGCGAGCCATCTCTTTTTCAAGGTCGTCATTGATACCTAATTTGTCATCAATAATGACACTACGCAAATATTCGATCCCACCCTCAAGGTTTTCAAACCAGACAGAAGTCCGTTGTAATTTATCCGCTGTACGAATATAGAACATAAGGAAACGGTCTAGGTAGCGAATAAGGGTTTCTCGATCTAAATCTGCAGCTAAAAGATCGGCATGACGAGGTTTCATACCACCATTACCACAAACATAAAGATTCCAACCTTTTTCAGTTGCAATAACGCCAATATCCTTACCCTGAGCTTCGGCACATTCACGGGTACAACCTGAAACACCAAGTTTGAATTTATGAGGCGCTCGAATACCTTTATAGCGGTTTTCTAATTCGACACCTAAACTAACACTATCTCCTACCCCAAACCGACACCAAGTGCTACCTACGCAAGTTTTTGCCATACGTAATGCCTTAGCGTAAGCGTGACCACTCTCAAAACCAGCATCAATCAGTTCTTTCCAGATAGCAGGAAGATCATCTTTTTGCGCACCAAACAACGCTATACGTTGTGAACCAGTAATTTTTGAATAGAGATTGTATTTCTTAGCAATCTGACCAACCGCAATCAATCCTTCTGGAGTAATTTCACCACCAGCACTACGAGGAATAATTGAATAAGTACCATTTTTTTGAATATTACCTAAAAAGATATCATTACTATCTTGTAACGGTACAAGATCTGGTTTAAGAATATAATTATTCCAACATGAAGCTAATATAGATCCAACTGTTGGTTTACAAACTTCACAGCCATAGCCGGTACCATGCTTTTTTATCACTTCATCAAAGGAAGTTAATCCTTCAACACGAATTAAGTGAAAAAGCTCTTGCCGAGAATATTTAAAATGTTCACAAAGTGCATGGCTTACTTCAATACCTTGTTTCGCTAATTCCAAATTAAGGATTTGCGTTACTAGTGGTATACAACCACCACATCCACTACCTGCTTTAGTTTCAGCTTTAATTGCAGCAACAGTATGACAACCAGCATGAATAGCTTGAACAATTTTTGCCTTTGTCACATCAAAACAAGAACATATTTGTGCACTATCAGGTAATGCGTCAGCGCCTAATGCAGGCTTAGCACCTGCATGTGATGGTAAAATTAGAGAATCAGGATGTTCAGGTAAATCCATATCATTAAGCATCAGTTGCAGCAAGTTACTATAATCAGATGTATCACCAACTAAAACAGCACCTAATAGTTTTTTATTATCATTAGATACCACTAACTTTTTATAAACTGGTACACTTTCATCTAAATAAACATAGCTTCTGCTAGCTATTGTTTTAGCCTTTGCATCACCAATACTACCAACGTCGACTCCCATTAATTTGAGTTTAGCACTCATATCGGCACCTTCAAATTTAGCGCTTTCACCGATTAAATGTGCTAAGGCAACTTGTGCCATTTTGTAACCAGGTGCAACTAAACCGTAAACTTTACCTTGCCAACAGGCGCATTCACCTATGGCATAAATATCCGGATCTGAAGTTTGGCAATAATCGTTAATAACGATACCTCCTCTAGGTCCAATATCTAATTCACACGCTTTAGCTAATTGGTCATTGGGACGGATGCCAGTTGAAAAAACAATAAAATCAATTTCAAGTGATGAACCATCAGAAAATTGCATAACTTTACCTGATGGGGTATGAATAATTTCTTGAGTATTTTTGCTTGTATGAACTCCAACTCCCATCTCTTCGATTTTTCTACGCAGTTGATCACCACCCATTGCATCAAGTTGCTCTGACATTAAGACTGGAGCAAATTCGACAACATGAGTTTCAACTCCTAAGTTTTTCAATGCACCAGCAGCTTCAAGTCCAAGTAAACCACCACCGACAACTGCACCTATTTTACAATTACTAGCACAATCACGAATCGCATCGAGATCTTCAATGGTACGATAAACAAAACAATTCGCCCCTTCAGCACCTTTAATTGGAGGAACCCATGGATAAGAGCCCGTTGCAATAATCAACTTATCATAAGAAACAATACGCCCAGTTTGTGAATGCACCTCTTTACGTTGGCGATTAATCAAAATAACCCGTTCATTAAGTAAAATATTAATATCATTTTCTTGGTACAAGCCTTCCCGAACTAAAGACAGTGCTTCTGCAGTATGGCCTGAAAAATAGGAAGAAAGATGAACACGATCGTAAGCTACTCTTGGTTCTTGGCAAAAGATGGTAATTTTAAAATTATCAGACTGCATTTTTTCGATAATTTCTTCGACAAAACGATGTCCAACCATCCCATTGCCTATAATAACGAGATTGGTTTTACTCATAAAAAGCTCCAAATTTATTTTTAATTCAATTATTTAATTTTTATCTATACGATATTTTAAGGAACTTTAAATAGAATATAATTACCCTCAAGGATTACCACTTTAGTAGTAGATTAAATAATAAGCTTTAAAACAATAAGTTATCATTATTGACTAACTAAATATCAATGAAAATTAACAAATTAATGAGATCAACCTCTTAAACTAAAGTAAAAAAACAATTGCCATTTTAGGACAAACCAGTATAATTAGCCGACTAAATAAATTAGGTAAAGCAATTGAATTACAACTCAAGAATACTTCCTTCGCGCGAAACTTTAGCAAAAGCACAAAGTTTTAATGATGAAATTATCGAGGTTTCAGGCGTTGATCTGGTCCTAAGTTTAATTACTACTGCCGATTTAATTCGTTCTAATATTTATGCACAACTTGCAAAAGATTATGATGTTTCTGAAGGAAAATTTGCATTGCTAATGTCATTGTATAGTGAAGGTGAAACCTGCGCTAGCGAGCTAGCATTGAAAGTTGGCGTCACTCCTGCAACTGTCTCAGTAATGGTTAAACGGATGTTAGCTGCGCAAGATCCTCTAATATCGATGACGAAAAGTGGGGAAGATGGTCGTTCTCGACTAATCAGGCTCACCACAACTGGTGTAAATCTTATACAAAAAGCGCTACCTAATCACTTAAAATCGATTCGTGCTTTTGCTCAGGTTTTAAATGCACAAGAGCAGGAATCTTTAATTGCAATGTTACGTAAATTATTACGTAAATAATTGCTTTTAATCACTAAAAATCATGATATTTTAACAATATACTTAGCTGACTAAATAAATGAAAAATAAACTAAACTTAGATTTACCAAAAAACATTAAAATTCCTGCTATATTTTTATTGCTACTTCTAATTGGATCAACATTGATTTGTCTTGGTTCAAGGAACGATGCAGTAACTGTTGCTAAAAGTATCAAATCAGGCGTATTAACTGCTGATGAAATCAATGTTGCATTTCAAAATGTAGGTGGCAAAGTCATTAAACGGTTTGTCCAAGAATCACAATTTGTAAAAAAAGGCGATCCATTAATGCAACTTGAAGATACTGATACGCAGCTATCAATAGATCGCTTACAAGCGCTAGTTGATAGTCAAACAGCCGCAGTTAATCAAGAACAAGCAGCAATCGAAATCACTGAAAATGAAACTAACCTCAATGAATTATCAACATGGCGGAAAATAGAAGAAGTTAAAGCAAACTTAGAGGCTGCAATATCTTCTCGAGACTTAGCTAATACTGAATTTCAACGTCATACTCAATTAAGAAAAACTGGAGGTACTTCACAATCACAACTTGATGCTGCACGCAATGCCTACATTAATTCAAAAATGCAAGTTGTACAGATTGAAAGTCAATTATCAACATTGATGATTGGTGCATCACCTGAGCAAATCACCCAGTTTGAACAAACTAGAAATGCAACGGGAATGACATTGCAGTCGATTACTATTGCTAGACAAAAACTGCAAAATCGCCAAAATCAGCTTGCTCAAATCCGTGCTCAACTCGCACAAGCCGAAGCTGATTTAAAGCAACTGAAAGTAAATTATAGCCGCCTTACATTAGTTGCACCAGAAGATGGAAAAGTACTAAAACTAATGTTTGAAGATGGTGAAATGGTGCCTGCTGGCGCACCAGCAGTATTGTTAGAAACAGACCGTAAATATGTTGACATCTATGTTAACGAAAAAATGGTTAATGATTATCAACCTGAAACTAAAGTAAAAGCTAATGTGATTGCTCTGGACAAAACAGTAAAAGGTACTGTCCGTTTTGCAACCGCGGCGCCTTCATTTGCTGATTTACGAATGACTCGGGAACGAGGTCAGGCAGATTTAACATCTTATCAAGTCAGAATTTATATAGAACCTATACCGCATTTATTAACTGGTATGACAATTGAGGTTGATCAATGATGCAAAACATCATTAAATCTATGCTTGAAGAGCTTGATGCTATGTTATCTGGCCACTTCATTCCATATTATAAAGTGTGCTTAGGTTTAGCGGCTATCGTATCACTTGTTTTTTCAATTGTGCTAAGCCATGGTTCAGTTTTTGAAGGAAAAATTGCTGTTATTGATCTTGATGGTTCCAATTACTCAACTGAATTAATCAGTAAAGTAAATACTTCACCATTTATTGAAATAACAGAAGTAATTCGCTCACCAATAAATCCAATTACATTAGTATCACACGACCGTAATTTAGGAGTGTTATATATTCCTAAAGGACTTGAAAAGTCTCTAAAAAAAGGGGATCAAACCGTTAAATTAGGTTATTTTGCTGATGATTCAAATGACGCACAAAATGCCAAGGTAATGCAAAGTCTTAATGAAATCATTCCTGAATCGGGTGCTGAATTGAGCGTTGGTAAAGTTGCAGCATTAGGACTTGGAAGAGAAGCAACTGAAGCAACCTTATCACCAATGCAATTGAAAACTAGGACCATGTTTAATCCATCTAGTTCATCAACAATATCCACTATAATCTATTTCGTTTACTTCTTCTCGTCATTAACGTATGGATTAACATCATTAATGATAATTGGCCGATTAAAAACAATGGGGATGTGGAATACCGTAATAGAACGTGGTTTTGTACCACTATTAGCGAGAACCGTGCCTTATGCCCTATTTTATACCACTGCTTTAACTTTAATTACTGCAATACTGGTTTTATTTGGACAATTACGCTTTGACGGTAATTACTTTATTTTTGTACCTAGCGTATTTATGACTGGACTCGCTTTTGGCTGGTTAGGTTTCCTATTATCTTGGAATACCAACCATCCTGGTGAAGGTGCTAGCAGAATGATTTTCCTTGTTCCACCAGGATTTATCATGGGCGGTTCAACCATGGCAGTAGGCATTATGCCAATCTGGGCATTTTATGTCAGCCACGCATTTCCATTAGTTTGGCTCTTCCGCTTTTTCCGCGATATAGGTATACGAGGACGCTCATTTGTCGATATGTTATCAACATATGGGATATTCATTATTTATTTAACCGTTATTGCTTTTATCGTGATGATGTTTGTTAATCGCTTGAAAAAACCAGACAATCAAACGCAAATTAATTAATTTATTCATACATAAGTTATTGAAACGCTTCCGCGATTCAATAACTTTCTTCTTTACTATTATTCCAAGCGACCAGTGATGATGAAAATTGAATATTTTTATCAATCCACCGTTCAAATTCGTCATTTAACCAAATTAAACCGGCGAAACCCACCACCTAAAGTGACGTTAGAAATGGGGAATTTCCCAATTAACATGCAGGGCTTTTGTACTTTTTCAACCTTTAAACAAGCGATGAGTAAGGCAACGCAATAACCTTTATCTGATTGAAAGTATGCATAAATTTATGCTAAATTTTGTATGCTTTCAATCTAAAGACGGTTAAATAGATTGCGCTTGTGTGGAGCAAAAGCAGGTTGCCGGGTGTTATCCTATTAGCAAAACGTTTTTTTATTAATAATGAATTGATCGCTACCTGTGATTTTTTCAACAATCAGATCATTAAAGTTATCGATAGTTAGCTGAGCATGATGATTAATCAAATTAGACGTATTGACACCAATCACCTGACAATTAGCCTTATTTGCTGACTCAATGCCCGCAGCGGAATCTTCAAAAACAATACACGAACTGGCAGCTAAACCTAATAGTTTTGCGCCTTGCAAATAGCCGTCCGGCGCTGGTTTGGTGTTAACCACCATTTCGCCGGTGATAAATACCGCCGGTTTGGTAACCTGTAGCAAACTAAATCTTGCTTCAGCCACAATTTTAGTGCCGGAAGTAACAATCCCCCAAGGGATATTCATTGATGATAATTGCCGCAGAAAATCGCTTGCGCCCGGTATTTCATCAATCCCTTGTACATCATTTGACTCTAATTGCTCCATCCAATGATATTCTTGCTCAATCAAACTAGCGGGCTGATCAGGTAAAAACAGCTTAATATTATCGATAGCTTTACGCCCATGAATGGTTGTTAATACCTGAGTGGCATCTAAATGATGCCGCTGAGCAAATTTCAACCAGCAGCGTTCAACTGCTGGTAGAGAGTTCACCAAAGTTCCATCTAAATCAAACAAAATACCTTTAGCTTTCATATCATAATTTACCTGCACTTCCACAAATACGGATTTTATCTTCCACAATTTTCGCCATTGCCAGTTTAGCTGGTTGCATGTAGTGCCTTGGATCGTTAGCATCCGGTTGCGCTTGAAAGTATTGTTTCAACGCATCTGAAAAAGCAATTTTTAATTCAGTTGCCACATTCACTTTACAGATACCTAATGAAATCGATTTTTTCACCATTGCTTCAGGTATTCCCGAAGCGCCATGCAACACCAATGGAATGGCAACTTTTTCGCGTATTTTGGCTAATCGATCAAAATCCAATTTAGGCTCACCTTTATACATCCCATGAGCGGATCCAATTGCCACCGCTAAAGAATCGATGCCAGTGCGCTCGACATATTCCCTTGCCGCATCCGGATCGGTAAAGGCACTGTCTTTATCATCCACGATAAGATCGTCTTCTTGTCCGCCCAGACGCCCTAATTCAGCTTCAACACTGGCATTAAATTTATGACTAAATTCGACCATTTTACGCACAATGTCAATATTTTCTTCAAAGGGATGATGTGAAGCATCGATCATAATTGAGCGAATGCCGCCGGCAATTTTGGCTTGGATATCATCGACATCTTCATGGTGATCAAGATGCAAAGCAAACGGGAAATGCTTAATTTGGGCCGCTGTTTTACAAATATTGATTAAATACTCTGTGCCGGCATAACGATAAGTGCCGGGGGTGGCGGCTAATATAACCGGCGACTGCAACTGTTTTGCGGTATCAATCACAACTTGAATTGTTTCAAGGTTATGAATATTAAATGCCGGAACAGCATAATTTTCACGTTGCGCTTTTTTTAACATCTCTTGACTTGAAATAAGATACATAATAACTCCTGAATTAATCTTGATATTTAATAAATTTGGTTAACAATAACTTGTTGAAAATAATCATCATAATTGTGCATATTCACAAACCCGGTTTGCGATTCCATGGCATTTAACATGCCCATTGTCATCGCCCGTTTGAGCATGGTTTCTATCGATTCGTTTTCATGGATACTCACCGCAAGCCCCGCTAACGTTACATCGCCAGATCCAACCGGATTGACAACATTAATTTTAGGGATTGAAACTTGATAATATTGCTGATAACAACGCGCAAAAGCACCATTTTTACCCAGTGAAATAATGATGTAAGGGATTGCATTTAGCAGTGGATGATCAACCGCCTTAATCAACGAAGCCGTATCATTTACATCAATATCCATTTGAATTATTTGTTGTAATTCATCTTTATTCGGCTTAATTAAGTAAGGTTTATGTTCAGACACCAGCGTAGCTAATAACATCTTGCCGGAGGAATCTAGCAAAACAGGAATGCCCTTTTTATTGGCGATTTGAATTAATGTGGCATAAAAATCAACCGGAAAACCTTGTGGCAGCGATCCGGAAATGGTCATCACTTTGGCTTTGTCCATTAACGTTTGATAGTGCGCTAAAAAGGCGTCCACCTCTTTTTGTCCGAGTGTTGGCCCGGATTCGAGAATTTCGGTTTGATTGCCTTCATGTAGTATTGCAATACAATTTCGTGATTCATGCTTGGTAACATAAAAATGGTAGTAGATATTGTCACTATCTAACTGTTTTTGTATATATTCACCTGTTGTACCGCCAACAATACCGGAAGCTAACACCTCGATGCCGGAAAACTTCACACCTCGTGTGACATTGAGTCCTTTACCACCAGCAGTTTTTCTAACATTGGCAACACGATTAATATCATTAATATGGAGCGTATTGAGTGGATAAGAGATATCCACGGAAGGATTCATGGTAATTGTTAATATCATATTCTCACCTACGTATTGATTGCAAAGTCATAGCATTGGGAGAAATAACAAGCTTAAATAATCAAATGAGTTCAATAGTATTAATCAACCAAATAGCCAACAACAATCCATTGCTATCATTACGTTCATTACCCAAAATCGACTATTTAGCTAAAAGATCTTTTAAGCTTTGTTCAAAAAGATACACAATCACCAGTTAAAAAATTTAAACAGCTATAAAACCAATGCCTTTTTCTTCAAATTGTTGTTTATAACTGTTATCGACATCAGTATCGGTAATTATGGTACTTAGTTTATTAAGTGGTAATACGATATTAATGCCATTTCGTCCAAATTTTGATGAATCTAAAACCGCAACAACCTGCCTTGCCGCATTAGCCATCACACTACTGATAGTGTAGCCTTCGTTAAACGTTGTTATTCCTCTTTTTGCATCTATTCCATCTGCACCCACAAACAAAATATCAGCAGAAATGCCGTCTAACGATTGCTCAGCAAGTTTTCCATGAAAAGAACGGGTCTTATGCCTCAGCGTACCACCACACATAAATAACATAATGTCACTGTTATCCGATAAAATAAATGCAGAAGTAAGACTGTTGGTAATGACAGTGATATGCTTGAGTTTTACTAACTCTTCAGCTATCAACATTGTGGTACTACCACTATCTAAAATAATGGTATCCCCCTCTTTAACATGTTTAACTGCTTCAATTGCAATGCGTTTTTTGGCTTCTATAAAACGTTGATAACGTTCTTCTAATTGCAACTCTTTAAATGATTTTAAATCGCCTTTACTCATGATTTTGGTTGCGCCGCCATGAAATCGAGTCAAAACCCCTTGTTTTTCCAACAAACGAAGATCGGTTCTGATTGTCACTTCCGAAACATCATATTGTCCTGATAAATCACTAACCAAAACAGTTCCTTTCGTATTAAGAAGTTCGACTATTTGTTGACGTCTTTCACTTGCATTCATAATATTTCCTTTTTCGAAAATTTTTCAGCAGTGTATAACAAACAAAATCAAAAGATAAGCGCTCATTTTTATTGGCTGATTTAATTCAGATAATTACATGCAATTTAATAAAATCTTACCGTTCATTGGATGACCGTTTAACGCACTAACTTGCTGAGTAAATTCATCAAAATCCCCCACCCCAGCAATTAACTCATCAAGCCTGATTTTACCGTCAACAAAAAACTGACTAACGAGTTGCCACTCTTTGCCAGGCCATGGTGCTGAGTAATTCATCCAGCTACCTAAAATCTCAAGCTCTTTGCGTAAAATCATTCCGAACGTTTTTTCTGAAAGGGTCACATCATGATGCAATGTACCAATCAAACCAACTTTGGCTCTAGCGCCAGCTATTTCAATGGCTAAGCTTACTGTCGCTGGCGTGCCGGCGGTTTCTAATACCACCTGATCAAATCGATGTGGCATCAATGCTTCATAGATCGCTGAAGCTGTCATATTTTTTGAGTGATAAACCGCATCAGCACCTAGTTTTTTAGCCAGATCTAAGCGCTCTTGATTAATATCTAATACCGCAACAAATTTAGCGCCCATCGCTTTGGCACACTGCATAGCAAGCAAACCAATGGTACCGCCGCCAACAATCACTACATTTTTATTTTGACAACCGTCAGCCAATAATAGTGCATGCATCCCAACGGTCATTGGCTCAAAAAATGCCCCTTCAATAGGGCTAACACTTTTCGGTAACTTAAAGGCATTTTTCTTATTTATGACGATATACTGTGCCAAACCGCCGGTAATTCTTGAACCAACGAAGGTGTAGTGTTTACAAAGTGAATAGTAATGTTTTTGACACTCATCACATTTAAAACAAGGCAATAAAGGTACACAAGAGATCAGATCACCAATCTCAAACTCTGTCACATCGCTGCCCATTTCGACAACCGTGCCACTAAATTCATGACCAAGTGTGATTGGGTAAAAATGTGCACCATGATGAAAAATACGTGGAATATCAGAACCGCATAACCCACAATACGCCACTTTCACCAGAATTTGATCTGGTGAAGTGATTTTGGGCATCTCAATATCTTCTACAGATAAAGTCCCCTCATCATTAACAACGACTGCTTTCATATTATTTTCCTATGTTAATAATCAAATAGGTGGCTGTTTTAACGTTCACTGGTTTGACAGTGAACGTTGCTTAATGGATTTAAAAAATGACTTTTTTATTGCTTATTTACGCTGTTTGCACCGTCTACCTGTTGCTGTTTTAATAACAATTTGTATTTTTGCGCGCGTTGCCAGGTCAAAAATAGGCAAAACAGGTAAAAGAGACCAATGCAGGCAAACCCGATCGGTTGTTTTAAATTAACCAGTTGAACTAAGATATAGGTAATTGGCGAACCACCTTGATCCATTGCGCCAACCGAGATGCCATTACCGGCAGTAATGGTACCGGCATTGACGGCAAGCTGAGTGGTTAATGGCACCATTTGCGTGGCAATCCATAAGGTAATAGCAATAATGATTGAACCGGAAATAATAATCCTAAACAGATTGCCTTGATGAATCGCCACACCCATTGCGATAAAAAAGCCGATAGTTGCTAAGTCACCAAAAGGAAGCACTTCATTACCGGGCAGCACAATGGCAATAAAAATACTTAATGGGATAAAAATTAAGCTGGCAGAAACAACGGTTGAATGACCCAATAATAGAGCCGGATCTAAGCCGATAAGGAAGTCTTGCCCACCAAATTTTGATTGTAGATGTTTACGCGCTTGTTTAGATATTGGGGTTAAACCGTCCATAATAGGTTTAATCACTCTTGGCATTAATAGCATGACCGCTGCGGTTTGAATCGCAAGTTGTAAAGTCTGTTTCACCCCATAACCGGCTAATACGCCTAATAAAATCCCCATAAATAAACCAACTGTGACGGGCTCGCCAAATGCGCCAAATCTTTTTTGCATATCTACCGCATTGAAATTAATCTTTCTAATGCCGGGTATTTTTTCAATCACCGCATCGACAAATACCGCTATCGGTCCACAATAGGCCGAAGTACCATGTGGCACGGCAATGCCGTCAAGCTCAAAAAAATCTTTGGTATCTTTAGCAAACCAATCCCCCAATTTATAAGCGATAATTGCATGTACAATCACGCCAGCAATACCTAGCCAGTAAGAGCCGGTTGCAATATAAACCAGCGCCCCGCTGAAGGTCATATGCCAAATGTTCCAAATATCAACATTAACAACACGGGTTAATCTTAAAAGTAACATGGCAATGTTTACTGCAATGGCAATGGGAATGGCAACCAGCGCAATTTGCGATGCCCACGTCATAGGGGCTGCGCCAGGCCAACCAACATCGACAACATTCAAACTGATATCAAATCTTTCTGCCATAGCTTGAGCTGCAGGCCCAACTGAGCTGGTTAATAAGCCAACCACCAAACCAATACCGACAAAGCCAATCCCAATATGAATCCCGGCTTTTAATGCATCACCAATTTTCATTCTTAGCGAAAGTGAAAACAGAATAATCACAATGGGTAGCATTACAGACGGTCCCAAATCTAAGATGTACTGCATAATTTCAGTAAACATAGGTTCATCCTTTTAAAATAGACAATATTTTTGCTTTTAACTGCTCAATACCAACGCCAGACACAAAAGGCATACCATGCACAATCGGAATATCGCCAAATGTTTGATCCATTTTTGCCGTCGTACAGATCAGGTCGACATCATCAATAAAGGTATTAATTTCATTAATACGACACTGCACTAAATCGAGCTCAATATTATTTTCATTACATAGCTCTTTTATCTCTTCTGCTGCTAAAGTTGACGTCGCAACTGCGCCACCACATGCAACAATAATCTTTTTTTTCATAATGCCTCCTAAACAACTTATTGATTAAATATCACTTCATTAAAACGGTCAGCCACTTCGTCTTGCGAGCGATTTAATAAAAAGTGATAAAATTCTTTATCTTGTAAATGGGTAAAAAGTGCTTTTAACAGTGATAGTTGATCAGCCGGTGAAGTCACTACCAATGAAATAATCAATGAAACATCAACGGTGCCATCGTCATCTGCACGTTGAAATGAAACCGGAGATTGGGTGCGAAGAATAAAAATCGCAGGACTGTTAGCATGCTCAGCTTCACAATGTGGAATCGCCACTGCATAGCCATCGAGCAAAATACCGGTTGGATATAATGCTTCCCGATCAAGTAAAGCTTTCAAATGGCTCTGTTTGACAATCCCTTTTTTTTGTAACTGTTGACTTAAATAAGTCAGTAAGGCTAACTCATTGTCAAATTTAAGATTGTCTTCGAAAAGAAGCTGACATTTATTCATATTTACTCTCCATTTTTTATCTTTTTGATATTACGTTTTAGGTTATTACTTTCGAAAACAAAAACAATATCGAAAGATTAAATACTTTCGAAATAAAAAACAAATAGGATTTTATATTTTTGTGATCGAAATCTATTTTTTAAAATAAACTTGAGATCCCAAATCGGGATAAAAACCTTTACCCAAAACAAAGTATGATCCAGATCACAAAATCAACTTTTTTGAATTGCAATAATGGATTAAAATGTCAAAATGTTACCCGTAACAGGTTATTTTGGAGAATAACGTAATGACACAACAAAGGAAAAATGTTTTCGTATTCATGGGTGTATCAGGTAGCGGTAAATCGGTTGTTGCAAAACAAATAGCCGATAACCTAAATGCCGCTTTTTTAGATGGGGACTTTTTACATCCCAAAGCCAATATATTGAAAATGCGTAGCGGTACCCCGCTAAATGATAACGACAGGATGCCTTGGTTAAACTTAATTAGTAATGCTGCATTTGCAATGAGTAATGTCAATGATATTTCGATTATTATCTGCTCTGCATTAAAAGAAAAATATCGAGACATTATTCGTGGAGAAAATGAAAATGTGCACTTTATTTATTTAAAAGGAAGCTTTGATGTTATTTCCCAACGTTTAGCTAAACGCCAAGGACATTATCAAAAAACAGGAATGCTACAGTCGCAATTTGATGCATTAGAAGAACCAACAGCCAATGAAAAAGATGTTTATGATATCAATATTGAACAATCACTAAATGGTGTTATTGAAGATAGTATGAAGGTTATTAATTCGATATGTCATTGTGAATAAATTTATAAAAGTTCAGAAATTATAATAAATATAATCTAAGAGGTTAATGTGAATTCCACTATTTTAGCTGTAACTCAGCGCATTATTAATCGCTCTAAAGCAACACGTGAAGCTTATCTGCAAAAAATAGAACATGCTATGTTAAAGAAAGTTACCCGAGCAAGTTTGCCTTGTAGTAACTTAGCTCATGGCTTTGCCGCTTGTTGCCTCGATGAGAAAAATGATCTTAAAAATATATTAAAAAGTAATATCGGTATTATCAGTTCTTATAACGATATGTTATCAGCACATAAACCTTATGAATTTTATCCAGAACAAATTCGAAAAGTGCTACATGAAGTCGGCGCTGTTGGCCAAATGGCTGGAGGGGTACCGGCTATGTGTGATGGTGTAACCCAAGGCGAACCGGGTATGGAAATTTCGCTAATGAGTCGAGATGTAATTGCAATGTCTGTTGCCGTTGGGTTATCACATAATATGTTTGATGGCGCACTGTATCTAGGAGTCTGCGATAAAATTTTACCAGGATTATTTATTGGGGCCCTATCTTTTGGGCATTTACCCGCTATCTTTGTTCCTTCTGGACCGATGCCTTCAGGTTTACCAAATAAAGAGAAAGTTCGCATTCGTCAACTTTATTCAGAAGGAAAAGCTTCTCGCGAAGATTTATTAGAATCTGAATCAGCCTCATACCATACCAGTGGAACTTGTACGTTTTATGGCACGGCAAATAGTAACCAAATGGTCATTGAGTTAATGGGATTACATTTACCTGGAGCCGCTTTTGTTCACCCTGAAACAACATTACGCAATGAACTAACCAATGCCGCTGCAAGACAGATCACTCGTTTAACTAACCAATCAGGAAACTATATGCCCGTTGGTAAAATGGTGGATGAAAAAGTAATTGTTAATGGTTTAGTTGCGCTTTTAGCTACAGGTGGCTCAACCAATTTGACTATGCACATTGTCGCTATGGCTAAAGCGGCTGGTATTGTTATTAATTGGGACGATATTTCAGACTTATCAACAGTTGTTCCGTTATTGAGCCGAATATACCCTAATGGGCCGGCCGACATTAACTACTTCCAAGCAGCAGGTGGAACTTCATTATTGGTCCGAGAACTATTATCCGGTGGTTTGTTACATGAAGATGTTGAAACTGTAGTTGGCCATGGACTGAGCCGTTACACGAAAGAGCCAATTTTAGAAAATGGTAAACTCATCTTCCGCGAAGGTCCTAAAGAATCTTTAGATGAAAATGTGATTGCTTCAATAAAAAAACCTTTCAACTCTCATGGAGGCTTAAAAGTGATGTCTGGCAATTTAGGGAGAGCGATAATGAAAACGTCTGCAGTTACCGCTGAGCACCAAATTATCGAAGCACCTGCAGTAGTTTTTAATAGTCAGTATGATTTAGATGCAGAATATAAAGCTGGCAACCTCAACAAAGACTGTGTTGTAGTTGTTCGTTATCAAGGTCCAAAAGCTATCGGTATGCCAGAGCTACATAAATTAATAACACCATTGGGTGTTTTACAAGATCGCGGCTATAAAGTTGCGTTATTAACTGATGGACGGCTATCTGGCGCATCAGGCAAAGTACCGGCAGCTATTCATGTTACACCTGAAGCCTATGCCGGTGGATTATTAAGCAAAGTTGAACAAGGTGATATGATCAGAGTCAATGGTCAAACCGGTGAAATAACACTATTAGTTGATGAAGGTGAACTCGCAAAACGCAGTCCAGCACCAATCGATTTAACCTATTCCCATAAAGGTTTTGGTCGAGAACTTTATACAGTTGTTAGAAAAAATTTATCTTCAGCTGAAGAAGGCGCTGTTAGTTTTTAATCCAACTTATCTGCCGCAAAATGCGGCAGATATCGTAAAAATCCCTCTAAAAACCCCGTTCCTCAACTTTTTTTTATCTATTGCTTAGTCTATTTTTTTACAAAATTATCAACCAACAAATTAACCACATCTTTCATTTTGCCACTCAAAGATGCTTTTACACTATAAAGCGCCATTCCCATTACTTGTGAAGTATGAATTTCAGGCGGCATAACTAATTCATATTCGTTTGTCTTAACATCTAATAATGCAGGTCCAGGGTGAGCTAAAAATGATTGCACTGCGGCTTCAAGCAAATCTGAACTATCGACACGAATAGCAAATAATCCCATCGCTTCAGCTACTTTAGCAAAATCAGGATTTTTTAAATCAGTATAGTGATCGACAAGCCCTTCTGATTTTTGTTCCAATTCGACAAAGTTAAGTGAGCTATTATTAAGTACAACAACTTTGATTGGCAGGTTTTCTTGGATTGTGGTTAACAAATCGCCTAACAACATACTAATACCACCATCTCCTGATAAGGTAATGACTTGACGATTAGGAAAGGCTTTTTGTACACCTAATGCTTGTGGCATCGCATTGGCCATAGTGCCATGTTTTAAACTAATAACGGTCCGTCTTTTACCATTGGTTGAAAAATGACGGCAAGCCCAAACCATAGCAGAACCAACATCTGCACATAGTACGGCATCATCATTGGCATATTTATCAATCAATTCGGTTAAATATTGAGGGTGAATAACCGTTTTTGATGGTATCGCTTTCTTACCTAATTTATCAATTGCTTTAGTGTGTAATTCACGACATTTATCTAAAAATGCACTGTCTGCTTTTTCATTAACTAATGGCAATAAAGCGGCTAGGGTTGGTTTACTTGCACCTACAACACCAATATCTACACTATGGCGATGACCAAGATGAGTTGCATCGATATCTACCTGAATAATTGTTGCATCATCTGGATAAAATTGTGACCACGCAAAATCAACACCAAACATCAAAAGCACATCACACTCTTTTATCGCCGTTGCGCCAGACTCCATACCAAACATCCCTGTCATGCCAACGTTATACGGATTATCATATTCGACGAAATCTTTAGCTCTTGAAGTATGAACAATTGGTGACTTTAATTTTTTTGCTAACGCAACTAATTCATCATGAGCTTCTGATACTCCATGACCTGCAAATATTGCCACTTTACTGTTTTTATTTAGAATTTCGGAGATTTGTGCAAGCTCTTCATCAGATGGACGAATTACTGGTTTCGGGTGAAAAATTTTATGTCCACTATTATCTTCAACTTTGACTAAACTTATATTATAAGGAATGACTATAACAGCAACACCTCGTTGATTTATTGCTGCTTGTACAGCCGCTGTAGTAATTCGTCGTGCTTGTGTTGGATCCGAAATTTGCTGACAAAAGACAGAACAGTTTTTATAAATAGATTCAAAATCAACCTCTTGCGGAAAATCAGTTCCTTGTTGAGAGGTAACTAACTGGCTAGCCAGTAAAACCAACGGTACTTTATTACGTTGTGCTTCATAAATACCATTTATAAAATGTAGGCTTCCTGGTCCACAAGAACCAGCACAAGCGGTTATTTGATCGGTAAGATAAGCTTCAGCCCCTGCAGCAAAAGCACCAACTTCTTCATGACGAACATGTACCCATTCAATATCACTTTTTTTGATAGCAGACGTAATTTGATTTAAGGTATCTCCAACAATACCATAACAATGTTTAACCCCCGCTTGAGATAACACTTCAATAATAATTTCCGCAACTGACTTTTTTGATGACATATTGACTCCTAAATATGGTTTTAAAATTAAACGCATCAAGTTGACTAAATTACACCTAAGTTTTATAAATGCGAATAGTTTAAAAACAAAACAGCAAAAAATGTTAAAAATGTCATTTTAACCATAATTGATACTTGAGAATCTTTACTTCAAGATATTCCCTATTACAATAAATCAAGGTATTATGTCAAAAATATAATCAACTTCATGAGCTACCTTTTGTGGAACATTCGTCATCTGGACATAGTTTTTTATCATCAATGTCTGCTCTTTTACCTAATTATATAATCCAATATTACCCACTCATTACTGTTTGTTTGTTACTTTTTATTGCGATTTTATTGTTTTCATTCAGTAAATTAAGAATGGATATTATTGCGTTATTGACGATAACTGCAATTACCGTCACGGGTGTATTAACTCCGGCTGAAGCGCTTGCGGGATTTAGCGATCCCAATATTATCCTCATTGCACTGTTATTCGTAATCGGTGAAAGTTTAGTAAGAACGGGTATCTCTTACAAAATGAGTGAATATATCTTAAAAGCAGCAGGTAAAAATGATATTCGAATTATTACCTTTATTATGTTAGGTGTAGCTTTACTGGGTTCGGTTATGAGCTCAACTGGTGTAGTTGCAATCTTTATTCCTGTTGCTATCAGTATTGCTAACCATACAGGTATCCATGTAAAAAAATTGATGATGCCACTGTGTATTGCAGCATTAATTAGTGGCATGATGACTCTTGTCGCAACAGCTCCAAACCTTGTAGTAAATAGTGAACTTAGCCGAGCTGCATTAACCGAGTTTGGCTTCTTTTCAATTACGCCAATAGGCCTTGGCGTATTAGTTGTTGGTGTGATTTATTGTTTATTAACACGCAATTGGTTACTTACAGTGGACCAAGTCACCGCTAACAATAGTTTACCTCAAAGACGTAAAATTACCGATTTAATTAGAGATTATAAATTAATTGGCCGAGCTCACCGCGCACAAATTCTTGCTGGTTCTCCTTTTGTTGGGCGAACCATTGATGGATTACATTTACGTACTGAGCATGGTGTAAATGTAATTGGTATTGAACGTTGGCGAAAATTCCAAAAAGTGCTCATCCCTGTAAATGGTAGTACTGAATTTAGAGAAAACGATATTCTTTTATTGGACATGTCTCATTCCGAAGCTGACTATCGCACATTTCTAACCACTAACAATCTTGAACCAAAAGTGTTACGTGGTGAATATTTTTCAGAACAAGTCAAAGAAGTCGGTATGGCTGAAGTTGCATTGCTGCCTGAGTCATCATTGTGTGGAAAGACCCTTAATGAAATTGATTTTAGGGAAAAATATTTTCTGACCGTTATTGGAATCTGGCGAAACCATGCGCCAGTTGAAACCAACAACCTATTCCAAGAACGACTAGAAATGAGCGATACACTTTTAGTATGCGGAGACTGGGGATCTATACAAAAACTACAAACCCGGACTAGTGATTTTGTGGTACTTGATTACCCATCAGACATTGATGATGTTGCACCAGCAAGCTCTCAGGCTTTTATCGCACTATTTAATCTAGCGGTAATGATTATTTTAATGGTGACAGGTATTGTCCCAAATGTTGTTGCTGCACTGATTGCTTGTTTATTAATGGGTGCCACCCGCTGTATTGATATGGCAAATGCTTATAAATCAATTCATTGGCCAACATTAATTCTCATTATTGGTATGATGCCTTTCGCGGTAGCATTAAATAAGACGGGAGGGATTTCGCTCATATCACAATGGCTTGAAATCCACTTACGTTCATTTGGCCCTTACATGGTGTTAACTTTTATCTTTTTATTATGCTCAACGGTAGGATTGTTTATTTCTAATACCGCAACCGCGATTTTAATTGCACCAATTGCGATTGATTTAGCAATAAAATTTGGATATTCACCCTATCCATTTGCTATGACCGTTGCTATTGCGACATCTGCATCGTTTATTACACCGGTTTCATCACCTGTAAAAACAATGGTTGTTGCACCTGGTGGATATAGCTTTAGTGATTTTGTTAAAGTTGGTGTGCCGTTAACCTTCTTGGTTATGTTAGTTGATATAGCGTTGGTACCAATATTTTTTCCATTTAAAGTAAAATAAAAACATAATTAATTGGTTAAATATAAGGTTACTAAGTTGTTTGTGGATTTTTACTATTATTTATCCACAAACTTTTCACCAGCTATTATGAGATTTCGCTATGATTCAAGATCACTTAACGCTATAACCACCTTTACTCGGTATACATATGATATCCATTATGAGTACAGTGATGTGATTAAGGATTATTAGGTCAATTTAAAGTATAATATCTGTCATATTTTGATTATGGATATATTACACATGTCACACACAACAAATCCCCTAAAGATTATTTTTGCTGGTACGCCTGATTTTGCCGCTACCCATTTAAAAGCATTAATTGATGCTAAACATAATGTCATTGCAGTTTTTACTCAGCCCGATCGCCCTGCTGGACGTGGCAATAAGTTAACTGCAAGTCCGGTTAAACAATTAGCAATCGAAAATCATCTTCCTGTTTATCAACCTGCTACACTCAAAACTGAAGAAAATCAAAAAATCATTGCTGAGCTCAATGCCGACATTATGATTGTGGTAGCATATGGTCTTATTTTACCGCAAGCTGTGCTTGATATGCCTAAACTAGGTTGTTTAAATGTGCATGGTTCATTATTACCAAGATGGCGAGGCGCAGCTCCTATTCAACGCGCTTGTTGGGCTGGTGATACTTTAACCGGTATCACAATTATGCAAATGGATGCAGGGCTTGATACGGGTGATATGTTATATAAACTCACCTGTCCAATTGAACCTTCTGATACCAGTGCAACGTTATATAACAAATTGGCGCAATTAGGTCCACAAGGACTACTTGATACCTTAACACTAATTACCGAAGGAAAAATCCAACCTGAAAAACAAGATCCATCACAGGTCACTTATGCTGAAAAATTATCTAAACAAGAAGCTAAACTTGATTGGAACCTATCGGCACAGCAACTTGAACGTTGCATTCGCGCCTTTAATCCTTGGCCTGTTAGTTATTTTGACGTTAATGGCGAACCAGTAAAGGTATGGCAAGCAGAAGTGATAAAAACATCCCACAATCGACCTGTTGGCACTATTTTACAAGCGGATAAAAAAGGAATATGTATTGCAACAAGTGATGGCGCATTAAATATGACACTTTTACAACCTGCTGGTAAAAAACCAATGTCTGCTCAAGATCTATTGAACTCTCGCAAAGCATGGTTTGAAGTAGGTAAGATACTGGGGAAATAGTTAAAAAGATATTACAGGATAAATTCCTGTAGTATTATCGTTTTTTGGCTAACAGCGTCGCAAAGCGGAGCTTTATTCGGTTGCCATGGATATCCGTTTTATGCAGTTCGCCAACATCTTCATTGTATTTTAGGATGTCCCAATTCTGATAATAATTAAGTAACTCATTCTCTTTAAACGTAAACGAAAATCCTACAGTGCAAGGAAAATCATCAGTTGACATAGCGCAAACAATTAAATTATAACCACCCGTTTTAGTTATGTTTTGCATATTATGAATGATATCGGGAATTCTATCTGGTTGTAAAAACATCATTACAACAGTTGAAATAATTAAATCGTAGTTACCTTTTAAATTAGCCTGATTAATATCATAAATAGATGCATTGATATGCGATAAATGATCGTTTGCAATAATTTCTTGTAAATTACTAATACTCATTTCTGACTTATCAACGGCATCAACATCAAAACCAAGTAGCTGTAGATAGAGTGAATTACGGCCTGAACCACAACCTAAATCTAGCGCTTTTCCGGCCTGAATGATTTGACAGACTTCCAACACGTCAGAATGGGTTTTAGTCATCTGATATTTTTTCTGACTATAATCCTCAGGTTGACAATAAAAAGCCAACTGGCACTGCAAATCATCTGAAACTTGAGCTATTCGATGCCATTGCTGAGGCTCAATAAATGGAGGCTGATGCTGAACATCAAAAACATATTGAGAAACGATATCGCCTTGCTCGGTTAACATATCAAAATTGATATGACCTTTTATGATGTTTAATTTTGCCCAAGTACCTAGTTGTGTATTATGTTTTTCACGAAACAAATCGGGTAAAGTTTTTGCATCCCAAACAGGTAACGTTTTATAACAAACTAAATCTTTATCTTTCATCATGAAGTACCAACAATGTCATCTAATAGTTGAGTATTATAGTCAAGTATTAATTAAATAAACAACTTATTTTTTAGAAATAAAATGACGATTAAATAAGGAAAAATAAATTTATAGTAGCGAAGTTAACTATATCAACATATAATCATCAGCATTCTAGAATATATAGTAAAAAATATTAGAGGAACAATTTATGGGATTTTTAACAGGTAAACGCATACTGGTTACCGGCGTTGCAAGTAATCGTTCTATTGCTTACGGTATTGCAAAAGCGATGCACCGTGAAGGTGCAGAATTAGCTTTTACTTATCAAAGCGAAAAATTAAAAGGCCGTGTTGAAGAGTTTGCTGCTGATTTTAATTCTAAAATCGTTTTACCTTGTGATGTTGCGCATGATGAAAGCATCACAACATTATTTACAGAGCTAGCTAAAACTTGGGATAAATTCGATGGTTTTGTTCATGCAATTGCCTTCGCTCCTGGTGATCAATTAGATGGTGATTATGTTAATGCGGTAACTCGTGAAGGTTTTGCCATCGCACATGATATTAGCTCTTATAGCTTTGTTGCTATGGCTAAAGCTTGTCGTTCAATGCTAAATCCTGACTCAGCATTAGTCACTCTTTCTTATTTAGGCGCTGAACGTGCAATTCCTAATTATAACGTTATGGGTCTTGCTAAAGCATCTTTAGAAGCAAATGTACGTTACATGGCAAATGCAATGGGACCTGAAGGTATTCGTGTAAATGCAATTTCTGCTGGCCCTATTCGTACTTTAGCTGCATCAGGAATTAAAGATTTCAAAAAGATGTTATCACATTGTGAATCAGTAACCCCTATTCGTCGTACAGTAACCATTGAAGACGTAGGTAATTCAGCTGCATTCTTATGTTCAAATTTATCGTCAGGTATTACAGGTGAAGTCATTCATGTTGATGGTGGCTTTAGCATCGCAGCGATGAATGAATTAGAACTTAAGTAATATAGTAGAATATTTTAATGAAAGGCTAATTGTAAAATTAGCCTTTTTTATTGCATAAAAGTAAATCTATCAATGATTAAGCTTTCTTAGATTTAATCTGAATGCCTATTTTGCTAAGTAACGACACAAATAAACTGTTGTCTCGCTGACTTGCACATCAAATTGACTCTCTTTGGCGACATGAAAAATCTGCCCGGCTTCAAAAATTTGCCAATCAGTTGCAGTAGGTAATAAAACTTTGAGCGAACCAGTTATCACTGTCATTTCTTCTGGATTATTGGTACTAAAAACATATTCGCCAGGCATCATCACACCAACAGAGGCTTTACCCGTTGAGCCATTTTCAAAACCTATAGACTTCACTTTTCCATCAAAATAATCATTAATTTCTAACATAAAAACCCCTCTCCTCAACTTTTTTTATAAATTTTATTAAACTTATTATTATCAGCTTAATTGATTTCAATTAGCTATCCAACGATTATTTATTAGTTAAAAGTTATTTTTTAAACCAAAATCGCATCAATAACAAAGATAATATTAAAACTTCCTAAATTACAAAGAAAATAGCATACAGAAGCGTTTTTTTCCGTTAAAATTTAACATTATTTGCTCAGTAACAGTTTGTTGGAGAAAACATGAAAATAGCAAAAAATACAGTTGTAAGTTTAGCATATAAAGTTCGTACAAAAGATGGCGTGTTAGTTGATGAAGCTACAGCAGCTGCGCCACTTGAATATTTACAAGGTGCAGGAAACTTATTACAAGACCTTGAAAATGCGTTAGAAGGCCGTCAAGTTGGTGATAAATTTGATGTGGAATTAGTTAACCCTTATGGTGATTTTAACGATGCATTGGTACAAAATGTACCGCGTGATGTTTTTGTTGGAGTTGATGACCTCGAAGTTGGTATGCGTTTTTTTGCTGATACTGACCAAGGTTCTTTACCCGTTGAAATCACGGCTATTGATGGCGATACCGTTACTATTGATGGTAACCATATGTTAGCTGGCCAAGACTTAAATTTTAATGTTGAAGTGCTTGCTATTCGTGAAGCGACACCTGATGAGATATCTCATGGTCATATTCATGGTGCACACGATCATGGACATGGTGGCTGTGGTTGTGGTGGTCACGATGATCATGACGATGATGAAGAAAGCGGTTGTTGTGGCGGTGGAAACGGCAGTTGCGGATGTCACTAATATTTAAATAAAATAGAATTTTAAAAGCGCTGATTAGCGCTTTTTTTGTAAAATAGTCTCGATCTTTGCGAACCATTTCACAACTTTTCATCTGTTTCGTTATCAATTTATAAAAATTAATCAATAATCTCATTTTAAAAAAATGGGAATACCATAATTATGTCAACACAATGCAGACTTTTGATGCCACGAGAAAAATTATTACAATTTGGTGTTGAAGCGCTGTCAGATGCTGAATTACTTGCTCTTTTTTTACGTACGGGAACTCGTAATTTACCAGTATTAACGTTATCCCAAAAATTATTAAATGAATTCGGTTCCTTTTACCATTTAATGAATGCAAGTCATGATGAATTTTGTAAAAAAGAAGGTTTGGGAACAGCTAAATACACTCAATTGAAAGCGGTGGTTGAACTATCTCATCGTTATTTAAAAGTTAAAATGACCAAAGAAAATTATCTTACATCACCTACTTTAACTCATCATTATCTAGCTAATCGTTTAATGGATAAAGATCGTGAAATTTTTATGGTTATTTTTCTAGATAACCAGAATCACGTGATTAATTGTGAGGAGATGTTTGTAGGAACATACAACTGCGTTGAGGTTCATCCTAGAGAAGTCGCTAGAAAAGCCTTACAATACAATGCGGCAGCATTAATTTTAGCACATAACCATCCTTCAGGCTTAGCTGAACCAAGTCAAGCTGATCGTGCATTAACTAAAAAAATCGAACAAGTTTGTGAATTAATTGATGTCCGAGTTATCGATCATCTCGTCATTGGTAAAGGTGAATACGTCTCTTTTGCGGAACGAGGATGGATTTTATAATAACTTTTACTTACAATATAAAATTAAATAGCCATTAAGTAACAGACTATGAACCAACAATTGGAATTATTAGAAACAAAAGTTGCATTTCAAGAGATGACCATTGAAGAATTAAATCAAATGGTGGTTAATCTACAGTCCGATATCAGCAAACTTAAAGAACAATTAACGTTATTATCACAAAAGTTACAAGCAAACCAAACATCGAACATAGCAAGTTTATCAGAAGAAACTCCGCCTCCACATTATTAACTTATAGCATTAAAATGTTTTGAAGAATTCCTACTAATTACGGACAAAATGGTGGCTATATCATTTGCCATTTCGTTTAAAATTGCTGGTACTTATATTAAACTTTGGTTGATAACTCTATAATAATTAGCTAATAAAAAACCGGCTCATTAGCCGGTTTTAATTTTAAGCTTTAATTATTTATTCAGCTGCTGCTTCTGCTTCTACAGCAGGGCGATCAACTAATTCAATATAAGCCATTGGAGCATTATCTCCATCACGGAAACCACATTTTAAAATGCGTACATAACCGCCAGGACGGGTAGCAAAACGTGGGCCTAAATCTGAAAATAATTTTTTCACTGTATCTTTATCACGGATACGAGCAAAAGCCAAACGGCGATTAGCTACGCTATCGCTTTTGGCTAGCGTAATTAACGGTTCAACAACACGACGCAACTCTTTTGCTTTAGGCAATGTAGTTTTGATGATTTCATGTTCAACAAGTGAACTAGTCATGTTACGAAACATTGCTTGACGATGGCTGCTATTTCGGTTCAGTTGACGACCACTTTTACGATGGCGCATAACTTTATCCTTCTTATATAAATTTTATTTTAGTCTTCAACAATACTTGCTGGTGGCCAGTTCTCAAGACGCATGCCTAAAGACAAACCACGAGACGCGAGCACATCCTTAATTTCAGTAAGTGATTTCTTACCAAGATTAGGGGTTTTAAGTAACTCAACTTCGGTACGTTGTACTAAATCACCAATATAATGAACTGCTTCTGCTTTTAAGCAATTAGCAGACCGAACAGTTAATTCGAGATCATCTACTGGACGTAGAAGAATCGGATCAAATTCCGGTTTATCTTCTTTAACTTCAGGTTGACGTACATCACGTAAATCAACGAAAGCTTCAAGTTGTTCAGCCAAAATAGTTGAAGCACGACGAATAGCCTCTTCAGGATCAATCGTACCATTAGTTTCCATATCAATAACTAATTTATCTAAATCGGTACGTTGTTCCACACGAGCCGCATCGACAGAATAAGCGATACGCTCGACTGGGCTATAACATGCATCAACTAATAGACGACCAATCGGTCGCTCTTCATCTTCTGACTTAACGCGAGCAGAAGCAGGGACATAACCACGTCCTCGTTGTACACGAATACGCATACTAATTGAAGCATTGGCATCAGTAAGATGACAAATTACTAAATCAGGATTTACAATTTCAACATCACCATCGTGAGTGATATCCGATGCAGTTACCGCACCTACCCCTGATTTATTTAAAGTCAGCATAACATCATCTTTAGTATGTACACGTACTGCTAATTTTTTCAAATTAAGCAGAATATCAAGCACATCTTCTTGAACGCCTTCTTTAGTACTATACTCATGCAGAACACCGTCAATTTCAACTTCGGTCACTGCATATCCCGGCATAGATGATAATAAAATGCGGCGTAGTGCATTACCTAAAGTATGTCCAAAACCACGCTCAAGTGGCTCTAAAGTCACTTTTGCATGAGTTGGGCTGTATTGAACAACGTCAACTAGGTGAGGTTTTAAAAACTCTGTTACAGAACCCTGCATTATGTCCTCTCTTAAGTGCTAAACTTTACTTAGAGTAAAGTTCGACGATCAAATGTTCGTTGATGTCAGCAGATAAATCTGAACGTTCTGGTAAGCGTTTGAACACACCTTCCATTTTGCTAGCATCAACTTCTAACCATGTTGGTTTTTCACGTTGTTCAGCTAACTCTAAAGCGGCTTTAATACGTGCTTGTTTTTTAGATTTTTCACGAACACTAATCACATCTTCAGGTGAAACTTGATAAGATGCGATGTTAACAACGTGACCATTAACAAGAACAGCTTTATGACTAACTAATTGACGAGCTTCAGCACGAGTTGCACCGAATCCCATACGATAAACAACGTTATCTAAGCGACGTTCTAAAAGACCTAACAAGTTTTCACCTGTATTACCTTTAATACGTGCTGCATTTTTGTAGTAATTACGGAATTGACGTTCTAGAATTCCATAAATACGTCTAACTTTTTGTTTTTCGCGTAACTGAACACCATAATCTGATAAACGCGGTTTACGCGCACCATGTTGTCCAGGAGCTTGTTCTAACTTACATTTACTGTCAACCGCTCGGACGCCAGACTTAAGGAATAAATCTGTACCTTCACGACGACTTAATTTGAGCTTTGGTCCCAAATATCTTGCCATTTTTTTTCTCCAATAATCCTATAAACATTCAATGTTTAATAAAAAATTAAACACGACGTTTCTTTGGTGGACGACAACCGTTATGAGGAATCGGAGTAACATCAGTAATATTAGTGATGCGATAACCCGCTGCATTTAATGCACGAATTGTTGACTCACGACCAGGACCAGGTCCTTTTACCATAACTTCTAGATTCTTAATTCCGTAGTCTTTTACGGCTTCTGCACAACGCTCTGCTGCTACTTGAGCTGCGAACGGAGTTGACTTACGAGAGCCACGGAAACCAGAACCACCAGCGGTTGCCCAACCCAACGCATTACCTTGACGATCGGTAATTGTTACGATTGTATTGTTAAATGATGCATGAATATGAGCTATACCATCAGAAACTTGCTTTTTAACACGTTTACGTGTACGAACAGGTGTCTTTGCCATTTATTATCACCTCAATTATTTCTTGATTGGCTTACGCGGTCCCTTACGGGTACGAGCGTTAGTCTTAGTGCGTTGACCACGGACAGGAAGTCCACGACGATGACGCACACCACGATAACAACCAAGGTCTAATAAACGCTTGATACTCATAGTTACTTCACGACGTAAATCACCTTCAACAGTGAATTTAGCGACTTGTTCACGTAACTTTTCAATCTGATCTTCAGATAGTTCTCTGATCTTAACATGTTCAGGAATACCAGCTTCAGCACAAATTGTCTTAGCACGGGTATTACCGATACCATAAATTGCTTGTAACGCAATAACAGTATGTTGTTGATCAGGAATGTTAATGCCTGCTATACGGGCCACTATGCACTCCTTTATTGTTAATGTTCAGCAAATCCACCATACTGAAAAGCCCGTTTTCAGGATACTCAAACGGCGGATCTACAAAAAAATTTTAGGCTGGCTATTCTAGCCAGCTTTACTATACTTTGGCAAGTAAAATATGCAAAAGTTCAATTTCGCAGTTAAATAATATTAACCTTGACGTTGTTTGTGTTTACCTTCAATGCAAATAACACGAACGATGCCATTGCGTTTGATGATTTTACAATTTCTGCATAATTTCTTGACTGAAGCACGAACTTTCATGTTTTTCTCCGTAACTTCTGGCTAACTTATCGGCCGTAGCCTTTAAGGTTCGCTTTCTTTAACACTGACTCATAACGATTTGGCATCATTAAAGTCTGTACTTGTGCCATAAAATCCATGATTACAACAACTACAATTAATAAAGATGTTCCACCAAATTGAACTGGAACTTTCATCGCACTTGTCATAAACATTGGTACCAAACATACAAAAGTAATGTAGATAGCGCCAATTAGCGTTAAACGTGTCATTACTTTATCAATATACTTAGATGTTTGTTCACCTGGACGGATACCTGGAATAAATGCACCAGATTTTTTTAACTGATCTGCTGTTTCTCTCGGATTGAAAACCAATGCGGTATAGAAGAAACAGAAGAAAATAATCGCAGCTGCAAAAAAGATTATGTATAACGGTTGATCATGAGAGAAATATTGCCCAATAAGAACAAAGATATATCTCCATCCTTCACCATTTCCTTGAAACCAAGAAGCCATCATTGATGGTAACATAATAATTGTTGAAGCAAATATTGCTGGAATTACACCTGCCATATTAATTTTAAGAGGTAAATGCGTACTTTGTGCGGCATACACACGACGACCTTGTTGTCTTTGAGCGTAATTAACGACAATACGTCGTTGACCACGTTCAACAAAAACGACAAAGTAAGTCACACCAACCACTAATGCAGCGATTACTAATAATAAAATCGGATGCAAATCACCAGAACGAGCTTGTTCAATTGTTTCATATATCGCATGAGGAAGACTTGCCACAATACCAGCAAAGATAATGATAGAAATACCATTACCTACACCGCGCTCTGTGATCTGTTCACCCAACCACATAAGAAACATAGTGCCAGTAACTAAGCTAACCGATGCAATAAAATAGAAAGAAAATCCTGGGTTAATCACAACCTGACTATAACCAGGAATATTCGGTAAACCAGTCGCAATACCGACTGCCTGTACAATCGCTAAAGCTAGTGTGCCATAACGAGTATATTGGCTAATTTTCTTACGACCTGATTCACCTTCTTTCTTCAATTCAGCTAATTTAGGATTAATTGATGTCAATAACTGCACAATGATTGATGCAGAAATATAAGGCATTATCCCTAAAGCAAATATTGAAGCACGGCTTAAAGCACCACCAGAGAACATATTGAACATACCAACAATACCATTAGATGATGCTTGTAGTAAGTCCGATAACGCTTTAGTATCAACACCAGGAACCGGAACGTAAGAACCAAGACGGAAAACAATAAGCGCTAAAAGCACAAATAATAAACGTCTTTTAAGCTCACTACTACCGCCTCGTGTGCTTTGAAAATCTAATCCTGGTTGCTTTGCCATCTTTCTAATTATTCCTCAATTTTTCCGCCAGCAGCTTCAATTGCAGCTTTAGCACCTTTAGTTACTCGAATACCACGAACTGTTACTGGTTTAGAAATTTCACCAGATAACATGATTTTTGCATATTCGATTTGTGAATTAATCACATTAGCAACTTTTAAGCTATTTAGGTCAACAATATCACCTTCAACTTTCATTAAATCTGAAAGACGAACTTGTGCTGTTACCATAGCTTTACGTGAGGTAAAACCAAATTTTGGTAAACGACGATATAAAGGCATTTGACCACCTTCAAAGCCACGACGAACGCCGCCACCTGAACGAGATTTTTGACCTTTGATACCACGAGTACCAGTTTTACCAAGCCCTGAACCGATTCCACGGCCTACGCGCTTAGGTGCATGCTTTGAACCTTCAGCAGGAGATAAAGTATTTAAACGCATTACTATTACTCCTCAACTTTAACCATGTAATAAACTTGGTTTACCATACCGCGAATTGCAGGTGTATCTTCACGTTCAACAGTATGACCAATACGACGTAATCCTAAACCAACTAACGTTGCTTTATGCTTCGGTAGACGACCAATAGAACTACGAGTTTGTGTAATTTTAATTGTCTTTGCCATGGCTAATTACCCCAAAATTTCTTCGACGGTTTTACCACGCTTAGCAGCAACCATTTCTGGAGATTTCATATTTTCTAAGCCATCAATCGTTGCACGAACCACGTTAATTGGGTTTGTAGAACCATATGCTTTAGCTAGAACGTTACGAACACCAGCAACTTCTAATACAGCACGCATCGCACCACCGGCGATAATACCAGTACCTTCTGATGCTGGTTGCATATAAACACGAGAACCTGTGTGAGCACCTTTAACTGGATGCTGTAAAGTATCGTTGTTTAACGCAACATTGATCATATTGCGACGTGCTTTTTCCATTGCTTTTTGGATTGCTGCTGGCACTTCACGTGCTTTACCATATCCAAAACCTACGCGGCCATTACCGTCACCAACAACAGTTAGTGCAGAAAAACTAAAAATACGACCACCTTTTACGGTTTTAGAGACTCGGTTAACTGCGATTAATTTTTCCTGCAGTTCACCAGCTTGTTTTTCGATGTTTGACATCTTTAACTCCTACCTTAGAACTGTAGGCCAGCTTCGCGAGCAGCATCTGCTAGCGCCTGAACTCGACCATGATATTGGAAACCTGAACGATCAAAAGAAACTTCTTTGATATCTTTCGCTAATGCACGCTCTGCAATTGCTTTACCAACTGCTGCTGCGGCATCTTTGTTTCCAGTGTATTTTAAACTTTCACTGATAGCTTTTTCTAATGTAGAAGCGGCTGCCAGTACTTCTGATCCGTTTGGTGCGATAATCTGCGCATAAATATGACGCGGAGTACGGTGAACTACTAAGCGAGTTGCAAGTAGTTCATGCATCTTACGACGCGCTTTAGTTGCACGACGGATACGAGCTGATTTCTTATCCATAGTGTTACCTTACTTTTTCTTAGCTTCTTTAGTACGCACAACTTCATCTGCGTAACGAACACCTTTACCTTTATAAGGTTCAGGACGACGATAAGCACGGATATCTGCTGCTACTTGTCCGATTAACTGTTTATCAGCACTTTTTAGTACGATTTCAGTTTGAGAAGGACACTCAGCTGTTACACCTTTAGGTAATTGATGTTCAATTGGATGTGAATATCCAAGAGATAAACCAATTGCATTACCTTTAACTTGTGCACGATAACCGACACCAACTAGCTGAAGTTTTTTAGTAAAACCTTCAGTAACACCAATTACCATTGCATTAATCAATGCACGAGCTGTACCTGCTTGAGCCCAAGCATCAGCAAAGCCGTCACGAGGTGCAAATTTAATTTGACCTTCTTCTTGATTAATTACAACAGCATTATTTATTGTGCGAGATAACTCGCCATTTTTACCTTTAATCGTAATTACCTGACCATTGAGTTTTACCTCTACGCCAGCAGGAACAACGACAGGTGCTTTTGCAACACGAGACATTTTTTTCTCCCTTACGCTACGTAGCAGATAATTTCACCACCAAGACCAGCTTGGCGTGCTGCACGATCAGTCATAACACCTTTAGAAGTAGAAATAACTGCAATACCTAATCCAGCCATTACTTTTGGTAATTCATCTTTACGTTTATAAATACGTAAACCTGGACGGCTAACACGTTTAATACTTTCTACAACAGCCTTACCTTGGAAATATTTTAAAGTGATTTCCAATTCTGGTTTAGTGTCACCAACTACTTTATAGTCCCCGATATAACCTTCTTCTTTTAGCACATTGGCAATTGCCACTTTTAGCTTAGAGGAAGGCATGGTGACTGCAACTTTATTCGCAGCTTGACCGTTACGAATACGGGTCAACATATCTGCTATAGGATCTTGCATGCTCATCTATAACACTCCCCTGATTACCAACTTGCCTTTTTAAGACCAGGAATCTCACCACGCATGGCTGACTCACGAACCTTAATACGGCTTAAACCAAATTTACGAAGGACGCCATGAGGACGACCGGTTTGACGACAACGACGACGTTGACGTGATGGACTAGAATCACGAGGAAGCGTTTGCAATTTAAGCACTGCATTCCAACGATCTTCATCTGATGCATTAAGATCAGAGATAATCGCTTTTAATTCTTGACGCTTTGCAAAATATTTTTCTGCTAGCTTTACGCGTTTCTTATCGCGTTCAATCATTGATTGTTTAGCCATTATGCCCTACCTTACTTACGAAATGGGAAGTTAAAGGCAGATAATAAAGCTCGGCCTTCTTCATCAGATTGTGCAGTAGTTGTGATAGTAATATCTAAACCACGAACACGATCAACTTTATCATAATCGATTTCAGGGAAAACGATTTGTTCACGAACACCCATGCTATAGTTACCACGACCATCGAAAGATTTTGCGCTTAAGCCACGAAAATCTCGAGTACGAGGAAGAGCAATATAAACTAGACGTTCAAAAAATTCCCACATACGTTCGCCACGTAAAGTGACCTTACAACCAATAGGATACCCTTGACGGATTTTAAAACCAGCAACTGATTTGCGTGCTTTAGTGACAAGTGGTTTTTGACCACTGATTGCTGCTAAATCAGCAACCGCATTATCTAATAATTTCTTATCAGTAATTGCTTCACCCACACCCATATTCAAGGTGATCTTTTCGATCCGAGGGACTTGCATGACAGATTTGTAGCCAAACTGTTCTTGCAGTTTATTTACTACCTGTGCTTTGTAGTAATCATGCAGTTTCGCCATCGTACACTCCAAATTACTTAATTGATTAATTTATTAGTAGACTTATAAAAACGGACTTTTTTTCCATCTTCAAAACGAAAGCCTACGCGATCTGCTTTGCCTGTATCTTGGTTAAAAATTGCTACGTTAGAAACGTTAATTGGCGCTTCTTTCTCAACAATTCCACCTTCTTGATTTAATGCAGGTACTGGTTTTTGATGTTTTTTCACCAAATTAATACCTTCAACAATCACTTTACCAGTAGACAAAACACTTTTTACTTTACCGCGTTTACCTTTATCTTTACCGGCTAACACGATAACTTCATCTTCTCGACGGATTTTAGCTGCCATTACCCGCTCCTTACAGTACTTCTGGTGCTAATGAAATGATCTTCATAAACTTCTCAGAACGAAGTTCACGAGTGACCGGTCCAAAAATACGCGTACCAATCGGTTGCTCACTGTTATTATTTAAAATAACGCAAGCATTGCGATCGAAACGAATGACAGATCCATCAGGACGACGAACACCTTTTCTAGTGCGCACGACTACAGCTTTAAGTACATCACCTTTTTTCACTTTACCACGTGGAATTGCTTCTTTAATGGTAACTTTGATGATATCACCGACAGCTGCATAACGACGATGCGATCCACCGAGAACCTTGATACACATTACGCTACGTGCGCCAGAGTTATCAGCAACATCGAGCCTAGTCTGTTCTTGGATCATTTTAATGCTCCGTATAAATTAATTATTGTCTAATCTACCTTCATCCACCTCAACTACCATGGATAAGAATAGACAACCAAAAACCCACATATGTGAGGGCGCATAGTATAACACCACTCAAATAAAATGGATAGCATAAAATAAACGGCCGATGAGCCGCTTATTAAATTATGTACAGTTTTTAATCAAAAAAGATTAACTAACTGCTTTTTCAACGATTCGAACAAGAGTCCAAGATTTGGTTTTTGATAATGGACGACACTCTTTAATTTCAACAGTATCGCCAATACCACACTCGTTGTTTTCATCATGTACATGCAATTTAGTCGTACGTTTAATGAACTTACCATATAACGGATGCTTCACTTTACGTTCAATAGCTACAGTAATAGATTTATCCATTTTGTCGCTAATAACACGACCTTGCTGAGTACGAATTTTTACTTCAGTAGTCATATTACGCACCCGCCTTCTCAGTTAATAACGTTTTAACTCGTGCAATATTACGACGCACTTGTTTTAACATATGAGTTTGTGTTAACTGACCCCCAGCTAATTGCATACGTAAGTTAAATTGCTCACGTAATAAATTAAGAAGTTCAGTATTTAACTCTTCAACGCTTTTTTCGCGTAGCTCTTTTGCTTTCATTTACATCACCGTCTTAATCACAAAGGTGGTTTTAATTGGCAGTTTTGCAGCTGCCAACGCAAATGCTTCACGAGCAACTTCTTCCGGTACACCGTCCATTTCATAAAGGACTTTACCTGGTTGAATCTGAGCAACCCAGTATTCAACGTTACCCTTACCTTTACCCATACGCACTTCAAGTGGTTTTTCAGTAATTGGTTTATCAGGGAAAACTCGAATCCAGATTTTACCTTGACGCTTAACTGCACGAGTCATTGCACGACGTGCCGCTTCGATCTGGCGCGCAGTCAAACGACCACGACCCACAGCCTTAAGACCGAATGTACCGAAACTAACGTCAGTACTTACAGCAAGACCACGATTGCGGCCCTTGTGCACTTTACGGAATTTTGTACGCTTTGGTTGTAACATCAGCGACGCTCCTTATTGTTTTCGGCCTTTGCGCTGCTTTTTCGGTTGAGCAGCAGGTTGTTTTTCTGCTTGTTCAACGGCAGCCATACCACCAAGGATCTCACCTTTGAAGATCCACACTTTAACACCAATAATACCATAGGTAGTTAATGCTTCAGATGTACCATAATCGATATCAGCACGTAGAGTATGTAGAGGCACACGACCTTCACGATACCATTCACTACGAGCGATTTCAGCGCCGCCTAAACGACCACTTACTTCAACTTTGATACCTTTAGCACCCGCTTTCATTGCGTTTTGAACCGCACGTTTCATAGCGCGACGGAACATAACACGGCGTTCTAACTGAGAGGTAATACTGTCAGCAACTAATTTAGCGTCAAGTTCTGGTTTACGAACTTCAGCAATATTAATTTGTACTGCAACATCACGTTTCTCTCTTTTGTCTTTGTATTTATTGACAATAGAAGCTACGGCATTACGTAATTTTTCAACGTCCTCACCTTTTTTACCAATCACAATACCTGGACGAGCAGTGTGAATAGTAATGCGAACGTTAGTTTCTGCTGAACGGTCGATCACAATTTTAGAGATAGATGCTTGTGCTAATTCTTTATTTAAGAATTCACGCACTCTAAAATCACTTTCTAAATTATCAGCGAATGTCTTTGTACCCGAATACCATGTAGATGTCCAAGGCTTGACGATGCCTAGTCGGATACCATTTGGATTTACTTTTTGACCCATTGCTATTCTCCAGCCTAGCGATCAGAGACGATCACGGTGATGTGACTCGTACGCTTCAAAATTCGATCTGCACGACCTTTTGCACGAGGCATAATACGCTTCATGGTTGGGCCTTCGTCTACGAAAATTTTCGCAACTTTCAGATCATCAATATCAGCACCATCGTTATGCTCTGCATTAGCAATAGCAGACTCTAATACTTTTTTAACCAGTACAGCCGCTTTTTTATTGGTGTACGTTAAAATATCAAGTGCCTGAGACACTTTTTTACCGCGAACAAGATCTGCAACTAAGCGAACTTTTTGTGCAGAAGAACGAGCGTGGCGGTACTTTGCAATTGTTTCCATCTCTTTCTCCTACTTATTTCTTCTTAGCTTTCTTATCCGCAGCGTGGCCGCGATAAGTACGAGTCGGCGCGAATTCACCCAATTTATGACCAACCATTTCGTCGGAAACATAAACTGGAACGTGCTGACGACCATTATGGACAGCGATGGTCAAACCGATCATGTTAGGAAAGATCGTTGAACGACGGGACCAAGTACGAATTGGTTTCTTGTCCCCGCTTTCCACCGCTTTCTCTACCTTCTTCAGCAAGTGTAGGTCAATAAAAGGACCCTTCTTGAGAGAACGTGGCATAGCTAATCCTCTATATTAATTATTTCTTATTGCGACGGCGAACAATATACTTATCAGTACGTTTGTTGCTACGCGTTTTCAATCCTTTGGCTTTTTGACCCCATGGAGACACAGGATGTTTACCAAAGTTACGACCTTCACCACCACCATGTGGATGGTCTACCGGGTTCATTGCTGTACCACGAACAGTAGGACGAACACCACGCCAACGCGAAGCACCCGCTTTACCTAATACGCGAAGCATATGTTCTGAATTACCCACTTCACCAATAGTGGCGCGGCAATCAGATAATACTTTACGCATTTCACCTGAACGTAGACGTAATGTTACATAAGCACCATCACGAGCAACGATTTGAACATAACTACCAGCAGAGCGAGCAAGTTGTCCGCCTTTACCTGGTTTCATTTCAATATTATGCACGGTAGAACCGACTGGAATATTGCGCATCGGTAAACAGTTACCTGTTTTAATTGATGCATCAACACCAGATTGGATCTGATCACCTGCTTTTAAGCCTTTAGGCGCTAAAATATAACGACGTTCACCGTCTTTATATAGAACCAATGCAATATTTGCACTACGGTTCGGATCATATTCCAAACGTTCAACAACTGCTGGAATACCATCTTTATTACGCTTAAAGTCGACAATACGATAATGTTGTTTATGACCACCACCGATATGACGGGTAGTGATACGACCATTATTATTGCGACCACCAGTTTTGCTTTTTGAATCAAGCAACGGTGCATAAGGCTTACCTTTATGCAACTCTGGGTTAACCACTTTAACAACGTGGCGACGACCCGGAGATGTAGGTTTACACTTAACAACTGCCATTGTTCTTACTCCTCCGAATTACTCAGCGACGCCAGCAAGGTCTAAGTTTTGACCTTCTGCTAAAGTAACGTAAGCTTTTTTCCAGTCGCTACGGCGACCGATTTGTTGACCACGACGTTTTACTTTGCCTTTAACAACAAGAGTATTTACGTCATCTACTTTAACTTCAAATAGTTGTTCAACTGCGGCTTTAATCTCTCTCTTAGTAGCATCTTTAGCAACTTTTAATACTAATGTATTTGTTTTTTCCATTGAAATAGATGCTTTTTCAGAAACATGTGGTGCTCGCAGGACTTTAAGCAGACGCTCTTCACGAATCATGCTAACATCTCCTCTACTTGTTTAACGGCATCAACAGTGATAACCACTTTGTCAAATGCAATCAAACTAACTGGATCAATACCTGCCACATCACGCACATCAACTTTATATAAGTTACGTGCTGCTAAGAAAAGATTTTCATCAACTTCAGAGGTAATGATTAGAACATCATTTAAGTTCATATCATTTAATTTCTGAGTTAATAATTTAGTCTTAGGTGCTTCAACAGTAAATGTTTCAACCACGATTAAACGTTCTTGACGCACTAATTCAGAGAAAATACTCTTTAATGCACCACGATACATTTTACGGTTAACTTTTTGGCTATGATCTTGTGGTTTTGCTGCAAATGTTACACCACCACTACGCCAGATTGGGCTCTTAATAGAACCTGAACGAGCACGACCAGTGCCTTTTTGACGCCATGGTTTTTTGCCTGAACCAGCGATTTCTGCACGAGTTTTTTGTGCGCGAGAGCCTTGACGAGCAGCAGATGCATAAGCAACAACTACTTGGTGAACTAACGCTTCATTAAACTCACGTCCGAAGGTAGTTTCGGAAACAGAAAGCGCTTGCGCGTCTTTTACTACTAATTCCATCTCTATCTCCTCGACGTTAAGCCTTGATTGCCGGTTTAACAATTACGTCACTATTGATTGCGCCTGGTACTGCACCTTTAATTAATAAAAGGTTACGTTCTGCATCAACACGCACAATATCTAAGTTTTGAACAGTTACACGTTCATTACCTAGGTGACCTGCCATTTTACGACCTTTGAACACTTTACCTGGAGTTTGGTTTTGACCGATAGAGCCATGACCACGGTGTGCCAAAGAGTTACCATGTGTTGCATCTTGAGTACGGAAATTCCAACGTTTAGTTACGCCAGCAAAACCTTTACCTTTAGATGTTCCAGTAACATCAACTTTTTTAACGTCTGTAAAAATATCAACGTTAATGCTTTGACCTACAGTATATTCGCCTTCTTCAAAACGGAATTCCCATAGACCACGACCAGCTTCAACGCCAGCCTTAGCGAAATGACCTGCTTCAGGTTTATTTACGCGGCTTGCTTTTTTGCTGCCAGTAGTAACCTGAATAGCTTGATAACCATCATTCTCAAGCGTTTTAACTTGAGTAACGCGGTTGCTTTGAACTTCAACTACGGTGACAGGAATAGAAACACCCTCTTCGGTGAAGATTCGTGTCATTCCTACTTTACGACCGATTAAACCAATCATTGTTTAGACCTCTCAATCATTCAGCTTAGGATTAACCTAAACTGATCTGCACATCAACACCGGCAGCAAGGTCTAGACGCATTAAAGCATCAACTGTTTTTTCAGTTGGCTCAACGATATCAACTAGACGTTTGTGAGTACGAATCTCATATTGATCACGCGCATCTTTATTTACGTGCGGAGAAATCAATACGGTGAAACGTTCTTTGCGTGTCGGTAATGGAATAGGACCACGAACTTGTGCGCCTGTGCGCTTCGCAGTTTCTACAATTTCAGCAGTTGATTGATCAATCAAACGATGATCAAACGCTTTTAACCGAATACGGATTCTTTGGTTCGACATGAGACCAGAGCTCCACTATTTAAAAGTTATAACAAAAGATTACTCCTCTTGCCCTGTTTCGATTGACAGGAGAGTGTAATCCGTTCTTTTTCGTAATTCCCAAATCGGGAATATTGTTGATATAATTCAATATTTTTACATAAAGATTATATCTTTTTACTCATTTGCTTACATAAAGACAATAAACAAAGTGGCGGGATTATACCCCGTTAGTTAATCAACATCAAGTATTAATTATCATACAGATAGAGAAAATATGATCATTAATAGCTATCAAAAAAGTTGAGGAACGGGGTTTTTAAGGAAATCACGTCGCCATAAAGGCGACTAATTAATGATCTTCTTTGGCGTGATTTAAGCTATATCTTGGAATTTCGACTTCAAGGTCTTCGTCGGTCACTCGAGCTTGACAACTTAAACGGCTATGAGGCTCAACGCCCCAAGCTTTATCGAGCATGTCATCTTCTTGTTCATCACTCTCTTCAAGTGAATCAAATCCTTTTCGAACTATACAGTGGCAAGTTGAACAAGCACAAGACATCTCACAAGCATGTTCAATTTCAATGTCATTGCGCAAAGCAACTTCTAAAATAGATTCGCCTTCTTCTGCCTCAACAGTTTTTCCTTCAGGACAAAGATCAGCATTTGGTAAAAAGGTAATTTTTGGCATAATAATCTCATTGGTTAAATATCATCAACGCTATGCCCGGTTAAGGCATGGCGTATTGATCTATTCATGCGTTTTGCTGCAAAAGTTTGCGTTGCATTATCAACATGTTTAATTTCTTGCTCAATCAAATAATAATCATCAGATCCAGTCGCTTGCTGTAATTGATTTTTAGCCTGTAATATGAGGTTAAGTTCCTCTTCATCTAATAAATCGGCATCTTTATCTAAAGCACTTTGCAATGTTTCAAGAACTCGTGCTGCTTCCACTTTCTGCTCTGCAAGCATTCTTATTTGTTTATCTTGATTTGCATAATTGATTGAATCTTGAATCATGGTCGCAATTTCATTTTCTGTCAGTCCATAAGATGGTTTAACTTGAATTGCAGCCTCAACTCCTGTCGATTTTTCCATTGCAGTGACACTTAATAGGCCATCAGCGTCAACTTGAAAGGTAACTCGAATATGAGCTCCACCTGCTGGCATAGGAGGAATGCCCCTTAAAGTAAATTTTGCTAATGATCGACAATCATTAACACTTTCTCGTTCACCTTGTAAAACATGAATCATCATAGCCGTTTGGCCATCTTTAAATGTGGTAAATTCTTGCGCTCTCGCACACGGTATTGTGCTATTACGAGGGATGATTTTTTCTACTAAATCGCCCATCGTTTCAATACCTAATGATAAAGGAATCACGTCAAGCAATAACATATCCGAATCAGGCTTATTGCCAACCAGTATATCCGCCTGTATTGCTGCACCAATGGCAACAACTTTATCTGGATCTATTGAAGTTAAAGGTTCGGTTTCAAAATATTGACCAACCAATTGTCTTACTAATGGCACTCGTGTTGAACCACCGACCATCACAACTTCACTAACTTCTTCAACATTAATTTGAGCATCTTTTAATGCTCGACGACAAACCGCCAACGTTCGTTTGACTAAAGGTTCAATTAGCGTTTCAAATTGCTCACGCGTTATAGTTAAAGATTGACCTTCTATGTTGACTAAAACAGAATCTTTCTGGCTTAGTGCAATTTTGACTTTAACCGCTTCATCAATAATTTTTTGGTTGATATGGGGATCAGTGTTATTTTCTAAACCGACTTGTCTTTTTAAATAATCTGCAAGTAGTCGGTCAAAATCATCACCGCCAAGCGCAGAATCACCCCCCGTTGCTAAAACTTCAAATACTCCTTTATATAAGCGCAAGATAGAAATATCAAACGTACCACCACCTAAATCATAAACTGCAATCACCCCTTCTTTGCCTGAATCTAAACCATAAGCAATCGCGGCAGCAGTTGGTTCATTCAATAATCTTAAAACATGCAGTCCAGCTAATTTAGCTGCATCTTTAGTTGCTTGTCTTTGCGCATCATCAAAATAAGCCGGTACGGTTATTACCGCCCCATCAATTTCACTTGCGAAACTCTGCTTAGCACGTTCAGCTAAAGCAATCAAAATTTCAGATGAAACTTGTACAGGATTAACTTGTTGATTAGGTAAATTTAATAAAGGAACACCATTATCAGTTTGGGAAAACGTATAAGGAAAACGCGAAATATCAATATCAGATAAGCTTCTTCCCATTAAACGTTTTATAGAACTAACAGTATTTAATGGATCACTTGCCGCATTAGTTTTAGCATTTCTTCCGACAGTTATAATAGTATTATCATCATGATCAACACCATAATGCACAACTGAAGGCAATAAGGCATCGCCTTCTAAATCAGGCAATACTTCGGATTGTCCGCTACGAACTGTTGCGACTAAGGAATTAGTTGTTCCAAGATCGATACCAATTGCTACACGACGCTGGTGAGGTTCTGGTGTTTGCCCTGGTTCACTAATCTGTAATAATACCATTTGATCTATCTCTAATTGATGTGTGACTTAATCTTAAATTATAAAGCAAATTGCTTTTCTTGTAACTTTTCGATTTGTTCAATCAACCTAGCCAGATAACGGATTTTATAGATTTGATTAAGTGCGGTTTGCCAATCTTGTTTCGAAATATAATCCAATAATTGTTGATAGACTTGTTTTTTTCGTTCTGAAATTTCCGAATAAAAATTATCTAAAAGATCGAGATTATTTTGGCTTTCAATATCATCCAATTTTTCTCGCAAACTGAATTGTTCCATTAAAAAATCAGCATCGTGAATAATATTCTGTTCTGTAGCGACATTAAATCCCTGCAAAGATAACAAATATTCAGCCGCTTTTATCGGATTTTTTAATGTTTGATAGCCATCATTAATCATTGCCGACTTCTGAATAATTGCCACTTTTTCATTATCAGCTACCTGAGCGAAATTATCAGGATGATATTGCCGTTGTAACTGTTGATAGTTGACCGTTAACTGACCATTATCAATTGGCAATTTAATCGGTAATTGAAATAATTCAAAATAATTAGTCAAAATTCATGTCCCAACTAAACATTAAAGCTTTCGCCACAACCGCATTCATTCTTAGAATTAGGATTATTGAATTTAAAGCCTTCGTTTAGGCCTTCTTTGACAAAATCAAGCTCTGTTCCATCAATATAAACTAAGCTCTTTTTATCAACGATAACTTTGATATCTTTATCTTCAAATACACTATCATCGTCATTAATAGCATCAGCAAATTCTAGGACATAAGCCATACCTGAGCAACCAGAGGTTCTCACGCCTAATCTGAGTCCAACCCCTTTACCTCTATTAGCTAAGAAAGCTTGAACTCGATTGGCTGCATTATTAGTTAATGTGATTGCCATCAACGTTGTCCTTTTTTGGATTTATAATCATCAATTGCCGCTTTAATTGCGTCTTCGGCTAAAATTGAACAGTGAATTTTAACTGGTGGCAAGGCAAGTTCTTTAGCGATATCTGTGTTTTTAATCGCTTCAGCTTCATCTAACGATTTACCTTTGATCCATTCAGTCACTAATGAACTTGAAGCAATGGCGCTACCACAACCATAAGTTTTGAATTTAGCATCTTCAATAATACCATCATCATTAACTTTGATTTGTAATCGCATTACATCGCCACACGCTGGGGCGCCAACCATTCCACTACCGACATTAGGATCATTTTGATCGAAAGAGCCAACATTGCGGGGATTTTCATAATGATCGACGACTTTATCACTGTATGCCATAATTTGCTCCTAATTTTAATGGGCTGACCACTTAATTTTTGTTAGATCAACACCATCTTTAAACATTTCCCAAAGTGGAGAAAGATCTCTTAATTTACCGATAGAATCTTTAATTAGCTTAATAACATAATCCACTTCTTCTTCGGTACTAAATCGCCCAAGTGAGAATCGAATTGAGCTATGTGCAAGTTCATCGTTAAGTCCTAATGCTCGCAATACATAAGATGGTTCTAAACTTGCAGATGTACATGCAGAACCTGATGATACTGCTAAGTCTTTTAAAGCCATCATAAGTGATTCACCTTCAATATAAGCAAAGCTTACATTTAAGATATTAGGAACACTATGTTCTAATGAACCATTAAGGTAGACTTCTTCGATATCTTTTAAACCATTCCATAAACGGTTTTTTAATGCCAAAAGGCGGGGCATTTCTGTAGCCATTTCTTCTTTGGCTATGCGATAAGCTTCGCCCATACCAACAATTTGATGAACTGGTAATGTACCAGAGCGCATACCGCGTTCATGACCTCCACCATGCATTTGAGCTTCAATGCGCACACGAGGTTTACGTCTAACATAAAGTCCACCAATCCCTTTTGGTCCATAGATTTTATGTCCAGAAAATGACATAAGATCGACTTTTAATTTAGACAGATCAATTGGCAACTTACCAACACTTTGGGTTGCATCAACATGAAATACAATACCTCTTTCACGACACATCTCACCAATTTTTTCGATATCTTGAATAACGCCAGTTTCATTATTAACGTGCATAATAGATACCACTGTTGTATCACTACGCATTGCCGCAGCTAATTTATCAAGGTTAAGTATACCATCTGATTCTGGCGCTAAATAAGTAACTTCATAACCTTCTCGTTCTAATTGACGACAAGTATCAAGTACGGCTTTATGTTCAGTTTTACAGGTAATAATGTGTTTACCTTTAGCTTGATTGAAATGTGCTGCACCTTTAATGGCTAAGTTATCTGCTTCTGTCGCTCCTGATGTAAAAACAATTTCTCGTGAATCTGCACCAATTAAATCAGCAATTTGGTTACGTGCTATGTCAACAGCTTCTTCTGCTTGCCAACCAAATTTATGAGAACGTGAAGCGGGATTTCCAAAAACACCATCCGGTGTTAAATACTGCATCATTTTTTCAGCTACTCTTGGATCAACAGGCGTAGTGGCTGCATAATCCATATAAATAGGTAATTTCATTAATTACTCCCAATTACAAATTCTGTATTCTATTTCTTTAATTAATTCTGGCGTGATGGAGATGACTTTGTCGATTTGCGACAGCTCTTACTTCTTGATTATTCACTAGTTCGCTTAACGTGATGCTGGTCAAAAAATCGTTTATTCGTTCACTTAAATCATTCCATAAACTATGAGTAAGGCATCTTACACCTTTTTGACATCCAGTATGCCCATGGCATTTGGTTGCATGAACAGTTTCGTCTACTGCTTTAACAATCGAACTAATCGCAATTTGATCCATACTACGGCCAAGTACATAACCACCGCCAGGACCTCTTACACTTGAGACTAGACCATTTTTACGCAACCTAGAAAAAAGTTGTTCTAAATAAGATAGTGAAATTTCCTGACGTTCTGAAATATCAGCAAGTGATACAGGGCCGGAACCAGAATGCAGCGCTACATCTAACATAGCTGTAACCGCATAACGCCCTTTTGATGTCAATTTCATTAATCATTCCTCTATATTTAATAATAAATATTTTATATATCCTTTAATTTTAGTCAAGTATTTAGTTGACTATTTTAGTGGGAATTAAGTTATCAGTTCATCATCGACGAAATATAACCAAATATGCTAATCTAATAGGCTGATTTGATACTGGAGTTAAGGAATGAATTTAGTAATACGTTGGTGTTTAATATCAAGCACTTTATTGGCAAACAGTCTATTTGTAGAAGCATCACAACATGAGTTGCGCCAAAATTATCAAAGATGGCAAAACACTTATCAATCATTAAACTATGATGAGCAACAAGCATTACTAAAACAATTAAATAATTACTCACTTTATCCTTATGCGGCTGTGCAGTTTTTTCAAAAAAATATCAAAACGGTACCACCACAACTCGTCAGTAATTTTGTAAAAAAATATGATGACTTTCCATTAACTTCATCATTAACTCAAGCTTATTTGAATGAACTATCAAATCGCAAAGATTGGAATGCCATAGTCTCCTTTCCTAAAGACAATTCAATTAGCTCCACTTGTCGATATCAATATGCAAAATTACAAAAAAATAATGACAAATCGGTTTTAAATAGTGTCGAATCGCTATGGTTAACGGGTAAAGAATTGCCTTCAGCCTGTGATCCATTGTTGGATGCATGGTCAAAAAGTGGAAAACGTACATCAAATCTTATTTTATCTCGTATTGAACTCGCATTTGAAAGCAATAATTTAAAACTCGCTCGTCATTTAACCAACTTATTAGATGACAATAATCAAACAAATTATTTATTGGCCGTGCTTGATAATCCAAGAAAACTTGATGAATTTTCCAAAAACATTAAAACCAGCACATTTACCAAAAAAATAGTCTTAGCATCTTACCCTCGTTTGGTCAAAGCCGACAAAAATCTTGCGGCAGCATTGTTACCACAACTGATAAAAAAACAGAATCTAACTGATGAGGAACAAAATAGATTACAAAGTAGCTTAGCAAATAGCTATTTTAGTGATTCAGTAACAACAGAACAGAGCAAATGGCGAGATAATTACCTAACTAAAAGCCATGATACTGCATTAGTTGAAAAGCGTATTCGCATGGCTATTGATGCAAATAACTACAAAGATATTGCTCATTGGATAAAACAATTAAAGCCAGAAGACCAATTAAAAGAAGAATGGCAATACTGGCAAGCCAGAGTATTACTTAAAAATAAGAAAACCAATGAAGCTAAAAATATTCTAAAAACATTAAGCCACAACCGAGGTTTTTATGGAATGATCAGTGCTCAAGCACTCAATCAACCATATATAATCAATAATTTATCTAAAAAACTATCAACTACAGAAGTCAATTCTTTGAAAGCCAAATATGATCAAAAACCATTTGCCATTCGAATCAAAGAGCTAAGGTTTTTAGGTATGCTAGCGGAATCAAAACAAGAATGGCGTTACATACTTAAAGCAAAAGAAAATGAGTATCTCGATTTAGCTCAATATGCTTACCATAAGGGTTGGGGAGATCTTAGTATTCAAGCAACAATATCTGGAAAATTATGGGATAATTGGACAGAACGATTACCAATCATGTACAAAAAGCTATATAATGAAGCTTTAAAAGATAAAGCTATTCCGCTATCTTACGCTTTAGCCATCACGCGTCAAGAAAGTGCTTTTGATACAGCAATACAGTCTCCTGTTGGCGCAAGTGGTTTAATGCAATTAATGCCAGCAACAGCAAGAGAAACGGCCAAAAAAGTTACCAACATTAGCTATAATTCACCAAACCAATTATTTGAGCCTATGACGAATGTACAATTAGGCACTTATTTTCTAAACAGCGTTTATTTACAAAATGATAACAACCGTATTTTATCTTCAGCAGCCTATAATGCAGGTCCAAGCCGAGTAAAAAAATGGTTGAATAATAGCAACGGAAAGCTTGATGCAGTCGAATTTATTGAAAGTATTCCTTTCAATGAAACACGAAATTATGTCAAAAGTGTATTAGTATATGATTATATTTATCAGCACATTTTAGGGGAACAAACCCCACATATACTGACAAAAAAAGAATTTAATAGACAATACTAATGGTGCATTACATGAAAACTAAAGAATGGAACCAAACGGTTGAAATATTACACCAAGCATTTAATAACGGTTATTCATTAGATATTTTAAAACTACTGATGACATCTGATGAACGTGATGCTTTAATTACACGAGTCAAAATTGTACGCTCATTACTTGATGGATCAATTAATCAGCGCCAGCTTAAAGATCAACTGAAAATCGGTATTGCAACAGTCACCCGAGGTTCAAACAGTTTAAAAGAAGCAACACCTGAATTTAAAGCATGGCTAGAAAAGATTTTATTGAACTCTAATGACTAAAAACTATCGTCAATATTCATGACGATAGCATGTTATAACGATAGGTTTGATTGAATATTGACTTCTTCATCCGCCACAACAGGGACACAATAATCACATTCCATGCTAAGGATATCTTCAAAACATTTTACAGAATCATCATGGTGATTATGATGGATTTCAATTAAACAGCTTGAACTACGCAATCGCACTTTTAAGGCTGGCATCGCCGCTAAATGGACTTGAGAAATAAAATCACTAAAATTTTCTGGTGGACCGATATATTTAAAACAAAGATATAAACCACCTTCACTAACAAAAGGCTCAATATGCTCCAAATTGTTATTGTGATCTAAAGCAATGGTATATAAAAGTTCTTGTTCATTAGCATTATCTTTACTTTTTAAAATACGACTAAAAGCAAAGATTTTATCGGGTAAACATTCACTTTTGTTCTCATAATGAGAAAGATAATTATGAAAAAACTGCGATCTTAATTTATTTTCTTCATCTAAAATTTGGCTCAAATTACAGTTATTCTTATATGAAATTCCCCAAAATGTTTGCTTTGGCATATTAACAAATTTAGGTTCAGGTAAAGAGAGTCGATTTTTATTTAATTCAATAGCCGGGGTTAAGCCAGTTGGATCCCAAAATTCACCACGGCGATAACTCGCGGGTGTCTCATTAAATTGTTTTTTAAACGATCGCGTAAAAGTTTGTTGTGAATCAAAACGATATTGCATAGCAATATCTAAAATAGGTTTGCTTGTCATTCGCAAAGATAATGCCGCATAAGTTAATCTGCGGTGACGAATATAAGTACCGAGCACTTGACCGGTTACTTCTTTAAACATCCGTTGTAAATGCCACTTTGAATAACCTGATTTTTGGGCAACATTATCAATAGATAAGGGCTGCTCCAAATTTTTTTCAATCCAAACGATAAGATCTGAAATAATACTAACTTGATTCATAAAACCCCATCATAAAGTGAATTGGCAGACATCATGCGATTATGACTTAATCCCAGCAATAAGCAAGATTTAAATCGAAAAATTTTTAACAATAAGAATGGCTTCCCGCTTGATGTTCAGTAATATCTTTAACGCCTGCTAATTCAGGGAATTCCGCAAGCAATTGCTTTTCAATACCCTCTTTTAAAGTAAAATCAACCATTGAACAACCATTACAACCACCACCAAATTGCAATATAGCATAATTATCTTCAGTCAATTCCACTAAGCTAACATGGCCACCATGACTAGCTAATTGAGGATTAACCTGAGCTTGAATAACATAATTAACGCGCTCAATTAATGGGGCATCATCCGCAACCTTTTTCATTTTTGAATTTGGCGCTTTTAAAGTTAACTGTGAACCTAATTCATCTGTCACATAATCAATCACGGTTTCTTCTAAAAAAGGTGCACTAATTTCATCGATATAAACAGAAAAACCTGCTTGTTGTTCTTCTTCGATATCACCATCTTCAACAGTATCTGCAGGACAATAGGAAACCCCACATTCAGCAGATGGCGTGCCAGGATTAATAACAAAAACCCGAATTTGAGTACCATCAGGCTGATTAGCAAGCAATTTTTTAAAATGTTGTTGAGCTGATTCAGAAATGGTAATAATAGACATAATCCCTCACTTTGACACGATTGACATTGATAATCCTCAACATCATCGATAATAGTTGGCTTACTCTCTTGGTTATTATAGGGGGTGTTTTGGATTTTACAAGACGGTCCGACACAAACAAACTACCTGCACATAAGCGGCACCACTCTCTTTTAATTGCTGGCTAATAACATTTATCGTATTACCGGTAGTAACAATATCATCAATAAGCATTACCGATTGATTGGTTAAATCAGAGTGACATCGAAAAAGTGTTTCTACATTACTCATTCTTTGCTTAAGCGATAGGTTCTTCTGATCGCGAGCTGCAAATTTTCGCGACAATAGGTAAGGCTTAAATTCTCGATTTAACCATCTAGCTATTGGCTTAGCCAATAATGCCGCTTGATTAAAACCTCTAGACCAATAACGAAAATGGTGTAAAGGGACACAAGTCACAATGTCAGGTTTAGCAAGACCATCACTTAATCGACGTTGATACCAGGCTAAAAACATTAACCTAGCTAATGCGTTGGTTAATTCGATTTTATTATGAAATTTTAAATGTTGAATTAATTTTTTTAATGGATCGATATAGCCTGTTACAGCCACCATTTCATCCCAATAAGGTCTTTTCTCTCGGCATCGATAACATTCATTTGTTGATAATGAGTGAGGAAGGCAGCATTGATGGCAAACTTTATTAAGCTTCGGTAAGTTTTCTATACATTGACTGCAAATTCCATGGTGAGATAACACCAAAGGCATATTACATAAAATACATCGCATCATCATTCAGAAAAAAGTTGAGGAACGGGGTTTTTGAGCTAATTAATGGATTAAAAATAGTCATAAATAAGAATATCAATTTAATAATATTCTGGATTATAGTGAATATAAGTCATTTTTTACTGGTTTAGAAAAATATTGCGATTTACCACACAAAATTTTAATTGATTTTGCATATTTATGATTTCAATTAAACCAATATTAGGTATAATTTGCCGGCAATATAATAATAAGGATTCATAAAATGAAAAAAATCAAAGCGTTATTTATAGGAATATTATTAACCCTCTTTTCAACCATTACTTTGGCTGATACTAAAGTATTAATTCAAACCAGCATGGGCGATATTGAAGTTGAGTTAGATAGCGAACATGCTCCAATCACTACGAAAAACTTTCTTGATTATGCTAATAGTGGTTATTACGAAAATCTAACATTCCATCGTGTCATTCCTGGATTTATGATTCAAGGTGGTGGTGCTGATGATCAATTAAAATTTAAAGAAACTAAACAACCCATCAAAAATGAAGCTAATAATGGCTTAAAAAATGATCGTGGAACTATCGCAATGGCAAGAACCAATGCTGTAGATAGCGCAACTAGCCAATTCTTCATTAATGTTGTGAATAACGATTTCCTCAACTACCAAGGACCAGAAAAATATGGCTATGCTGTTTTTGGAAAAGTCACCAAAGGAATGGATATTGTTGATAAAATTGTGAATGTACCAACTAAACGTATGGGACCACATCAAAATGTGCCTGTTGAGCCAGTTTATATTAAAAAAGTTACAGTTGTTGAAGATAAACAATAAGTTTATTTAAAACCAATAAATATTTCATGCAAACCATCTTAATGATTTAAGGTGGTTTTTCTCAAATCATCAAATAATAGTATTATTTTTCTAATTCGTCACAAGCCTTTTGAAAAGCTTGATCACAAGACTGCTTGAAATACTCTTTAGCTAACGATCTATTTTGCTCCACTCCGTTACCATTATAGTACATGATAGCGACATTGTACTGTGAAAAAGGATTACCTTGTGCTGCCGCTTTTTCAAACCAGAAAAATGCCTTTTGTTTATCCGCTTCGGTTCCTTCACCATTAAAATACATAGCTGCTAAATTATTTTGAGCATTTAAGTAACCTTGTTCTGCAGCTTTAGTGTACCAAAAAAGAGTTTTTTGTTTATCCTGCTCAATTCCATCGCCTTGATAATACATCTGCGCTAAATTGAATTGGGCTTCAAGGTGACCTAGTTCTGCCGCTTTAGTATACCAATAAGCTGCTTTTTGTTTATCTTGCCCAACGCCTTTACCCTCATCATATACAAGTGCTAAATTGAATTGAGCATTAGGGTTATTTTGTTCTGCTTCTTGATGACATTGAGCAAAAAACTTTTCAAAATTTATTTTATGAAAACTTAGTTCGCACTGGCTAGCGTGAACAGAGGGAAAAAATAATAATATAATCCATAATATTTTTTTCATGGCTTTCCTTATTTCACTATTATCAACAATAGTTTAATCAGAAATTTAGTACCTATAAAATTATTGATAAATATTATAAACAATTCTTAAATTCACCTTTAATTATCAAGATTAAAGATAATCAAACGCTTTTCAATTAATTGGAATAAATGCTTTTGTGTAAAACTATCTTCATATTGAAGATAGTTTTTCTAATTTATTTAATTATTTCTACAAAGTATTATCACAAGCAATCTGTAGCCCCAATGAACAAGCTTGTTTTAGATACTTTTTGGCTAAAGTTTTATCTTTTTCAACACCTTCGCCCTCATAGTACATAACAGCTAAATTATTCATTGATTCAGCTTTGCCCTGGTCTGCTGCTTTTTTATACCAAAATGCTGCCTTTTTTTTGTCTTGAGCTATACCATCACCTTCATCATACATAATAGCTAAATTATGCTGAGCATCAGCATCACCTTGTTCTGCCGATTTTGTATACCACAATATAGCTTTTTCTTTATCCTGCTCTACACCCTCGCCATCATCATACAGAACCGCTAAATTAAATTGCGCATCAGAGTCACCTTGTTCTGCACTTTTAGAGTACCATTCGAAAGCTTTTTGTTTATCTTCTTCAGTACCTTCGCCTTTGTCATACATAACCCCTAAATAAAATTGTGCAACAGAGTCACCATTCGTCGCTTCTTTTGTACAAGCATTAAAAGCTTTTTCAAAATTTTCTTTTTCAAATTCTGTTTTACAATCACTTGCATAGACAGAAACTGAAAATAAAAGGGTTATCAGTGTTAATAACTTTTTCATACTATTCCTCATTCCTTATATATTTATAAATAACTTAGCGATTCAATTTTATTACAATTTAATACAATTTGCTTAATAAATTAGCAAGTGTTCTTATACCAATACCTGTTGCACCTGTTGCCCATAATGCGGTTGCGCTTTTACGAAAGGTTGCTGAGCAGTCAATGTGGAGCCAATTTTTTTTATAATTTTTAATAAAATAGGATAAAAATGCCGCTGCTGTACTTGCACCAGCGGTGTTCGGTAATCCAGAATTTGCCATATCTGCAAACGAAGATGGGAATTGGGCTCGATGAAAATCAGCTAATGGTAATCGCCAAAAGGCTTCATGTTCAGCTTGGCTACTTGCTAATAGCTGGTTAGCAAAGCTATCATCAAACGTAAGTAATGATTGATAATCGTTACCAACCGCGATTTTTGCTGCTCCTGTAAGGGTGGCACAATCGATAATATAGCGAGGCTTATCATTATCAGCGCTAATTAATCCGTCAGCTAAAACCAAGCGACCTTCGGCATCAGTGTTATCAACTTCCACTGTTTTACCATTACGATAACGAATGATATCGCCAAGTTTGAAAGCATTACCACTTACCAAATTATCTGCACAGCATAAATAAAGTTTAATACGGTGCTTAACTCCACGTGCAATCGCAAGGGCTAGCGCCCCTGTCACCAATGCTGCTCCCCCCATATCTGATCGCATTGATTCCATAAAACTGCTTGGTTTCAAGCTATATCCACCTGAATCAAAAGTAATTCCTTTGCCAACTAAGCAAGCAATGATTGGTGCTTTAGGATTTTTAGTAGGATTATAATCAAGCTCAAGCAAGGCAGCCGGTCGTTGAGACCCTTTGCCAACTGTGTAGATCCCCATATAATCTTGCTCTTTTAATGCTTCACCTGAAATAATGTTATAAGCTACATCAGAGGAATAATGGCTAATTAAGTTTGCACTTTGCGTTGCCAGTTCGAAAGGGCTTAATGTTTCCGCTTGTTGATTAACAATGTCTCGACACCAATCAATAATGGCTAAGCGATTTTTTAGTTCTTGTTTATCTTTATTACTTAGCTTTGACCAACTGATTTTATTATTATTCTTGGCATTACGATAACCCATCCAAAAATGCCAACATGACTCTAAATCCCAATTGTCACCACTCAATTTAACCGATCTAATACCTTGATTATCTAGTTTTCGTGCAGCTCGTTGAATAGCACCATGCCGATGCTCAGGTCGATAATGAATAGTAACAGCATCTTCTGAAAAACTAAGTAATGCATCTTTACCCCACTTTGATGGAGCAGGTTTTTCCGAAAGTAATATAGATAACATCGACATAATAAATTCCTCAAGCAATAATAATGCGAAAACAATGAATCAATTCTAATCAGAAACATGCTAATATAGCAAGCAAAGTTAAGCATAAATAAGGACCTATAATGACATCAGTTGTACCGATCAAAAATGGAATCAATTTTCGTGACTTAGGTGGAATTAAAACTAGTGATGGTCGCCAAATTCGAACTGGAATGTTGTATCGTTCAGGTGAGTTTTCACGCCTAAATGATGATGAAAAAGATTTTTTATCTGATGAGCTTAATTTACATTATGTTTTAGATTATCGCGATCAACATGAAATCGATCGTCATCCAGATAATCTTTGGAACAATAGCCAATATATTAATATCCCTGCCAATCCATTAAGTGATGAATTTACAGCAAGCTTAACCAGTGAACAAGGTAAGGATATTTTTGTGTTAAAAAAATACTCACCGTTTGATTTTATGGTTAAGCTTTATCAATTGTTACCTTTTAATAATCTTGCGTATAAAAAGTTAACATCACTATTACTTAATGCTAACGGAAAACCTTTAGTACAACACTGTGCTGTAGGTAAAGATAGAACAGGTGTTGGAGTAGCTTTAACCCTTTTTGCTTTAGGTGTGAGCGAAGAGGTTGTTATGCAAGATTATTTGCTTACCGAACGCTATTTAAACGACTATCGTGAAGCGGTACTTAGCGAAAATAAAAGTAAATTATCGCCTGAAGAATTTGAAAAGCATAAAATCATTTTTGCGGCTAAAAAAGAGTTTTTAACCGCAGCTATTGATGAAATAAAAAAACGTTATGACACGATTGATAACTGGTTAGCAAAAGAATATCAATTGGACAATAAAAACAGAAAAATTCTTCAAGATATTTATCTGATTTAGATCAGCTTAATTGTTTGGACAGCCACCATACATTTATCATAAAGCTATCTGTAGCAATTGGCTAATGCATTAAGATTGTAAGATAAATTTTGTGATAGGTTTATCATGATTTACAGCAAGATGAACGGGGGCCTGTTGTTGATAATAATAATAAAAATGCTGACCAAACGGCGCGCTAATTAATTGGTTTTCAATATCTACTTTTACCAATTTCATTTGCCAAACCCCTTTGGCATATAATTTAAGTGCCGATTCTTTTAATGTCCAAAGTTGCCAAAAGGCGTTTAAAGTATTACTTTGCGCTAACATCCACTGATATTCATCATTAGCAAAAAAACTTTTGGCAACATTCAGGTAATTTTGACGTTGTCGAGAAACTTCAATATCGAGCCCAACTTTACCATTAAGCGAAATTGCAACGGCTACCCAATCTTGGCTATGGCTGATATTAAAATCAGGAAGATGACTATCTAAAAAGCTTGGGCGATTATTGTCGCCGATTATCATCCTCGGTAAAGTATCAATATGGCAATACTGTTTAAGCAAACTCGCTAATATTGAACGGCAAGCTAAAAACTGTTTTTTACGTGTTCCATTTAACGATTCCGCATCATTAATAACTTGTGGTGATAACAGAGAATAATTTAATTCGACTGAATCTAAATGGGCAAGTTTGACAATTACCATGTGTGTAAGCCAGTTTAAACAAAAATTATTTTTTACTATTTTAACAGCATGCTATGCTAACTGTTATCGAAATTTATCAGATCACTAAGGATGCATCATGTCATTACAAACAAAATTAGTTCATGCTGGTCGAAAAAAACGCTATACCCAAGGTGCAGTCAATTCCGTTATTCAGCGAGCTTCATCGCTAGTTTTTGATTCAATCAAAGCAAAAAAAGAAGCAATGGAAAATCGTACTAAAGGGGCTCTATTTTACGGTCGTCGTGGCACTTTAACTCATTTTGCTTTGCAAGATGCCATGGTAGAAATAGAGGGAGGAGCAGGCTGTTACCTATATCCTTGTGGAGCAGCAGCAATTGCAAATGCCATTTTAGCTTTTGTAAAAGCAGGAGATCATATTCTGGTATCGGAAGCCAGTTACGAACCAACCCAAGAATTTTGCGAGCATATACTTAAAGATTTTGGCGTGGAAACTGATTATTTCCCGCCACTCATTGGTCGATATATTACTAAATATATAAAACCGAATACTAAAGTGGTATTTCTTGAATCACCAAGCTCAATTACCATGGAACTGCATGATGTGCCTGCAATTGTTAAAGCAATCCGCAGCGTGAATCCAGAAATTGTAATTATGATGGATAATACATGGGGAGCAGGTGTTTTATTTAAAGCATTAGAGCACGATGTTGATATCTCAATTCAAGCCGGTACAAAGTATTTAATTGGTCACTCAGATGCCATGTTAGGAACGGCTGTAGCTAATCAACGCTGTTGGGATAAATTACGTGAACGTTCTTATTTAATGGGGCAAATGTGTGATGCAGATACCGCTTATATGGCAGCACGAGGATTGCGAACTTTAGCCGTTAGATTAAAACAACATCATGAAAGCAGTATAAAAGTGGCAAATTGGTTAGCTAATCACCCCAAAGTGGCAACCGTTAATCATCCAGCACTCGAAAGTTGTAAAGGGCATGAGTTTTTTAAACGTGATTTTAGTGGCGCTAGTGGTCTATTTTCCTTTGTACTTAACGATCATTTAAGCGAAGTGCAATTATCTGATTTCTTAGATAATATGACTCACTTCTCAATGGCATATTCATGGGGTGGATTCGAATCACTAATATTGGCCAACCAACCCGAAGATCTAGCAAAAATACGACCAATATCCGGCATTGATTTCACTGGTACGTTAATCCGATTACATATCGGTCTTGAAGATCCTGATGATTTAATTGCCGATTTGGCTGCCGGTTTGGATAGGATCAAACTACATAAAAACAAGGTTAATGCATTACAAAGTTTAGTATAAATGGATAGCAGATGGGTCATCAAACAAAGAACGACAATGTGATTGAACAAACTATTTTACAACATCTAAACGGTCGGAAATCGCTACTAGTTGCTTTTAGTGGTGGGGTCGATTCAACCGTTTTAATGCAAGCATTAGTCAATTTAAAGCGACAGTTACAAAATTTGCAACTCAGAGCAATTTATATCCATCATGGTTTGAGTCAAAATGCCGATAATTGGGCTGAACATTGCAAACAACAATGCCTAGTTTGGCAAGTCCCTTTGATTATTGAAAAAGTCAAACTTGATAAAACGGCCGGCAATATTGAAGAACAAGCTAGAGAAGCCCGTTATCAAGCCATTTATCAACATTTAAAACATAATGAGTTTTTATGTACTGCTCAGCATCTTGATGATCAGAGCGAAACGTTCTTTCTAGCCTTAAAACGTGGCAGTGGTCCGGCTGGATTGTCAAGTATGCCACTTGAAAATGGTCAACACCTTCGACCATTACTCACAATTTCTCGTCAAGAAATTGAGCAATATGCCAATCAACACCAATTAAGTTGGATAGAGGACGAAAGTAATCAAGATGACCATTATGATCGCAACTTTTTACGTTTAAATGTTCTGCCAACACTTAATCATCGTTGGCCTCATTTTTCACAAATGGTCGCTCGCAGTGCAGAGTTATGCCAACAGCAAGAAGCATTAATACATGAAATTCTATTTCCAGAATTTAAAGACATTATTGGCGATAAGAAGCAACTTAACCTTCAACCATTATATGATTATTCAGAATATAAACGTAATGCAATGTTGCGAATGTGGTTCAAAGAGCAACATATTGGAATGCCAAGCCAAAAGCAACTTTCACTAATTTGGCATACAGTTATTCAAGCTAAACAAGATGCTAACCCGCGATTTATTTTACATAATTGGCAAATTCGCCGATATCAAAATCAGCTCTATTTGTTGCCTTTGTATCAAGATATTGAGCAACAAATTTTACCTTGGGATTTAACCGCTTCGCTAACCTTGCCGGATAATTTAGGTATATTACAACTCAATAACCAAACCGATTTAACTTGTCGTTTACCACAAAATGATGAAACCGTATCAGTCCGATTTCATGCTCAAGGAGAATTTCAAATTGTTCAACGCAAGGGATCGCGATCGATAAAAAAATTGTGGCAAGAGCATCATATTCCACCTTGGATGCGCACGCGTATTCCCTTAATTTATTATAATGAACAACTCATTACCGCAGTTGGGGTATTTGTTACTGAGCAAGGAAAAGGATCACAAATTGGGTTTAATCTTATAAATTAAAAAATAAGGAGACAATACGTCTCCTCAATTTATAAAATATCAAATTATTTTGTTTCAGAACGAGCTTTCCATCGCTTCAACAACAACGCATTTGTCACCACACTCACACTGCTCAGTGCCATTGCTGCACCGGCTATCATTGGATTTAAAAAGCCTAAAGCAGCGAGAGGTATGCCAATTAAATTATATAAAAACGCCCAAAATAGGTTTTGTTTAATTTTATTATAAGTTCTTCGAGAAATATCGATAGCATCGGCAATTAAAAATAGATTGCCACGCATTAAAGTGATACTGGCTGTATGCATTGCCACATCAGTTCCCGTCCCCATTGCAATACCAATATCAGCGGCAGCTAAAGCCGGTGCGTCATTGATACCATCACCAACCATGGCAACTTTATTATTGTTTTGGCTATCTTTTTGTAATTGATAAATATAGTTCGCTTTATCTTGAGGCAAAACTTCAGCAATAACTTTATCTAAATTTAATTGCTGTCCTACATAATTAGCAGCTTGTTGATTGTCACCGGTTAACATAACCGTATTTACCTTTAATTGACGTAATGCATCAATAGCACTTTTCGCTTCAGGCTTAATCACATCAGAAAAACCGAATATGGCTAATATCACAATACTATTTTCTGATTGCTGTTTGGCTAAAAATGAGATTGTGTAACCTTTTTGCGTAAGCTCATTAACTTTATCCTGCATATCGACAAAATAGGCATTTAACGTTTTCATCCAACGCAGACTGCCTAAATAATATTCATGACTATCAATCGTTGCCATCACTCCTGAACCAGTGATGGATGTAATATTTTGTGCATAACTATAAGATTTAGCCTTCGCCAATACTGCTTTAGCAAGTGGGTGTTCACTACCCGCTTGCATAGATGCTGCGACAGAAAGGATTTGATCGGCAGTTTCCATACCCAGCACATCTAGCTCTACTAACTCTGGTTTACCAATCGTTAATGTGCCAGTTTTATCAAATGCTACAGTATTAATGTTATGTAAGGTCTCAAGTGCTTCGGCATCTTTAATCAAAATACCATGACGAGCAGCAACCCCCGTACCAACCATTATGGCTGTTGGCGTTGCTAACCCTAGCGCACATGGGCAAGCAATCACTAACACCGCAACCGCATGAAGTAAAGCTTGCTGCCAATCATGAGAAATAAAGCCCCAAGCAAGCAGTGTAATTAAAGCAATCAATAAAATGACGGGTACAAAAATAGCACTAATCCGATCCACAATACGCTGAATTGGTGCTTTTTTCGCTTGGGCTGACTCAACCATAGCAATAATCTTAGACAACATAGAATCAGCTTGAATAGCGGTTGTTTTAACAATTAATAGTCCTTCACCATTTATAGTTCCGCCGGTTACGGTACTATTGAGTGTTTTAGTAACCGGAAAACTTTCCCCAGTCAACATAGATTCATCACAACTTGATGTGCCTTCAATAACAATACCATCAACTGGGATTCGCTCACCGGGTTTAATAACCACCACATCATTAACCTTAACCTGATTTATTGGCAAACTCACCTCTTGCTCCCCTTGTCGAACTAATGCCACTTCAGGGCGAAGTGCAGAAAGTGCCTCAATCGCTTGGGTCGTTTGATGTTTGGCCCTTGACTCTAACCATTTACCAATCAAGATTAAAGTAATAATAACCACTGATGACTCAAAATAGAGGTGATCGGCATGACCAATAATAAGCTGATAAAGAGAAAGTCCATAAGCAGCGCTGGTACCAATTGCAACAAGTAAATCCATATTCCCAGACAATGCTTTAGCTGCGTTAAAACCACTACGATAAAATTTAGCGCCAAGTCCAAATTGTACAATCGAAGCAATCACTAATTGCAACCAAGCGGGCATCATCCAATGAATTCCAAATAATTCAAGTAACATCGGCAAAACAAAAGGGATCGCAAATATAACCGAAATAATAATCGGCCAAACTGATGCTTGCTTACTCACATCTTTAGCGTGAATTTCCGGCTCGGAAATCTTCACTGCATGGTAACCAGCTTTATCAACTGCGGCCATTAAAGTTTCTAATTTAACATCAGCATTAGCCTTAACGGTGGCCTTTTCAGTTGCAAGGTTTACACTAACATCAATCACACCATCAATCTTTCTTAATGCTTTTTCTACACGGCTAACACATGATGCGCAGCTCATCTCTTCAACAAAAAAATTATATTCGATAGTTTTCATTTGAGGCATTCCTTGATTTTAGGTATGGTAGATATTGTAGTATTAATTATCTTTTTAACAAGAATGTACCTTTTTGATATATACTACCCCAAAAGATACTGTAAAGATAACCAAGTGAAAAATAATTCGATTATCAACCCCCATTGTGAAAAACAAGACCAGACAATTACCTATTGCCCAGTTGATGTCACAATTAATATGATTGGTGGTAAATATAAATCGCTAATACTATGGAAATTGATGTCCAAAAGCGCCATGAGATTTTCTGAGTTACACAAAGAAATTCCAACGGCCACAGCTAAAATGCTAACCCAACAACTACGCGAACTTGAATCAAATGGCTTAATTCATCGACAGGTTTTTCCGGTGGTACCACCTAAAGTTGAATATTCTTTAACTAATTTTGGCAAAAGTATAAAACCAGTACTTGAATCAATGTATTTATGGGGCAGTGACTATTTAAATAATCAAGGCTTACAAGTTAATTGTTCAATGACCGCATTAGATCAATAAATTACTGTTCGTGGTTAATGACAAGTATAGATACAGGGACAATACATCCCTGCATTTAAAGAAAGAAATTAAACTTAATTACGCAATTTTTCTGGCCAATCATTTTGAGTCGTCACCAGCAAATCTTTAACAATTTTCGGATTTCCTGCAACAATATTACCAGAAACCATATAATTGTTACCGCCAGCAAAGTCGGTAACCACACCACCAGCTTCACGTAAAATCAGTTCACCTGCAGCAATATCCCATGGTTTTAAACCAATTTCAAAAAAGCCATCCAAACGCCCTGATGCAACATAAGCGAGATCTAACGCAGCTGAGCCAGTACGGCGGAAATCACCACATTTAGTAAATAACTTTTGTAAAACCGCAAAATAACTATCACTATGTTGTTTCGCTTTAAAAGGGAAAGCTGTTGCAAGCACACTACCTTCTAAATCTTTAGCATTACTTACACGAATACGATAACCATTAAGTTGAGCGCCTTTACCACGTGCAGCAGTAAACAACTCATTACTCATTGGATTATAAACGACCGCCACTTCGGTTTTACCTTTAACACGAGCAGCAATAGAAACAGCGAAATGTGGAATATTTTTAATAAAATTTGTAGTACCATCAATTGGGTCAATTATCCATTGCGTATCAGCATCACTACCTTTAGCAAGGCCACTTTCTTCGGCAATAATAGTATGATCTGGATAAGCTTTTTTGATTGTTTCGATAATCAAAGCTTCAGCGGCACGATCTGCATTAGTCGCAAAATCATTAGCACCTTTAGTATCAATTTCGATTGAACTAGGATTTTCATAAGCCTTAATGGCAACATTACCTGCTTTACGAGCAGCACGAATAGCAATATTAAGCATCGGATGCATAATTTTCTTCCAATTGATGATGTTAAAGAACGGGTTAATTTAGCAAACTTACAAAGTCATACTAAAATTTAGGGCATAGTATAAAGGTTTTATCGATTTATTGCCAGATTATGTTGGGATCTAGATTTGAAATCGCAAAAGTAAAAATCTAAGCAATAAATAAGCTGGTGCGTAATATAAAAACAAAATTTAATGATAAAAGTTATAATTATACTATTTAATAAATTTAACATACTTACTTGAATTTAATAGATTTAATATGAAAATATAAATTTTGTGTAATACCTGTGTAAATATTAAATTGTGAAGTTTTCGAATGAAAATGCATATTTTAAGTTTAGACTTTCTCGTCTTGTAAACTAAGCCCCTCCCCATTTAAAAAGCACATTATTTGCATAAAACCTAAATGTTTTAAAGCTAGACGAAAAGCTTATCTAGCTTGGGTAAAATCAAACAGGAAAGATAAAGAATTAACGGAATATGGAAAAAAGATTAGCGTTCTTTGAAAAATAAACCCCCTCACAAATTAAATTGCTTTAACTAGCACACTAATATGTTCTTCAGAAATATAATGAACAAAATCTAGACAAATGTCATATTCAATACAATAATAAAAATGCTTCAAATATTAACTTATTATTTATGGAGATAAAAAATAATTTGATGAAATAAAAATATACAAAAGGAAACATAAAATTATGAAAATTTTTAAATACGCTTTATTAAGTTGTAGTTTGTTCATATTATTTGGATGTTCTGGAAATAGAGAATCATTACCAAGAACAAAGATTGTAGAAACAGAAGTAATTACCTTAAATAATGGTACGAATATTAATGTAATAACTGAAAATGCCATTAATGGGCAGGTAATTAATGATACTAATAATTATTTAAACGTTGTTACCCGAGGTGATACAGCACAAGCTGTTGGAGTAAAAATGGTTCAATTTGCCACTGCATTTTTTGGTAACCTTGGTGGAAATGTAAATACTTTTTCAAAAACAGATTTAAAAGGTAGTTATGTAAATTCAGTACCAAATAAAACCATGGAGCTTTTAAAACCTCAGTTATATACAATATTAAAAAAAATAAAAGCCAACAAACAAAAAGAACACACCATAACTATTCAACCTTATAAATTTAAACTAATTTATGATGGTATAACTGATAATAAATACAATTTTATTTACCAAACATTCATTAAAACCAATGGATTTACTTTTACTTGTTCTAGCGATAGTTTACCGCTAGATGATAAAACCAAAACTTTTGATGCATGGGAAAGTAATAACTATCAGTTGGTCCAAAATATTACTTCAAAATTAATCAACAATTGTATAACTCAATTAAATTCAGAAAAAAATTTCATACAACTTGAAGATGCTTTTAAATAAGAATTAATTATTAGCAATATAGTATGCTAACCATATAAAAGATTGATTTTAATTAATCTGTTATAAAATTCTTTTTTGATTATAAAAACCAGAAATTAAAATTATAAATATCTGGTTTTTTACTCATCACATCGTAAATTATCATATATTAACTATTACCGTTTAAATTCAATATGATTATTAATCATAATCATTTGCTTTAGTAAAAATAGCATTTAATACATACACTTAAATTAAAAATAAAGTTACATGTTTTTTTGTCGGGGAATTCGCTTTCTATTCGCATTAAATCAGGAATTATTGCATAATATATGGCGTATAAAATACCGAACTTAAGTTAGGAATAATTATGGAACTTCTTTGCCCCGCTGGCTCATTACCATCCCTAAAAGTGGCGATTGATAATGGAGCTGATGCTGTCTATATTGGTTTAAAAGATGATACCAATGCTCGCCATTTTGCTGGTTTAAATTTTAATGAAAAGCGACTTGTTGAAGCATCAGATTATGTTCACAAGCGTGGTAAAAAATTACATATAGCTATTAATACCTTTGCTCATCCTGAAAACTTTGAGCGATGGCAATATGCTGTTGATACTGCGGCTAACATTGGTGCTGATGCTTTAATCATTGCTGATTTAGCGATGCTTGATTATGCTGCTGAGAAGTATCCGAACCTTGAACGTCATGTCTCGGTGCAAGCGTCATCAACCAATGAAGAGTCAATTAAGTTTTATTATAATAACTTTCAGGTGCATCGTATTGTTTTACCACGTGTGTTATCTATGCATCAAGTTAAACAGTTATCACAAGTATCCCCCGTACCTTTAGAGGTTTTTGCGTTTGGTAGTTTATGTATTATGGCGGAAGGTCGCTGTTATTTATCTTCATACCTAACAGGTGAATCGCCAAATACTGTTGGCGCTTGCTCTCCTGCAAAATTTGTCCGTTGGGAAGAGACCGATAAAGGGCTTGAATCAAGACTCAACAATGTTTTAATTGATTGTCATAAACAAGGTGAAAATGCTGGTTATCCAACACTTTGTAAGGGACGTTATTTTGTTGGAAATACACTTTATCATCCAATTGAAGAGCCAACCAGTTTAAATACAATTGAACTATTACCAGAGCTTTTTGCTGCAAATATCGCTTCCGTTAAAATTGAAGGAAGGCAACGCAGTCCAGCTTATGTAGAACAAGTCACAAAAGTATGGAGACAAGCTATTGATCGCTATAAAGCGAATCCACAAGCATTCCAAGCTGAAAAAAATTGGATAGATACCTTGGGCTCTGTTTCAGAAGGGACTCAAACAACTTTAGGTGCTTATCACCGTAAATGGCAATAATTGGCCAGCATTGATATTGAAATTTTAAAATAAAATAAACATATAATAATCTTAGTAGTTTTCAATATTAATGTGCTAGCCAATTGACTATTCAAGAATTTAAATATAGTGAGCAAAACTATGAAATATGCATTAGGACCAGTGCTTTATTATTGGCCTAAAATTGAAACTGAATCTTTTTATCAAGCCGCTAAAGATAGCGAAGCTGATATTATTTATATGGGCGAAACGGTATGCACCAAACGCCGTGAAATGAAAGTACCTAATTGGTTAGATTTAGCCAAAGAAATTGCTAAGTCTGGTAAACAAGTAGTACTCTCTACCCTTGCATTACTGGAAGCGCCATCAGAACTGAACGATTTAAGACAATTAGTAAATAATGGTGACTTTTTAGTTGAAGCTAATGATTTGGCTGCCATTAATATTGCCCACGATAATAAAGTACCTTTCGTCGCTGGCCCAGCGATTAACTGTTACAACGCATTTACGCTAAAATTATTACAAAAACAAGGTATGGTACGGTGGTGTATGCCCGTAGAACTATCTCGTGATTGGTTAAATAATGTTCTCAACCAATTTGATTCTTTAAAAATTGATCGTAAATTTGAGGTTGAAGTGTTTAGTTATGGTTATTTACCATTAGCTTATTCTGCTCGTTGTTTTACAGCCAGATCAGAAGATAGACCAAAAGATAAATGTGAAACCTGTTGTATAAAATATCCTGTAGGACGAGAAGTGTTTTCTCAAGAACAACAAAAGGTGTTTGTACTAAATGGCATTCAAACCCAAAGTGGTTATTGTTACAATTTAGGTAATAATCTGAAAGATATGAAAGGGTTAGTCGATATTGTGCGTATTTCACCACTTGGTATTGAAACGCTTGATGTAGTTAAACAATTTAAAGCCAATGAAGACGGTACAAACCCATTACATATTGAACATAAACGAGACTGTAATGGTTATTGGAATGGGATTGCTGGACTTGAACTTACACAATAAACTACCTGAAAAATTTAGAGCAGATTTCCCTGCTCTAAATCACTCTGTTTATCTTGATTCGGCTGCTACTGCGTTAAAACCGCAAACTATGATTGATACAACGGTTGAATATTATGCACATAATACCGCAACCGCACAGCGCAGTTTACACCAAGATGCACTAAAAGTTACCACAGCTATTAGTGAAGCTCGGCAAAGTGTGGCTAAGTTTATTCATAGCCAATCAAGCCAACAAATTGTTTGGACTCGTGGAACCACCGAATCAATAAATATAATTGCGCAAAGTTATGCTAGACCTTTACTACAGGCCGATGATGAAATAATTGTCAGCGAATTAGAGCACCATAGCAACCTATTACCTTGGCTGATCGTAGCCAAACAGACTGGTGCAAAGGTAATTAAATGGACTGCTGATGTTAATGAACTTTCATCATTACTATCACCCAAAACTAAAATTGTGGCCATAACCCAGATGTCTAATGTTACTGGCTTTTGCCCTGACTTAGTTAAAATTAGTCAATTAGTCCATCAGCATAATGCCATTTTAGTGGTAGATGGTGCACAAGGTGTTGTTCATCAGCCAATTGATGTTGAAAAGCTAGATATCGATTTTTACGCTTTTTCTGCCCATAAGTTATATGGCCCAACAGGGCTTGGCGTTCTATATGGAAAACAACATTTATTAGAACAGATGGATGTTTGGCAAGGTGGCGGTAAAATGTTGAAAAATACAACATTTTCAGATTTTGAAGTCGAAGATTTGCCTTATAAATTCGAAGCTGGTACCCAAAATATTGCAGGAATACTTGGTTTTAAAGCAACATTAGATTGGCTAAAAAAATGGGATGAAGCACAATTAAATGGTTATATAACACAATTGGCAAATTACGCTGAATCAAAATTAAGTAAATTGAACCATATCCAATTCTACAGTGTTAAAAATAGTCCAATAGTTAGCTTTAATATGCATAACATTCATCATAATGATATCGCTATTTTATTAAGTGAACAAAACATAGCCATTCGAACAGGTGGATTATGTGCAAAGCCGTTGATGGATAAACTTGGCTGTCATGGGGTTATTCGCATTTCAATAATGCCATATAATAATCAGCAAGACATTGATAGTTTTGTTACAGCACTGAAAAATGCTATTGAGGTTTTAACTTAGGATTTTACGCTAATCGCTTATCTTTTATCTCTAATTACTAACTGGTTTTATTATGTTATCACCACTATTTGAACTATTTTCTAAGCAACATAACTGGCAAGATCGTTATCGGCAATTAGTTGCTTTATCAAAGCAATTACCAGATTTTCCTGATGACCAAAAAACTGAAGCGAATCAGATTGATGGCTGTGAAAATCGAGTATGGTTAACCGTCAAAAAACAACCTGATGATTCATTTATTTTTCAAGGTGACAGCGAAGGTCGAATTGTTAAAGGATTACTCGCCGTTTTAATTACGATTGCCAATAATAAAAATGCAGAACAAATTAAGGCTCTTGATTTTCACGCGATATTAAATCAGTTAAAAATTATTGATGAATTGAGTCAATCCAGGCAGCAAGGACTAGATAAAATGATTGAACGAATTAAATTGTTAACTAATGATGTAAAAAAAGGAGAATAAATTCTCCTTTTTTAATTATTTATGATTAGCGTTGGGTAAATAACGTAATAACTTTTTTCACGCCAGCAACTTTACTTGCAACATTAGCGGCTTCTTGCCCTTCTTCACTGGTAACAATGCCAATTAAAAACACTTCGCCATTTTCAGTTACCACTTTGATATTACGTGCTTTGGTTTTGGAATTCATGATAAGTTGAGATTTAACTTTTGTTGTTATCCACATATCATTACTGATAGTTCCAGCACCGACAGGCTCACCTGAGCGAATTTGGTTATAAACTTTCTTCACACCTTCAACTTGATATGCAAGACGTTCAGCCTTTTCAATTTGTTCTGCATTCGCTTGGCCAGTTAAAATAATATTGCCATCATAGGTACTTGAGGAAATACGAGAGCCTATAAAGAAAGGACCATTTTCGCTTAGCTTATTATTCATTCTGGTATTGAGCGTTGTATCATCAACTTGCGTTCCAGTAGTACGTGGATCGGTTGCAACTTTTGCTGTAGCGCCAGCGCCGACACCAATAACAGCCGCTACACAACCTTGTAGCATTAATGCACCCGATACTAATACAGCAACTAAGACAATTTTTTTCATTATTACTCCTTTTATTTACAGCTCAGTAAAATTCAAATACTGATAAATTCTTTTTATTATGCCTTGTAGATAATGATTTGCAAAATAATTTTATTATTCTGAAATGTAAAAGTTATTTAATTATTTTTAATTAACATATCTCAATAAAGCAATTACTCTACTTGTTAAAACAAACATTTATTTTTCTATAAAATCTGCTATCTTTTTACACAGATTAATAATAAACATTAACAGAGTTAAGCTATGCATCAAGATTGTATCGATTGGTTATTTGGATTATCTGCACCAATGGTTGCATTAAATAAAGAAGAAGGCGCAAGTTATACCTCACCTTATTTTTATCCAGAACGAAATTATACTGATATGAAAAAAGACTGGGGTATTGACTCTCGACAAAGCCTATTATCAATGATTTTTGATATGGTTGATGATGGTCATGCGCCGGCTTTATCTAAACACTATTTTATGTACCCAAGATTAACCGCTCCTCATTGGCTTAAATATATTGAAAAACACTGCGATTACGATAAAGTCTTAATTGAATATGTAGAAAAAACCTATTCCGAGTGTGGTGTTGGTGGCATACGTAGCTTTGATTATGCAAGAATGGGCTATCTATTACGCAATGGCACCAGCAATATGTTTATTACCGAAGATGAAGCACTATGGATTTTTTATAGAATAGCGCTACGTGCTCAACACTATTATTCATCTTGGCAAAGTTATTTTTCAGGATGGTTTATTGGGTATCAATATTGGGAATCATTATCCAATAAAGAAGATTTAGAGCAGCTACGTTGCGAATTATGTCGCTCATCGCGTAATTGGACTATGTCCAAGTTATATTCCAATGAAGACTCCCCCTATCATCACTTACCTTGGTATATCGAACTTGAAGAAATAGAAAAACCACAATCTTTAATGGAGTATGCTTGGTCATGAATAATAATTTTTGGCAATTATTGGGTATTGATAAAACCATTGATATAACAGAAATTCGTAATGCTTATCGAGCAAAACTTCCTCAATATCACCCCGAAACAGATCCAGTAGGCTTTAAAGCTTTACGGGAAGCTTATGAATTGGCGTTGCAATACGCAAAGTCACCAGAAGAAACAGATGAACAGTCCAATCAAGAGCAAGAGGAAGTAAGCATTACCGAAGAAGAACGCCAAGTCAAAGAGATCTGTGATAATTATCAAGCATTACTCGATGATCCTGCTCGCTGCAATGATGTTGATGAATGGCAAAAGTTTATTGCCTCCTTTTTTGATTACCCAATGTCTGTATTAGATATTGCTAAATGGAAAATGTTAGATATCAGTTATGATACATTAACCATATCACTTACTTGCTTAAAAATATTGGCAGAAAATTTACGTTGGCGCCAACAAGTGATGGATCACTATCCTGATAAGATTGAAATGTACGAGAATTTTTTCGATCACATTGAACGGGGTGATTTGTTTGACTATAACTGCCTGCCTAAAAATAATAAAGCAGTACAAAATGAAACTATCAATTATGTGCGTAATGCGCAATGGATTTTTTGGGATAAACCTTATAAGGAATTAAATAAGTATTTTTCTATTCATACTGTGATTTACTTACCCAATAACCAGGAATTGATGGAAGATTTAGCTCATTGGCATAGCTTTGCTAAAATGAAAAATAAAAGTTTATTAGAATATGCTTTAACTCGCATCGCTAATTCCAACCAAGATGAAGCTAATCAATGGAAAGTTGTTGCAGCAATACAATACTCTTTACTTGAAGATGAAGAAAATGCCTTTCAATTCTGGGTAGAGTTATATCATTTACCACAATATCAAGAGCAAGCTGCTATTTGGTTAATTAAGTGGTGTACCAAAAACCATCACAATTATTTACCTTTACTGCTCCTTGCACTTAATCAATCATATTGTTTACCTGCTGAAACTGATAATAAATATTTATATGCAATACCCCAACTCACTACAACTACAAACTCACGATTGTTCAAATTAAAAATAGAAGATTACCCAGAAGAAATTTCTAGTGTTATTAGATGGGCAACGGATATTAATTGGAATTATCGCCAAGTGTTATATACATTATTACATGATGATGGAACCAGTAGCTTTTATCGCTTATATCGTCATGCAATTATGTTACGACACGGTAATGAAACATTATTACATGCAATCTTAAATGATCACTTTGAAGATCAATTTGAACAATTTATCTTACAAAATCTACAACGCCAGGCTAAACAGCACCTTGAATGGCTAACAAAACTTTCACCAGTCCAAGAATTTAAAGCTTGGTTATATTATGATGATACTATTATTCCAACTCAGTTTGACCCTGACGAAAATGGTGAATATGTTTTATTTGGTCGTTTATGGCTAGATAGATTCGATGATATTCCAGACACAGCTAAACTAAATTTATATAGAAATATTAGCTATCGCAATATGGAGATGTTTGACTGGCCAATATATTTTCATTTCAGAGGGCGAGATAATTTACCCAAATTACCAGTCGAGTTAATTACTGATAATAAAGATGCATATTGGCAATGGTATCGTCATTGTCTATTGGTCGTGACTATTGGTAATTCGCCGTTTAAAGCTGCAAATTTCATTAGGAAAAATAATCAGTTATTTCATTTGCCTGATGATGATCAACTCACACCACTATTAAATACTTTTAAGTCTAATGAATGGCAAAATGAAGTTGAGTTATATAATCTGATCGATTGTAATAACAAGCTAACAAGTAGTATGTTATGTAATTACCCTAATGCCATTGAATATTTTATTGATATACCTGAGGATGTTAATTTTACCGATATCAAACAAAATATAGATCAATTATGGCAAGCTAAATTAGCTAACCACTCACCAGCATATTTAATGCTACTCCATACAATAATCTTAAATAAACTGAATCAAAAAGAGGAGTTACATCAGGTCTTACAAAAATTAGCTGGTGATGATGAAGCATTGCAACAATTAGCTAAAGCATTTGAGAACAAACTATCAATCTCCTCCTCATTTAGGAAAGAAAATCGTGATATTTATCAATTATTAAACCAATTGAAAACCCTTAATGAAAATTTATCTGAAGATAATATGATTTTTAATGATGATAAAAGTAATAAATTGGAGAATATTAGAAGTGATACGGATAATGATCTAATATTACGTTTATGCTCTACACTGCTTCTAGCAAAAAATATTGAAAATCAAAAAAATCTTGAAGCAAAATCACTGCCTAAAAATAAATCGCATCAAATATGGCGTTGGAATGGTCGAACCAATGGCAAAGGTTTTTATAATCAAATATGTTGCGTCACCACGATATTAAGTTTTTTGATAATAAAGTTAAGTGGGGTGAAATCATCTCATCATATGATTTACTATATATTATTTGCATTAATTATAATTAATATTATTTTTGCAATTAGGCGACGTTCAAATGATGCATATAGTAGCGGAAAATATCGTCTTTCTATTTTCTCACCCTCAATTAATCAAACTAATCGCTATGGACCACCGTTAGATAGCTAAGCAAAGATACGGCTTATACTATCTTCTTTGTATACTATCTCGTTTGTATACAATCCCCTTTGAAAAGCTATTTAATTATGACCAAAGGGGATTTTTTAAGTCTATCTGATTATCGATTAAGATCGTTAAGATTCGATTCAATTTCGCTTCGAACCTGTTCTATCTCTTCAAGATTTTGCTGATTTAAGACTTCCATAAAAGCTTCGATATAAGAGCCAATGAGTAGTCGTTCATCACCCAATGATTGTGCCCATGCTCGCTCTAACCTTGCTAATAAAGTACGATTTAACATTTCATCACGAGGATGAATTTTAAGTGCCGCTAATCGGTCATGGCTTTCTTGTTTTTGTTTATCGGTTAATCCAATCGGACTGTGATCAATCACTTTACCATGCAATGCCCCTGTTTCAAGTAGTACCACGTCGACTTCAAGCAAACCATTTAAATCATAACTAAAGCGAACATCAATACCTTGTATTTTTTCCATAGGAGTTACTGGCACTTCAAATTCATCAATTAAAACGTTATTTTCAACCTTTGGATTCTCACCTTGATAAACAGAAAGCATAATACTTTTTTGTTGAGGATATGAAGTGTAAAACGTTTTTACCTTTGAAGTTGGAACAATCGTATTACGCTCAATAATTGGCGAAAATAACCCTTTAATATTACCCGAAGAAATTTCAATACCAAGTGTATATGGGCAAACATCGGTTAGAATAACCTCTTCAACATCGGCATTTCGCAAACGACATGCCGCCTGAACAGCTGCACCTTGTGCAACAATAGTAGTTGGATTGATATGACGATAAGGCAGTTTACCAAATAACTTTGTCACTAACTCACGAACCACACCTAATTGCGATGAACCACCAACTAAAACAATATGTTCGAGTTCATTAGCCTTTAAGCGAGCATCACTTAATGCTTGTTCAACTGGCGCTCGTAATCGATTGAGTAATGGCAACCAAATCGACTTAGCTCTTACTTCATTTAATGAAAATTGCCATTGCTTATCTTGCCAAAACCATGTCAAATTATGCATTTGCTCACCACTTAGCTTACATTTTAATTGTTCAGCTAAATCCAATAAACGCGCATAATCATCGACAGGAATATCTTCTTGTTTAAGTTCCCATTCACTCAAACATGCTTTAACTATTTCATGGGTAAAATCTTCACCGCCTAAGTAGTTATCGCCTGCTGATGCATGAACCTCAATGATAGGCATTGCATATTCCAATACTGTCACATCAAATGTGCCACCACCTAAGTCAAAAACCAGCGTATTTCCTGATTGTTCTTCATGTAATCCATACGCCATTGAAGCAGCGGTGGGCTCATTGATTAGACGGACTGCGTTTAATCCTGCAAGCTCAGCAGCAAAGCGAGTTTGTTTACGCTGTTCGTCATTGAAATAAGCGGGAACGGAAATCACGACATCACGAATTTCTTGTTTCAAGAAAGCTTCAGCATCCGCTTTTAATGATTTTAAAACTAGTGCTGAAAGTTCTGTTGGGGTAAATTTTTTATCACCCAACTCAAAAACTTTACTTGAACCTAAAAAACGTTTGAATGCTGCTGCACTACGACTAGGATGAGTAGTTAAACGAGATAAAGCCGCATGACCAACCAAAATGGTATTATCTTCATCAATGCTGACAGCTGAAGGAGTAACAACTTCACCTATTGAATTGGGAATTAGTGTCGGCTGGCCGTTTTGCCAAACACAAATTAAACTATTGGTAGTACCTAAATCAATACCTATTGGAGGATGTATAACCACTTTAATCTCTTAGTATTTTCCAACATGTCAGATATTATATCCTTAATACTATTTGAGGTGCAATTTTATCCAATGTGTTGAGTTAAACATTATTGAAAAAAGAGCATTTTTACTTATTTTTTTTATCTATCTCAACAATTTGGCTGATTAATTTACCTGTCTTAAGCTGGGTTAAAATAAAGTCACCAATAGACACTTGTTCAACCGTTCTTATCACTTGTTGTTGCTGGTTAGTTGTTACAGAATAACCACGATCTAAAGTAGCAAGTGGACTAACACTATTAAGCTGAGATGTTTTTAATACAAATTCATGCTTAGCATCCGTTAACCTTTTTTGAACCAGATTAATCAGTTGTTGCTGTTTTCTCTCTAGGTTTTGACCATAATAGAGCACTTTATGTTGTGGCGAAACACGTAACAAATATTTATCCAGCACATTATGACGATAGGATTGTTTAGATAAATAGTGCTGCATATTTTCAAATAAAGCATGACGACTGGTTAATAAACGATTTAATTGCTTAGATAATTTAGTTTGAGGATGTTGTGATTGCAATCGTTGATAACGCTTATTTAATAATTCTCGTCGACGTACCAAATAGTAATCAATCGCCATACATAAGTATTGTTCTTGAACTTGTAAACTTTTAATCTGCTCTAGCTTATCCCGGCTAACTAACTCAGCTGCTGCCGATGGGGTAGCTGCGCGCACATCAGCAACAAAGTCAGCAATGGTGAAATCAACTTCATGACCAACAGCACTAATAATAGGTAATTGACTAGCAAAAATAGCTCTAGCTAAAAGCTCCTCATTAAATGACCAAAGATCTTCAAGCGATCCCCCTCCTCGCCCAACAATTAAAACATCACATTCTTGGCGAATATTTGCGATTTGAATCATTCTGGCAATTTGTGCCGCAGCTTCGGTACCTTGTACCGACGTTGGGTAAATAATCAAATTCAGACTTGGATCGCGCCGGTTTAATATCTGACAAATATCATGTAGTGCTGCACCTGTTGACGAAGTAATAATTCCAACCGTACGAATATTATCAGGTAACGACTTTTTATAAATCGGATCAAACAATCCTTCTTCTGACAGTTTTTGCTTTAGTTGCTCAAACTTTTGTTGTAACAAACCAGCACCAGCTGGTTGCAATTGATTAATAACCAATTGATAATCACCACGTGCTTCATAAAGAGTTACCGAGGCATTAACTAAAACTTGTTGACCATTTTGAGGGGTAAATCCCGTACGATAATTATTATTACGAAACATGGCACAACGCACTTGCGCAATATCATCTTTCAATGTGAAATACCAATGACCTGAAGCTGGGCGAGAAAAATTGGAAATTTCACCAACCAACCAAACTTGCCCAATAGCATCAGAAAGCAGATCTTTAACTATTTGATTAAGATCTTTTACCGATAAAATCGAACTATTGTGCATACTATTATCCTAACAAGTTTAATCTAAATCAAAGTCGGCCCAAATTGGCGCATGATCGGAAGGTTTTTCCATACCACGAATATCGTAATCAATACCGGTTTCACCACAATACTGCATAAGTTTTTCACTAGCTAAGATAAGATCGATTCGTAATCCGGTTTTTACACTAAAACCTCTGGAACGATAATCAAACCAAGAAAATCTCTGTGTATCTGGGTTGGCATGACGGTAAGTATCAGTATAACCTGCTGCCATTAAATTATTTATCCATTCACGCTCTTCAGGTAAAAAAGAGCATTTACCCGCACTTAACCACCGTTTGCGGTTATTTTCATTAATCCCAATATCTAAATCAGTTGGACAAATATTCATATCACCCATAACGAGTGATAATTGGCTATTCAGCTGTCGATCCTGTATATATTCAACTAAATCTTGATAAAATTTACGCTTAGCTGGATATTTAATTTCATTATGCAAACTTTCACCTTGCGGAAAATAACCATTAATGACGGTTAAATTACCTTTGCTAGTCGGAAACTCAGCTACCATTAATCGACATTGTGCACCATCTTCATCGGTCGGAAACCCACACTCGACCGATAACGGTTTTTGCTTAGTCAATAAAGCTACACCGTAATAACCTTTTTGACCGTGATAATATAAATGGTAGCCAAATTGCTTAAGTTCCTCGATTGGAAATTGGTCATTATGAACTTTAGTCTCTTGTAAACCAATGATATCGGGCTGATGTCTTTCAATAATCGCAGCTAATTGATGGATTCTAATACGAATACTATTAATATTAAAAGATAAAACTTTAATCATAAATTTATTGTATTTGATTTAATTTTGCAATTGACCCATGCTACCAAAAATACGTTATACTGTTAAGCAATTACAGCGAAAGCTATAACTAGTGATTAAAGGATCAACAATATGTCTAAGGAATTACTTTCATTACGTCATAAAATTGATGAAGTCGACAAATCAATTTTAGCTTTAATTAGTCAACGACTAGCATTAGTTGCTGAAGTTGGTGAGGTAAAAAGCGAGCATGGAATTCCGATTTATGATCCTAAACGTGAAGCCGATATGTTAGCTAAACGTAAACAAGAAGCTGAAAACTTAGGCATATCACCCGCCTTAATTGAAGATATTTTACGCCGATTAATGCGTGAGTCCTATATAAGTGAAAACGACAAAGGTTTTAAAAAAGTTTACAACGGCAAAGGCTCGATTGTCATCATTGGCGGTAATGGACAAATGGGTAGACTATTTGCCAAACTATTTACCCTATCAGGTTATGAAGTTAAAACCTTAGGTTCCAAAACCATGCATCAAGCAGCCGAAGTTGTCGCTGATGCCGCTGCCGTTATTGTTACAGTACCTATCAACAAAACATGCGAAATCATTGAACAATTACCACCGTTACCTAAAGATTGCATTTTAACCGATTTTACATCAATCAAAGTCAAACCTTTACAAGCCATGCTAGCCAAACACGCGGGGCCTGTGGTTGGATTGCATCCAATGTTTGGTCCTGACGTGCCAAATTTAGCCAAACAAGTCATTGTCTACTGCCAAGGTCGATATCCTGAGCAATATCAATGGTTAATTGAACAGATGCGAATTTGGGGAGCCAATTTGTGCGCGATTGATGCCAAAGAGCATGACAAATGTATGTCGTTTATTCAAGCATTACGCCATTTTACTTCGTTCTCATATGGTGTAAATTTACAACGAGAACACGCTGATTTAGAACAATTAATTACCTTATCATCACCTATTTATCGCTTGGAGTTAATGATGGTTGGTCGCTTATTTGCTCAAGATCCCGTTCTTTATGCCGATATCATCATGGCGTCAGATGAAAATATTGAATTAATCAAACGCTATTATGAATGTTTTGGACAAATGGTTAAATTAATTGAACAACGAAATAAAGCTAAATTCATTGAAAATTTTAATGAAGTAACTAAATGGTTTGGCAGTTATGCTGAACGTTTTATAAAAGAGAGCCAAGTATTATTAAAATTTGCTAATGACAATCGAGAATAATTTTACTTCGCTTCCTTTTATAGGATAAAAAACGACTTATAAGAAAGGCAATTGGTCAAATAAAAAACTTTAGTATGAGGAAATAACATGTCTAATCGGAAATATTTTGGGACAGATGGTATTCGTGGAAAAGTTGGAGAATATCCTATCACGCCTGATTTCGCCCTCAAGTTAGGCTGGGCAGCAGGACGAGTACTGGCTAAAGATGGTGTTAAAAAAGTCCTCATCGGTAAAGATACTCGTATTTCAGGTTATATGCTTGAATCGGCTTTAGAAGCAGGATTTGCCTCCGCGGGCGTCGCTGCTGCTTTTACTGGACCAATGCCAACACCTGCCATTGCTTATCTAACTCGCACATTTCGGGCTGATGCGGGTGTAGTCATATCGGCCTCTCATAACCCATTTTATGATAACGGTATTAAATTTTTCTCAACTGAAGGGCGAAAACTCGATGACGCCATTGAATTAGAAATCGAAGCCGAGCTTGAAAAACAGATCGACTGTGTTGAATCAAAACAACTTGGCCGAGCAAGCCGAATAACCGATGCAGCTGGCCGATATATCGAATTTTGTAAAAGCACCTTTGATCACGACTTAAGTCTATCAGGACTAAAAGTTGTTGTGGATTGTGCCAATGGAGCCACTTACCACATTGCCCCAAAAGTACTTCGAGAACTTGGTGCTAAAGTAATAAAAATTGGTTGCGAACCGGATGGAGTCAATATTAATGAAAACTGTGGTGCTACTGATGTAAAAGCATTAACTAAAACTGTCCTTGAAGAAAAAGCTGACTTGGGCTTTGCTCTTGATGGTGATGGTGACCGCATCATTATGGTCGATCATAAAGGCAATAGAATTGATGGTGATTTAATTATTTACATTATTGCTCGTGAAGCCTTAAGGCAAGGTCAACTTAAAGGTGGCGTTGTCGGGACATTGATGAGCAACATGGGACTTGAAATCGCCCTTAAAAATCTTGGCATCCCATTTGTACGAGCAAAAGTGGGGGACCGTTATGTGCTTGAAATGCTGGTTGAAAAAAATTGGCGATTAGGTGCTGAAAATTCAGGCCATGTCCTTTTACTTGATAAAACCACAACAGGCGATGGTATTGTTGCAGGCTTACAAGTTCTGGCTGCAATGATAAGAAATAACATGTCACTCGCTGAATTATGTCAAGGCATGACCATGCTACCACAAATATTAATTAACGTTCGTTATACAGGAAACCCATTAGCCAATGCTGCGGTCAAATCTGCAATTGAACAGGCAGAAACGCAACTTGGCAATGAAGGTCGGGTATTGATACGCAAATCCGGCACCGAACCGCTTATCCGCGTAATGGTAGAAGGTAGTAATCACTCTCAAGTGCAAAAATTAGCGGAACAAATTGCCAATGCAGTTAAAGCATCAAATTAGCCTGTTTTTTCATCATTAATTAAGCTATTGATGAACAATATTTCTAATAAAGTGAGCGGTAAAGCTGTTATTCTTTACACAAAATTAGTAAAAAGTGTCTAAATTCTTTATTTTTTTAATCAGTTGTTGACTTATTATAGGGAATTAGGTTTAAAATAATAGCTTCGGTTATTGCAGTGATTGTTTATACCTTTTAAGGAAAAGCAAACTGTAGTTTTCATTTTTAAAATAGGTAAGAGGGTTATATGGCAGTTTCCTCTCCAGCTTCACCGCAAGCTTATATAAAACACCATCTGGAGAACTTACAAGTTGGTTCTGGTTTTTGGACCTTTAATCTTGATTCCTTGTTCTTCTCAATTGTACTTGGTGTGCTTTTCTTATGGATTTTCCATCGTGTAGCAAGGAAAGCGACGAGTGGCGTACCAGGTAAACTTCAATGTGCGGTAGAGATGATCTTTGAATTTGTAAATAATACTGTCAAAGACATGTTCACAGGTCAAAATAAACTCATTGCCCCTTTAGCACTTACTGTGTTTATCTGGGTATTTTTGATGAACTTAATGGATCTAATTCCTGTTGATTTCCTACCTTATGCGGGACAATATTTAGGTCTATCTCATTTAAGAGTCGTACCGACAGCTGACGTGAGTATCACAATGTCAATGTCACTCGGTGTCTTTGCACTTATCATCATTTATTCAATCAAATATAAAGGGATTTCAGGGTTTATTAAAGAATACACCTTGCATCCATTTAATCATTGGGCATTTGCACCAATCAATTTAGTCCTTGAACTTGTTAGCTTATTGGCTAAACCTGTTTCATTAGGATTACGACTCTTCGGTAACATGTATGCTGGTGAACTTATCTTCATCTTAATAGCAGCATTATTACCTTGGTGGTCACAATGGGTATTATCACTACCATGGGCTATCTTCCATATTTTGATAATCACCTTACAAGCATTTATTTTTATGGTGTTGACTATCGTCTATTTAGCGATGGCCTCAACAACAGAAGATCATTAATTTTAACTTTTTTTAGATAATAAACTGGAGTATATAATGGATAGTATGAGTATGTTATTTGTAGCCGCTGGCATAATGATGGGATTAGCTGCAATCGGTGGTGCAGTTGGTATCGGTCTATTAGGTGGTAAATTCTTAGAAGGAGCTGCTCGTCAACCAGAATTAATGCCTATGTTACGTACACAATTCTTTATCGTTATGGGCTTAGTTGATGCGATTCCTATGATTTGTGTGGGTATTGCGCTATATGTTATTTTTGCTGTTGCTGGTTAATAATAATTTAAGAGGAATTGTCTCATGAATATGAACGCAACTCTCCTCGGCCAAGCAATTACATTTGTATTGTTTGTTTGGTTCTGTATGAAGTTTGTTTGGCCTCCGGTTATCCGAGCGATTGAAAAACGCCAAAAAGAGATAGCGGAAGGATTAGCTTCAGCAGAAACAGCAAAAAAAGATTTGGAATTAGCCAAAGCAAATACATCTGACATAATGCAACAGGCTAAGGTTGAGGCTAATGCAATTATTGAGCAAGCGAATAAACGCAAAGCAGCCATTCTAGAAGAAGCTAAACAAGAAGCTACTCGTGAAAAAGAAAGGATTGTTGCTCAAGGACTTGCTGAAGTTGAGGCTGAGCGTAAACGCGCTCGTGAAGAGCTTAAACAACAAGTCGCTACACTCGCTATTGCCGGTGCAGAAAAAATTATTGAACGTTCTGTTAATGAAGCCGCTAACAGCGACATCATTGATAAACTCGTAGCTGAACTATAAGGAGAATAGAGCAATGGCTGACTTAATTACGATTGCTCGCCCTTATGCTAAAGCCGCTTTCGACTTTGCTGTTGAAAAAAATAGCATCGAATCATGGCACAAAATGTTAGTGTTAACTGCTGAAGTGAGCAAAGATGCTCAAATAAAAAGCATTTTAACATCTGACATGAAAACCGATTCAGTGGCTAACTTACTCATCAACATCTGTAAAGATGTGCTTGATGAGTTTAGCACTAATTTTATTAAAGTGATGGCTGAAAACAAACGCTTATCCCTTCTTCCTGAAGTGTTAACCTTGTTTGAGCAATACTGTTTAGAAAGAGAAGCACAAGCAGACGTTGATGTAATTTCTGCCAATGAGCTTACTAGTGAACAACTTGATAAAATTTCTGTCGCTGTCGAAAAACGTTTATCACGAAAAGTAAAACTAAAATGTCATATTGATAAATCGCTCATTTCTGGTTTTATTATTCGTACGGGCGATATGGTTATTGATAGTAGTATCAGAGGACGTCTAAATCGACTAAATGACGTTCTACAGTCTTAAGGGGACTGATAATGCAGCTAAATTCAACTGAAATAAGTGAACTAATTAAAGAGCGGATAGCTCAGTTCAATATTGTGAGTGATGCTCACAATGAAGGAACGATCATCTCAGTAAGTGATGGTATCCTTCGAATCCACGGATTAACTGATGTCATGCAAGGCGAAATGATTGCATTACCAGGCAACCGATATGCAATGGCATTAAACCTTGAAAGAGATTCTGTTGGTGCGGTGGTCATGGGACCATACGAAGACTTATCTGAAGGGATGAAAGTACAATGTACTGGCCGTATTTTACAGGTACCAGTAGGTGATGGTTTATTAGGCCGTGTTATTAATACACTTGGTGAACCAATTGATGGTAAAGGTTCGATTCAACATGACGGCTTCTCACCTGTAGAAGTTGTTGCGCCAGGCGTTATCGATCGTCAATCTGTTGACCAAGCGTTACAAACTGGTTATAAAGCGGTTGACTCAATGATTCCAATTGGTCGTGGTCAACGTGAACTTATCATCGGTGACCGTCAAACCGGTAAAACCGCATTAGCCATCGACGCCATTATTAATCAACGTGATTCTGGTGTTAAATGTATTTACGTCGCAATCGGTCAAAAACAATCAACTATTGCTAACGTAGTGCGTAAACTTGAAGAGCACGGTGCACTTAAAAATACCATTGTGGTTGTTGCATCAGCATCTGAATCAGCAGCATTACAATACTTAGCACCTTACGCGGGTTGTGCTATGGGAGAATACTTCCGTGACCGCGGACAAGATGCACTAATTGTTTATGATGATTTATCTAAACAAGCCGTTGCTTATCGTCAAATTTCATTACTACTTCGTCGCCCACCTGGACGTGAAGCTTACCCTGGTGACGTGTTCTATCTTCACTCACGTTTACTTGAACGTGCAGCTCGTGTTAACGAAGCTTATGTTGAAGAGTTCACTAAAGGCGAAGTAAAAGGTAAAACCGGTTCATTAACTGCGTTACCAATTATCGAAACTCAAGCGGGTGACGTTTCTGCATTCGTACCAACTAACGTAATTTCGATTACAGATGGTCAGATCTTCCTTGAAACCAGCTTATTCAACTCGGGTATCCGTCCTGCGGTAAACCCAGGTATCTCGGTTTCTCGTGTGGGTGGTGCTGCTCAAACTAAGATAATGAAAAAATTATCAGGCGGTATTCGTACAGCACTTGCACAATATCGTGAATTAGCCGCTTTCTCACAATTTGCATCTGACTTAGACGAAGCAACAAGAAACCAATTAAGCCACGGTGAAAAAGTAACTGAATTACTCAAACAAAAGCAATATTCACCAATGACTGTTGCAGAGCAATCAATTGTACTTTATGCCGCTGAGCGTGGTTATCTAGAAGATGTTGAACTTGCTAAAGTATTATCATTTGAAACAGCACTTCTATCTTATGCCCATAGTCAATATGCCGATTTTGTAAAACAGATCGACGAGACAGGCAATTACAACGATGAGATTGAAAGTAAGTTAAAAGCATTGCTTGAAAGCTTTAAATCAACTCAAACTTGGTAAGGGTGAGGTAACAAATGGCTAATGCAAAAGAGATTAGAACGAAAATTGCCAGTATCCAAAGTACGCAAAAGATCACCAAAGCGATGGAAATGGTAGCCAACTCTAAAATGCGTAAAACGCAGGACAGAATGGCTGCTAGTCGTCCATATGCTGAAATGATTCGTGAAGTAATTGGACATTTAGCGTTAGCTCAAATAGGCGCCAAACATCCCTATTTAGAAGAAAGAGATGTAAAGCGAGTTGGCTATCTTATCATATCAACCGATCGTGGTTTATGTGGTGGATTAAATATCAATCTTTTCAAAACTGTTATCGCTGATATGTCAGCATGGCAAGAGAAAGGTGTTGAAGCAGATGTGGCTTTAATTGGTTCACGTGGGGTATCGTTTTTCTCTTCAGTAAAAACGAATATTTTAACGCAAGTAACTAATTTAGGTGACGAACCCACTTTATCTGATTTAATTGGTCCGGTAAAAACAATGCTTGAGGCATATGACAACGGTAAAATTGATAAATTATATATAGTAACCAATAAATTTATTAATACCATGTCCCAAAAGCCGACAATACAGCAATTATTACCATTACCACATTCAGAAGATAAAGAGCTAAAAGCTTCATCATGGGATTATATTTATGAGCCAGATGCAAAATCATTATTAGATGTGATTTTACGTCGTTATATTGAATCACAAGTCTATCAAGCGGTGGTTGACAATTTAGCGAGTGAACAAGCAGCAAGAATGGTGGCCATGAAAGCAGCAACCGATAACGGTGCAAATTTAATTAATGAATTACAAATTGTGTATAACAAAGCACGTCAAGGTGCGATTACCAACGAATTAATTGATATTGTATCGGGTGCAGCTGCTGTTTCAGGTTAGTGCTAAATATTGGCTTATAGTTAAGAAAAAGACGTAGAGGAATAAAAATGGCTACTGGAAAGATTGTCCAGATCATCGGTGCGGTGGTTGATGTCGAATTCCCAGAAGATGCAGTACCAAAGGTATATGATGCATTAGAAGTGGAAACTGGCACTGAAAAATTAGTTCTGGAAGTTCAGCAACAATTAGGTGGTGGCGTTGTATGTTGTATTGCAATGGGCTCATCTGATGGTTTAAGACGTGGACTTAAAGTAGTAAATACAGGTCACGGCATAGAAGTTCCTGTAGGAACAAAAACACTTGGCCGAATTATGAACGTACTTGGTGATCCTGTTGATAAAGCAGGTCCTATTGGTGAAGAAGAGCGTTGGGCGATTCACCGTGCAGCACCAACATACGAAGAGTTGGCTAACTCAACAGAATTACTTGAAACCGGTATCAAAGTTATCGACTTAATTTGTCCATTTGCAAAAGGTGGTAAAGTTGGTCTATTTGGTGGTGCGGGTGTGGGTAAAACCGTTAACATGATGGAATTAATTCGTAACATCGCGATCGAGCACTCAGGTTACTCAGTATTTACTGGTGTGGGTGAACGTACTCGTGAAGGTAACGACTTCTATCATGAAATGAAAGAATCAAACGTACTTGATAAAGTATCGTTAGTTTATGGTCAGATGAATGAGCCACCAGGGAACCGTTTACGCGTAGCGTTAACTGGCTTAACCATGGCGGAAAAATTCCGTGACGAAGGTAAAGACGTACTATTATTTATCGATAATATTTACCGTTATACCTTAGCCGGTACTGAAGTATCTGCACTATTAGGTCGTATGCCATCTGCGGTAGGTTACCAACCGACATTAGCAGAAGAGATGGGGTTATTACAAGAACGTATCACCTCAACTAAAACCGGTTCAATTACCTCAATCCAAGCAGTATACGTACCAGCCGATGACTTAACTGACCCATCGCCGGCAACAACCTTTGCTCACTTGGATGCAACAATCGTATTAAGTCGTCAAATCGCATCATTAGGTATTTACCCAGCGGTTGACCCACTTGACTCAACAAGTCGTCAATTAGATCCACTTGTTGTTGGTCAAGAACATTATGATTGTGCTCGTGGCGTACAGTCAATTCTTCAACGTTATCAAGAATTAAAAGATATCATTGCAATTCTTGGTATGGATGAATTATCGGAAGATGATAAATTAACTGTTGCTCGTGCACGTAAGATTCAACGTTTCTTATCTCAACCATTCTTCGTTGCGGAAGTGTTCACTGGTTCACCAGGTAAATACGTACCATTAAAAGACACCATCAGTGCATTTAAAGGTATTATGAACGGTGATTATGACCATATTCCTGAGCAGGCATTTTATATGGTTGGTTCAATCGACGAAGCGATTGAGAAAGCAAAATCTCTCTAAGAGATTTATAGAACGGAGAGAGCATTATGGCACTAACTTCCTATCAATTAGAAGTTGTTAGTGCTGAATCTCACCTTTTTTCAGGTGATGTTCAGCGAATCAGAGTCACAGGGCGAGAAGGTGAACTCGGAATTTATCCCGGTCACACTCCGTTACTGACCACCATAAAGCCGGGAATGGTCGGGATTGTAAAAGCCAATGGTGAAGAAGAGTTTATCTATCTATCAGGTGGTATTTTAGAAGTACAACCAACTTTGGTCACAATCTTAGCTGATACCGCTATTCGTGGTGAAGACTTAGATGAAGCAAGGGCGCAAGAAGCAGTAAGACAAGCACAAGAACACATTAATCACCCAAGCGATGATATGTCTTTTGCTCAAGCATCTGCTGAACTGTCAAAAGCCTTAGCAAAAATACGTGTTATCGAGTTAACGCGTCGTATGGGTCAATAAAATATACGTTGATCATTCAACAAAGCAATAAAGGTTACAAATTAATAAATTGTAGCCTTTTTTATTAGCGACTTAATCACATCATTTGATAACGAAAAAACACAACTTTTCCCTTCAAAAACCCCACTCCTCAACTTTTTTTGAGATAAAATACCTCAAAAATAAACCCGCCGAGGCGGGTAATTGAAGCGTCGCTAAGCCGCAAAATCGCTTTTTATGGCTAAACGACGTTGACTCGTAGCTTACTTTTAATCACTTAATACTATTTTTTATCCCCCCCACCCTAAGGATTAAGGACGAAGAAATAAAAACTAAGGATGGGAGCAAAGTCCGTAGGAGTCGTGGTAGTCCCAACCTATGCTACCGCTGCTTGTGCTCACGATAAACTGGTTACTACCACCATTCGGGTCACTAGTCCAGTACCAACCGTAGTTGAAGCCAACGCCTGAATAACTGCGCAGAGCGCCCCACTCAGTGAAAAACCCAGAACCTATATGACGCATATAATAATTAGCCGGCGAAGAAGGGGTGGCGCCAGAGATAGCAGGAGAGCCTGTAAGAACTGCGTTGGTTAAATCCTTTACGCGAGGCATTCGATAACCGAGACTATTACACCAAGATAATGTATTAGGATAAGTGTCATACTTAGAACCTCGGTTCACGAACCACTGCTTCAAAGTAAAACCATATTTGACGATAGGAGTACCATTATTGTCACGACCGACCAACTCAAAGGTCTGAGGCAAAGAAGGAGTAGAAATACGATCAGGAGTGGATGAACTATGCTGGGATGTGGTAGCGAAAGGACCCGTTAAAGTAACACGTACGCTTGTAGCAGTAGAATTAGACATTGTAACTGTGATACCACCCTGAGAAACAGGAGACCAAGACAAAGGTTGACTACTACCGGTAATGAGTAAATCAAAGTACAATCCATTAGCACCAGTTGTAGGAAAGTTTCTACCGTAAAGTGACGGGTCTGTTGACTGAGGGGTAAAACCATTACGAGGGTCCCACATTGAAGCTGGGCCAGCATATTGGCCTGTACCGTAAGTCAAATTAGGTCTGGAAAAACAAACCACAGTCACAGCCTTAGGATTGACGTAATAAGTCACACTATTGGGACTGAAACCACTACGATTAGGAACACCATAACGAGTAGATAATGTACCGTCAGTACTGGATAACGTAACCCTATAAGGTGCCTTACAAATCTCTGGCACGGTACTACGTGATACCGTTTGACCACTTTTATCAACGATAGATAAACTCAAAGAACCTGTAGCAGTAACGTCACTATCACCATCATCATCTCCCCAATAATTATAAGGCGGACCGATAAGAGAACTTAAATCGACTGAACTAGTATTAGTAGGAACGAACATACTTATATCAGCAAAACTCTGACCCTCAACCGGCAAGACGATTGGGGTTGTAGATGATGAATTGTTAGAAGGCGTGTAATTAGCTCCGTTAGATAGCGTAATCCCAAGCAGACCGTTAACATCAACCGCACGAGTACGACCACCATCGAAAGTTAAATAGGGCGCATTACCCTGAATTACATTCGAGGTTTTAACGGTTAATGCATGGCTGGAATAAAAAGGTATTAACAAAAAGCCGAGCGGTAAAAAGATCTGTCGACGTAATTTAGATCTGAGAGATGATCCGAATGATGATCCAAATAACGATCGGCGCAACGATCGACTACGCGATCTTAGATTTTCGTCGATTAATAAACTGGAATGAAAAAAAATAGGCTGGGAGTTTGAATTTGGCGAATTTAAATTATAGGTTGGCCATGTTGCCTGTTGAAAATTATAGAACATATGCGACAATCCTGTCAAGTATATTTATGATTTATTTACTTTTTTATATTTTTTAGTTAAATTTGATCTGTCTAACTAATAATGATCCGGAAGTATAGTGACTGAAAAAATATGACGCAATAATTTTTTCATTTTAGATCGTTAATCTTTGTAAAGATCTTCAGAAAAGGATCTAAAATTTTTTGTGAAATTATGTTTTAATTGATAAATATCAACTTTACAAATCTTTAAAAAATAAAATTTTTAATTCTAGAAAAATTTTATTTCATTGGGATTTTTTTCAATTATTGATTTTTAGGCGAGGTTTTAAATGCCAAAAACCCCGCTCCTCAACTTTTTTACAAAAGCGAGTTGGATATTATAAGAATTATTACGATATAAAAAACACCGCCGATACGTAACTGGATTTATTAATAACAATCGGCGATAATCAATTTAATTATATTAAAACTAATGTAACCATGTTTACTATTTATCATTCTAATCAAGTCGATTTACTCAAATCATTAGTCAGCGAATTAATGCGCAGAGACCCATTAGAGCAAGTATTTACACCTGATATGGTCATTGTGCAAAGCCAAGGGATGGCGCAGTGGTTACAAATTGAATTGGCTAACGATCTTGGTATTGTGGCTAATGTTGATTTTCCCTTTCCGAGTCAATTTATTTGGCAGTTATACCAAGCCCTTCTGCCTGAGGCACCAATTGAAAATAGTTATAATGTCGAATCAATGATTTGGCGTTTATATTATCTATTGCCAAAAATTATTGAGCGGCCAGAATTTGAAACAATCAAATATTATCTTGATATTGATAAAGAAGAACGAAAACAGTACCAATTAGCAACTCGCATAGCAAAATTATTTGATCAGTATTTAGTTTATCGCCCAGACTGGCTAGCCAAATGGGAAGCTAATCAAACAGTAACTGAATTAAACAACCATCCGGATGAGAAGTGGCAAGCGGAATTATGGCGTCAACTCATCTCGATTAGCCAACCCTATCATCGTGCTAACATTTATCAACAAATGTTAGAGATTATGTTAGATAGTGACTTTGATCGTTCCAGATTAAACAATTTACCTAAGCGGATTTATATTTTTGGCATCACCTCTTTGCCCCCAATTTATCTATCACTATTATCCGCACTTGGACAACATATAGACGTTCACCTCATGTTTAACAACCCTTGTAAATGGTATTGGGGAGATATTGTTGAAATATCGGATACACAAAACCCACTACTGACATCGTGGGGAAAATTGGGACGCGATAACCTATTTTTATTGCAAGAGTTCCAAAATAAACAGGATATTGATCTCTTTGTCGACAATGAGCGTAATTGCCTATTACATGCTATTCAGCAAGATATTTTAGAGCTCTACCGTGAAGCACCAGTAGATGAAATCGATAACCAAGATAGATCGATAACATTTCATGCTTGCCATAGCGAACAGCGGGAAGTCGAAGTACTTTATGATTATCTATTATCGGCATTTGATGCTGATCCTACACTGGAATTACGTGATTGTATTGTCATGGTTTCAGATATTGATAAGTATGTACCTTATATTCGATCCGTATTTGGTAATGCTGAAGGACAACGTCATTTACCATTTACCATTTCCGATCAAAAAGCGCGTAACATCGATCCAATTGTGCAAGGATTTTTTGCTATTTTAAACTTTACTGAAAGCCGCTTTACTGCCGAAGAGTTATTTAACCTGCTAGAAATCCCAGCAATTGCTGAAAAATTTACCATAAGTGAGCCACAACTAACTTTATTACATACTTGGATTATTGAGTCTGGTATTCGTTTTGGTCTCGAAAATGCTCACAGTTGGCTATTTGGTCTTGAGCGCTTACTACTTGGTTACACCATGAATAGTGAACAAGGTGGCTGGCAACAGATATTACCTTATGATGGGGCAACAGGATTAGATGCCGAATTAATCGGCCAATTAGCAGAATTTATAAAATCTGTACGTAAATGGCTAAATATTTTAAGTGAAAACAAACCGTTATCTGAATGGCAAAGTTGCTGTATTGAGCTTATCAATGACTTCTTTGTTAGCAATACATCGCGTGAATCAATTTTACTCATGATCCAAGAAGAGTGGGAAAAACTCATCAGCAGTGGTTTAAATGCCAATTTTACCGACAATATTTCGATAACCGTCTTACATGATGCTATGCAAACCCGATTGGAACAAAACCACTTAGCGCATCGATTCTTAGTTGGTAAAATAAACTTTTGTACTATGATGCCAATGCGTTCTATTCCGTTTAAATTGGTTTGCTTATTAGGTATGAACGATGGTGACTATCCAAGAACATCATTACCTTTAGATTTTGATTTAATTGCTCAAAATCCAAGACGCGGCGATCGTAGTCGACGCATTGATGATCGTTATCTATTTTTAGAAGCTATTTTATCGGCACAAAATCAACTCTATATCAGTTATATTGGCCGTGATATGAAAGATGATAGTGAACGTTATCCATCGGTATTGGTTGATGAACTTTGGGATTATATTGTGCAGTATTATGCAACGGATGAAAATTCCACTAAAAAAAATCATCTAATAGATAAATTAAAAACATTGCATACCCGCACCCCATTTAATCCGCTAAATTTCTTAAATGAGCCAAGAAGTTATGCCGATGAGTGGTTACCAGCAGCGTTAAAAGCAGGGGAAAGCCAATCATTTATCAGTGATATCACCAATATGGTTGTTGATAACATCAATTTGGATGAACTAAAGCGATTTTATCAACACTCTATTCGATTTTTTTTACAAAAACGCTTTAATTTTTATATCAATTATTTAGATGACACATTACCCGATGCCGAAAACTTTAGCCTAGATAGCTTGAAACGCTATCAACTCAATTTACAGATTCTAAATGAGATGATCACTAAGGACTCAACTGATAATTTGTATCAACGCCTAACATTGACGGGTGAATTACCAGATGGAGCTTTTGGTGAGATTATTTATGATGAACAATGTGAATTATTACAGCCATTAGCTAACAAAATCCTTAAAGAGCGAACCGATCTTTCAACGTCAGAGGTGAATTTAACCATTTCGATAAATAAACAACATTATCAATTACAAGGATGGTTAACTCATATTCAACAAGATGGCATTTTAACTTGGCGACCGACTAATCTCTCTATTCGTGATGGTATATCATTATGGATTGACCATTTAATTTATTGTATTTTAAATACAGATAAAAGCCAAAGTCGATTATATGGGCGAGAAGACAATCAATGGCGTTTTTCACACATTGATGCTAACCAAGCTTTAGCAATATTAACTGATTTGGTTGACGGTTATATACAAGGTATTAATCAACCGATGTTGTTACCATTACAAAGTGCATGGAGTTGGTTAATTACCGCATATAATCCAAAAACAGCAGAAATTGAGCCGAGTGAAAAAGCTATCAGTAAATTATTAAATGCATGGCAAGGTGGACAATTTCACTCCGCTGAATGTGATAGTTATTACGCAAGATTATACCCTGAGTTGAACAATGAATTAATTGAGCAAATAATCCATCTTGCTCAGCGATTTTTATTACCGGTATTATTACATCAAGTCGAAGAATAGGAGGCATTATGTTTATTGATACACATTGCCATTTCAATTTTCCTGCTTTTGTTACCGATTTAGATAATTCAATCAACCACATTCGCCAAGCTCAGATTACTGGTTTAATTATTCCGGCCGTATGTGCCGATCATTTTAGCGAAATTTTGCAACTCAGCGGACAGTATCATGAACTTTATGCTGCACTTGGCCTACATCCTATATATCAACACTCCCCTACTGACCTTGAAATATTAGTAGATAAAGTTAGTACTCACTCAAAAAAAATAGTCGCTATTGGCGAAATCGGTTTGGATCGTTATGACAACTCGATTGCGTGGCAACAGCAACTTGATTTTTTTCGAGCACAATTGAGTATAGCCAAGCGCTTTGATTTACCGGTTTTAATCCATTCCCGCAAAACACACGATGTTATCTATCATGAATTACATCAAGCCAATTTACCCTATCGTGGCGTGATCCACGGTTTTTCTGGAAGTTATCAACAAGCCATGCAATTTGTTAAATTAGGCTATTACATTGGTGTGGGTGGCGTAATAAGCTATGCGCGAGCCAATAAAACTCGTCAAACCATCGCCAAATTACCGCTCGAAAGTTTAGTGATAGAAACCGATGCACCTGACATGCCGTTAAGTGGCCGGCAAGGACAAATCAATCGACCAGAAAATATTGTCGATATTTTTAAGATTCTTTGTCAATTACGTCCTGAAAATCCGATAGAAATACGCGACACAATTCTAACAAATACCTTGACGCTATTTAATAGAATCAATAAAATGGAAATACTAAATCAAACTTAACCATATAATTATTAAAAAATTATTCAGCCACAAGGTGGTGCTTATGTCTCGACGCTATAGTCAGTTATTTGTGCAATCCCTTATTTCACTTACTCGATTATTTCCTCTATGGGCAGTGCTTTGCGCAATAATCGCCTATTTTTTACCTAACGCATTCCTTCCAATTCGCCCCCATACATCACAACTATTAATGTTTGTCATGTTTACCATGGGCGTAACGTTAAGTATTGATGATTTTAAACGCGTCGTTACCAAACCTAAAGCGGTAATAATTTGCACCCTACTGCATTATATTGTTATGCCACTAACCGCATTGATCTTATCTAAATTATTTACCATGCGACCTGAGTTATTAGTTGGCATGGTTTTAGTTGGTAGTGTTGCGAGTGGAACTGCCTCGAATGTAATGATTTATCTGGCTAAGGGTGATGTGGCTTTATCAGTCACCATCTCATCAGTATCAACACTTGTTGGTGTCGTGGTCACCCCACTACTTACACTACTATTAGTCGGCACCACTGTTGAAGTACCAGTATGGGATATGTTAGTGCATATTGTCCAAATAGTACTTGTTCCAATATTATTGGGATTAATTGTTCACCACTTTTTATATTCAGTAGTAAAAAAATGTGAGCGCTTCCTACCATTACTCTCAATGTTATGTATTTTATTAATTATTTGCATAGTGGTAGCGGGTAGTCATGCGCTCATTGGTCAAGTCGGTATCACGGTCATTTTTGCCGTAATCATCCATAATGGAATTGGTTTGTTAGGTGGTTATTGGGGAGGACGTTTATTTGGATTTGATGAATCGACCTGCCGAACCATGTCTTTAGAAGTGGGAATGCAAAACTCAGCATTAGCTGCAACACTGGGTACCACCTATTTTTCAGCTTTATCAGCACTGCCAGCTGCGGTATTTTCTGTTTGGCACAATATTTCTGGCTCACTCTTGGCGGGTTATTGGCAAGGCAAACCGGTTAAAGATAAGAAAAAAGCTAATAATTAATTATCATAAAATAGCATTCATGGGCTCTCTTACCCAATCATAAAGGTAAGAGAGCATAATCTTAGCGCTAAGCATATCATTCGTGCAATTTAATAACATTAGGCTGAATAAAATGAATCGCGAATTACCTCCTTTTGTCTATCGAATATTACCTTGGATTGCAGCCTTTGCTTTTTTTATGCAATCGCTTGATACCTCGATTTTAAATACTGCGCTGCCAACCATGGCTAAAGATCTCAATGAATCGCCATTAAATATGCAATCAGCGGTAATTTGTTACGCATTAACCTTGGCACTATTTATTCCGGTAAGTGGTTTTTTATCTGACAAATTTGGTACCAAAAACGTGTTTGTCATGGCGGTCGCACTCTTTACATTAGGATCATTGCTTTGTGCGCTATCTAATTCGTTAATATTCTTAGATATATCAAGAGTAATTCAAGGCATTGGTGGCTCAATGATGGTCCCCGTTTCCCGTTTGGTTTTAATTAAGGCATTTAAACGTAATGAGTTTTTATCCGCATTAAATACTGCCACCATTCCCGGATTAATTGGACCAGTACTCGGACCTGTTTTAGGTGGTTATTTGGTTGATATGGTAAGTTGGCATTGGGTCTTTTTGATTAATTTGCCCATTGGTATTTTAGGCGTACTTGTCAGCTTAAAATATATGCCGAACCTAAAAGGTGAACACATGCCTTTTGACGCATTTGGATTTATTTTTATTGTTATTACCTTCATCAGCGCGACGCTGAGTATTGAATGTTTAAATGAAGGCCAACAATATTATTTACCGCTATCGCTTGCTATTATTAGCATCGTATTTCTCTTTATTTATCGAAGCTACGCCAAAAAGAGACAAGCACCGCTGTTTCCACTCTCATTATTCAATATCCGTACATTCAAAATTGGCATTATCGGGAATTTAGTTTGTCGCTTAGGTATTTCAGGTGTACCTTTTCTTATTCCGTTATTTTTACAGGTTGGATTTGGCTATTCAGCCATGTTTGCCGGAATGATGTTAGTACCAATGGCGATCGCTTCAATTTTTACGCGATTTTTTATTACCAAATTATTGGCTCGATTAGGCTATCGTTTTGTGCTGGTTGCAAATACTATTTTAGCGGGAATATTGATTCTTTTACTGTCATTATTAAATTTAACCACACCACTAGTCATATTAGGTATTTTACTATTTTGTATTGGTGGCGTTAACTCAATGCAATTTACCTCAATGAATAGTATAACTTTAGCTAACCTACAAGGCGAAAACACTAGCAGTGGCAATAGCTTAATGGCAGTTAATCAACAATTAGCCATCAGTTTTGGTACTGGCTTTGGTGCGGTATTGGTTAGATTATTTAGCAACTCAACAACGACTATTCACGCATTTCAGCTATCCTTTGTTATACTAGGTGTGGTAACTATGCTATCAAGCATAATCTTTGCGCAATTAACAAAAGAAGATGGTCAAAATTTAACGGCTCGGCACTAAACAACAAGGAGATAACAATATGTTTCAGTATCAAATCATTCCCGTTACAGCTTTTCAAGAAAACTGTAGCATTATTTGGTGTGATGAAACAAATCAAGCCGCATTTATCGACCCAGGTGGTGAGCCAGAACTACTAAAAAAAGCAGTTGAAAAGCTTAATGTAGATATTAAACAAATACTGCTTACCCACGGTCATTTAGATCATGTTGGTGCAGCGGTGGAATTAGCTAAACACTATAACGTTAAAATTATTGGCCCTAGCCAAGAAGATGAATTTTTACTGTCAGGCTTACCACAACAATGCATACAATTTGGTTTTCCTCACATTGATAGCTTTTTACCCGATCGCTGGTTAACAGAAGGGGAACAAATAAAAATAGGAAATGTCACTTTAGATGTTTTATTCTGCCCAGGTCATACTCCGGGCCATATCGTATTTATTAACAAACAAGATAAAATTGCGTTTGTGGGTGATGTGCTGTTCAAAAGCAGTATTGGACGAACCGACTTTCCTCGCGGAAATCATGCAGATCTGATCTCATCAATTACCCATAAACTCTTTCCATTAGGCGACGATTTTATCTTTGTACCTGGTCATGGCCCGATGTCGAGCTTTGGTAATGAACGAATGACTAACCCTTACTTAGTATAACGTCACTATTTGTTTAAATAGATTAAAGAATAATGTAAACTTTTTTGAAACAAAAAAGTTTACATTATAAATTTTTGTATTATTATTGCACTACTGTTTATCTTTTAATGGTAGAAAATAATGAAACTCACAACATATTATCCAACTTATATCAATACACTATTTAACTTATCATCTTGGCAACGCAAACTGTGTGCAACTACAGGGGCTGCCCTACTGCTAGGGTTAGCAGCTAATATCAGTATTCCCACATACCCAGTACCATTCACACTTCAATCGTTAGCCGTATTGTTAATTGGCGCTTTTTTAGGTCGTAAACTAGGTGCATTAACCATACTTCAATATCTCTTTTTAGGTGCAATAGGATTACCACTATTCGCTAACGGTAGCGGTGGAATTATGGCATTAGCTTCACCGTCATCAGGTTATTTGTATGGTTATATATTTAGTGCTTATTTAGCCGGTTTTGCTGCCGAAAAAGGGTACGATCGTCACTTTATTTTAGGATTAATTGCCTTCGCTTGTGCACATCAACTCTTATTTGTATTTGGTGTCGTTTATCTAATGGGATATATGCATATTTCACTTATCGAAGCACTAAAAGTAGGCTACTTACCTTTTGTTGGTGTTGATGCAGTTAAATTTATTATTGCAACTTGCGTAATGTTCTCATTATGGCGCCACCACGCACGCAAATAACCATGCAAATTGGCGATATTATTTTCCAAGCCCAGAATGAAGAAAGCGAATTCAATACCGCAGTGACGCATTCTGGTGCCGACACTGATGAAATAATCAAACAGATAAACCATGTTGGTTTATATATTGGTAATAATATCGTCATAGAAGCCACTCAACAGCATGGCGTGATTCAACAACCCCTTAATGACTTTTTAGCGAGAGCTAAATATAATCTGGTCGCAACCATTTATGATGATTCAGTCATCAAAAATACAATAACCCGAGTTAAAACGTGTTTAGGATTGCCCTATAACCATAGTTTCCGTGCTGAAGATGAAGGATTTTACTGTAGCGAATTAATTACTTATGCCTTTAAATACCCATCAGGTGAAGACTATTTTCAGCGCTATCCAATGAATTTCAAAGATTCTGCGACTGGTCAAATTCTCCCTTATTGGATCAAATACTACCAAAAACAACCCATCCCGCAAGGCGAACTTGGCTCACACCCTCAGCAATTACTTAGACAAAAAGCCTTATTCAAAACAATCGTGAATCATCATAAATGCGTTAAAAATACAGTTAAAAAAATTTAACAGTTGACATGGGGCGATTAAATCTATAATATGCGCGCTACATTTCGGTTCCTCCATAGTTCAGTCGGTAGAACGGCGGACTGTTAATCCGTATGTCACAGGTTCAAGTCCTGTTGGAGGAGCCAACTTTCCACTTCATCTCATATCTATACGTCTCTATTTGATTATAAATCAATATTTTATATTTTTTTAGTATACCGCTCATCCATATACATCTATCAATTTTTCTATCAATTCAATATTTTTTCGGGTTTAAATGCGGGTCAGCAAAAATGCTCTTTTTTTTCAAATAAGAAGTAAAGCGATACTTTGAGGATCGCTTTCGATTGCTGCATGATAATCTATCTCTCGGAAGAAAAGAACAAATTAGAAGATTTAAATTCTATTCGTTATAGTTAAAATTAGTTATAAGTAAGGTTTTGTTTTTTAATACTCTACCACCAATCAGGTATGGGTAATTCCTGAAATTCTCTCCATTCCTTACTAAATAAATTATTTAATGCATTATCTGGATTTTCACCTATAATCAGAACACTTCCATCATATAAAGAATATATTTTTTTATTTTCGTCTATGACTAAATAAGATGTTCCATCAATATTTCCTATAGGAATTAAATTTTTAGAACCTATTATTTTAGGGTAATCATTTATAATAACTTCATCATAATCATAACTTACTGGAGTATATATATTAAAATCAATTACTCTATCGTTTCCTTTTACCTTAATATCAATATACAATTGCCCATATTCTTTATAAAAAGAAACAAAAGAATCTGATATGATATAGCCTTTAATTGCTAAAAATTCTATTTCTTTTTTATTTTTTTCTCTCTCCCTAATTCCCATCCTGCTTTTTTTAATATTTCTATCGTTTCCTTTGTTTTCATCAGATTTTATTTATCCCTTATTAAACACAAAATAAAATTAATCTATACCAAATATTTTTTTCAATATATCAATTCTTTGCCCAGTCAATTCTTTTGTAGAAAATGAAGTGTTTTTTAATTTTTCATTTAAATAATCCAATCCTTTTTTTGTTGTCAAAATATTTTTATAAAAAGAGGGATCTTTATCAAAAATACCTTCATGTAATATTAATTTATCTTGTTCTAACTCATCAAGTTACCTAGTTGGACTCGCTATACTTCCAATATGTAGAAACATTCTCTCAAACTGGTAACTAGATTCTATTTTTCGAAGTTTACTCATAAATTTTTATATCTTTCAATACATAAAAAATATAGGATAGTAAAATTAGCTACCAATTTTAAATATTACTCATTTTTTCAAATCCATCTAAGTATTCAATGCCTTTTTTAGTAATTATTACACTAGAATTTTCTCTTACCCATTCAATATAAGATTTTTCAAGTAAATTATTAATGATGATTAATAATTCTTTATGGTAAACAACTTCAGGACATTTCATCATTACCCTCATATCAATACTTCTTAAATTGATAGCTTCTGTATGATTAGTTTCTTTAATAATTTTTAAGATTTCAATATTTTTCTGCATTATTTAATTCTTCTCCATCATTTATTTATTATTTTAATGCGTTAGGGTGGTCTATTATCTGCTCTATAAGTTCTTTTACTTTTGTTACATTTTTAGATGTCAAAGATGCTTTTTCTTTTGATCTTGTACCTGTTTCTATATGTGCAAGAGATCCACTATCGCCATCTTCAGCTATAGTATCAAAAGGGGTTTTTCCTCCTGCTGACTTCTCATGCGCACCGTTTCCTTTTTCCTGAGAAAGCAGCTTTTCTAGCTGTTCTGGTTTCTTTTGTTGAAGTTGTAGCTCTCTCTTACTATAGGTAGTAAGGGAACTACAACGTAAAAGGCAAAGTATGTTCTAGAAAAATTTTATACTGCCGCTTAAATAACCAATAACAATCAGTTAAGAAAACAGCAAGGAAAGATAGATTTCTTCATTTTTAATCTCTTTTATAAACTTCAATGATTTTATTATCCATAAAGTTTGCTGATTACAAATCATATTTTTAATCTTTAATAAACAGGATAAAAATAAAATAGCCTTACGTTTGTTCTCTTTATTTCCTTTGTGACTTCATGAATTTTTCTATTTCTGCAAAATTTTGTAATTATTTCATCATTAACAATGGTCCCACAAATTTACGTTCGATAAGCTCACCGTCTTTATAGGTTTCTGTGTACAAAAGTTTGCCTTTTTTGCGAGTGGATAAGATGGGTTCATTCAGTTCATTATGTTCTAATTGATGACATTTCCAAATACCAACAGGCAGGCCATTTTTGTATTCCGATTCGAGATAAATATAACCGATACCTAAAGGCGCATATTTACTGCCTGTTATCTCGATCCATACCCCCTCGCGAGTATGGTTTTGAACTAAACCTTCCTCTGTATCATTAAGATCTGTATTTTGAAAAGAACCATTAGTATCATAATAGCGGATGAATTTGCCTTGGGGTGTCAGTTGGTATGTTCTTTTTTCATTAGCAGCACTGTCTGTCTCATCACTACCAAAATCCCTAATAATTATTTTCCCATTATCATAATAGAAAAATCGATAGCTTCTACCCAGATCATTTCCATATTCGTAAGTGGCTGCTAATTTATCCACAATTTGATCAGAGCTGATAGAGATAATGGATTGAAAAATAAGGTGTCTTCCATACTCGCAATGGTTGCATTCTAACTCAAGATTCTCAGTGGTGAGTAGAAACAGATCAAACTGAGGAAAGCCGGCTATTTTTTCCACATGAACTGTAATCTTCTGGTTTAAAATATCGTTGATATTAAATGGGATATCATAGGAATCCTGAACAATCTGCTTTAAATTTTCTTGGGTTAAAGTAATCTTATAGGATTGTTCTGATTGGGACTGCTTATCTAAATTTCCGGCCAATTCATCAAAAGCCTTTTCACTCCCCGAACGTTCATTTTCTGTTTCTGCATGTTGCCAATGTGTGGCAAAAGGATATAAAACATGTTTATCACCAATTGGCGGGCAGGCAAGGGGAGCTTGCATAATTTGGGTAATAAGATCGTCTTTTTTATTTTTATTAATCGGTTGGCTATTCGCTATTTGATTACTCATAAATAAGAGGGTTATACATGCTATTATCAATCTCATTGCCAATATTCCTTGTTTATTTTTTACAATGTTTCCCCCGTACTTTAAAAAACGCTTGTATAGAATAACGGGTGCAGTATATGAGTGCGGTTTTCAGAATTTATGGAGAGTATATACCTAATTTCAGATAATAGTGAATTTATTTCCGCTTTATTTTAGGTGAATTTTTAATTGATAAGTTACTATGAATATTAACAATTTCTGCCAATATATTTTTTTATTATCACGCATATTATGCACGGCAATCCATAGTGAAAAATCCTGAATAATTATATATCATTTAGTCGCAATAAATTGGTATATCATTATTCAGGATTTTTATGTTGATTTTCTATAAAACTATTTAAAACTAATTCTTTTTTAAAACTATAATTTTCTATTGCCTAATACGCCATATTTGAAGTAATCTTCCATACCTATATTATCCTCAGTATTATAATCAGCAGGTATAGGGCAGTCCAATATTTTGGTCTCAATTGGTAAAGGTTCTAATTTTATTTCCTTAGTGACTTCATAAATTTTTTCAATCTCAAAAAAAACATTTTCTTCATCAAATGTCCCCAAACAAATTCCATTTTTATTATTTTCTAATCGAACATCAATAGAATATACATATTTATTAGCAACGGGGAGCACATCTCTTAAAATGTCATTTTTATCATATAAGAGAATATAATAATTTTTATGATTATCTTTAATTTCAATGGGTCGAACATAATAAAACTCTGTATCAAGACCAAAAGTATCTGGAAGCAAATAGTCTTCATTATTAAGATTAAAAAGCTTGTCTAACTCTTTTGATTTAAAATAATCATTATTTCGATCATATTGTTCTTCATAGACAAATTTTGTATCTATATATTGATTTTCGTAGGCATTACAACTGAATGGTAAAAAAATTGCTAAAAATAAACTAATCAAATAGTTTTTAATTTTTATGGTAGTGCGGTTTATTTTCATTTTCATCATCTTTATCTTTGGTATTATAGGAATTTAGTCTAATTTTTGCCGATATATTTTTTTATTACCACGCATTTTATGCGCTGCAATCCATAGTATAAAAATCTAAAATTGTTAAATACCATTTATTATCCAGTTGTGTAAGATAAAATATGAAAATATTTTTTTCATCATCCGGTAATGTATCAGGAAAGTTTTCAATATAAACAACTTTCACTGTTTTAGAGGCTATTTTATCGGCAATGGATTGGTACTTCTCCCAAATAGGTCTTTTTTCAAATTGATAGTGTTTTAATTCCCAATGATAATAATCAAGCGCTATTTTTAAAGCCTCAATATTTTTTTCTTTTGGATTGGCATACAGACCTAGTTTATTAACTTTTTCACTACATGGATCAAATGGAGGATATTGTTCATATTGTATTTTAGGATTGCCAGATATTGTAACCCCTAGCAATTCATCTTCTACCCAAGAGGGTATTTTATTTTCAACTCCTTTATCATTAAATTTAAATTGTTCAATTCTTCTCATTGTGGGACTGGTACTCGCATTATATACAATGAAAAGACCTATATCTTTATTAATATATTGGTTAATTCCTTTAAAATTTTTTTTATTAAAAAGGTCAATAAGTTGATAAACCGTAGCATCAAAATGTGGGATTGTTTGAGTCACTGCTGATTGATTTTCTATTTTTTGACTACATGCTATGTTAGCCAAAGACAATAAAATAAGTAACAATATTCTCATTATAAAATTTTTCCTTTCCATCATTAAATCAACCTAGTAAATGTTTCTTTATTTCATTACTTAATAATTGTGGTCAATTAACCTGTTTATAAAAAGCAAAAATATATCAAACCCCAAAAAGCAATATGAGGTAAAAATTGCTTCATAGGGTTTTCTCTTTTGTATTTTTATGTTTTAAAAAAAATAATATAAGCAAAACTGAAATATAAAGAATTAAAGGAATCTTATAAATCATATCAATGATATTTTGTCCTATCATTTCATTTTCATCAGAAAACAAAACATAATAACTATTGTGACTTAAATAATTAATATAATTTTCAGAAAGAGGATTGAATTTTAGCGCCAAAAAGACAGTAGGATCATCCTTGCAAATAAGAATTTGGGTAAAACATTTAATTAATAGTAATAGTATTATTAAGATCTTTAATAATTTCATATTGCCATCCATTTATAATCTTATTGAACTGATTGAATTTCGACTTTAATTCGGGGATGTGCTTCATAAATATTAATTTTTCCCTATTCTTTTCTTCCAATAATATAATGATATTCAATATCTACCCAATTATTTTTTACAATATGTCTTTTTTCTACTTGATTAACTTTTGTACTTAGCTTATTTGCTTAATATTGTTTGAGATAATAGCGTAGCAATAGACGAAAATAACTTATTCCAAAATTGATTTGAATTTTAATGATTTCAGCCTTTTCTTCACCCACAAAAATGACAATAAACATGAAATTAGGTTTCCGATTGCCATAGAGATAAAAATGCCATTCATTCCCATTTTTTGAACATAGACTAAATATAGTCCTATAGAAAAAATCATGATCATTCTAATATAAAGGATAATTACCGCAGGTAGGGGTTTTCCTGTCGCTTGAAAGAATGATGCGATTATCCACGTTATTGCCATAAAACAAAAGGTAAATGATACGATTAGCACTTGTTTTGTGGCAAGATCAATCACTTCTGGTATTGAAGTAAATATTGAAAATAACCAAGGAGAAAGTAATACATACACTGCTGCAATGAAGCTACATAGTATCATTATTGCCCTTAAGCTTAGATTAAAAGCTTCTTTAATCCGATCAAGTTGATTACGTCCATAATTTTGCGAAATAAAGACCGTCATTGCACCAGCAATAGCAATCATCGGAATAACTAAAATCTGATCAATTCTCCCAACCAATGTCCATGCATTCATTGCATTTTCATCAAAGGTATTGGTAATAATTTTATTGTAGGCAACGATAATGATATAAGTTGAGGCTGTCATTAAAAACTGAGGCAATCCAATCCGTATGATTTCTCTGGCAATTTTTCCGTTAAAGTGAGCAAAGTTAAATGTTAACGGAATTCTTGATTTTCCCTTGTGTATAAAGCGGATTAAATAGATAAAAGCCATAAATAACGATATTGTTGTGGCTAAACCTGCACCAGCCACCCCCATATCGAGTACAAATATCAATATCGGATCAAGTATGATATTGAGCGTTACCATAATCATAAATGATATTGCAGTAACATATGTCAGGCCTTCGCCAATAAGAATACCCCCATAAACCTGTAATAATATTATGAACAGTAAACCTGGGGCTAATGAATATAAAAACTGTAGGCTATAGACTGTTGCTTCAAGGCTTAATTTATCACCTGATAATAAATTAATAATTTGTGGGCCAAAAGCATAACACATAATCATAAATGGCACGGTTAGCAGTAAAGCTATGACGACACCTGTAACACCTAGATTTTGATAATGATTAAATCGTTTTTCACCGATCAATCGCCCAGTAGTGGTACTGAGTCCAACGGCTAAACCTGAGGCGATAGCTTCAAAGGCAAAAAATAATGGAAATAAAAGACCGGTTCCCGCCAACGGGGCTGAAGAAGTAGGATTGATCAATGAAATAAAATAGGTATTTATGATTAAGTAAGCATAATTTAATAAGTGACCAATGAGAATGGGAATCCCTATTTTTATAATTATTGGCATGATTGGACCTTCAAACATGCCTTTTTGCAATTTTTCTTGAAAATTTGACATAGATTTCTCTTTAAGTTTATTTTTTAAATAGTGATGTTATTTTTCTCTAGCGCAAAAAAGCGTCTAATCGACATGTTATCGAGAGCAAAATATCCATTATATTTTTCACTTTATAGCACCTGCCCGAACAGCACCTATCCCAACCTAAAACGTTTTGTTAGACAGTTCATCGCGGTAAAACCTTCTTGCCTTTTGGTGGAATGAATCGAAGAAACGATATTTTGCTTACGACGAAAAAAATTAACTGTCTGTAATTGATGGAATAATATAATCCGCCATGAGTTCCCACCTGTCGATTATCATTTTGTCGACTTTCGATACGATTGCCACTATCAGATCCTTTTCGGGAACACAATAGAGATAAGTTCCGCCTATGCCTGCCGCAAGAAAAGTGTTAATCCCCTTATCCTCTCTAAGCCACCACAAATAACCACAATCTTCCGTATGCTGTTTTAGCGATTCAGTTATCCAGTTTTCTGAAATGATCGGCTTATCATTGAATTGGCCTTTATTCAAATACAAATATCCCAAACGAAGCATATCCCGCAGAGTTAAAGACAGTCCCCAGCCTCCAGTATTGATATTTTGAGGATCTTTTATCCAACCGGTAATACTTTCACCATAGACCTCTTCTTTAGAAAAGGATTTCATCTGCTGGTCAACGATCTCTTTAACCCCTAAATGGCTGAATAATGATTTATTGGCAAATTCTCGGGTTGATAGTCCCGTACTCCGCGTAATAATCGCTGAAAGAAGGTGGGCATTAGACATATTGAATTGAAACTCCCCAAGCTGGCCTTTTTGTCCCAACATTTCAAGCATAAACATCGTCCAATTCTTTTGCCTTCTCAACCTATCTAATGGCTCACTCTTTTTCCAAGAATAGGGTGCAGTCATGGTTAGTAAATGTTTGATTGTTAGATTTCGCTTTAACATATCACTAGCTTTGGATTCCGCTTCTGGAAAGAAATCCAGTATTGGTTGATCGACGCTTTTTATATATCCTTTATCAATGGCTATTCCCACTAAAGCGGAAGTAACGCTTTGTGTTACTGAAGTGAGATGATGAGTATTTTCAGCATGGTAACCTTTGAAATATTTTTCAAACACAATGCCGCCTTTTCGCAAAATCGCGATTCCTTTAATAATACCTAGTTGAAAATTCAAGGCGACATCCAGCTCTCTCAATTTATCTGGATTCATATCCACCGATTCTGCATCAATGGTTTTCAATTCTTTTATATTAGCCATAATCAAGTATCCACTTTTCAAGTCGTAGGAGTTAAATATTTTCCGATTAGTGATTTTGGATTTTTCACCAAGTCTTTAGGGGTTCCTTCGGCAATGATTTCACCGCCTTTTAATCCTCCTTCAGGGCCAAGCTCCACGATCCAATCGCACGATTCAAGAACTTCATGATTATGTTCAATAACAATCACAGAGTTTCCGCTTTTGATTAATTCATCCAACAGTTTTATCAGCTGAGCTGTATCATAGAGACTTAAACCAGTAGTGGGTTCATCCATGATATACAAGATATGACCTTTTCGTTGCCGTCCTAATTCCTTCGCGAGTTTTAGTCTTTGGGTTTCCCCTCCGCTCATTGTTGAAGTGGGTTGCCCAAGCTTTATATATCCCATACCAATCCGTTCCATTATCTGTAACGGACGAACGATGAAATCATTATCACTAAATAGGGCTATCGCTTCAGAAATCTGCATATCAAGAATTTCTGAAATATTTTTCCCTTTATACGTGACAGTTAAAACTTCGTTGTTATATCTTTTACCTTTACATTTTTCGCACGTTGCGTACATTTTTAAGCTACCCTCAGGAAAAATAGCTTTACGTCCACTACCATTACACTCTCGGCAAGCGCCCTCGGAATTGAAGGAAAAGTGTCCAGCCGTTAAATTTAACCGTTTTGCTTCGGGTTGTTCTGCAAATAACCTGCGTATCTTGTCCCATATTTTGGTAAAAGTAACAGGATTCGAATTTATATTTCTTCCTATTGGTGCCTGCGATACTTCAGCAAAGCCAGAAATATTTTCTGCACCATCAAGCCTTTCGGCTATTGTTTCGATTAATAGTGATTCATCTTCAAAATCTACTTCTTCTCCATTGGTATTGTTCTTATTGGCGTCTAAGCGAAAATAACTTTTTAACAGGGGCGTTAGCGTGCTCGATATCAAGGAGCTTTTACCACTTCCGGAAACGCCCGAAACCCCAATAAGAATGCCTAATGGAAATGCGACTGAAATATCTTTTAAATTGTTGGTTTTGGCGTGTCGAATGACTAAACGAGGAATAGCAGAATCATCGATATTTTGTTTTAACATCCTTACCGGCATTTTTGCTTTGCCGGAAAGATATTGTCCTGTCAATGATTTATCGCATTTTAACAGACCTGCATAATCACCTTCATAAATCACTTCTCCGCCTTCAATCCCCGCTTTTGGGCCAATATCAATGATATGTTCAGCTATTTCTATCGTACTTCTGTCATGTTCCACGACAATAACCGTGTTGCCCAAATCTTTAAGCGCTTTTATAGATTGTAAAAGTTCAAGTTTTTCTGATTCATGTAGACCTACCGTGGGTTCATCAAGAATATAGATAAGTGACTCAAGTTTGGATTCCAAATGCGAGTTAAGGAAGAGTCGTTGTATTTCTCCGCCACTTAGTGAGGACATTTTTCTATAAAGTGATAAATGCCCTAAACGAGAAACAATTAATGAGTTTGTTTTACCCAAAATATCTTTAAGAAGATTTTTCCCAAATTGCGTTATTTCGTTTAGTTCTAATGCCGATTCAAAAAACGTTTTAGCCTCGTCTAAAGTCATTTTGCCGACTTGACCAATATGTTTATCATTAATTAATATGTTGCGAGCTTCTTCACCAATGCGATATCCATGACATTCTGAGCAGAGGGTTATTTCGTACAGACCATTTAAATATTCGCCTCTTTTGTGTTTAGCTTGCAAAATTCTTGATAAGCAGAAGCTTTGATTTGCACTGTTATTGCTGACATAATGCCCGTTTACCACTTCTTCTTTTATTTCATCCGGTATTTCTAAATAAGGCTGATCCATATAGTCTTTGAAATTCCTTTCCAAGACGCGAAGTATACCGGGGGTGACCCCGATAAAATTAAATAACTCTCGAACGGTGGGATTTTTATTTGCAATAAGCTTTTCCATATTAACGTGATAATATGCGCCTCTGCCAGCGCATTTCATACACATTCCGTTAGGGTTATTATAGGAAAAATAGCCTAATTCAAGGCGCTCTTCCTCATGTCCACACTTAGCGCAGACCTTATCTTGTCCAATAGTTTCGTTGCACTCTGAACATTTAACCTGCCCTTCACTTGAATACAGTAGGGCGAGAAGGTTGAATATGTTTGTTTTAGAACCGACTGTTGATCTTGGGTTATTCTGACGTACAACGCTTTGTTTAACTGCAATTGTCGGGCCGATACCCTCTATGCTTGCAAATTTTCTCTCATTTTCAAGTCCCGGAAAGATTCCTAATGATTGAAGATACCCTTTACGTCCTTCTTCAAACACAATATCAAACATCAGACTAGACTTTCCTGATCCACTTATACCGGTAGCAACGGTTAATTTGTTTTTGGGAATAGTAATATCAACGTCTTTAAGATTGTGAATGCGAGCTCCTGTTATTTTTATACTTTTCATCTAATCAAACCTTGTCTTTTTAATTAAGAAATTCCAACTAATTTATTTATCGTTAAGATCAAACTACTGGGGAAATATAGAGCATTATTTTTTATTAGTGAAATGAAATATCTATATTTTTTAAAATTTATTGACAAAATTGCAATTTTGTGCATTGGTTGTGTTGGATCGATATTTTTACTCGAACTTCACCGAAAAATTATCTAATAATTTTATATTGGCTTTCGCTTCTTTTGCTTAGCTAAATTAGGTACCTTAATTAGTAATTAAAAAATTTATTAATAAAAATTCAAAAGGATAAAAGTGTTTAAGAAAAAGTTTAAAATTAAAAAATGACATTGTTTTTTTAAATGTCCCAGTATTTATTATCCAAAAATAACGTATTAGAAATTATGTGCATCTATCATCAAACAAAAGCGACTGTCATTTTCGCGCGAAAACCATAAAATCTCTCACAAGAACCAACTTTACGAATTCTAAATCCGACTAAAACAGATTTTTATACCAAATATCTCCCACAAAATGCCAAATCTTCACATTTGTTAATAAAAGATTCATAATAAACTTCGCGTTTAATTGTCCATATTCGATATAAAATAGAACCCAGATCGATAAGATTAAAGGAGATTTACCAATGCATGTGCACTTTATCATCCACGAAGATTTCGAAGCACCTGGCGCATATGAGCAATGGGCAAAAATGCATCAACACACCATTAGTTATTCTCGTGTTTATCTTGGTCAGCCGCTTCCCGATAAGATAGATAAGATTGATATGTTGATTATCATGGGTGGTCCTCAATCACCAGCAACGACCAAAAAAGAGTGTCCACATTTTGACTCATTAGCCGAGCAAGCCATCATATCTACGGCAATCAAATCACAAAAAATAGTCATCGGTATCTGTCTTGGCTCGCAATTAATTGGTGAAGCCTTAGGTGCACATTTCGAGCATAGTCCGGAAAAAGAGATTGGCAAATTCCCAATTACGTTGACTGAAGCAGGCAAAAAAAATCCGCTTTTTGCGCATTTCGGTGATAGTTTGGCTGTCGGCCACTGGCACAATGATATGCCAGGTTTAACTCAAGATGCCCAAATCATTGCCTATAGTGAAGGCTGTCCACGGCAAATCATTGCCTATGGTCCATTCGTGTATGGTTTCCAATGTCATATGGAGCTAACCCATGACGTGGTTGAACAACTTATTGCTCACTCTGAAAACGACCTAAAACAAGCCGAGAAATACCGTTTTATTGATACTCCCCAGCAACTTCGTTTACATGACTATTCTGAAATGAATCAAACGCTTTTTGGATTTCTAGACAAGTTAAGCCTTTTATCACAGACCCAAAAATAATAAATTTGATGATGATATAGAAACAATCCAAAGCTATATCATCAAAAAATCATAAGTAACGAAAATTAAACAAAAATTAGGATAGCCACCAGCTATCTAAGTAATAGTTTGTGAGATATATTGATAGTTCGTATACTCATAAAATAATGTAGTTAATAATTCCGATTAGATGAAAGGAGCGATTCCATGGCTTACACACTACCCCCTCTACCTTATGCTTATGATGCTTTAGAACCTTATATTGATACTGAAACAATGCATCTACACCATGATAAACATCATCAAACTTACGTAAACAATGCCAACGCATTATTAGAAACCCTACCTGCTGAATTAAACGATTTTTGTCCAGAAACATTATTAAAAAATTTAGACAAAGTACCAGCAGACAAATTGACTGGAATTAAAAACAATGTCGGTGGTCACGTTAATCACACCCTATTTTGGGAACTGCTAAAAATTGGAACCGAGCTTAAGGGCGAACTTAAAGCGGCAATAGAAAAAGATTTTGGTTCGGTTGATGCGTTTAAAGAAAAATTCTCAGCAGCGGCTGCAACCCGTTTTGGTTCAGGTTGGGCGTGGTTAGTATTGAAAAATGACAAACTTGAAGTCGTGTCAACCGCGAATCAAGATACCCCAATTATGGGCGAAAAATTTGCCGGCGTGTCAGGCACACCAATTCTAGCGCTTGATGTTTGGGAACATGCTTACTACTTAAAATACCAAAACCGCCGTGCGGATTACATTGGTGCATTTTGGAATGTCATCAATTGGGACAAAGTCGCTCAATTATATGCAGCAGCCAAAAAATAATCATCTCAAATAAACCTAAAAAATGACGCTTTATGCGTCATTTTTATTTTTTACCATAGCGTTAAACGATCGCATTTACTCAAATCGCGAAAGCAAAGTCATTGCTAAGTTATACTTAAATCCGTTACAATGTACGATTAGTTAAAAACAGCAAAAATAGCAAAACATGTTTGAAATTAATCCTATCAAATCAAAAATAACCGAATTAACCGAACGAACGAATGTCATTCGGGGGTATCTTTGACTATGACCTCAAAAAAGAGCGTCTAGAGGAAGTCAATGCCGAACTAGAACAATCCGAAGTTTGGGCCGATCCAGAAAAGGCACAAGCATTAGGCAAAGAACGCGTTGCGCTAGAAGAGATCATCAATACCATCAATACTTTAGAACAAGGTCTGGACGACGTCGAAGGTCTACTTGAACTTGCTATTGAAGCAGAAGATCAAGACACTTTTGACGAAGCCAATCAAGAAGTTGAACAACTCGAAAAAAAGCTAGCCGGTCTTGAATTTCGCCGAATGTTCTCGGGTGATTATGACAGTGCTGACTGTTACTTAGATATCCAATCAGGCTCAGGGGGTACTGAAGCTCAAGATTGGGCTGAAATGTTATTGCGAATGTATTTACGCTGGGCTGAATCGAAAGGTTTTACAACCGAAGTGATGGAAGTATCAGACGGCGATGTAGCTGGTATAAAATCAGCCACAATCAAAGTGACCGGCGATTATGCTTATGGTTGGTTACGCACTGAAACCGGTGTCCACCGCTTAGTACGAAAAAGCCCATTTGACTCAGGAAACCGCCGTCATACCTCATTTGCATCAGTATTTGTCTATCCAGAGGTTGATGACAATATTGATATCGACATCAATCCAGCCGATCTACGCATTGACGTTTATCGGGCATCGGGTGCGGGTGGTCAGCATGTCAATAAAACCGAATCTGCTGTACGTATTACCCACGTACCAACCGGAATTGTGACACAATGTCAAAATAACCGCTCGCAACATAGCAATAAAGATCAGGCCATGAAACAGTTAAAAGCAAAACTGTATGAGCTTGAAATGCACAAAAAGAATGCCGAAAAACAACAAATGGAAGAAAACAAATCCGACATTGGTTGGGGCAGCCAAATTCGTTCGTATGTACTTGATGATTCACGAATCAAAGACTTACGCACCGGCGTTGAAACACGCAATACTCAAGCCGTATTAGACGGCGATTTAGATCAATTTATTGAAGAAAGCTTAAAAGCCGGTTTATAACTGGTGATAAATAAAAGGTAAAATTATGTCAACACAGCAAGAGCAACAAAACCATATTGAAGAGTTAAATAACGAGCTTACAATACGTCGTGAAAAGCTAGCTGCAATTCGCGAACAAGGCATTGCTTTCCCGAATGATTTCCGTCGTGACGCAATTTCAAGCGATCTTCATAAATTGTATGATGAAAAAACTAACGAAGAGTTAATTGAAAACAAAATTATTGTAACCGTTGCGGGTCGAATGATGATGCGCCGTATTATGGGTAAAGCCTCATTTGTATCATTACAAGATGTTGCAGGGCAAATCCAACTTTATGTCACTCGTTATGATCTACCCGAAAACTACTACAACGAACAATTCAAAAAATGGGATCTTGGTGACATCGTTGGTGCTAAAGGCTACTTATTTAAAACCAAAACAGGCGAACTATCAATCCACTGTGAAGAAATCCGCCTACTAACAAAAGCATTACGCCCATTACCCGATAAATTCCACGGTTTAGCAGATCAAGAAATGCGCTATCGTCAACGTTACCTTGATTTAATTACCAATCAACAATCACGTGACACCTTTATTGCGCGCTCAAAGGTGGTAACTGAAATTCGTAACTTTATGTTAGAAAACCACTTTATGGAAGTTGAAACCCCAATGATGCAAGTCATCCCAGGTGGTGCATCAGCCAAACCATTTATTACGCACCATAATGCGCTTGATCTAGACATGTATTTACGAATTGCGCCAGAACTTTACTTAAAACGTCTCGTCGTAGGTGGCTTTGAACGTGTATTTGAAATCAACCGCAATTTCCGAAACGAAGGGGTATCGCCAAGACATAATCCTGAATTCACCATGATGGAAATGTATATGGCTTATGCCGATTATAAAGATTTGATCGTATTAACTGAAGCGTTATTCCGTCGTTTAGCCATTGCCGTGACGGGGAATGCCGTAGTGCAATATGGCGAACACACTTTTGATTTCGGCAAACCATTTATCAAAATGACCATGCGCGAAGCAATCTGCCATTATCGCCCAGAAACCAGTAATGCTGATTTAGATGATTTTGACAAAGCTTGTGCGATTGCAAAAGCAGTGGGAATCAAAGTGGAAAAAGGCTGGGGACTTGGTCGAGTGGTAACTGAAATATTTGAAGAAGTGGCTGAAGCTAACCTCATTCAACCAACATTTATCACCGAATACCCGGCAGAAGTCTCACCACTTGCTCGTCGAAACGATGAAAACCCATTTGTAACAGACCGCTTTGAATTCTTTATTGGTGGACGTGAAATTGGTAACGGCTTCTCAGAACTTAATGATGCCGAAGACCAAGCACAACGTTTTGCCGACCAAGTATCACAAAAAGACGCGGGTGATGATGAAGCAATGTTTTATGATGAAGATTACATCACCGCATTAGAACATGGCTTACCGCCAACAGCAGGGCTAGGAATTGGGATTGACCGAACCGTAATGCTATTTACCAATAGCCATACCATTCGGGATGTCATTTTATTCCCAACAATGCGCCCAGTTAAATAGTTTCGACAAAGTTAATCAAACTCACTTATTCACCAATAAGTGAGTTTTTTTATATCAAAAACCCTGCTCCTCAACTTTTTTTGCTATAAAAAAGCAAAAATAAACCCACCAAGGTGGGGGTTTATGTGGGTTACGCTCAAAATTGCTTTTTATTGCTCGGGGGCGGTGATGGTACAAAGCCCTTCCAAAATGCTTTCATAGCCAGTATAAAACCAATGTATACGACCATCCTCAGGGTAAACAACATACCGATTATCGTTGTCAGGAGCTATAACATTGGTCCAGAACCTGGTAATACCAAAGTCGGCTTTTTCATATTTGTTTAGATTACCCCACTCCGCAATAAAGCTGGCACCAATTCTACGCTGATAATGATTATCAGGTGAGGAAGGTGTAGCACCAATCACTTCAAAACGTTTTGCATTAGTTAAATCTTTAACCGTAGGCATACGGTAACCAATTTTATTACACCAAGACTCCATATTAGAATAGGTATAAAAACCTTTACCTCGGTTGACAAACCATTGTTTTATCTGAAATCCATACTTGACAGCCCTCTCACCATTATGGGCATAATGACCAATTAACTCGAAAGTCTGAGGGAAAGTAGGCTTAGCAATAAGACCAGGATTGTTAGAATTCCATTGGGATGCCTTCGCAACTGGACCGGTTAAGGTAACCCGTACGCTTGTCGGTGTGGGATTGCTCATAGTAGCGGTGATACCTCCCTGAGTGACAGAAGACCAAGCCAATAGCTGACTATTACCAGCAATTTCTAAATCAAAGTACATGTTATTAGCACCCGTAGTCGGAAAGTTTTTACCATAATAATCAGGCCTAGTATCCTGAGTGAAAAAACCCTTATAACGGTTCCAAATAGAAGATGGACCATCGTTATGATCTGCATCTGCAACCGAAACGGGTTTGGCAAAACAAACCTCTGGTTCAGTATCAGGGTTAGGAGTAACATAATAAGTCACACTACTTGCATTGAAACTACGACTACGAGGAACCCCATAACGTGTGGATAGTGTACCATCCGTACTGGTTAATTTAAGACGATAAGGGGCACCACAATGCCCTAATACTGTATGACGTGGTACAGCTCGGCTGTATTTATCGGTGACAGATAAACTTAGAGTACCTCCTGTAGCTGTAACATCTGTATCGCCATCATTATCCCCCCAATATTTATAAGTATCAACAAGCCTAGTTAATGTGACTGAATTTGTATTAACTGGAACAAACATGTTAACGCGAGCAAGACTTTGACCAGCAACAGGTAAGACGATTGGTTCTGAAGAAGATGAAGTATTAGTTGAAGGCGTGTATTGCACACCATTTGATAAAGTAATACTGAGCAGACCATCAGTATCAACCGCACGTGTAAGGCCACCGTCATAAGTTAAATAAGGCGCACTACCCTGAATATGATTTCTTGTTGTCTGTGAAGTTAATGCATGGCTGGAGTAAAAAGGTATGAGTAAAAGGCCTAGCGGTAAAAAGATCTGTCGGAGTAATTTAGATCTGAGAGATGATCGGAATGATGATCCAAATGATGATCGAAATAACGATCGGCGCAACGATCGACTACGCGATCTTAAATTTTCGTCGAT